>NZ_CAUDZA010000003.1:0-127994 GCF_958453765.1 Phascolarctobacterium succinatutens | reverse complement strand
GTTGGGGTATTGACTTAATCCAAGTCAATACCCCAACACTTATTATAGAACCAAATAATATTTGCTTGCTGAACCACCTTGGCTTGAGGCTGAGGTGGTTTTTATTTTACTGCGTTTATCCTAGCAGTGTGCTATAATATAAACATACTATCGCCGGCAGCAGCTGGAGCAGCTTCTGCCTTTTGTTAACAGAGGTAAAAAATATGCAAGAATTTTTAATTGTAAAGGGTGCGCGACAGCACAACCTGAAAAATATAACGGTAGAAATACCGCGCAATAAAATGGTAGTTATCACAGGTCTCAGCGGCAGCGGCAAAAGCAGCCTGGCCTTTGATACGATTTATGCCGAAGGCCAGCGCCGCTATGTGGAATCACTTTCGGCCTACGCCCGCCAGTTTTTGGGACAGATGGACAAGCCGGATGTGGACTACATCGAAGGCCTGAGTCCGGCAATTTCCATCGACCAGAAGACAACAAGCCGTAATCCGCGTTCTACCGTAGGTACGGTCACGGAAATATACGATTACCTGCGTCTTTTGTTCGCACGCGCAGGTGAACCGCACTGCCCTAAATGCGGCAAGCTCATTGAGCAGCAGAGCGTGCAGCAGATAGTCGACAAGGTGCTGGAGCTGCCGCAGGGAAGCCGCTTTATGGTGATGGCGCCGCTGGTGCGCGGGCGCAAGGGTGAGCATATGCGTGTGCTCGACGATATGCGGCGTGCAGGCTATGTGCGTATGTATATCGACGGCGAGGTGCACACGCTGGACGAGGATATACGTCTGGAGAAAAATAAAAAGCACAGCCTTTCTGTAGTTATTGACCGCTTGGCAGTGCGCGACGGCATCAGGCAGCGTCTGACGGACTCCGTGGAAACGGCGCTGAAGCTGGCAGACGGCTTTGCGGAGGTGGCAACGCTGGGAGAAGCAACTGAAACACAGCTTTTCAGCGAGCATTTTGCCTGCAATGACTGCGGCATCAGCCTGCCGGCGATTGAACCGCGCCTGTTTTCTTTCAACAATCCCTTCGGTGCCTGCCCGGACTGCACAGGTCTTGGCATGCATATGGAGTTTGACAAGGCTTTGATAGTTCCTGACGCTGACAAGAGCTTTGCCGACAGGTGCATTGCCTGCTTCAGCAACAATCTGAATTCCTATTTTATGAAGCAGCTGGGCGCTGTTCTTGCTGCCTATGGCTATAGCTACGACACCAAATGGAATGAGCTGACGCCCGAGATGCAGCAGCTTTTGTGGGACGGTGCCGGCGAGAGCAAGTTTAAGTTCCTGTACGAAAATCTGCAGGGTGAGGTCAAGGAGCATAACACAACCTTTGACGGTATTTTGAACGTGCTGCGCCGTCGTTACCGTGAAGCCTTCAGCGATGCTATGCGTCAGGATTTGGAGGAGTTTATGACGAGCACTCCCTGCGCTGCCTGCCACGGCAGCCGCTTGAAGCCAGAGGCTCTGTCGATTCTTATCGGCGGTAAAAATATCTGCGAGGTTACGGCGCTGACGGTGCGCGACTGCCTGCAGTTCTTTAAAAAGCTTGTGCTGACGCCGAAGCAGCAAATAATTGCGCATCAGGTTTTGAAGGAGATTATGGCACGCCTGCAGTTCCTCAATGACGTAGGCCTTGATTACCTGACGCTCGACAGAAGCGCCGGTACGCTCAGCGGCGGCGAAGCGCAGCGCATCCGTCTGGCAACGCAGATAGGCAGCGGCCTGACAGGCGTGCTGTATATTCTGGACGAACCGAGCATTGGTCTGCACCAGCGCGATAACGGTAAGCTGCTGGAAACGCTTAAGCATTTGCGTGATTTGGGCAATACGCTGATTGTCGTAGAGCATGATGAGGAAACTATGTATGCTGCCGACCAGATTATCGACATCGGTCCGGGAGCAGGCGAGCATGGCGGTGAAGTGGTGGCACAGGGTACGGTGGAAGAAATTAAGCAGGTGCCTGCATCCGTTACCGGTACCTATCTTAGCGGCCGCAAATTTATCCCGGTTCCTAAGCATCGCCGTGAGTGCGATGGCAGGATGCTGACGATTCACGGTGCCCGCGCCAACAATCTCAAAAATATTGATGTCAGCATTCCGCTCGGAGTCTTTACCGTGGTAACAGGCGTGAGCGGCAGCGGCAAATCCACTTTGATAAATGATATTCTCTATAACTCCCTGGCTGCCAAGCTCAACGGTGCGCGCTTGCGTGCTTCCGAACATGACAGCATCGAGGGCATAGAATATACGGATAAGGTCATCAACATCGACCAGTCCCCAATCGGACGCACACCGCGCTCCAATCCCGCAACCTATACCGGCGTTTTTGATTTTATCCGTGAGCTCTTCAGCCAGACCAACGAGGCCAAGCTGTGCGGCTATAAGGCAGGACGCTTCAGCTTTAACGTAAAGGGAGGACGCTGCGAGGCCTGCAAGGGCGACGGCATGAATAAGATAGAAATGAACTTCCTGCCGGACGTGTATGTTCCCTGCGAGGTCTGCCACGGTGCACGCTACAACCGCGATACGCTGGAGGTGCATTACAAGGGCAAATCCATCGCTGAGGTTCTTGATATGACAGTGAGCGAGGCCTGCGAGTTCTTCAAGAACCAGCCACGCATTTACCGCAAGCTGGCAGTGCTGGAGGACGTAGGCCTTGGCTATATTCATTTGGGACAGGCAGCAACGACGCTGAGCGGCGGCGAAGCACAGCGCGTCAAGCTGGCAACAGAGCTTTCGCGCCGCAGTACGGGACGCACGGTGTATATTCTGGACGAGCCTACGACAGGCCTGCATATTGCGGACGTGCACAAGCTGCTGGATGTGCTGCAGCGCCTTGTAGAAGGCGGTGACAGCGTTATCGTCATCGAGCATAATCTGGACGTTATCAAGGTGGCGGATTACATTATCGACCTCGGTCCCGAGGGCGGCGACAAGGGAGGTACTCTGGTGGCCAGCGGTACGCCGGAGGAGGTAGCGAAGGTCAAAAAATCCTACACCGGACAGTACATCAAGCAGGAGCTGGCGAAGGCGAAAAAGAACGGGTGGTATGTATGACAGAATTAGCCGCAGGCTTTAGCGACAATATAAAAAATGCCTTGGCCGTACTGCCGAAAAAGCCCGGCGTTTATCTGATGCACGATGCTTCCGGCAAGGTTATTTATGTAGGAAAGGCCGTAGTGCTGAAAAACCGCGTGCGCAGCTACTTCCGTAATCTGGCCAGCCATACGCCGAAGGTGAAGGCGATGGTGGCCAAAATAGCGGAGATTGAAACGATTGTTACCTCCAGTGAGGTAGAAGCACTGATTCTGGAGTGCAACCTGATCAAAAAATATCGCCCGCGTTACAACATCAGCCTGAAGGATGATAAAACATATCCCTATCTTAAGGTTACGCTGCAGGAGGATTTCCCACGTTTATATGTGACGCGCAGACAGCTGCGCGACGGTGCCCGTTATTACGGACCGTATGCCGACGCCGGCGCCATGCATGCCACGGTAAAGCTGCTGCGCAGCATGTTCCCGCTGCGTACCTGCCGCAAAATGAACGTGGACAGACCATGCCTGAACTACCACATCAAGCGTTGTCTTGCGCCCTGCGCCGGTTACATCAGCAAGGCGGATTATCACAAGATGATAAAATCCGTCTGCATGGTGCTGGACGGACGCACCACGGAGCTGGAGCGTGATTTGAAGCAGCAGATGCAGGAGGCAGCGGATAACTACGCCTTTGAGGAGGCTGCCAGACTACGCGACCAGCTGCAGGCTGTGGCACGTCTGAACGAGGCGCAGAAGGCTGTTACCAATAACGGTGGTGATATGGATATCTTCGGCCTGGGGCAGGATATGACAGGCCTGTGCGTGCAGTTATTCTTCGTGCGCAAGGGCAAGCTCATCGGCAGAGATAACTTCTTTATGCCCGACGGCGGCGATACGCCGCAGGAGGTTATGACAGCCTTTGTGAAGCAATATTATAACGAAGCGACCTTTATTCCCAAGGAAGTGGTGCTGCCGTACCTGCCTGAGGAGGACGAAAAGCAGCTTATTGAAACCTGGCTGGCAGACAAGGCACAGCGAAGGGTGGAGCTGCTGCTGCCGCAGCGCGGTGTGAAAAAGGATTTGCTGAAGCTGGCGAATGAAAATGCCGTCAAGCTGCTGAATGAACGCTTGCGTAAGGGCAGCCTGTCGCTGAAAAATGACCTGCAGGCAGCCGAAGAGCTGCAGCAGGCCTTGGGCTTGGAGCATCCCCTGGAGCGCATGGACTGCTTCGATATCAGCCATACGCAGGGCAGCGAAACCGTTGCTTCCATGGTTGTGTTCCGCAACGGCACAAGCAGCAAAAAAGACTACCGCAGATATAAAATTGTTTCGGCAGAAGGCAAGCCTGATGATTTCAAATCCATGCAGGAGGTTGTCTACCGCCGTTACAGAGATTATGAGGACTTGCCAAGCCTGGTGGTTATCGACGGCGGCAAGGGCCAGCTGAGCTCGGCGCTGGAGGTTATCCGCGGCCTTGGCCTTGACGATTTGCCGGTTGTAGGCCTGGCCAAGCGCGAGGAGGAAATCTTTAAGCCGCACCAAAGCGAAAGCATAATGCTGGACCGTGAAGGCGCTGCGTTGCACCTCATCCAGCGCATCCGCGATGAGGCGCACCGCTTTGCTATTACCTACCACCGCAAGCTGCGCGGTAAGCGCAACCTTGTTTCCGTGCTCGACCATGTGGAGGGCATCGGTCCCAAGCGACGTCAGGAGCTGTGGAAGGCGTTCAAAACGTTGGACGCTATGCGTGCAGCCAGCGTTGAAGAGCTTGCTGCGGTAGAAGGCATGAACCATGCGGCGGCGCAGACACTGTACGACTTCTTCCGCCTGGATTTGCCGGAAAAGCAGCAGGCGCTGCAATAAAAAGGTTCACAGCTATTTTGCAGAATATCCTCGCATACTATGCTATAATAATTATAGGTCAAAAATAATAATTATTATGTAGCTCGCGCTTATCTTTCTTAAAAGCGCAGGCTATGGCAAGAGGAGGACGAAGCTAATGGCAAAATGGGTATGTGATGTTTGTGGTTATGTGTATGATCCTGAGGTTGGCGATCCCGATAACGGCGTTGCTGCAGGCACTGCCTGGGAAGATGTACCGGAAGAGTGGGTTTGCCCTCTTTGCGGCGTAGGCAAGGACCAATTCTCGGAAATGTAAAATTGCATAGGATATGGCAAACCCCCTCACAGGAAGCTGTGAGGGGGTTTTTGTGTGGGCTGATTTTTAATTATAGATATTTTTGTATTTATCGTAGACAGCATGCAGCAGCGTTTTGCATTCCTCTTCGGAATAAACCATACTGCTTTCCGGAAGATAAACCAGAAAATCATGGAATGCATGTACCAGGCTTAATTCCTGCAGATGGAAGATATACTGTCCTTTATTGGGACTGAAGTAATATATAATAATATTTTGCTCGCTTGGCGCGCAAATGCAGATGGGTGACGGTACGGAAAGCTTTTCGCTGCGCACAATCCTTGGGCTGAAGCTGCCATCATCAACGCTGTTGATAATGTTCTTTAAAAGCGTCATGCGTTGTGGCGGAGTCAAGTAGGTGTACATGAAATCAGGGATTTCTGTTACGCGTCCTGTTTCCATAAAGAGGTTTAAGCCCTCCAACGTAAAAGAAACATGATGTGTGCTGTATTGTGCACGGATCTTGTCAAAATAAGCAGTAATAACACCTTGCATTTCAGCCGGTATAATATCCTTGTTTAATCTGTCCATAAGTATATCTTCCGGGCAGAAGCTGGGAAAGCATGGCTGGTAAAAAAGCTCATGCACTTCTTCAGAGTTTACTTCCTCGTCGCTGAGGAAGGTAGACTGCAAATATTCCTCCGGCGTAGGATGGAAGGCTTGGCAGATAGGATTAGCAACACTGAGGCTTTTTTGGAAGGTATCACAGGTAAGTGCAACCATATCCTGTGAATGATAGAGAACTGCCTTATCCTGTTCGTAGGATATTGTTAAAACAAAATCACTGGTGATGATTTTAAACGGCAGCATAATGGTGTTGTTGAACAATGTATCAACATTATCATAAACATAGTAAGGATGGAAAACCTCGCATTGAAATAAAATAGGCACAAGCTTTTGCAGGATGTTAAGATTATAGGTGGTGCCTTTATGTCCTTCGTTTTTGTCAAAAACGATGATAGCTTCCACAAGCGTATTGTTGCGGTTAAAATCAATGGAAGTAAGACAATCAAAAATATATTGATATTCAGGTTGTACCATTAATTTGATATGGCCTGTTTTTTTATTGGCTTCAATTTCCAAAACAGCTTTTAAAATGCGATTGATATTGCCCTGACCGTTGATTATTTTCAGAGCTTCATTCATTTCAAGCATATCCTGCACACCTGTGGGAATCACAAGCTCGTCGGCAGAATTCATATCGTAAAAACTGGAGATGATTTTGCTGACGTGCTCACGACGGAAAAAGTTTTCTTCTCCCATATGTGATATATGATAGGCGCGCAGTAATTCTGCTGTTTCACTGGGGTTGAGCATCATGGCTTTGGCAATAGCAGTTACGTCTGCAACATTCGAAGGCATACGCTTACCAACCTTCATGTGCTGTATCATTGTTCTGTTTACACCGCTAATTTTTGAAATAGTGTAAATTGTTGTATTTTTTGTATCCAGATACTTTTTGAGCGTATCCGCAAATAATGTCATAAGCAAAACCCTTCCTAAAATAGTTCATCATCAATATTTATATTATAGACGAATTTGTGACAATAATAAAGTCTTGAATATGCAAAAAGCCTGTCACAAAAGTTGTCACATGTGTTAGATGTATGTCAATTTGGTTAAAATTAAAAGTATGATGGAAGTTTTGTAATGATATATAAGAGAATTGATAAGAGATACCCCTATATGGCGATGCTTTGCGAACTAATAGACAAGTACTTCGTAGAAACGCTATTGTGTAGTGGGGGGATAAAACGGGTATTAGAGATATACATCGGAGGGAGAGATTTATAATGAGATGGAAGGTTGTAACAGCTATGCTTTTGTTGGCATTGAATAATATTACATATGCGCAGATTGCTGATGTTTCCGGTGTCGGTGAAGACAGGGACAGTGCGTTGCGCGATGCCAAACGTAATGCAGTAGAGCAGGTTGTGGGTACATATATTAATTCCGAAACCTTGGTGAGTCAGGTTTCGGTGGTAAGTGATGAAATTTATGCTAAATCCGTTGGCTTCATTACGGATGTGCGTGTAATTGATGAAGGTAAAAGAAATGGCAGCTATTATGTCCGTGCGAAGATTGATGTCAATACCAACCCCAATTCGCAGCTGATGAACCGCATTGAAATGATAAAAGCCTTGGGAGATCCGCGGATTGGTGTAGTGGTTTTTAAAAATGCGACAGTGAGCGAGTACGGTTCCCCGGAAAAAAGCTACGATGATATCACGGAAGAATCCGTAAATAGCCAGCTGTTAAGCATGGGATTTTCTCATGTTATGGATGCCAATATAGTGGCAAAGCTGAGAAATTCAACTTTGCTGAGCAGTCTTTATAATGGCGATACCAACTTAATAGGAGATACAAGCTCTCTTGGCGTGGATGTGCTGGTACTTGCACAAAGTAATGTAGATGCAGCAAAGATAAATCTTATGCAGCAGGATGGAACGGCGACAGATACGCAGCTTGTACGGGGGACTGCTGATATTACCGGTAAAGTTATAATGCTAGCTACAGGTAACATACAGGGAACCTTTTCTGTACGTGGCCAGGGAATAGATATTTCTGAAAATACAGCAAATAATAAAGCGTTAAGAAATGCTTCTGCCAATGCTGCTGTTGAAGTAGGGAAGATATTAAGAAAAAAAGCAGCAAAAGCCTTTGATGGTCTGCAGATAATTGCGTCTGTGAATGATGATGAAAAGCTGGAAGAGCTGGTTACGGATTTGCAAAAGCTCAAAGGTGTACAGAGTGTATATATGCGCGAATATCAGAATGGTAAAGCGGTTATTGATATTGAAAGCAATCAGCAGCTGCATGTTTTACTGAGAATGCTGAAGGAAAAGAGCCATTTAGGGTTATTTAATGAAGGTATAACGAATAATACGATGGAATTGCTTGTATCTTAATGAGGTATTAGAAATGAATGTTAGAAAAGTTATTGGTATGGTGCTATTGAGTTTTAGTATTATGGCTAGTGTTAGTGCAAGCTATACAGATGCTTTAAAGCAGAAGTATGCAGATGGTAGCTTTTATATTGAATATCAGGTAACAAGACAAGATGCTAAAGGTGAAATTGCGAAGAACCAAAAACCCCGTATGTGGAGTGCTTCACAGAATCTTGATAAATTTATTTACGCACAAAAAGGTGATAACAAATATTACCAACGTAATGATTTCGGTACCCGAAAAGAAAAAGCAGTTTCTTATGGCAGAAAATTGACTGCTGAAGAGTTGAGTTCATATCGTGAAAGTGTTATAGCGAATGTGCAAATGTTTCCGTTGAGTTTTGGTTATTTTTATAATAGCAGTATTGTCGACATACAAAATGAAGATATCAATGTGATCAAAGATGGAAAAATCTATGCTTTAGATAGATATAATGCTTGTGGCTATTGGACAACTGCTGAAAAAATCAATGATAAGCCTAGATTGTCACAAATAATGTGCGTGAATATGATAATTCCGACGATATTTAATAGTATTTTGTTTCCAGCAGAGGAAACAGGGGCAGTTACGCTAATAAGTTCTGAACCCAAACATACTATGGGGCAAGATACGATTTGTGAAACTTATACTTATCAAAAAACAAATGAATATGGTTCGCCGATTGGTGAAACTTGGTACTATCAGTTATTTTACAAAGATGGGGCGTTAATCTGCTTTTCAGATGCTATAAGCAAACAATATTACGATTGCAACAAAGACAAGCATTTTGACTTTTTAAATAAGGTTAATAATTTGCATAACTTAGAAGATGATAGCATTTTTAATGTGATTGATGATTATGCAATCGAAGAATTTGAGGTAGAGTAGATGGGTTGCTTCTTGAAATATTTAATAGTTGCTGGGTGTTGTATACTAGCAAGTAATAATTGTAGTGCTCAACAGATTTCTATACAACATTATATTAATTTAATTAGCAGTGGCAATTATGAAATTGTGAGTAACGTGAGCTATAACAATCACATCAATGAGAAGCAGGAAAGCTTGCGTAAAGAAGCTGTTTTGGCGCAGTTAGGTGATAAAAAATATATTCATATATATGTTGAAAAGACAGGAGAAAAAAAGCAAAACTACTATTTACTCAAACGCTATAACGAACCGCAAAAAGAGTATTACCATTATACATTCAGTAAAAAGCCCATAGATGTTGATAGTATAGGTTGGGATAAAAGTACTATGGAACGTTGGTTTGGACCAGCTATGGTTTTTGAATCATATCATAATGAGATACAGGGAATACATGACGAAATATTCTCTATGCTGGGACCGATAACAGAAGCTACCGGAGAACTGAAACGGTATAAGGTTCAATATAAGCAAAGCGGCAAGTGGCAGAAAAATGGTATTGTATATGATTATGACGATTATGATTTGGTTGAGCCTATAGCTGGTGTTTTGCGTATGTGCTATGCAGATGGACAGCTTAAAATGTGCATAAAGAATCAACATAAGCAGATGGTAAAAAATGATGGCTTTGGTGACTATCAATTCGATGAAGCTAAGGCAGTTGTTGTGGAATTTAAGCAGTTTGACAACAATGTAAATAGCAAGCGCTTTGATGTGAAGATGTAGTTGGTGATTTGGTAATGAAGATAAGTAAAACCTTACAAGTTCTAATACTGTGTATGAGCATTTCTTCAATTTGCTTCGCTAATGTTAGCATGGTAATTATATCGTTTGATGATAATACTCCGTACAAAAGTTGGCAGACAGCAGGAGTTATGGAGGAGTTGCTGCTATCCGATATAATGAATTTCTCTGAAATTGATTTAATGGAACGCAGCACAGTGAAGGAAGCTGTTATCGCGGAGCAGAGTTTGAATGGTACAAATGTAGATAATATTGTTGGCTCAGATGATTTTGATGCCATCTATGATGGTGTTGCAGGACAAGCCTGTTTGCAAAGAATAGGAGACAAGGCTAATCCTGATAAAACAAAATATTTAGGAGAAGCACATCATGCCGAGTATTTACTGCATGGTTCAATAGATTACCTTGGCACAGGTGAAAGCAGCTTTATGTCACCTTTCCCAGCATATGATTTTTCCTACAAAGCTCCGTATCTTGATGCTGTTGTCACTATTCGTCTGATTAAAGCTGATACCGGTGAGGTTATTTGGTTGACGCAACAAAGAGGAGCTTCCAAGGAAAGTTTATGGAAATACAAAGGTGTTGCCATCGGATCAGATGAGCTTAATAATCAGTTGTTTGTGGAAGCACTGGAAAAAATCAGTAAAAAAGTGATGAAACAGATGAGTGAGGATATGAAAAAAGGCGTTTTAAAATTTTAATTAGCAAAGGGGTAGATGTTTGTGAAGAAAATGATTTGTGGTGTATTAACGGCAAGCATGTTATTTAGCGCGAGTGCTATGCCGAAAGCCGAAGCTGGATTTGGTGGTTTTCTGGGTTCCGTTATTTCTTCGATTGCAACCAGTCAGGCAAAGTATCAGCAAGAGCATTATGTACATTCTTGGGCGCGGTCAGCTGATTTGCAGATAGGTAATGTTTATAAGGGCGAATTACCTTCGGAAGCGTATAGACAAAAATTTTCTGTTAAAGGGACATCGTATTTAAAGACAGTAGAAAACAAAAATTTTATTAATCCCGGTGGTAAACACATTTTTAAAACAGGTTTTAGCGGCGATTTAGAATATATTACTGCTGCTTTCAATAATGGCGCAAGCTATTATCTAGAAACAAAAGGCAAGAAAAAGGTTGTGAAAAAGGTACTAGAGATTGACGGCTTCAGATATGAAAAAAATAAGCGTATAAATAGCGAACCAGATAAAAGTGGACATCAGAAATTTGGTATACATGAGTACAGCTATTTGTATGGTGATTCTGTGATGTATTTAACTGATAAAAAGAATGGTGTAAAGCTTCCGGAAAGATGTAATTTAGTCAAGCTGTTTGGCAAAGATTACATAGCTGAAATGTATAAATATGGTGGCTCTGATAAAATAGAGCATTGGTTTTTCTTTGATACAGATACCAAAGAACTGAAATTTATGGCGTTTAATTTTTATGATGATGAGCATGAGTTGAAGTTGAGCAGATTAAGAGATGTGCTGGAATTTTCTACAGAAATACCGGATATGTCCGTATTTGAAATTCCTAAAAAATATAGGAAAGCTGATAAATGATTAGGAGATGCGTGATAGTGAGAAAAATTTTGATGCAAGTTGTTTTGTTGGTGAGCGTGTTGATTAGTTCAACATGTTTTGCAGGATTGGGGAATTATCCGAATATAGCTATTATGCCGTTTAGTAATCATGCTTCGGTTTCTACTAATGCAGATTCAGGAGTACAAGGACAAATTTCTTTGACCGATGCTGGAGTAGCGTCGGATTATGTGCTTGATGCTTTGCTTGATAGTGATAGATTTTCTATTATCGAACGTGAACAGATGCAGGCAATTATGAGTGAACATCATTTGAATCTGACGGGAATGGTTAATCCTGCAACTGCTGTACAGATTGGCAGATTAACGGGTGTTAAGTACATATTATATGGCAGTGTTGTTGGCTGTAGCTTGAAAGAAAAAACTATAGGTTATGATAACAATACGATTGGTGGTATTGGCAATAATCAGCATACAGTTATCGCAAATGTTGTTGCTCGTTTTATTGATGTTGAAACAGGCCGTATTGTTCTAGCTGCAAGAGGTAAAGGCGAATCGACTAGTACCTATAATGAAATAAAATGGAAACAGTTAAAAACTGGCAGTGATTCTTATTATGATGCAGATGGAACTGATTCGTCTAGTAATAGAACTACTCATACTGTAAAGTTTGGCACAGAAAATGTAAGCCAAGAGCAAGTACATAATGCTATTGCTAAAGCTGCCGATGATTTAGTATATGGCAAGATGGGCATTTTGGCTAAGATGGATGGTACAGCAAGACGTAGAAGATAAGGAGTTGCGTGATTATGAAAAATAACAAAAAAATCTTAGCATTGTTAACGACTATGCTTATTAGCGGTTCTATGGAAGTATATGCTAGTGGGTTGAATATTACCACGGCAAATCCTAATGCTAATATATATAATGCACGTACCGGTGGTTATAATTATAACGCTAATGAAGCTAATGCATCAGCTAAGGTAGCTCAACCTAGAGAAGTTTTAAATGTTTTGATTGCTAACCCGATAAAAAATCAGATACCTGTATATACATCACTGACTTCAGGAAAAATAGCAAGATATTTTAATGTCAATGAAGTTGGTTATTGTGAAAGCAATGCCTATTTTTTGGATGTTTATGTATATAGCAATGGATTTGCGCAGGTGACTTATTTTAATAAACAAAATAAAGATACAAAAATTTATGTTAAGGCTTCTGATTTAAGCGCAGGTCAAAATATTCTTAGAGTGGATAGTTTAGCGGTAAAAACTGCAACAGCACCTATGCCTTTATATACTGATGTTTCCAAATCTAAGGTAATGTATACGATGGGTAAGGGACGCACTTATAAAATATTAGCTCAACAGGGAAGTATGCAACAGGTATATTCGTATGGTAAAGGGCAGTATAGAGCTATTGGATGGATAAATGCTTCAAATACAGTTTCTAGTACCATTTCCAGTACAGGATTAAAAGGTGACGTAAATGGTGATGGCAGCGTTAATAGTGATGACTTAAAATTGTTAGAACAATATTTGCGAAATAGTGCTACAGCTATCAATAAAAAAGATGCAGATATGAATAATGATGGAATTATAAATTATGTTGATTATAATCTGCTTGTGAATTTTCTTAATCCTCCGAAACCGATTTTAAAGGGCGATGTAAATAGAGATGGCAAGATTGACGAAGCAGACTATAAATTGCTTAGTCAATATGTGATTGGACAGAAGGTATCTGGCTTTTATCATTATAATGCAGATATGAACGACGATAAGAAATTTACGTCAACAGATTTATCACAATTACGTACAAAATTGAATAGCATGAAACCACCTGTAGCTGAAAATTATACAGTCGTTAATATACAGAATGGTTGGTACGAAATTGCTCCGTTGGCTAATGAACGTATGCGTCTTGACGTAGATGGCGCCAGAGAAGGTAACGAAGTAAATATTAAGCTGTACAATAGCAATGGTAGTGTAGCGCAGAGATTTTACGTTAATAATGTTGGTAATGGCTATTTTACGCTTAGAACAGGCTGTAATGGTTATGTGGATTTAGGATTTGGAAAAACAAGTAACGGCAGTAATATATGGCAGTATGAAAAAGAAGCAGCTAACGGCAAATGTCAAAAGTTTAGAGCAATAAGACGTAACAACGATGCCGGAGTATTCATTGAACCATTGGCAAAGGAAGGTATTGCTGTAGCGTGTGCTAATAACAGTGCAGCTGCTCAGACTAATGTAGTTGTTTGGAGCAGAGAAAATAACAATTATCAAAAATGGAGATTTATTCAGACCTCTGCTGCTCCGGTGCCTGTAAATGTGGATAATGGATTATATTCAATTCAGCCGCAGTGTGCGCCTAATTCCGAGCTTACAGTTTTAAATGCCAGCAAAGACCGTAGTGTACCTGTTGTAATATATAGCAAGAATTCGCAGAATCATAAGCAGAAAAGCCATCAAAAATGGCAGGTTACTAAATTAAATAATGGGTATTATAAAATTACTGCAGAAAATTCTGGTTTAGCTTTGAATAACCACAATGGCTCCAATGCAAATGGCAATCCGATAACTTTATGGGATTATAGCGGTTTTTGCCAGGAGTTCAGATTCCTTGATGCAGGTAATGGCTATTATATTATTCAGCCTAAAAACGTTAATGGTGTTTTAGATGTTTCCGGTGGTAGCAGTGCGAATAATACCAAGATACAATTATTCCAATACAATGGTTCTGCTGCGCAGAAGTGGAAATTAGAACGCAGGGAACCGGGTGAAGATGAAAGATATAATGAATGGCGTGAATGGCCTAAGCGTAACTGTGATGTTTTTGAAAATGCAAATTTGACAGTGAAAAAAGGACGCGTAGATACAGCAGATCCTGTTACTGTTTTTGGTGAAACCGGAAGCTCGTACCATATCCGTTATAAAACGAATAGTGGTGGTATGAAAGAAGGTTGGGTAACGAGGGAGATATTTAAAGAATTGTCAGTTCCTCCTAATAATGAAACTCTTAATTCTTTGATGAATAATTGGGTTGGGAGAAAATGGGATAACAGAAATTATAATGTATTAAAGGGTAAAGAATGTTTAGGATTTGCAAATTACATTTTTAAACAATTGCATGGTTCTATTTGTGGTTATGGTTATACGCCTAATAAATATGTAATTTATAATAGAGAACCTGGTGTAAAGGAAGTAGCTTCTTTAAGCTATACGAACTATAATAATTTACATACCTTTTTCCAGTCACTTAAACCAGGCGATTTTATGCAAGGTTGTAGAAGCAACAACACTTCTCAACATTCTATGATTTTTGTTTCTTACAATTCTAATACAAAGACTGTATGTATTTTTGATGCAAATTTTGTGAAACCCAATACTGGAAAATATAATTTGATACAAAAAAGATATGTCGGGTTATCTGACTTTATAAATAGGTTTGGTAAAGTTTCAGCTTATACTAAGTGATTTAGGAGGTCTACACAATGAAAAAACTTTTATCGCTAACGCTTGCGTTAGCAACACTTTCTGCAACCTGTTATGCAGAACAGCCTAAAGCAGCAGATTACAGAAATATTATGTCATCCGGTAATTATTATGTTGAGTATGAGTATAATTACGCTAAAAAGATTCTTGCAGTGCAGAACGGCAAGCGTATGGATTATACAATGCTGCAAAGCCAGCCTAATACAGCATTGGCGGCTCTCGGTTTTATCAATCCGCTTTTTGCAATTGCCGGATTTTTAGGTGGTGGCGAAAAGAAAGTACCGAGCACCTTGTATCAGGATGGTAAGTATTATCAATTTGAAAGCAAGAAGAAAGCAACTATGGCGTATTATAACCAACTGGATGATCCTAATATCGATCCTGCCGCTGGTTGGAATATGGTGCGTGTAAAGCTGGCGCTGCCGGAAGCATTAGTAACTTTTGCTCCTAATGATGTGTTTAATTCGTTTACCGGTTTTAAAGCACCGCGTTTTATCGAAAGCGGTAAGAAAACTTTCGGCAAGAAAGAGTTCAATTATGACAAGTATTCCACTACTTATAATAATATGAACGGTCAGCCAATGTATAAAAAGAATTTCTACATGCTTTACGATTTGGAGAAAGGTGAGCTGCAAAGTATTAAGGTTATGGTTCGCGTTGGTAATGAAGAAGAATGCGAGGCAGATGAAATAAAGAATATCAAAATTACCGGTGAGCTTCCTGAAAAGATTACCGATATCCCAGAAGGCTGCAAAGTTTATGCGGTTGGCCTGGGTGATATCAATGACCTGGTGCAAAGGCCGGTTTTGGTAGAAAATTACAGCAAAAAGGAGACTGAGGCGAAATGAAAATAAAGAAATTTTGTAAAGTAACATTAGCTTTGGCTGTTGCTGTAAGTACTATGGCTAGTGTTGTTTGTGAAGCAAGCAATCTTGATACTTATCGTAATTTGTTGATGAGAAAGACTTATACAATTAAATATCAGGAAATTACTCCGCAGGCACGTGCAACTAATAAGGACAGAATTAATCTTTATGGTAAAAACAGCATGGATACCGGTACCAGTGATTTGTTTGTTAATAAGCCCACACAAAGTATTTTAGTATGTGACGGAGATAACAAATATGAAGAAATAGGCGTTGGCAATGCCTATCTGGAAAGTGCCGGTGTCAAGAGCGTTGCCACTTGCCGTTTACAAAAAGGGGACGAAGTTTTTAACTATACAAAATATTACGATAAAGATAAGCTTGTATATCGTGGAACAAAGAAGGGTTCTGTGAGTGCGGTAGAGTTTAATATTCTTGCTAACCTTGAACAAGGCGATTCTTTCGGTACAGCAAATATGACTCGTTTGCTGAATGCTATGTTGCCTGATGGTAATAAAGCTGCCGGAATGCCATCATTTAGATATGTTGGTTCCGGCTGGTTGAATAATGGCTTGAACTATGAAGACTATCGCAGCGATTCTAATGGTGTATTTGAAGCGGTAAGATATTATTTCAATGGTTATACTTTAGTGAAGATTGCTTCCGCAACGTATTATACTAACGCTAAGGGCGAACTTGACGGAACACGCTGCATTATTAAGATTGACGAATTTTCTCCGACACCTGATAAGAAGTATTTGAGCTTGCCGGAAGGTCTGAAGGATACTACAAAACGCAAGGCAGCGGATAAATAAGGGGGCAGTGAAAATGAAAAAGGTAGCTATATTGCTGGCAGCCTTGGCTGCAAGCAGTGTTGTGTCGGCGTCTGTTGGTTTTGCGGAAACTCCGACCTGTGTAATGATGAAATTTACAGATGATACAAGATTTGATAAGGTAGATTCTGCCGGAATGTTATCCGATTTGGTTATGGAGAAATTGGTTAATACGGGTAAGCTGAATTTTCGTGGAACTAAAGTTATAAATCAGGATATCGAAAAAATGCTTTATAATGAGCGTGCAGCAGAACTGCGTAATGCACGTCGTGCGATTAGCTGGGGCGATTATAATACTTTGTTTGAAGGCCCCGGCTTTAAGGAAAATATGGCGCAATCTATGGCAACGGCAACCGTTGGACAGATTGTAGATCCGAACCTTACTGCTCCTATCGGCAGAAACAATAGTGCAGAATATCTTATTCAGGGAACTATCTGTAATATCGGTACAGGTCAATGGATGAATACGGATATCAATTCAGCTGTTGGTTATGCTAATATGGCAGCTTCTACACTTGGTATGGCGGGAGTATCCAGTTTCCTTGGCCCAGTAGGCCCATTATTAAGCGGATTACAAAACAAGAAGACCTCTATTGGTTTACAGAGTGAATTGCGCTTGATTAAGGCTGCTACCGGCGAAGTTGTTTGGTATAAAAAATGTACCAGTAAAGTAGAATCTGACCATTTCACTGTTGCCGGTGCAGGCGGCTTGCTTGGCGCAGGTGGTTTAGCTGGTGTTGCTATGGCGAATATTCCTGCTAGCTGGGGCGATGACAAGCTTTCCTCAGAACTGTTATATAAGGTGTTGGATAAAGCTTCACAAGAAATTAGCGACGCTATTGTTGCTGATGTTAATGCAGGTAAGCTGTTTTTGAAATAAGGTGTTATTGTATGAGGAAGTTTATTAGTTCGTTAATAATGGCAGGATTACTTAGTGTTTCTGGAAGCGCTTTGGCCCTTGACAGAAATAGTGAAATTGCTATTATGGATTTTGGCACCAGACCGGGAGCAACTGAAGCAGAGATTAGTTTAAATAATGCCGAATATGTTACAAGCGAATATATAATTGACCGTCTGGTTGATGATAAATGCTTTCTGGTAAAAGAGAAAGATTTTGTTATGGGACAAGTTAATGATGCTGCTATTTCTACGGTTGGTATTATAGATCCTGATACTGCTAAAAAAATAGGTGCTTTACTTAATGTAAAGTATATTTTATGCGGCAATATTACTAACGTAAGTTTGAGTGAAGCGGGTGGCAGTTTAGGTGGAGCAGGCCTGACAAAGAATACTGTGCAGGCACATATAATCGGCAGAGTCATGGATACTGATACCGGTAATATTTTGTATATGACTAAGGGTACCGGCAAATCTGCAAGCACCTATACGAAAGTTAAAGGTGTTGTAGGCGGTACGATTCGGTTTGGAACAGTTCAAGTTACTCAAGATAGTGTTCATAATGCTATCCAAAAGGCAGCTTATGCTATGGTAGATGAACTGAATAAAAAGGTAATTTAAGGAGATGTTAACAATGTATTCAAAGAAAAATTTAATCGCTGCTGTCGTACTTGGCCTGTCCATGTCTTTAACAGGTGTTGCAAGTGCGGATGATGTATCCGTACAGGTAAATGTGCAGCAAAATGTTAAAGGGTCTGTAAACTGGGAAAAGGGTGCTGAGGCTGATGTTGAAGCATGGGGTGTAGGCCTGCCGCCGGAAAACGTGCCTGCTGCACGCGGTACTGCACTTGCGCGCCGTGCTGCCGTTGTTGATGCTTATCGTCAACTGGCAGAAATTATTAAAGGCGTTCAGGTTGATGCTGAAACCACTATGCGTGATCTGGCAATTGAAAGTGATATTGTTAATACTAAAATCAGCGCATTGGTAAAGGGTGCACGCATAGTTGAAGAAACTGCCAATGATGATGGCAGCTACACCGTCAGAATGGCTATTCCGCTGTATGGCGTGAAGAGTGTTGCAACAATTGCTGTACCGGAAGCACAAAAAACAATTCTGCCTGAAGAAGCGCCTGCAATAAGCGAAGATTACACTCCTGCTCCGGAGGTACAGGCTGAAGCTGCTTCCTATACCGGTGTTGTTGTAGATGCTGCCGGCTTAGGCTTGGAGGGTACCTTCTCTCCTGTTATTTATGATGTTAACGGCCGTGCGATTTACGGCATGCGTAACATTGATAAGGACTTTGCTATCAGCAAGGGCATGGTAGAATACTATAACGATTTGCATACTGCAACCGTTAATTCTCGTGCAGGCAGCAATCCTTTAGTTGTAAAAGCTGTGAGCGTTCGCGGTGGTGCTAATTCCGTAAATCCGGTTAACGTTGTTGTTAGTGTAGAAGATGGCGATAAAATTTTATATGCTAATGAAAAATCCGGTATGCTGGAAAATAAAGCAGTTGCCTTTGTAAAATAAACGGCAATGACGAAAGGAATGCTCGCATTAAAGGGCATTCCTTTTTTACTGATAGAAGGTGAGAGCTATGCTGAAAAAGTTGGTATTGGTTTTATCCTGTGCTTGCGCTATGAATACTTGCTTGGCCAATAATATTGCTGATAATGTCGAAGCGGATGCTGAAGCTGCTGCAGCCTATAATTGCTTGTACGATGCTCAGGGAAGAGTAATTTATGCTTCCGGCTGCAATAAATCGTATGAGTACGCAGGGGCGGCGCTGACAGCTTACAGGGAGGCCAGAGCGACAACAGATAAACGGACTGCAAATGCAAAATATACGGAAGCGATAAAAAATATTAATCTTGCGCTGGCGATTATTACGGAAAGTGCGGAATATAGGCTGTTGGCGGCGCAGATTTATCGTCATCGCGGCGGTTTGAGTTACGCAAAAAATTACTTTGCACAAGCATGCACGCTATATGAGAAGCAGCTTAAAGATTATCCCGACAGCGTAACGTTAAATTTGCAGTATGCCATAGCCTGCTATGCCGGTGATGCCCGCTATTATCCCGACTATGAGGACTATAAAAGCAGAGCTTGTTTATATGCGAAGCAGACATTAAAGCTGTTGGAACAGAATAAAAACAAATATAATGAAGCAGAAGCCTTGCTGCCGAGATTATTGGCTTATGTGCTTTTGCAGGAATATGATGCGGCTGCAAGGACAGTAAAGCGTATAAACAGTATTTGCGGAAAATATTCACCGGCATATACTTTGGCGGAAGAATATGAGCGCCTGGCTGCTGACGGGCAATGGTTGTGGCGCGTGAGCAGTAAGGAAGATGCAGAAAAGGATTTCCTGTTATATTCCGTTGATGAATGGGGTATTTAGGATAATCATAGCTTTACTGCAGAATAATAAATTTATTTTATGGAGAGAGAAATGAAAAAGTTTTTTACTGTAATATACTTAATTGCGTTTTGCTTTATCGCTGTCATATCAATGACAAATAGTGCTGCGGCAGCAGGCAGTAATGATTTTGCCAAGCATTCGATGGCAGCCAGACAAAGACAGGCTGCTCAACGTGACCGTGTAGTAAATCAGCGTAAATATGCCTTGGAAAAGCAGGCGAGAGATTGGCAGAAAAGACGTAATCCGCTGGCTGAGCTTTTTGCTCATCATAAGAATAAAAAATTTCATGGCGAACCGGCGCTGAATGCTCCTGCTTTTGCTGTAAGAGTATTGGAGCTTTGCAATACCGAACGCAGCAAGGTTGGGGTTGCTCCCTTAACTCTTGCAGCTGATTTGCAGGATAGTGCGGCAATCAGAGCTGTTGAAATAACGCAGCTTATGTCGCATACAAGACCTGATGGCAGCAGATGCTTTTCTGTTGTAAAAAATAAAAACAATACTCTAGGTGAAAATATTGCCGCGGGAAGAGGTACTCCCGAAGGTGTTGTTGATCAATGGATGCATTCTGAAGGACATAGGGCTAATATTTTAAATCCTGTATTTAAGGAGCTGGGTGTTGGCTATTGTTGTGATGAAAATACTGAGTATGAATATTATTGGGTACAGATATTCAGAGGATAATGCTTAAAGGCAGGCTCTTTTTCTCCATTATTAGAAAATAGTAATAGTATAGCTTTGTAATATGCTTAAATTTATGATAAGCATTATGGCTTTATGCTGTAGTTTTAGCTATTTTTGTGGTCGTTATGCTTGTGTTAGGATATTTACGTTATAGATATAGTGGCGGTGAGACAAGACTTCTTGATTATCTAATTCTTGCTGCATGCACGGTGTTTTTGAGCTGCATCAATGATGTTGGTTTCATTGCGTATTGGCTACAAATATTTGCTTTTAATTATGTCAAAGATTTTGTGATTGGTATGTATGTACCTTGTAGCACTGGCCTAATATATTTTTTTGAAGTGATGATACGTAATGAAGTTTTACATGTTGATTTTTCAAATTAAGGGAATTAGTAGACATAGCGATTTTTCTTGCTATTTATCTAACAACTTCTTATAATTATAATTAGAAAAGTAATTAGCAAGGAGGTAGCTTATGTTAGAGGGTAAGAATATAGAATTCAAGCGTCAATATACTGATGATATTAAATACGCAGTGTTGGCGTTTGCTAATACTGAGGGAGGAACATTATATATTGGTATTAATGATGATGGTAGCGTGGAAGGGGTAGAAAATCCGGATGCTGTGATGCTGCAGGTAATGAACATGATTCGTGATACTATTCGACCTGATATTACAGTAGCAGTTGATTGCAATACTGAGCTTATGGAGAATAAGCATGTTGTTGTGCTCATAATTCAGCGAGGAGTTGCCAGACCTTATTATTTAGCTAATAAGGGAATTAGGCCAGCGGGAGTGTATGTAAGACAGGGGGCATCATCTGTTCCTGCATCAGAGACTGCCATTCTTCAAATGATTAAGGAATCGAGTGGCGACGTTTATGAAGAAGCACGTTCTTTAAACCAAAATCTGACGTTTAAAGAAGCAGAGGCATACTTTGCTAAAAAACACTTGCAGTTTGGCGATGCGCAGAAGCGCACCTTGCAACTAATTAGTGCCGATGGAACCTATTCCAATCTTGGTATGCTGCTTTCTGACCAATGCATTTCTATTATTAAGCTGGCAGTTTTTGAGGGTAGCAAAAAGACTGTTTTTCACGACCGTAAAGAATTGAGTGGTTCGTTGTTCAAGCAGCTTGAAGATGCTTATGCTTATATTAATCAATTTAATTATACACGTTCAGAATTTCCTGGCTTGGAACGAGTAGACACACGGGACTATCCACCTGAGGCTGTGCGTGAGGCTTTATTGAATGCTGTAATCCATCGGGAATATGGCATTGGTGGACCGACGCTGATTAGTATTTTTGATGACAGGATAGAATTTGTGACGATAGGCGGGTTGGTAAAGGGCTTGTCTTTGGCAGATATTAAGCTTGGTGTATCTATGCTGAGAAATAAAAATCTGGCGAATGTTTTTTATCGTTTGCATTTAATTGAAGCCTATGGAACGGGGCTTTTAAAGATCGATGAGTGCTATGCGGATTGTGCAGTGAAGCCACAGCTTTTGGCAACAGATAATGCCTTTAAGCTTGTACTTCCTAATATTAATTTTGCTGCTAAACGGGTGAAAAATTATTCTTTGGCAGATGAAAGTAAGACTGCGTCTAAGAAAGAAGAGCGTTATCAAATTGTACTTGAATTAGCGCGCAAAAATTCTCTGGTTACGCGGAGTATGATAGAGAAGGCTTTGCATGTATCGACATCCACAGCGGTTCTTGTGCTCAAAAAGATGCTGCAGATGGGGCTGTTAAAAAAATATGGCGAAGGCAGGAATGTAAGCTATTCGTTAGCTTGCTGAGAGAGACAATAATTTTTTACTTCCCCTTAACCTATGCTTCATGTAGATTTCATTTTACTGCTGCATTGCTCATCTTTGGCGTATATCGTAATATGTAAAAAAGGCAGACGCTAGCTTGAACGTCTGTAAGCGTCAAATCAACCATGTATGAAAAAAGAGGCTGGGACAAAACCAACTTCGACAAATTAAAGAATCGCTAGAGTTTAAGTTTTTTTTGATTTTTTGCACTAAAAAACCAGCGGATATTTACCCTGACGGTAAACTTCCACTGGTTTTCTTTTTTATGCTGGGTTTTGTCCCAGCTTTTTTAGCTATAAAGAAGTTTGAAGTTGTATTAAGTGCTTTAATACGAAAGTGTGCAGAAAAAATTAACCTTTATCACGTGCGCAAGTTTTAAATTTAAAAGTCCACCCCTTGCAAATTTCTCTATTCTAAATTATGTTACTCATAAGTAATATACTTATGAGTAACATAATCGTGAGTTATATGATTTTGAATAGTGGTGAAGCAGATGGAAAAATTTTATTGTCGTGAAGAGGAATTGCGCAAGCTTAATGCACGTTATGAAAATGAAGAATTTGAGTGCCTGATTATTTATGGCCGTCGTCGTGTAGGCAAAACAGCCTTGATTAAGAAGTTTTGTGCAGACAAGCCAACGATATTTTTTTCTGCACTCAATACAACGGGGAAAGAAAATTTAAAGGCTTTATAAAAAGCAATTATGAGTTACGAAAAGCCTGAGGCTGTGGTTGCGCCGGAGTTTAAAAGTTATGATGATGCTTTAGCAGAGATAACGGAGTTGGCGCGTGAGCAGAGGCTTGTGTTTGTTATTGACGAATATCCTTATTTAGCAAAAGCCAAGCCTGCTATCTCAGCAATGCTTCAGCATTTAATTGATCACCAATGGAGTAAGGGAAAACTTTATTTGATTTTGTGTGGTTCATCTATGAGCTTCATGGAAAATCAGGTACTGGGTCAGGAAAGTCCGCTATATGGCAGAAGAACAGGTCAGTTTAAAATTGAGCCGCTGAATTATAAAGAGACAGCCGTATTCCATCCTGAGCTGACGTATGAAGACAATGCTTTGATTTATGGCATTACTGGTGGTGTACCGCATTATATTAATAAGCTGGGCGTAAAGAAAGATATTGATGAAGCATTGCTGACCAATTTATTTGATCGTTCGGGATATTTGTATGAAGAACCGGCTAATTTGCTTAAGCAGGAGTTACGTGAGCCTGCCATTTATAATGCTATTATTAAAGCTATTGCTGAAGGTTCATCGCGGGCTGCTGATATCTGCGGTAAAGTGCAGGAGACAAGCACAACTGTTTTAAAGTACTTAAAAACATTGATGGAATTAGGAATAGTCAAAAAGGAAACGCCGCTCACAGAAAAAGCAGGGCGCAAGACGATTTATCTTTTAGCAGATAATTTTTTCCGTTTCTGGTATAAGTTTGTGCCGAATAATGCGAATGCCATTGATTCTGGCAGGATTGCAAGGATTTATTCGCAAACGGTAAAACGCTATTTTTCAGATTACATGGGCCTTGTTTTTGAAAAAATGTGTCAGGATTACTTGCTGTATTATGCGAAGAGCTTGCCTATTGAGCTTGTTGATATCGGGCAATGGTGGGGGACGGATGCGCAAAAGAAGAAGCAGGTGCAGATTGATATTGTCGCAACAGGAATTACACCGGATGCTTATATTATCGGTTCTTGTAAATATCGTAATGAGAAAATCGGTTTAGATGAGCTGGAGCTTTTACGCGATTACGCAAGAGTTTTTGGCAAGGGAACAAAGTATTATTTTTATATTTTTTCTAAAGGCGGTTTCACTGAGGGCTTGCTGCAGGCAGCGCAGCGTGGCGAAGTGACGCTTGTGACGCTGGCTGATTTGTATAATTAAGTCTTTTCGTAAGCGTCAAACGGTCAACCGTTAAAACGTCCCTAATCGAGTAGGAGGTAGGTAATTAGTTTACCTACCTCCTACTCGATTCGACAAAGGAAGTTTTGGTTGAGGTTTCTCTTAACGATGAGGCTTAAAGCTGTAACAGCATATATGAAAGAAGTAATAAGGACAACAGATTTTTTCTTTTATTTTGGCAGGCAAAAGCTTATAAAAATCATGCGTAAACATAATATGAGGATATTTAGCTTCGCCAATACTGGAGAGCACTTTTTGTGTACGTTCAATCATATCACTTTGCATAATAAATGTAGGAGACTTACTGTTATGCTGTAGCTGAATAATATTGCAAATCCCTGCTTCCAAAACTACAAGGTAATGTATAGGGCAGTTGGCAAAGCTCTTGTTGGTTTCGCGTAATATTTTATGGATTGTTTTGTGCTTTGCCAGGATGCTTTCTATATTTGCTTTATCAAGATTCCAAAGAATAGTGATAGTATTGTCCTGCTGCTTTATTTCTATACATGCAGGATGCTTATACAGGTCTGTCAACAGCTTATTATAAAAGAATGAAAAGCTGGCAAAGAAATCAGGGGTTCTTCTGAAATTGGAGATTGATGTTTGCGCGTTAATCTTTAATGCGATTACGGCAATAGGAAGTTCAGTAGTCATAATTATTTTTCCTCGTCTGCCTGGAGGGCGTAAATCATAGTACAATAGTTTTCTGGGTTGGAAGTTATAAAATTATTAATAACATCTATGATGAAAATATTTCCTTGGATTTTTTTCTTTTCCTTGGCTAAATTTTGCAGGAAAATATTTACAGCGTTTCGCAAACCCTTTCCCCCGACATTGATAAGGAAACAATAATAGTTTCCATTGGGGACGAAAACTATCTCATCAGGATTGAATTCTTCCGGATGGTCTACTTTCAGACAATAGGTAGGTTTGTCAAAGGCATTGTTTTTTATATTTGCTTCAGTATACATACAGCCTAACTGGTAATGAGGCCACATACCGTTATGAAATCCTCTGATAAACAGGTTATCCGCGATATTGGATTCTGCACTGCCTGCAACTGTATTTAGGCTTAGACTCGGCGAACAGATAATAAACCATTCAGGAAAGTAATTTATAAATAGTTTTTCTCTGGGATTTTTGATAGTCAAGTCATAATAGTATTTAAGACTTGCAATGGTGCCTTGAATAGCCTGCAGCTCATTTATCATCTGTTGAAGGTTATCGTTTATGTGAATATAATGATTATATGATTTATCCGGATTGTCATCAAGAATAATGCTTTTGATTTCACTGAGAAGTACTTTGGCTTTTACACCAAACAGAATACGGGTTAATAAAAATGCCTGCTCCGGCAGATAATATCTGTAATTGTTTTCACCTATATAAGCAGGCTTAAGCAAATCGATTCTGTCATAATGCTTTAGAGTATCAATAGGTGTATGGGTAAGTGTACTGAATTCTTTTATGGTGAGGTAATTATTTTTTTTCATTTTTGGAAAAACCTCCTTGACATGTGAGTTACTCACAGCATTATAATAACATTGTTTACTAATGAAAGCAATTACCAATTTGATGAGTAGGATATTTGCTTTTTGAAATCAGATTACTATATTTTACAATGAAGTCAAGAAAGGGTGTATCGTGAATTGAAGAAGAGAAATTTATTAAGTACAGCAGTAACATTATCAGTATTAATGAGTGCTTTCGCTGTAAGCGGAGCATATGCTGCTGAAAAAATGAATCAATACAATTTAAGTGAGGTTGTTGTTGAGGCTGAACGCGGAAATCTTGCCGGCGGCATGATGCAGACAAGACAAAAAGTAGGTATGTTTTTAGGTGAAAAGGATACCTTGGATGTTCCTCTGCATGAGGTTACCTTTACCAAGGAAGCTTTAGATATATATTCTCAGCCTGGAAGAGGTATGCTGGATACCTTGGCTCTTGATCCCGCTGTAAGAGCTTCTCATGGTTCTATGGATACCAGCGTATCTATCAGAGGCTTATCCTCTCATGGCATGAAATGGACCTTGAATGGTGTACCGGGCATGAGCCATCAGATGCAGATGCCTTATAATTTTGTTGATACTGTTTCTGTTATTGCAGGTCCTTCAATTGGTATTACCGGTATGTCTACCAGCATGTCTACCCAGTCCGGCGGTGTAGTTAATATGGTAAGCAAAAAGGCTCAGGCTGAGCCTAATGCAGATTTAAAGCTTGGCTGGAGCACTAATAATTATTTGACACAGAGTATTGATGTAGGCCAACGCTTTGGCAAAAACAAAGAATATGGCATTCGTATCAATGCTATGAATGCATCCGGCGATTTGTCCGTTGAAGGTACCCATGATTTACAGCGCAATGTTTATATTAACCTTGATAGAGTCGGCAAGCACAGCAATACGAATTTACTGGCAGGCTACGATTATGATAATGAAGACGGCCGCTCTAATACCATTAATCTCACAGGCAATATGAATTCTTTACCGGGAGTACCTAATAATAAAAAGAATTTATCCCCGACATGGTCTAATGATACATATAAGAACTGGACTGCTGTATTGAATCATGAGCAGAAATTTGCCGATAATATGAGTTATTTTGTTAATGCAGGCTGGCATAAAGAAGATTATACAAGCTGGCTGCAACAATGGTCCGGCCGTGCTCTTATTGACGATAAAGGCAATTATAAAGGCACTTATACCCAAATGCCGGTATATCATTCTACACATTACTTTGGTGCCGGCTTAAAGGGTAATTTCGATATCGGTAACTTCAAAAATGAATATGCGTTTAATATTGACCGCAGCTGGTTCCGCAGAGCACGTGTTAATAATGTTACTGCTTCCAACAAGTATTCTGTCAGTGGCAACATTTATACAGGATGCACTACTCCGAAACCGAATATTACCTGGGATCCGGTTACCAAGCAATATACAACAGTTATGACAGGCTGGAGCCTGATTGATACTTTGACAACTAAGGATGGCAAGCTGGCTATTACAGGCGGTGTTCATCATCATAGCGTTGACACTTCTCATAATGATGACAAATCTGCGAGCGGCAGACGCGATCAAAGCTCTGCAACCTCTCCGATTTGGGGCTTGACCTATAAAGTAAATCCGAATACCACTGTTTATGCTAATCATACAGAAACCTTCAGTGAAGGCGGCGTAGTGTCACCTGGTTATTTGAATGAGGGCAGCACTATTCCTCCTTCTAAAACCAAACAGAATGAGATTGGTGTAAAAATGAAGAGCGGTGCTTTCCTGCATACTTTAAGTGCTTTTAAAAATACTCAGCAAAGCAGTATTACTGTTCCTGACAGCAAAGATCCCAGCAAATTCTGGTACACTTTGAATGGCGAAAATGAATATAAAGGAATTGAATATTCTGCAGTAGGTGCTTTAAGTGATAAATGGGATATGATTTTCGGTATTGCTTATATGGATGCAGAAAAAAGCAAAACTCAGGGCGGAAAAAATGATGGACGCAAGGTTTGCGGTATTCCCAAATGGAGCGGAGACCTGGCTTTAACCTATAAACCTGATAAAGCTACGAAATTCATCAGTCGTCTAAATTATACCGGTAAGACACGTATCCATGATACCAGCAGCTATGCAATGCCAATCGGTATTTCTTCCATTACTTTGTTAGATTTGGGTGCAAGCTATGACACCAAGATTGCCGGTTATGATGCTACTATTACAGCTATGTGCTATAATGTCTTCAACAAGAATTATTGGTACGCTAGCGGTGATAACAGTGTTGGCCTTGGCGCTCCTAGAAACTTTATGGTTACAGCAAACTTTAAATTTTAATTAGCTTTGTAATTCAGGCAGGAGTGTTTTCCTGCCTGAATCTTTCAAAAGAGGATTTGTATCAGTATGAAGCGTAAATATATTTTAATGTTTTTTCTATGCTGCTTGTTTATTAGTGGCTGTAAATCAATAGAAACTGATAGGCATCCGGCTTCAGATAAAGCTGTGGCTTTTAGCATTGAAAATTATGATAGCTCAATGAAACCACATATATATAAGTTTACGCAGCATCCGCAGAGAATAGTTGCTTTATGGCAGAATTCAATAGAAACGCTTATAGCTTTAGGTGCCGGTGATAAAATTATTGCCGCTGCCGGGGTGTATAATGAAAAGCATTTAAATCCGGATTATCTGGAAGCTTATAAAAGAATTCCTGTCAGACAAACGCAGATTTTTTCTCAGGAAAATGTTTTAATGATGCATCCTGATTTTATAGCAGGCTGGCTTTTTGATTTTACAGGTAAAGGAAGGTCAATCGGCAGCAGTAGCTTTTGGGAAGAGCGAAATGTTAATATTTATATGAACCTGATGAACGGCGCTGAATTTAAAGCGCATCATACAATAGAAGATGAGCTGCAATATATTACAGATTTAGGAAAAATTGTCGGTAATGAGACTAAGGCAGCGAGTCTTGTAGCAGGCATAAATAATAAAATACTGCGTTGCAGACAGCAGTTGGCTGCCAAGAAACGTTTAAAAGTATTAGTAGTCGGCAATTTTGGTAAGATAATAACAATCTATACACCAAGAACGTTAGCAGGAGATATTTTAACGAAACTAGGGGCAGATGTGATTGGTAAAAACCAGGAAGCTGTTGGTGAAAATGAATATATCAGCTATGAAGAAATTTTAATAGGTCAGCCGGATATTATTTTTCTGCAATGTTCGCCTGAAAATGAAAATATGCTGCTTAAATCAGTTTATAACAATCCTGCTCTGCGAAATGTTAAATGTATAAAAAACAGGCAGGTTTACTGCATACCTTTTTATACAATAAGAAGTCCTGGTGTACGTATTGACGATGCAGTGGATATTTTTGCAAAGGGGTTAATAAAAGGTAGCGAATAGAGGAAGGTAGCCTATATGGAAAAGACTATTTTGGAAAGAATAAAATGTTATTGGGAGCAACGTAGCGATGATTTTAGCAGACAGAGCTTTGCGGAAATGCAGAATGAAAAATATGATTTGTGGAGTAAAGAATTAAAACAAATCATAGGTGAGAGAACAGAGTTGCAAATTCTTGATGTCGGTACAGGTTCCGGTTACATGGCATTGTTACTGGCAAGTGCCGGCCATTTGGTTACGGGAATTGATTTATGCGATAACATGATAGCTTCTGCTATAGATTTACGTAATAAATTAAATTTAGACGCCGATTTTTTGGTTAGTGATGCGCAGCAGTTGCCTTTTGTGGATAACAGTTTTGATTTATTGATAACACGAAATTTGACATGGACGCTGCCAAATTTGGAAAAGGCGTATTATGAATGGTACAGAGTGCTGAAGCCGGAAGGTATTTTAGTTAATTTTGATGCTGATTTTGGCAAAAAAGATTTTACGGTACCTGCTAAGGGGCGTGTATCTAAACATGATCTGCATGGTGATTTAGACTGTGATCAGATAGAGGAATGTAATGCCATAAAGAATTCTTTGGATATCAGTAATCATAGAAGACCATTATGGGATGCTGATTTACTTATGAAAACCGGCTTCAGTAAAATCACTATGGATTTGGCATTAGGCTCAAGAATTAATCAGGCGCAAAAACTGAAAACGCAGGGAATGTTTGGTGTATATGCTTATAAATAAATGAGGGGAAACTTGTGGAAATATAAGTACAATCGCTAAGATTTTATGCTTTTGAAAACATAAAAATTGCTTCTGCAAGAGCTTATAGCATAAGCGTATGAAGCAGATAGGAAAACAGTTGATTTTAATGGGAGGTTAGTTGATATTTCTAACTGATTTCCCGTTAAGTATACTCATACATCATCTCCTACAAAACGCAAAATCAGCCTTTGAGCAAAAGCTCATTGGCTGATTTTGTGTTTTATGCAGCTTTTTATCTAATGATTATTTGTCTGCGGCTTTCCTTCCTCCTTCATCAGCCCCTCGTTATAAATCGCCGGTGAAGCGCCTGCTTCCGTAATGTGCGGCGTTAAAAGCAGCAAAACCTCTGTCTTACTGTGTGAACGCGAACGGTTTTTAAACAGCTCGCCCAAAAGGGGAATCTTGCTCAAAAAGGGCACCTTCTGCATAGTACGCTGCTGTTCCTCGCTTATCAATCCGCCGATAACCAGCGTTTCGCCGCTGTACATGCGCACGTTGGTGTCAGCAGTACGACTGGTGATGCGGTAATTTTTCAGCTCACTGATAAGCACAGGCGTGCTCACCTCAGTGTGGACACTGGCAGTAACCATTTTACCATCTTCGCTGATGATAGGCGCATATTGTAGCTTGATACCGGCGTCAAGATATTCCGTTGCCGTATAGCTGCCGCTGCTGTCGTGCTTTTCTGTCTGCACGGGGATGTGGTCACCGATGAAAATGCTGGCCTCCTTGCCGGGGATGGTGATGATGCGCGGCGTTGCCAAAATGCGCGCTTTGCCGCTATTGATGAGAGCATTAAGCGTAGCGTTGAAGCGGAAGGCAAATCCGCGCCAGAATTTAAAGCTGCCGTCATAATTGCTGCTGTCACTGTCACCATTGTTCGTTTCCTGCGCGCGCTGGGGAATAGTATCCCAGTCCCAGCGCACGCCCATGTTTTTACTGTCCTCACGGCTGACGGCGATGATTTTGGCTTCTAACGTTACCTGTCTTGTTGCTACGTCCAGCTTGGGCAGCAGCTGCCTTAAGCGTGCGTGGCTTTGCTCATCTCCCAAAAGGATGAGGCTGTTGGTGATAGTATCCAGCCCCAGCTTGGTGCCGAAATGTGGCGTCAACGCTTCCTGCACGTCCTTGGCGCGGGCGTAGCTCAGAGAATAGCAGGCCAGGCGTTCGCTGACGGGCGGTGGCAGTGTGGGAATGTTTACTGCAACAGTTTGGCCGATGTTGGCGGGGGAAGGCAAAAAGGGATTGGTGAGCTTATTTTGAGCGTTGCAGGGCAGAGCTAAGGCAAGCAGCAGACTGCTGAGTATTAACGGGAAAAATCGTTTTAGCATAATGGCTCCTTTCAGTGTTATCCGTTAAGATGACGACAACAAGCATTGCATAGTAAATTTCATTTTTTATTTTAGCGCAAGCAGAGAATAATTTCAAGTGAAAATTTAGAAAATAGAGAAAATTTTAAATTATCGTATTGCATTTCGCTTTTTTTATGCTACAATGAATGCAACACATAAAAAATGAGGTGGTGCAATGGAAGTTTTGCGTAATAATAAGCTGGCAGAGAATTTGCTGCATCTTGCATTGGCTCAGGGTGCCAGTGACATGCATATCGAGCCTGACGGACAGGGAGTGCGTGTGCGCATCCGGGTTGACGGCCTGCTGCAACAGCTGTGTGTGCTGCCGCGTACGCAGCAAAGCACGCTGCTGACGCAGCTGAAGGTGTGGAGCGGTATGGATATTGCCGAAAAAAGAGTGCCGCAGGATGGGCGTCTTTTGCTGGAGCATGAAGGCAGCGAGGTGGATTTGCGCCTAGCCAGCCTGCCTACGGTGAACGGTGAAAAGCTGGCTATACGCTTTCTGCAGCGTCAGGATAATCTGCTGCAGCTGGAGCAGCTGCAGTTCAGCGAAAGTAATTTGCAGCGTTACCGTCAGCTTTTTCATCAGCCAAACGGCTTGGTGCTTTTGACAGGACCTACTGGCAGCGGTAAAACAACGACGCTATATGCCACGTTGCAGGAGCTTGATGCTGCGGCCGGCAATATTATAACGCTGGAGGACCCGGTGGAATATAAGCTGGCGGGGATTAATCAGGTGGCGGTCAACCGCAGGAGCGGACTTACCTTTGCCGCAGGACTGCGTTCTGTTGTGCGTCAGGATCCAGATGTTATCATGCTGGGTGAAATCAGAGATGAAGAAACGGCGGCGATGGCGGTACATGCAGCGCTGACAGGTCATTTGGTTTTGAGCACATTGCACACAAATGATGCCATCGGCGCTGTGTACCGTCTGCTTGATATGGGAATTGCTGATTATCTGCTGGCTGCCGGGTTGCGCGGTGTGCTGGCACAGCGTTTGTTGCGCCGTCCGTGCCGCCATTGCGGCGAACGGCGCTTGGCCACGGCAGCGGAGCTGCAGTATCTGGGGCGCAGAGCGGATGAAAGGCTGCAAGTGGTGCAGGCTCACGGCTGTGAGCATTGTCACGGCACAGGCTACAGAGGGCGTCTGGCATTGCATGAGCTGATTGTGTTTGATAAACGTATGCAGCAGCTCTTGGTAAACGGCGCCGATGAAGCAGAGCTTTTGCGGGAGGCACGTAAGCAGGGCTGGTGCAGTCTGTATGCTGATGCAGTTGATAAGGTGCTGCAGGGGGCAACTACGGTTGAAGAATTGTGGCGCGTCGGTATCACCGGGGAGGCTGATAATGCTTGATAAGCTGCTGCTGCAGGCAAAAAGTATGGGAGCCAGTGACCTCCATCTTACACCTGAGGGAATGCCGATGGTGCACGTAGATGGCAGCCTGCAGCCTTTGCAAAACGAAATTATTTCCCGGGAAAAGCTGGAGCAGGCGTTACTTGCTTTGTTGCCGGAGCAGGAAAAACAGCAGCTGCTGCAGACAGGTGAGATTGATACTGCTTTTAGTGACAGACTGCAGGAGCGCTGCCGGCTCAATATTTACCGCCTTGGCAACGGCTATGCGGCGGCGATTCGTCTGCTCCCGAAGGATATTCCTGACTGCAATAGTCTTGGCCTGCCGCAAATTATCAGTCAGCTTGCGGGCAGCAGCAGCGGTCTGCTGCTCGTTACAGGTGCCACAGGCAGCGGCAAAAGCACCACGCTAGCCTCGCTGGTACAGCAGATAAATCAAACGCGCGCTGTACACGTGCTGACGCTGGAGGACCCGATAGAATATGTTTATCCTGCGGGCTTGGCACTGATTAACCAGCGGGAGGTGGGGCGTGATACAAGGAGCTTTGCCAGCGGTCTGCGCAGTGCGCTCAGGCAGGACCCGGATGTTATTTTAGTAGGTGAGCTCAGAGATGCAGAAACAATAGGTATAGCGCTGACGGCGGCGGAAACAGGTCATCTGGTTTTGGCAACGCTGCACACGCAGGATGCTGCAGGTACGGTGAATCGCATTCTTGACGTGCTGCCGGACAGACAGCATGTGTGTACGCAGCTGGCTGACTGCCTGCTCGGGATTTGCTGCCAGAGGCTTTTGCCCCGTTGCGACAGAGCAGGCAGAGCGGCGGCCTTTGAGGTGCTCGTTGCGACGCCTGCCATGCGCAATCTTATTCGTGAGGGGCGCACGCACCAGCTGCAGTCTTATTTGCAGACTGGTGCGCGCTACGGCATGCAGACGATGGAGGATGCAGTGAAGGCCTTACAGCTGCGCGGGATAATCGCATGAAAAAAGCCGCTGCGAAAACAGCGGCTTAATATGAGCTTTATATACAGAAAAATTATAAACGGTATTACAAAATCTCTTCTCTGATTAAGGTGTTCATCATCTTTTGCTTGCCTAATACCCACAGCAAATCGTTTTCTTCGAAAACGAGTGAAACGTGGGGGTTGGTAATGGTAAAGGCGCCACGCTCCAGACCGACAACGAGGCAGCTCCATTTGTTGCGCAAATCTGCAGCCTTCAGTGAGGTTCCCAAAATAGGAGAATGCTTGTCGATGGTAATCGCCAGGGAGAGGAATTGCTGCTCCGGTTTGTTTTGGTGGTTATCCAGCATGAATTCACGCAGGCTTTGCGGCAGGTCGCAGCGCTCCAGGCCTAAGCTGCGCTGCCTTACAGCGGCAGCAAAAACCTGCAGCTGGCTGGCGGTACCGATGAGCAGCAGCTTATCTCCCTGCTCTACTATCTGCTCACCGCCGGGCATATCAACAGTGCGATTATTGCCCAAAAGCTGCAGAACGTTGCAGCCGTAGCTTTCACGGAAGCCAAGACTGCGCAGGCTACGTCCTTTGATGGGAGAATCCTTTTGCAAATCGTAATAGACAAGCTGCAAATCCTCGTCGAACCAGGTGCGGCTGTCATCAGGAGAGCTTTCACGATGCTTGCGCATGTGCTTTTCGTTGAGGTTTACCAAAAAGCGTGATTCGATGCGCAGGTACTCGCTCATCAGCCAGTCGGAGGAGGAGATGAAGTACGCTGCCAGCAATATGGATACGCAGGCCAGAAAGCCATGCAGCTTAAGCAGAGTGTGGAAGATGAAGTACAGCGAAGCAGATGCTACAAGCAGCTTGCCGAATACCAGGAACATCAGCGGCAGATGGTTAGCGCGTTTTTTGAACCAAAGCTTGGAGAACAAATCGCCGTTGCCGGCACGGTTGACAAGCACGGCACGCAAAATCGGCGACATGATGATAAAGGTGGCTGCAGCAGTCAGCAGTCTGCTGTACGGCAGCTTCAAGGTGTTGCCCAGATAAGGCAGCAGGTAATATTCCGCACCCAGGGCGATGGCTGCCAAAAGCGTAATGAAAATCAGCATACGCATAGTGTAGCCGGTAAGCAGGTTTTTCCAGTCCTGATCCTTGTCGTCATCGGTATTGGTACCTGTGTAACGGTCCAGCCAGCTTTTTGCCTGCGGCGGCAGCAACTTCAGCACCAGCTGATAAAAGGGTTCGGCTGCCATGATGCAGAAGGGTGTAGTAAAAGTGGTAATTACAGATACCGCTACGATAATCGGATATAAAAAGCTGCTGATTACGCCAAGACTCATGCCCAAAGAAGCGATAATAAAGGAGAACTCACCGATCTGTGCCAGGCTGAAGCCGCAGTGTACAGAGGTGTTCAGGCTCTGGCCGGAGGCCAGTACACCGCCGGTAGAGAAAATCAGCTTGCCGATAATTGTTGCTACTACCAGCACGAAAATGGGCAGCGCCTGCTCCAGCAGGATAGCGGGATCTACCATCATGCCGACGGATACGAAAAAGACTGCGCCGAACAAATCCTTGATAGGCGCAACGAGGTGCTCGATTTTTTCTGCGTTAGGTGCTTCGGCAATCAAAGAACCCATAATGAAGGCACCCAAAGCGGAGGAGAAGCCAAGCTGAGTTGCCAGCACCACCATGCCAAGGCACAGGCCGATGGAAACAACTACCAGTGTTTCTTCGTTCATCAGCTGCTTGGCCCATTTAAAGAAGCTGGGGACAAGGTACATACCAAGAACAAACCATAAAACGAGGAAGAAAATCAAGCGTCCGATACTGAGCAGCAGCTCCATCGTGGAAACATCTGCGCTGGCTACGGCCATGGTTGCCAGCAGCACCATCATCACGATGCCGGCGATATCTTCGATAATCAGTACGCCGAAAACTATTTCCGTAAAGCGCTGCGCCCTAAGCTTTAAATCGTCGAAGGCTTTGATAATAATCGTGGTGGAGGACATAGAAAGCATACCGCCCAGGAAAAGGCTGTCCATATGGTTCCAGCCCAGCAGCGTACCGGCGAAGTAGCCCACGGCCAGCATGCCGCTGATTTCTACCGCGGTGGCGATGAAGGCTGTACTGCCTACGCTTTTCAGCTTGTAAAAGCTGAACTCCAGTCCCAGCGCGAACAGCAGGAAGATAACGCCGATTTCCGACCAGGCGTGGACGTTGGCCTTATCGGTAATTGTCGGGAAGAAGTTGAAATGCGGACCGGTGATGAAGCCGGCAACAATGTAGCCAAGCACCAACGGCTGATTAATTTTCTTGAAAAGAATAGTCGTGACGCCGGCTACAAGCAAAATCATTGCTAAATCATTAATAATAGTAGGCAGATGAGTCATGGGAATCTCCTTTGCGATATTTTTTGCCAAAATGGCTTTAAATGGTGTATAATAATTGAAATGTAGTCATAAGCTTTTTACAAGCCCTGCAGACTGCAAAACAAATAATCTCAATATATATTATACAATATTTTTGACTGAACTTATTGCATAAATAATGCTTTATTATGTTAATTTATTGTGACAATCGCATTTGGAGGAATAAAGATGAACGAAAATCAACAAGAAAAATTAGTTTTGGTAGATGGCGAGATTATGCCGGAAGCTGAAGCGTTTATTGACGTCAACGACCGTGGCCATAATTTCGGCGATGGTGTTTTTGAAATTGTACCGGTTTATAATGGCCGCTGCTTCGCTTTGCTGCCGCATATGAACAATTTATTTGATTCTGTAATCGCGGTAAAAATCCCCGGCGTTTACATGATTGAAGAGCTGGTAGAGTTCCATGAAAGCCTGCTGGCCGCAACCGGTCTGCAGGACTGCGAAATCTATACGCAGGTAACTCGTGGCAGCGGTGCTTATGCCCTGTCCTATCCGGAGCAGAGCATTCCGCATCTGACTATGTATGCTGTACCGGTTGACCGCGAGGCGCTGGCGCAAAAACGCGCTAAGGGCGTAAACGTTATTACTGTTGAGGATGTGCGTTGGGCGCGCTGCGATATCAATACTCTGAACCGTCTGCCGGAGGTAATGGCTAAACAGAAGGCTGTTATCGGCAACGCTTTTGATTCCCTGTTTGTTCGTGACGGTAAAATTACCGAAAGCACGGAAGCCAGCTTCTTCATTTATAAAGACGGTATTCTGTGGACTCATCCCGAAAACAACTTTATCCATAAAAACATTACCCGCCGTCTGCTGATGGAACGCCTGTCCAAAGACCTGGACCTGCAGATTATCGAAAGAGCCTTTGATAAGGATTTCGCACTCAAAGCAGACGAAGCCTTCCTCTGCGGACCGCGCTGCGAATTTATGCCTGTTACCAAAATCGACCGCAGCTTCGTTGCTGACGGTAAGGTTGGCGAGCTGACACAAAAGCTGCAGGATGCATATATGGCATTTGTAGCTAAAGAATGCCCTGCTAAGCATGAATAACAGCAAGCTGGTGCGGGGCGCGTTATTGGTGGCTTTGGCGTTGGCGCTGCAATCGCTGCGTCTGGTGCTGCCGATGCCGCAACTGCTTTCTACGTTTATCATCGGTACTTTGGTGCATATGATGCTGGTGCTCACGTTGCAGCTGGGCGGCCTGAAGACAGCACTGTTGCTGGCGTTTTTGCTGCCGCTGACTGCTTACGTGCAGGGGCAGGTGCTGCTGCCGTTTCTGATTCCTGTAATCTGGCTGGGCAATTTTATCTTTGTGCTGCTTGTGCGTCAGTTTAAGGGCAGGCATAAGCTGGCTTTATGTGTGCCGCCTGTGGCGAAGGCCTGTGTTATGTTGCTGGCAGCCTGGGCTGCGCTGAGCTTCTTGGCGCTGCCGAATCCTGCGCTGCGCAAGACGGTTATGTTTGCGATGAGCGTACCGCAGCTGCTGACGGCTGTTGCCGGTATTTTGCTGGCAGAGCAGGTCAAAAAGCGCCTGCGTCAGTTTGATTAATACAGGTTTGGCAATAACATAATGTATTTATGCGCGTCGTATTTAACCGACAGCGAAAATAACCGCCGGTGTAAAAGCTGAGCGGTTATTTTGTTTAATGCTTCGGCTTTACTCAGTAACCTTTTGGTAACTGAAGCACTTTTTTGTGCATACTTTACAGAAAAGCTGAAACAGCATATTATAATATAGGCAATGGATAGTAGTTATTTATTTTGTGAAGTTAATGTTAAAAATGCCAATGCAGTGCCGCAAGCTATATTTCATATGCTATAATATACAAGCAGTAATGAGTTTTAGGGGGTTATCAGTATTTTAGAATTTAAACCTGTAACATTGGCGGAAAAGCCTTTGTTTGAAAGCTATATATCAAAATCACATCAAAATGGCAGCGAATGTGCCTTTTCCAATCTTTTTGTATGGCGTGACTGCTACCATATTTACTGGTGCGTAGCGCACGATTTCCTGTTGCTGAAGGTTAAACGCAACAACGTTGATTTTTACATTCAGCCTTTTGGCGGACGCGATGAGGATTTGCCGCGTCTGATGCAGGAGCTGAAGGAGGAGCATCAGGGCAAACCGTTTGAAATGCATGGTATCTATGATTTTACCAAGGAGCGCTTTGAGCGCGTGATGCCGGGTCTGACATATGAAGAAGACCGCGATAACTGGGATTATGTATATCTGCAGGAAAAGCTGGCAACGCTTTCCGGCCGCAAGCTGCACGGGCAGAAGAATCACTACAACGCTTTTGTCAAGGCGCATCCGGATTTCGTTTATGAGCCGATTACTATGGATAATATGATGGAATGCCTGAACTTCGGCGAGCGCTGGTGCGATGAGCATATGGCGGAGGATCCTTCGCTGCTGTGCGAAAAATATGCTATCCAGGAGGCCTTTCTGAGCTTTGAACAGCTGGAGCTGCGCGGCGGTGCAATCCGTTTCGACGGTAAAATTCAGGCCTTCAGCTTTGGCAAGAAGATTAACGACGATACAGCGGTGCTGCATGTAGAAAAGGCGCGTCATGATGTACGCGGCTTGTATACTGCTATTACCAAGGAGTTCGCCGCTCATGCCTGGACGGATGTAAAATATCTCAACCGTGAGGAGGATATGGGACATCCCGGTCTGCGTGAGGCAAAAATGGCGCTGCATCCGGAATTTATGGTGAAAAAATATAATGTAATTATTGGGTGAGGTAGCTTATGATTTACCGTGTCTTGAGCAAGGAGCGCATGTACCAGGCAGAGGAGCTTTGGGATTATTGCTTTGAAAAAAAGACGGAGCCTTTCTTTCGGTACTATTTTGAGCAGTACTGCGGCAAGGACAATATGGTTATCGGTGGCTTTGATAAAGTCGGCGAGGAAGAAAAGCTGCGCATTATGCTGCATGTAAATCCCTATATGCTGCATTTGTGCGGGCAGGATATGCTGGTGCCGTATCTTGTGGGCATTGCCACCGCTCCGGAAGCACGCGGGCAGCATCTTTTGCGTCCGCTTTTGGAAACTGCCTTTGAGGTGCTGCGTTCACAGGGCTTTCCCTTTGTGACGCTGATGCCTATAAGTGCCGGTATTTATCTGCCGTATGAATTTGCTTATTGCTATTATCGTCATGAATATAAAATGCCTTTGGCAAAGCTTCAGCCTGCTGCAATAGGTGATGACCTGTCGGTAGAACGTCTGGATTTAGTTTCCTTGCTGCAATCTGTGACTGAGGAAAAAGCTCAGCCTTGCAATCCTTTGGCAGATATTTACGCAAGTGTTACCGCAGTGTGGAACGGCGTGCCGCAGCGCACTGCGTTTCAATGGCGCAAGCTGTTGTCTGTAGTTACGCAGGAAAACGTGTTGTGCGCTGTTGTCTATCGCGCGGGGAAAGCAGTTGGCTATATGCTTTACTCACTGACTGACGGCACGTTCAACGTGCAGGAGCTGCTTACGCAGGATGCTGCGGCGAAGAACCGTCTGCTGCAATATGCCGCAGGACACAGAAGCGAAGCGCAGGAGTTTTGCTGGCTGGCGGAGCCTTGGGATAAAACATATCTTAGCTTTGCGGACCAGGCGCTTACAGGCAGACTGCAGCCGTTTATGATGGCGCGCTGTCTTGATGCGCGTTTGGCGCTTGCCAAGCTGCCGGTAGCAGCAAGCATGAGCAGCGGCAGCGTTGTCATACTGCTTACGGATAAGATGCTTGAGCGCAATAATCATCTGCTGCAGCTGCGCACGTCACCGGGTAAGCTGGAGGCAGTCAGCACGCTGGAGCAGGAGGAGGTTACCATGGATATGGGCGCCTTTACCCAGCTTTACTTCGGTGCGTTCAGCGCTACGGAGCTGTGGGAAGCAGGGCGCATCAAATGCAGCGATGTGCGGAAGCTGCAGCTGCTCGACGAGCTTTTCTCTAAATGCCGCACTTACAATAACGAATATTTTTAAGTTTACGCAGGCTGTCGGATGTTTCGGCAGCCTGTTTTTCAACAGAAAAACCCATGCCTTACTTAGCGTAAAGCATGGGCTGATTTTTTGTCTGTACAGAATTTATTGTGCTGCAATTTGTTTTTCCATAACGTTATAGGCTACATCACCGTCATGCGGCTGACCATTGACCGTTACATTACCATGGAAGGCTGCAATTTTCGTTTTCCAGCAGTAGCTGCCGCTGTCTGCGGTAATTTTATTGCTGTTATCATTAAAAACAAGATTGCCGTTTACATAGGCAGTTCTGTCGGAATGATATACATCTACCTTATCGCAGGCAAAGCTCATATCGCCGAAGCTCAGACGAATATTGCCCTGGCCGTGAACCTCCATAGCATAAAGATATACCTTAGTGGCATCGCCGGTAATGGTTAAGGTAGTGTCATGTGCGGGGAATTGTACAAAAACATTTCCCTGCAGGTCATATACACCGGTGAGCGGGTTAAAGGTACGGCTGTCACTCTTGATTACCGGATCGGCAAAGCACATAGAAGGCAGCATCATAACAAGCATAGTTAATATTAAAAGTAATTTCTTCATGAATAAATCACCTCTTGTAGCATGAAAAACAGGAGAAATTTTAAGTGTACTCTTTATTATAGTATTTTTAGAGAATCGGCGCAAGCGTTAAAAAAGATTTTTTTAGAAAAAAAGAGGATTTTTCCTTTATACATTGAATATAAATTATGTGTGATATAGTAGTTGGAGGCGGAGAGGGTAATGAACGGAGATTTTGAAAACTTTAAAGAGCAGGTGCGCAGCACAGCTGATATGGTAGAAATAATCTCCGGTTACGTGCCGTTGAAAAAGAAAGGCCAGAACTATTGGGGCTGTTGCCCGTTTCACGGAGAAAAAACACCGTCCTTTTCGGTGAACCCCGGCAAGAGCATGTTTTATTGCTTTGGCTGCCATGAGGGCGGAGATATTTTTAAGTTTATTATGAAAATCGAAAACTGCAGCTTTATGGATGCATTAAAGCTGTTGGCCGGCAGATACGGTATTCCGATACCGGAAAAGCAGAAGACGGCCGCCGAAATTGCGCGCGAGAAACAAAGGGACAGCATTTATAGTGCTAATGAACTGGCGTCAAAATTTTTTCAGGCTTGTCTTATAAAAACTGCTTACGGTGAACCTGCCCTGGCTTATCTTGCAGGGCGCGGAATCGGCAAAGAAATTATTGCCGGCTTTGGCATAGGCTATGCGCTGAATAATTTTACCGCGCTTGTCAGCTCTCTTGCTAAGCGCGGCTGTCAGCCGCAGGTGCTGGAGGCTGCCGGACTGGTGGCCCGTGGGCGCGACGGCTATTATGACAAGTTCCGCAACCGTGTGATTATTCCTATCCGCGATGCGCGCGGACGTATAGTCGGCTTTGGCGGCAGAGTGCTGGACAACAGCACGCCTAAATATCTGAATACAGCGGAAACGCAGTGGTTTAATAAGCGCAGGCTGCTTTTTGGTCTGGATATAGCCTTGAAGGCTATCCGCAAAAGCGGTCGGGCTGTAGTTGTCGAGGGTTATATGGATGCTATCAGCTTGCATGCGGCAGGCTTTGATAATGTTGTAGCATCTATGGGAACGGCGTTTTCCCAGGAGCAGGCTAAGCTTTTGCAGCGTCTGGCGGATGAAGTAATCTTCTGCTATGACAGCGACAGCGCAGGCCGCAAGGCTTCGGTGCGGGCAGTAAGCATTGCCCGGGAAGCAGGCTTGAAGGTGCGCATAGCAGGTGTACCTGACGGCAAGGATCCCGACGAATATGTACGTCAGCATGGTCATGATGCTTTTGCACAGGTGCTGGTGGCGGCGCAGAATGGTATTGATTTTCAAATAGATGAAACTATCCTGCAAAATAATATTGCTAATTTAGCAGGAAAAGTAGAGGCTGTGTCGAATATACTACCATTCCTATTAGAATGTCAAAATGAAATTGAAGCGTCGGAGCATATCCGAAGGCTGGCACAGCGGCTGACTATTGATGAAGGCCTGATTGCGGAAGAATACCGCAAGGCAGCACGCAGAGGCGGCAGACAGCAGACTGGGCAGCCGACGGTGATTCCGGAGGAAAAAAGCGCCGGTATCGGTCAGCAGGCGGAAGAACTGCTTCTGAGATTGCTTTTGGAGCAGCCGCAGCTGTGTGACGAATGCTGTGCGGAGGTAAAGGAAACAGGCTTTGAAGATGCTGTGCTGGCACAGCTGTTTGACAGGTTGTGCGAGCTTGGCACCGCTTATACAACGGATAAGCTGAATAATGTCCTGGACGACGCGGCGCAGACAGCGCTGGCACGTATTTTGGCACATCAGCTTCCGGAGGGAGATATGAATAAGCTTATGCAGGACTGCCTCAGGCAGATGCGGCGGCTTCGTCTGGAAAAAGAATATGAAAAGCATCGTCTGCTGGCGGATGAATACGAAAGATCGGCAGATGAGCGCTTTCTCAGTGAATTAATGGAAAGTCAAAGGATAAAGAATGAAATCAAAAAACTCTATGGAAACCAAAATAAATAAGGAAGGAGGGGACACCATGGCTGCAGCTACTAAAATAACGCAGGAGCAAATTGATGAGCTTATCCGTAAGGGTAAGGCTAATAAGGGTGTTCTCACCTATGGCGATGTAATGAACCTCACCAATACTTTGGAAGATATTACGCCCGAAGATGTTGAGCATATCTACGAGGTTATTACACGTAAAGGTCTGGAGCTTGTTGATGATGACAATGCCTCCGACGAAGATATACTGCCTTTGGTAGGAAACGACGAAGATAATGATGAGCCCAGCAGCAGCGAGCTGGAAAACATGAGCGTTCCCGAAGGCATCAGCATTGACGATCCTGTACGCATGTACCTTAAGGAAATCGGCAGAGTACCGCTGCTTATCGGTGAGGATGAGGTTAAGCTCGCTAAGCGTATGGATAAGGGCCGTCAGGCAGAGCGTATTCAGCGCGGCAGAATGATTGAGCTGGAGGAGCCTGCTTTTACTGCTGAGGACAGCGGCAGCGCATTGATTGAAAAGCTGCGCGAGAGCTTGAAAGAGGAATGGCAGATTACCAATATGCGTTCTGTCTTCCGTGTAGCGCAGATGATTAAAAAGCGTCAGAGCGTAGGTCAGCCTTATACTGTTGATGATTACGAGGACCTGATTTTTGAATTTACCAAAGATGAGCGTCTGCATCTGCAGCGCCTGATGGCAGAACAAAGATGTCTGATTCCGGGCTGTGAGCAGTTCGTAGTAACGCGTGAAACAAGCGATATAGATGATCATAAGCTGTACCAGATTAAGGCGATACTCAATGAGCTCAGAGAGCGTATGAGTGACGGCAGAGAAAAGGATTCCGCTGTTGTTGAAGCCTACTGCAATCTGGATGAGGATTTCGAAAAGCTGTTAAAAGCAGTTGCTCATCAGGGTGACGAAGCTAAGCAATGCTTGTCCGAAGCCAACCTGCGTCTGGTAGTAAGTATTGCCAAGCGTTATGTCGGTCGCGGTATGCTGTTTCTGGATTTGATTCAGGAGGGCAACCTGGGCCTGATTAAGGCTGTAGATAAATTCGATTATAACAAGGGCTTTAAATTCAGTACCTATGCTACATGGTGGATTCGTCAGGCGATTACCCGTGCGATTGCCGATCAGGCACGTACTATCCGTATTCCCGTACATATGGTGGAAACCATTAACAAGCTCATCCGTGTTTCCCGCCAGCTTCTGCAGGAGCTTGGCCGCGAGCCTTTGCCGGAAGAAATTGCCAAGGAAATGGATACCTCCGTTGACAGAGTGCGCGAGATTATGAAAATTGCGCAGGAGCCTGTTTCTCTGGAAACTCCTATCGGCGAAGAAGAGGATTCGCATCTGGGCGATTTCATTGAGGACCACGATGCACCGGCACCTGCCGACGCTGCTTCCTTCACTTTGCTGCGTGAGCAGCTGGAGGAGGTTCTGGAAACGCTTACTATCCGTGAAAAACGGGTATTGGAGCTACGCTTTGGTCTGGAGGACGGCCGTAGCCGTACTTTGGAAGAGGTTGGCCAGCATTTTGGCGTTACCCGTGAGCGTATCCGTCAGATTGAGGCTAAGGCATTGCGCAAGCTGCGTCATCCCAGCCGCAGCAAAAAGCTGAAGGACTTCTTGGAATAATAGTTGACAAACAACTGTAACTATTATAAAATATTACTGTTTGGTAGCTTGCATGGGCCTATAGCTCAGTGGTAGAGCCGCCGGCTCATAACCGGCTGGTCGTAGGTTCGAACCCTACTGGGCCCACCAATACCTTACATCAGCAAAACGAAGTGAACGCAGGTCGAAAGGCCTGCGTTTTTAATTTTTATGAGTTGACATTTATCTGCTTATAGTGACATAATTAAATAGTTATCAAGAATATGGATTCATTTCACTGAATAAGTTTGAATAATTACCAAGGAGGCAAGAATGTTTACTTTAAAAAATGGTGACGGTATGGTTTGGCCTGACGGCAAGCGTATCGCCGTGATGGTTACCTTTGATTTTGATGCGGAGCTGCTGCGTAAATCTGTAATCGGCAAGCGAACAATCGGCTTTTCAGATACAAGCAGAGGTCAATATGGTCCTGATGAGGGCTTGAAGCGTTGTCTGGATATGCTTGAACGGCAACAGCTCAAAACTACCTTTTTTGTTCCCGGCCGCATTGCGGAGCTTTATGCAGATAAGGTGCAGCAAATAGCGGATGCAGGACATGAACTTGCCTATCACGGCTATCTGCACGAAGCCTCTGTAGATATGCCTGCTGATGAGGAAAGAGAGAATATGGCCAAGAGTGAGGCGCTTCTGGAAAAAATAAGCGGCCGCAAGGTTGTCGGCTATCGCGGTCCGCTGGATTTATTGCCTAACTGTGCAATGCAGCTGATGGCTGAACGTGGATATTTATACGGTTCTACACTTAAGGATTGCGACTGGGCGTATGTGCATGAGGACTACCCGCTTGTGGAGCTTCCTACTGAGCCTACGCTGGATGATTTCTCCTGGTTCTATTTTTCCTATGCTGATGAAGCTACTATCACCTGTAGTTATCCGGTGGACTATGTTTACGATATCTGGAAGGATAATTTTGACGAGCTTGCCAATGAGGGCGACAAAATTTTTGTGCTCAAGCTGCATCCGCAGCTTATCGGCCGCAGCAGCCGCGTGCGTATGTTGGAACGCTTTATTGCCTATATGAAGGCGAACGGCGCATGGCTTGCAAGCTGCGAAGATGTAGCGCGTTACGTAAAGGAGTTTTATGCTAAACGTGCGGAAGGAGGCGAAGCATGATGAACTGGAACTGGCCTGATAATAAGCGCATTGCGTTACTGCTTTCCTTTGATATTGATGCGGAAACTCTGTGGCTTACACGCAACGATATCAATGAACGTCATCTGGTGCACATGTCCCGTGGTCTTTATGCCACGAAGCAGGGCTTGCCGCGCATCCTGAAGATGCTGGAGGAGGAAGGTCTTAAGGCAACCTTTTTCACTACTGCCTATACGGCGGAAATTCATCCGGAAATCATTCAATACATTGCAGCGCAGGGACATGAAATCGGCTATCACGGTTATCTGCATGAAGTAAAGGATAACTATGAAGAGGAAAATGCACTGATGGATAAGGTTGATGCTATCTTCCGCAAGCTTACCGGCAAACGTCCTGTAGGTGTGCGTATGCCTGACGGTATTGTGCATGATTTTCATAAGCAGCTCTGGCTGGACCGCGGTTGCATCTATTCCTCCAACTGGCGTAACAATGACGGGCCTTTCCTGCTGCAAATAGACGGCAAGGAAATACCTATCGTTGAGCTGCCGAAGGATGGTATTGTCGATGATACCTCCTATGACATGTACACTCTGCAGCATCCTGAGCATTATTATCTGCGCAGCGGACGCGAAATGGTGCAGATTTGGCAGGATGAGTTTGACGGCCTGGCAGATGAGGGCCGCATCATTAACTTTGTTATGCATCCGCAGTTTATCGGTCGTCCGGGATATGTTCGTGCATTGCGTTCATTTATTCATTATGCAAAAGAAAATGGTGCCTGGATTACTACTGACGAAGCCTGCGCTAAACATGTTTTAAAGCAGAAGGGTTATGATATTGAGGTTCATTACTGATTGAAAAAAATCTGTTGGCAGTGTCGTTGATTCTATGGTATAATAATTCATTATATGAGCAAGTTTACTCATTAAATGTACGGAGTAAACAGATATTAAAAATTGAGAGGGGTTTTTCTAATGAAAAAGTTTACAATGAAAAGTATTTTTGCTTTCCTGGCAACTGCAATGCTGGCTATGATGCTGGTAGGCTGCGGTGGCGAGAAAAAAGATGCTGCAGCTGATGCAGGCAAGGGTGACAAATGGGTTGTTGCTATCAACTCCACCTTCCCGCCGTTTGAATCCGTAAAGGAAGGCACCAAGGATTACCAAGGTGTTGATATTGATATCGCTCACTACATCGCCAAGAAGATGAACAAGAAAATCGAATTCACCGATATGAAATTCGCTTCTTTGGTACCTACTCTGCAAAGTGGCCGTGCTGATGTTATTATCTCCGCAATTTCTCCGACTTCCGAGCGTGAAAAGGTTGTATCCTTCTCCAAGCCTTATTATTTCCCGATGAAGGCTATTCTCTGCAAAAAGGGTGCAGGCTATGACGCTATGGATAAACTGAAGGGTAAAAAAGCCGGTGCTTCTATGGGTACTACCTATGCTAAAGAGCTGAAGGCTGTCGGCGGTATCGAAGTTGTTGAAATGGATACTACTCCGCTGGTTGTTCAGGATATTAAAAACGGTCGTCTGGCTGCAGGTCTGTTTGATTCTTCCCAAGCTGCTGTTTTCGTAAAACAAAATCCTGATCTGGAGCTGCACGTTCTGCAGGGAACTGTAGTAAAAGACGATACCTTTGCTATTGCGCTGCCGAAGGATTCCAAGGATGTTGAAAAAATCAATGAAATCCTGAAGGAAATGCGCACCAATGGCGAGCTGCACAAAATTCTCGTAGCTCATCTGGGTGAAGAAGGCACTAAAGAATATGAAGCTGCAATTGAAAAGCTGGATATTGCAAAGCTGTAAGAGGTGAATTGAGCAGATGTTAGATTTTTCCGTTCTGGAACCTTATATACCGCTTTTGGCAACCGCTGTCTGGATTACACTTAAATTCACTTTCTTCTCCACAATTATGGGCTTTTTCGGAGGCTTTATCCTGGCGCTGATAACCCTGTCCAAAAACAGAGTTCTTTCCTTCCTGGCGAAGGTTTATATCTCTGTCTTCCGCGGTACACCGCTTCTAGTACAGCTGATGCTGATTTACTTTGCGACACCGCAGCTGACAAGCTATACTATTTCTGCCCTGGAGGCAGGCGTGCTTTCCTTTGGCCTGAACAGTGCCGCATATATTTCCGAGGCACTGCGCGGCGGTATTCTTGCTGTCGACAAAGGTCAGTGGGAGGGAGCAATGTCCTTGGGTGTGCCTAAGCATCGTTTCCTGCTGGATATTATTCTGCCGCAGGCTATTAAGAATGCATTGCCTTCTCTGGTAAACGAAAGCATTATGCTGCTGAAGGATTCCAGCCTTGTTTCCGTTATCGGCGTTGCCGATACGCTGCGTTGGGCGGATTTGATTCAGGCCAAAACCTTCCGTGCGTTTGAAGCCTTTATCGTAGCAGCTGCTGTTTATTATGTTTTGGTTATGGCCCTGAACTTTTTGGGCGGTTTGTTAGAAAAGAAGGTGCGCGTCAGTGATTGAGATTCAACACCTGTCTAAAAGCTTTGGTAATTTAGAGGTTCTTAAGGATGTTTCCCTGACAATAAAAAAAGGTGAGGTTGTTACCATTATCGGTTCTTCCGGTTCAGGAAAATCTACGCTGCTGCGTTGTATTAATCTGTTGGAGCAGCCTACCGGCGGAGCAATTTTATTCGAAGGTAAGGACATCGTAAATTCCAAAATTAAAATTGAAGATATCCGCAAGAATGCCTGCATGGTGTTTCAGCATTTTAATCTTTTTGCCAATATGACTGTTCTGGAGAATATGACCTACGCTCCCCGCGTAGTCAACGGCGTTTCCAAGCAGGAGGCAAAGGAAAAGGCTATGAAGCTGTTGGCAAAGGTTAATCTTTCCGACAAAGCCAATGAATATCCCAGCCGTCTGAGCGGCGGTCAGAAGCAGCGTGTGGCGATTGCGCGTGCTTTGGCGATGGAGCCGAAGGTACTGCTTTTGGATGAGCCTACCTCCGCACTTGATCCGGAAATGGTCAAGGAGGTATTGGATGTTATTAAGCAGCTGGCCAATACCGGCATTACAATGGTTCTTGTTACCCACGAAATGGGCTTTGCCAAGGACGTATCGGATACAGTTTATTTTATGGACGGCGGTTATCTGATTGAAAGTGGTACGCCGGATGAAGTATTCAACCATCCGAAAACGGAACGCGCGAAGAAGTTCCTTGCTTCTGTTTTGGTATAAGGATATACGAATGAAAATATTTATAATTAATCCTGACTTTGGGGTTACTCCTGAGCAGATGGCAGCACGCTGTCATCTGCTCAGTGCGTATGTGGGTCCTGATGTGGAGCTGCACATGGAGTGCCTTGTTGAAAATCATATTGAAATAGATTCTGCTCTTGATGCTGCGCTTGCCGCACCTGAAATTATCAAAATGGCTGTGCGTGCGGAGAGCGAAGGCTATGACGCAGTCGTGCTTTACTGCTTCAGTGACCCCGCGGTGGATGCCTGCCGTGAGGTGGTAAGCATACCTGTAGTAGGCGGCGGTCAGGCTAGCTGTCTTCTGGCTCCGCTGGTAGGCAGGCAGGCCGGGCTTTTGCTGGCAGATACTGCGCGTTATGCGGAAAAGCAGCTTTTTGTCGCTCAGTGCGGTGTTGATCCTGCGCGTATTGCTGCAATCGGCGGTATTGAAGCCCGCGGTGTCGATTTGTGGGCGGAGCGTGAGCATGTATTAGACCTGCTTACGGAAGCCGGCAGAGAGTTGCTGGCTGCAGGCAGAGTACAGGTACTGCTTTTGGGCTGCTTATCATTTTTAGGCTTGGCGCACCCTCTCAGTGAGCGTCTGGGCGTTCCTGTTGTTGACCCGGCGGTGGCACCTGTGGCGCTGGCGGAATGCCTTGTACGTCAGGGACTCAAAACAAGCCGCAAGGCTTATCCTGCGCCGCCGTTGCGTAAACGGACATGGCAGAGCGGTCAATTATAAACAGCTTGCTTTTCTATAGGAAATAGTGTAAGATAATATTAGTATTAAAATCTTAAGAAGAGAGGTTACTGTTTTAATGAAAAAGAGCTTACTGACTTTGATTATGGCTTTGGTTATGGCTTTAGCTTGCGCAACCAGTGCGTTTGCTGCCGAAGAATTGGGATATGTAAATGTTGAACGTGTTTTCCGCAGCTATCCTGATATTCAGACTACTATGAGCGTTATCAATCTGGAGCGCCAAAAGGCTGAAAATGAATTCAACGAAAAGGCTCCGAAACTTGACGACAAGGGCAGACGCGAGCTGGGCGAAAAATTATCCGCTCAGGTAGATAAGAAGGAAGCATCCCTGCTGAATCCTATCCGCGAAAAAATCCGCAAAACTATCGGCCAGGTAGCAAAAGCTCATGGTATTGCTAATGTAGTTGATGCAAGTGCTGTTGTATTCGGCGGCAAAGATCTGACTGAAGAAGTTATCGCTGCTGTTGCTCAAGGCAAATAAAGATTAATGTTATTGAAGGCTGTCGCAGGTAAGCGACAGCCTTTTTTATGAGTGTGTTATAATATAAGTAATTTTAGGCGAGGTGAAGCGGATGGCGTACTGTCCCTTTGATTTTTTTACTGACGGGAAAAAACATAATATCTGCCTTGTCGGCGGCGGCGGTAAAACGACGGTTATGTATGAGCTGGCAGCGGCTTGGGCAGCCTGCGGACGCAAGGTGCTGGTGTTGACGAGTACGCATATCCTGCAGCCTGCAGATGGCAGTTTTGCTGCGGACGCAGCAGCAGTACATAATTTGTGGCAGCAGCGGCGCTATGCTGTTATCGGTACACCGGAATTGTCAACAGGTAAGCTGACGGCACCGCCGCAAAGCGTGTATGAAGCGCTGAAGCTGCAGGCTGACGTAATTTTGTGTGAGGCTGATGGTTCCAGACATCAGCCCTGCAAGGTGCCTGCGGAGCATGAGCCTGTGCTTTTGCCTGACTGTGACATGGTACTTGCTGTTGCAGGCATGGATGCTTTGGGCAATTCGCTGCAGCAGGCTTGCCAGCGTCCGCAGCTGGCAGCAGAGCTTTTAGGCTGCGGCGCAGAAAAAATACTTGATGCACAGATGCTGACAGTGCTGCTTTTGTCTGAGCAGGGAGCACGCAAAAATGTCGGTAAACGCGCTTATTATATTGTTTTGAATAAATGCGACCTGATAAAAGCAGCGCAGCAGGAGAAAATGCTTCGGCTGTTAGTGGGTGCAGGCATGGACGAGCATAGAATATGGCTTCGTGAAAGGGGAGAATAACAAATGCTGAAGATTATTGTACGCGGTGGCGGTGACCTGGCAACAGGCGTTATCCATCGCTTGTGGGGTGCAGGCTTTAAGGTGCTGGTGCTGGAATGCGCTAAGCCTGCGGCAATTCGTCGACAGGTAGCGCTGTGCGAAGCGGTGTATCAAGGCAGCGCTCAGGTAGAAGGTCTGACTGCAAGATTGATAAATTCACTGCCTGAGGCAGACGCTGTCTGGGAGCATGATGAAGTGCCTGTGCTGGTTGATGAAGCAGCGGATAGTGTGCATGCTTTTGCGCCTGATATTGTGATTGATGCGATTATCGCCAAGCGCAATTTAGGAACGAACAGTGCAATGGCACCGCTCGTGATTGCCTTAGGCCCCGGCTTCAGCGTGGGCGCAGATGCCGACGTAATTGTAGAAACGAAGCGCGGTCATAACCTGGGACGCATTATCCGCAGCGGCAGTGCTGCACCTAACAGCGGCGTGCCAGGTAACATTGCAGGATACAGCAAGGAGCGTGTGCTGCACGCACCCTGCGCAGGCGTTCTGCATGTTGTTCATGACATAGGCAGCATTGTGGAAAAGGGAGAAACTATTGCAACTATTATCGACGGCGCTAATCGGGTGCTGGTAACGGCAACTCTCTCCGGACTTATTCGCGGCATGATTCGCGATGGCTTTGTTGTTACCGAAGGCTTCAAAATTGCTGATATTGACCCGCGTAAGGAAGAATTAGCCAACTGCTTTACGATTTCGGATAAGGCACGCTGCATTGCCGGCAGCGTTCTGGAATTAGTCTGCCGTTATGCACAGGAGAAAGAAAAATGAAGGATTTAATGAAAAAAATACAGGAGCAGGCTTTGGATTCGCAGCCTTGCTATCTTGTTGCTTTGATTGAGAGTGAAGGCTCTACTCCGCGCACCAGCGGCGCCTATATGCTGGTCGGAGAAAAGGGTTTGCTTTACGGAACCATTGGCGGTGGCGGTATGGAATATGCGGCGCAGCAGCTGGCACAGCAGCGTCTGCAGAATGGTGGCGGCAGCTTTGTCAAAACGTTTGACCTCTCTCCGGCAGCAGGCATGGCCTGCGGAGGCAGCTGTCAGGTGCAGTTTTGTTACCTGCCTGTGGGGGAAGAAACGGGGGATTTGGCAGAGGAAGCTCTTAGTGCAATGAAGCAGCGTGCTCCCTGGTGGTTTTTACTGCCTTTGGGTGAAGGCAACGCACTGCCGCAAATAAAAAAAGACCTGCAGCTTGCAGGTCGCAGAGTTGTAATCAGTATAGATGGCTGCGCTTATTATGCGGAGCAGTATGATTATGACGGTTCGGTTTATGTTTTTGGCGCAGGTCATGTTGCGCGTGAGCTGGTGCCGCTTTTGAGTCATCTCGGGTTTAAATGCATCGTGCTGGACGACAGAGCGGAGTTTGCGGATGCAGCAGCCTTTCCGCAGGCGGAGCATGTACAGCAGGTTGATTTTACTAAGCTGCAGGAGGTTTGCAGCCTGACGGCTAAGGATTATGCGGTAGTAATGACGCGCGGCCATGTGCATGACGCTAATGTGGAGCGTTATCTGTTGACTACGCCGGTCGGTTATATCGGCATTATGGGCAGTAAAAATAAAGCAGCCATGGCCAGAGCAGCTTTGCTGGCAGATGGCTACAGCGAGCAGCAGCTTGCGCGTGTGATTACGCCCATCGGAATCGATATAGGCAGTGAGACGCCGGCGGAGATTGCGGTGAGTATTGCAGCACAATTAATCCAAACTAGGGCAGGACGCATATAAGGCATCATATACTTCATCGTGAATACCTCGACGTACTTGTAGTACGCCGTCGGTGCTCCTTCTTCGTCTCCGGTACTTTCTCCGCGTTCTGCTGATGAGTGAAAGGTAATGCACCACATACTTTATCTATATAAAAATGAGCACCTCAACGTAGCAAAAGTACGTAGTCGGTGCTCATTTTTAAATTTCTCGCTTGAATTGCGAACGAAAAAGGCTATCTGATAAAATTTATACGGATTTTCTCTGTAATTTTCTTTACAATATTGCCTGATATGCGATAAAATATATGCATGAAAAAATGAAGGGGTGCTTATATGTCTAAGTTTGTTAAACTGTCTGAGGAAGCCTACAAGTTTGAAGGCAAGCTGTCTTTGAGCTCGGCTATTCCTTTAGGTCTGCAGCATGTTTTGGCTATGTTTGTCGGCAATCTTACGCCGGTTCTGATTATTGGCGGTGCCTGCGGTATTGTCGGCGGTGCCGGTTTTGAACAGTTGCAGGTTGTTTTGATTCAGAATGCGATGATTGTTGCAGGTCTGGTAACATTGCTGCAATTATATTCCGTTGGTCCCTGCGGTGGCAAGGTGCCTATTATCATGGGTACAAGCTCCGGCTTTATCGGCGTATTTGCCGGTATCGTTGCAACCTTGGGCAGCGGTGTTGTCGCCTATGGCGCTATTATGGGTGCCTCGATTATCGGCGGCGTTTTTGAAGCAGTGCTTGGTCTTGTGCTCAAGCGCATCCGTCGCTTCTTCCCGCCTGTTGTCTGCGGCACTGTTGTACTGTCTATCGGTCTGTCGCTGATTTCCGTAGGTATCAATTCCTTTGGCGGCGGCTTTAAGACTAAGGACTTCGGTTCTATCGAAAACCTGCTGCTTGGCTTGTTTGTACTTTGTGTTATTCTTTTTTTCAAGCATGGCACTAAGGGCTTTTTGAGTTCTTCTTCCATTCTGCTTGGTATTATTGCAGGCTATATCGCTGCGATTTTCATGGGCTTTGTGCTGCCTACAACCGCAGTTACTCCCGACGGTGTAGAATATACCAAGTCCTGGGTACTGCATTGGGATAAGGTAGCGAATGCTTCCTGGTTCGCTGTGCCTCAGCTTATGCCGGTTGATATCGTATTTGATATGCGTGCTATTATGCCTGTATTGATTATGTTTGTTGTTACCGCAGTAGAAACTGTTGGTGATATTTCCGCAGTTGTCGAAAGCGGTTTGAACCGTGAAGCTACGGACAAGGAATTGTCCGGCGGCGTTATTTGTGACGGCATTGGCTCTGCTATCGCTGCTGTTTTCGGCGTACTGCCCAATACTTCCTTCTCCCAGAATGTAGGTCTGGTTGCTATGACGAAGATTGTTAACCGTTTTGCTTTGGCAACCGGTGCGGTATTTTTGATTCTCTGCGGCCTGATTCCCAAGCTTGGTGCTTTGGTTTCCATTATGCCGCAATCCGTTCTGGGCGGCGCTGCTGTAATGATGTTCTCATCTATTGTTGTCAGCGGTATTCAGCTGGTTACTAAAGAGAAGCTTAACCCGCGCAGCCTGACGATTATTTCCGTTGCTTTAGGCGTTGGCTACGGCATGGGCGCTACACCCGGCATCCTGGCACACTGCCCGGAGGCTATGCGCATGATGTTCGGTGAATCCGGTATCGTTCCGGCAGCCTTTGTAGCAATTCTGCTGAATATTATTCTGAATAGGGGCGAAGACGCTCAAGCTTAGTTTTATCCTGCTGTGTATCTATATCCAGCAACTCGTTGATATCCTGAACCGGTACTTTTACTACCAGTTCAGGATATTTTTTTGTCAGTACGGAACCGCCTTTGTCCTGCGGCAGCTGTTGCAGCTCGTCGGCAAATTTTGCAGGGAAGATAATGGGATTGCCGGGAGTTTCTTCGTAATACAGGCGATGAATTTTTTGCGGCTGCGCTAAAAAGCTGTCGGCGAGGCGGATGAGCGAAGCCTGCTGCAATAACGGCTGGTCGGCAACGGCAAAAAGCAGGCCCTCGGCCTGTGGCAGCTGCTGCTGTATATATGATGTGCCAAGGCGCACGGTGTCGCTCAGATATGGCTTGTCGTGGAGCAGGCAGGGGATTTGCTGCTGCGCGCAGATTTTCGCCACCTCCTTGTGGCGTGTAACGACGATACGCTTGGGGAAAAGTCCTTGGCTGATATCAAGGATGTGCTGCAGCATGGGCGCTCCGTCGATGGCTGTCAGCAGCTTGTTGGCGCCGAAGCGGCGGCCTACGCCGGACGCCAGGATGATGCAGGCCATTTTAGAATATTTTACGTTCATAAAGTTACCTCACGGTTCTGATTATATATCATTATTATAAGACTGAATGATGGTGCTAACAAGCGGGGGAGTACCGGTTAGCAGAAAAATATATTTTATCCACAAAAACAAAAAACTCTGTAACCGAAGTTACAGAGTTTAGTTTCAAGTGGTGGCCCTGGCAGGATTCGAACCTGCGACCTTTTGATTCGTAGTCAAACGCTCTATCCAACTGAGCTACAGAGTCACATCAGCGTTGCTGTTGTTTCAAGCAACAATGATATTATAGCGAAAAGTACACTTCTTGTCAACACTTTTTTAAAATTATTTTTTAGATTTTTTGCCGACAGCTTTTTCTTTGGCAGCAGGCTTATGTTTTTCCAGCCAGCCGCAGTAAATGAAGAAGCCTAAGGCAACGAGGAAGAAGCCTAAGCTGGTTGCCTGAGCGGATTTCAGTCCGAACATCCAGGGCTCGGCGTAGTCACCGCGCAGCATTTCCAAAAAGAAGCGGACTACGGAATAAAGCATAGCGTACATGCATAAAGCCTGACCGCGCGCATGCTTGGTGGTGCGGAACAACAGCAGCAGGGCAAAAATAATGATGTCCAGCTGACCTTCCCAAACCTCTGCCGGCCACAGGGGTACGGGGCCGTAGGTTTTGTAGGCCAGTGTGCCTTCCGGGTACAGAATACCGAAGCTGCCGCCGGTAGGTGTGCCGAAGGCATCGCCGTTGAGCAGGTTGGCCATGCGTCCGATGGATTGGCCGATAAGCAGAGAGGGCGAAATGATATCCGCCAAGGCTACCCAGTCGATGTCATGCAGCTTGCAGTAAACAATGCCGGCAGCAATGCCTGCCAGCATACCGCCTTGCACGGCCATGCCACCCTGCCAGACGAAGGGGATTTCCAACAGATGATGGCTGTAGTAATCCCAGTCGAAGAAGAAAACATCCCACAGCCTGCCGCCGATGAGGCCTGCAAAGCCGCCGTAGATGCCGATGTCTAAAATGTGCTCGTGCCAGCGGCCGTCCTGCTTAGCCAAAAAGTAGGCAGTGCCGGTAGCCAGAAAAATTGCTGTACAGAGCATCAGACCATACATACGTATGGGAAAATCGCCGATAAAAAAGAGATATTGATGCATTATGAATAAGGCCTCCTAAAAAATCTAACTAATATTTTAACACATTCCGGTGTTTTTATCAGCGAAAAAGTTGTGATTTCTTTATTCAGAAAGCTTCTTGAATTTAACAGCGAAGATAGTATTGCGTGACATGTTGCTTATGTCATTATCCACAGCGTCAATATTATGATATAATGAGGGAAGCGATATGAGCTTCAGTGAAGCAAAAAATAGAGAAAGAAGGCCTGCAAATTTATGAAAGCATTAACTTATATTGAACACGGTAAGTTTGCTCTGCAGGAAAAGGCCAAGCCGCAGCTTGTTTCTGCGCGTGATGCTCTCGTGCGCGTAACCTTGGGAAGCATCTGCACCAGTGATTTGCATATTAAGCATGGCTCGGTACCTCGTGCTGTGCCGGGAATTACCGTGGGCCATGAAATGGTGGGCGTGGTGGAAGCGGTCGGCGCTGAGGTAAAAACCGTGAAGCCCGGTGACCGCGTGACGGTAAACGTAGAAACGTTCTGTGGTGAATGTTTCTTCTGCAAGAAGGGCTTTGTCAACAATTGCACCGATCCTCATGGCGGTTGGGCACTTGGCTGCCGCATTGACGGCGGACAGGCGGAATTTGTGCGCGTGCCCTATGCTGACCAGGGGTTGAACAAAATTCCCGACAGCGTTACCGATGAACAGGCGCTTTTTGTAGGCGATATTCTTGCTACCGGCTTTTGGGCAACACGTATTTCGGAAATCACCGAGGAGGATACCGTGCTGATTATCGGTGCAGGTCCGACGGGTATCTGCACCCTGCTGTGCGTTATGCTGAAGCAGCCGAAGCGCATCATCATCTGCGAGAAGGATGCTGCCAGAGCGGAGTTTGTCAGAAAGCATTATCCCGATGTACTGCTTTGCGAGCCTGAGGAATGCGAAGCGTTTGTTAAGGAGCATTCCGACCATGGCGGTGCGGACGTTGTTCTGGAGGTTGCCGGCGGTCGCGACACCTTCCAGCTCGCGTGGAAATGCGCGCGTCCGAATGCTATCGTAACGGTTGTGGCGCTCTACGATGAAGCGCAGAGCCTGCCTTTGCCCGATATGTACGGCAAGAACCTTATTTTCAAAACCGGTGGCGTGGATGGCTGCGACTGTGCGGAGATTCTGCGCCTGATTGAAGAAGGCAAAATTAATACCACGCCGCTGATTACGCATCGTTTTAAGCTGGCGGATATCGAGGAAGCTTACCGCATTTTCGAAAACAGATTAGACGGAGTTATCAAGATAGCGATTACCGAATGATTTTTTTGCAAAGTATGTTCTAAGAGGGGCGATTTTATGATTAAGCATATAACAACAACACCGGCAAAGGCCTTAGAAAAATTAAAAGCAGGCAACACCAGATATATTGATGCCAAGGTCAACAGCGAGGACATTTCGCAGGCAAAGAGAACAGATACCTTGGTTAACGGTCAGAAGCCGTATGCGATTATTATTACCTGCTCTGATTCCCGCGTGATTCCGGAGAATATTTTTATGACAGGTATCGGCGAGCTGTTTGTTATCCGTATTGCCGGTAATGTGATTGATGAGCATCAGCTGGGCAGTATTGAATACGCTGCCAGTCATCTGGGCGCACCGTTGATTGTTGTTATGGGGCATACGCATTGCGGTGCGGTGCATGCTGCAATCAATCATGATCCGGAGGGCTATATCAAATTTATTACGGATAAAATTAAAGCAGCGATTGGCGACGAGTGCGACCCGTATAAGGCTGCCTGCCTGAATGTCAAAAGCTGTGAAGCGGAAATAGAAGCAAGCCTGGAGATTCAAAAGGTTGAGCATCAGGAGGGCTTGCGCGTTGTCGGTGCCATGTATCATCTGGAGAACGGTCTGGTAGATTTTATCTAAAGCAGATTATTTTGAGCTGCCTTGAGCTTATCGTCTTGAGGCAGTTCTTTTTGTAAGTTAATTTCTCAAAATTCACAATAATGCGCTTGACAGAATTGTGGCTTGAATGTATTATGTATACATAATACAGATTTCGATTAAAAGCAGCTTTTACACGCTTTGGGAGAAGGAGGCAAATGTATTATGCGTAAAGAACACGACTTTTTAGGTGAATTAGAAATTCCTGATAATGCATATTATGGTGTACAGACCATGCGTGCCATGGAAAACTTCCAGATTACAGGCTATACTGCCGATCCGCTTTTTATCAAAGCCTTGGGCATGGTAAAAAAGGCTGCGGCCTTGGCCAATATGAAAATCGGTCTTTTGGATGAAAAAATCGGCAATGCTATGGTTCAGGCCTGCGATGATATCATCAGCGGCAAGCTGAACGACCAGTTCCCGACAGATCCGATTCAGGGCGGTGCAGGAACATCCTTCAATATGAATACGAACGAAGTAATCTGCAACCGTGCTTTGGAAATTCTTGGTCGTCCGCGCGGCGATTATAATTATATCAGCCCCAACAACCATGCTAATATGTCGCAGTCCACGAACGACGTTATTCCTACGTCCATCCGTGTCTGCGCTCTGATGCGTGCTGAACAGCTCATTATTGCCTTGGAAAACCTGGCAGATTCCTTCGATAAGAAGGGCGAGGAATTCAAGGATGTGCTGAAAATCGGCCGTACCCATCTGCAGGATGCTGTGCCTATTACCTTAGCCCTGGAGTTCAAAGCCTTTGCTTCCTCCATGCGCAGACGCAGTAACTACATTCGCCGTAGCTGTGAACTGCTGCACACCATGAATATGGGTGCAACAGCAGTCGGCACCGGCCTGAATGCCGATCCCGAATATATCAAAGAGGTTTGCGAACAGCTTACACTGGTTACCGGCGAGAGCTTCACTACCGCGGACAATCTTGTTGATGCTACCAGTAACACGGATATCTTCACCGATTTATCCTCCAGTTTGAAAACATCGGCACTTTCGCTGATTAAAATTTCCAATGACCTGCGTCTGATGGCCTCCGGTCCGAGAGCAGGCTTCTGCGAAATTACGCTGCCGCCACGTCAGCCCGGTTCCTCCATCATGCCGGGTAAGGTAAACCCCGTTATCCCCGAGGTAGTGGATCAGACCTGCTATCAGGTAATTGCCAACGATTTGGCTGTGGCCTTCGGCGTAGAAAACGGCCAGTTCCAGCTTAATGTTATGGAGCCTGTTATGGCCTACAATATTTTCAATTCCTTGCGTTTCCTGACCAATGCCGTTAATACTCTGCGCACCCGCTGCGTAGACGGAATTAAGGCTAACCGTGCCCAATGCGCGGAATGGCTGGATAAGAGCGTGGGCATTGTTACGGCGTTGCTGCCGCATATCGGCTACGAAACCTGCTCCGTTTTGGCGAAGGAGGCGCTGGCAACCAACAGAAACATTAAGGACCTGCTCATTGAACGCAAGGTGCTGAGCAAAGAGGATTTGGATGTTATCCTTGCTCCTGCGGAAATGACAAGACCGGGTATTGCCGGTAAGGAGCTTTTGAAGAAGATTCATGAGTCCAGAGAAGAGCTGGTGTAAAGCACAAGAGAGCAGTTCTGTTATAACAATAGAATAAAAGCAAAAGCTGCAGCTATGCTCCTGAGTACGGGAGCAGGCTGCAGCGTTTTAATTTGAGCTTTGGAAAATTTGCTTGTTAGCACAAGAAAATTTCTTCCGTCCCACCCGAAATCATGCTTTGGGGTGGGGGAAAAAGAGCTTCTTGTTGCTATAATTATAATGACAGGATTGATGAATCTAATTTAGGAGGTTGATGAATATGTGTATTGCTAAGAAATTGTTTTCCTGCTTAGCCTTATTTTTACTTTGCATCGTGTGCTTGCTTGCGGATGCTCCCAAGGTTCGGGCAGCGGAATTCCTGACTGCTGATGATGGAATATTTCTTTATATGAACAGCAGAGAGCTGGCAATCAGTGATGAGGAAGAAGGCGTGCAATTCTTCCTTGCCGATGACGGCACTCTGCAGCTGATGAACAAAAATACCAAAGATGTTTATAAGACCTTTGTTCCTGCGGAGAATGGAATGGTTGGCTATAGGGTGCGGGATGTTTTTACTGCCAATCCAGAAAATATATTTTTTGAAATAAATGCCACTATCGGTGCTCATGAGCAGAACTGCGGTTATTGGCTTATCGGTAAGGAAAACGGACAATGGGTGACATATGTAACCTTGGAAGATTTGGCTAAAAACGGCTATGCCATTGACCAATGGCGGCAAATTGTGACCAAGATTAATACGGATGGCAGCGGACGTTTTATTCTGCTCAGCCAATATGAATATATGCCTCCGGAAGCTACCTTCGGCATGCAGAGAAGATATTTCACGGATTTGCAGCTGGAGCTTTTGTGGGATGATGCTACGCAAGGATTTGTTATGCGCAGATTGTAATGTTAGTAGTAAAAATATGGCTATTGCTTAAAAAATGCATATTTTGTTAACAATAAAACAACTAACTAAGAATATAGATTGTTTATATTATAAATTTATAATATAAACTTGATGTTAGTGAAGAAATGCACTATAATAAAATTGTACATAGCGTGCGGTCATCCCCAATGCGCATGCCTAAATATGTATACCTTGTTCATATGCATTCTGTTCCAATTTGCCTGGATTTTTCCAGGCTATTTTTTTTGTGTTATACAGGGAATTTTTGCCTATGACCACAAAAGTTGTACTAGGATGATCAACAGATTTGAACTAGGTCGAGCATAAGAATGAATTATATAAATTACAAAATGTATCAGGCCTTAATCACTAGGTCAACACAAGTAATAAATAATGGACTAATGCCATTTTTATGCATAGGTAGATATTGGCCTGGGTCTACAATATAAGTGTTGATAGATCTAGAAGTTTGTTAGATGTTTAAGAATTTCTTGAAGTCTGGTAAATAATGGCGTGAAACAGGAATTTCTTTATAGTCACAGTTTTCTAAAGTGAGTATAAAGGTATCATTGAACCAAGGAATTATCTCTCTGATTTTACCAATGTTAACTATATATGATTTATGGGTACGAAGAAAGCCGTGCTCCTTAAGTTTTTGCTCTAAATCTTTTAAAGGGGTATTGATTTCAAATTCACCATTATTAGTAGAAACAATAATTTTTTGTTCTTGTGCTCGTATAAGACTTATCTCAGTTTCCGGGTTTAGCAGAATCATTTTATCGTTATGCCAAATAGGAAGTTTAAAACTATCCTTATGTTTAATATTATCAGTTTGCTTTTTGAAATTTCTATATCGCATTATTGTAATAAGGATGCGCTCCTGAGTATATGGTTTTAAAACATAATCAAAGGCCTGCAAATCAAAAGCTTGGACAGCGAACTGACCATAACCAGTAGAGAAAACAATTTGTGGTGGGTTAGGGATGGTGGTGCGTATAATACGCGCAATATCTAAGCCGTTAATTTGAGGCATTTCGATATCGAGAAAAACAATATCTACAGTACTGTTTTGAAGATAATCAAGGAGTTCTTGACCTATAGCACATTGAGCTACAATTTCAATATCACTGATATTGCTTAGAATAGTAGCTAGCTCTTGGCGAGTTGGGTATTCATCATCTACAATTATAGTTCTAATCATTGTTTTCGCTCACCTCTTGAAAAGGAATTTTCATAATAACTATGGTACCATTATTCATGCTACTATAGATTTTAAGTTTGTTTTTTGGACCATAAAGAGTAATTAAGCGTTGGTTTACATTAGTAAGTCCTATTGAATTCTTAGGCTTCGTGTTGTCAAAAATATGTTTCAATCTATCTGATGTCATACCTAGCCCGTCATCAATTACGGCAATACGGAAAGAATTTTTTTGCTTGTCAATTCGAATAATAATTCGTCCACCCTCAAGTTTTTGATACAGTCCATGACGGATAGCGTTTTCAACAATAGGTTGTAGTATGAGAGCTGGGACTAGGAATGATTCTTCGATGTTTATGTCATAATCTACTTTTAATCTGTCACCAAAGCGTGCCTGTTCTAAATGAATATAAGCATTGATATGCTGAAGTTCGTTTAGAATAGAAATCATGGTATTTCCATCTGTCAAATTGTTCCTATAATAGCTAGCGAGATCATTGATAAGAGATTTAGCAGTTTGAGGTTGTTGAGAACAGTAGAAACTGATAGTACTCAAAGCATTGAAAAGAAAATGGGGATTAATTTGAGATTGTAGAGCTTTAATTTCTGCCTTATCGTATAGACCCGCCTTTTCTTTAATGCTATGAACAGTGATTTGGTTGGTAATCATAGTACCAAGGCCATGAGCTAATGTGGTTTCAAAAGGAGTAGTTTCGGAGTCTAGAATATGGCCGACACAGAAGTAACCGACATGGTGTTTATCATTATAAATAGGAACATTAATATAGGAGCGAATAACATCTAGATTCTTCGCATCTTGCTTGAAAGAAGTTTTGAAAAGATTTTGAAAGTCATCTACTAAAAAAGAGACGAAGGGGGCTTCGGTGCGGTAGGAGGAAAAGCCTAATATCTCATCTAACGATGTAATAGCTACAAAATCAAATGTTTCTGCTTCCTGAAGAATAATATCAGCAGTTTCTGAAGCACTGGTAGTATTTAAGCCGTCTTGTAAAATAGAGATAGAATTATTAGTGATTTTTAACGCTGTTTTGGCACTGATTCCTTCTATTTTTTCTTGTTGATTATAAAAATCTTCTAATATACCCATAAATGCGCCAGCACCTATAGAATAACTAAAGAGAGTAGGAAATAAGATATCTTCAACAGTATAACTGTTAGGCATCGTAGTAGTGTTTAATGATATATTAATGACAAGGTAGAAAAAAGTGAACATTAAACCTAATATAGAGGCATCAGCATAAATGGCATGTTGCTTCTGAAGCCAGGTAGCAAAAAAGCCTGCAATAAGACCGATTAAAATTACCAATATATAGTGATATGAAAACGGAGCATAAGGTACAAGAAAAAAAGCAAGGATAGAGCTGATAAGACCTGTAGCTGTACCTACGATTGGCCCGCCGATAAGTCCTGAGACCATAACAAAGGCAAGCTGATTATTAATGCAGCGAGTAACTAGTTGAGCTCCGAAAAAAGCATCTACAAGGGAAAATGCTACAAAGATTGCAATGAATTTTAGTTTACTTAGATTGTTTTTTGCAAGGGTGTTGATTGTGTTCCTGATTACTGATGTACGGCAAAGGAGAGAAAATAGGATAGTAGCAAAGAATAGCCTTGCACATAGATTAATTATAACATTATACCAAAGCATAGAAAACTCCTTAAATGTAGTTAGATAAACAACAATCTATATTATTATTCTAACACAAAAATCTCTCATTAATAATAAAAAAAACAAGATACGGGAAAATATCTCTAACATGCATGTGAGAGAATTATAATGCAACTTTCTGGGATAAGATTATAAAAAATAGAGATTTAAATGCATATTTGGCAAAAAGACTATGATGATAAAATTCTAATGTTGCTGCTAACAAGGGAATTCTATAAGTGATGATTTGTGTATCAATATTTAAAAATATACATTTGATTCACTCTAAATTTTTAATTTACAGCAACAATAAAAAATCGTTTTTATAAAATATGTTAGAGATATATTTGTTATCTTGTTGAATGGCAGATAGAAAAAATATGTTACATGAATTCATGACTATCCTACAGTATCTTAGGCAGGATTTTCCGCAACTTACTTCTAAAATGAAATACAGTTATTTTTGTATGCTATAATACAAATAAGTAATATAACTGAATTTATCACAGGTTTTTGCGAACAAAAATGTCGAAAAACGATATATATTTACGAGTGTAAAGGAGGAGGATTTTTTATGAAAATTAAGGTTGCAGCTATCCAAATGAATTGTGAGTTGGCAAATGTTGATGCTAATCTCGCTAGAGCAGAAAAATTGCTGAAGGAAGCAGTAAATCAAGGTGCTAAATGGGTGGTATTTCCAGAACTTTTTAATACGGGCTACTGGATTCCCAAACAAGATGTGGAATTAGCTGAAGATATTCCTTCTGGTCGTACTACTAAATGGATGATTGAACAAGCTAAAAAATACCAAATTCTTGTTACTGGTTGCATTATAGCTACTACCAAAAACAAAGGTATTGTTACAGATACCGCTTTGACAGTAAATGAAAATGGTCTGATGGGTAAATATGACAAGGTTCATCTTTGGGATAATGAGGAGCTGCGGTTCCAAAATGGATGCGAAGTTCCTGCTCCTGTAGAATATGGTGATTTGAAGATTGGGCACCAAATTTGTTATGAAATTGGCTTCCCAGAATTATCTCGTTTGATGGTACTTAAAGGTGTTAATGTTATTGCTTATCCGTCTGCTTTTGGTAGAGCACGTTATTATGTATGGGACATCCAATCTAAAGCTCGAGCATTAGAGAATGGTATTTATGTAGTCGCTGTTAACCGTGCAGGCGTCGATGATAATACAGTTTTCTTAGGTGGTCATTCTCGTATTATAGCTCCAAATGGCGAAGTTCTGTGTGAAGCTGATAGAGATAGCGATGCGGTACTTGTTGCGGAAATAGACGTTGATAAGTGTACTGAAGCTCGTAGGACGGTTCCATATCTGCGTGATTTAAACAAAGCTTTAGTTAAATCTGAGTGGGAAAAAGTATAATTTGATTATATTTAAGAGAGGAGGTCTGTAATTATGTCATTAAATACCTGGATGATATGCGGACTGGCACTATATGTTTTATTTGTAGTATACGTTGGTTTCTTAGGAGCAAAAAAAATCAAGGGTTTAAGTGATTTTGCTGTAGCCGGCGAATCTATGGGACCAATTCCTTTAGGACTTGCTTTTGCAGCATCCTTCTTCTCTGCAGCAACGTTTATGGGGTATGTTGGCTTCTGTTATGCTTGGGGAGCTACCGGCCTGTGAATTTTTCTTGCTATTTTTATGGCATCAACCCTGGGATTTATTCTGTTAGCTAAGGGCGTACGTAATACTAATATAGAGCTTAAATCTATATCAATGGCCGACTGGTTGGCAAAACGCTATGATAGCGATGTGTTACGTGGTTTGTGTTCCATAGTATTTATCATTCAAATTTTTTACATTGCCGGTCAATTTTCAGCAGGTGGCAGTTTGTTGTCTGGTATGATTCAAGGTCTTGACTATACTACTGCTATTATTGGCGTAACCGTTATTACTGTTTTGTATGTAACTGTTGGTGGCCTGTTTGCTGATATCTATACTAGTATCGGTCAAATGTGCCTCATGATTTTCGCAGGCGTATTCGTATTCATATCCGGTATAATGATGTTTAAAGGAGGGTTAACAGAAGTTTCTGATCTTTTGGCTGCTCAAAATCCTAACTTTGTAACAGTGCTTAATCCTGACTCTCTTCATATGTACAGCTATGCAGCAGTATTTGGTGTTATGTTTATTGAATTTGCTTTTGCCGGACAACCACAGTTGCTTAACAAAATTATGGCACTGAAGAATCCTAAGGATATGTCCAAGATGATTTGGACATGGATAGTAGCATCTTTCTGCTGCCTCTTAGTAATGTTTGGCGGGTTATATATGAGAGCTATTGATCCTAACCTGAAAGTAGCAGATATGGCTGTTATAGAATATGTAAAGTTGTTCCATCCGATTATTAGTACGATATTGTCAGTAGCGATTGTGGCAGCATTGATGTCTACTGCGTGCGGTCTGATTCTTGTTATTACTACTTGTATTAGTAATGATTTATTTTTGCAGACTCTTGTTAAGCATAGAATTATTCCTATGGAGCAAGATGAAGCTGAGAAATTAGCTTATCGCATGACAAAGGTTTTACCAGCGTTAATTGGAGCGTTTTCTCTTTATCTGGTATTTAATCCACCTCCATTTATGGGTGTTATGGTTTGGATTGGTATTTCGGGCGTATCCGCGGCTACTCTGGCACCTTTGATTTTTGCTCTGTTTATGCCTAAACTGGCAAATGCTAAGGCCGCTATTATTGGTGCTATCGTAGGTGAAGGTGTATATTTCTATCTGTATTTGATTGCTCATATTGAGCGTTCTGTAATGGCAGCTGGTGCTTGGGGTGTTATAGTTAGCTTTATTGTAATGTATGTTTTGGCAAGTATGTGGAAAGAAGATACTAAAAAAGCTCAAGCGATTCGTGATGCTAAATTAGCTAAGAAATAAGAGGAGGTTATCAAAATGTTGTGGCATAGTTCAATGTTAACTGTGTGGGCAGCTCTTTCTGTTCTTACTGTAGTAATCTCTTACATTCTATTGAAAAAATGGTATTAACCAATGGATTCTTTGTAATCTAAAATTAGAAAAGGCATTAGTATAATTTTTGTGGTTAATCTAGTTTATGCTAGTATGGGTTAATGGCTGGGGCATATTGCTCCAGCCATTTTTGTCTTTAAAGAGTATCAGAGCTCTCTTCTTTTATTCAATGCAACTGTTATTTATACGTCATAAGCGTCAAAGCAGCTACTTAATAACACTGGATTGAAAATTTAGTTATAAGATCTTTTGGTTTGAGTGTATGTAAAAGTATAGATATATCGACAGCTAACGGCAAGCTTACAGAGGGTATTAAAGTTGCTGTAGCAGCCTTTTATTCTCGCAATTTATCTATCAAGGTAAAACGTGGCAAAAAAGAGAATTTGTTGCAGAAAAATCATAATGGAGGAATTTCTCCTTTGGGGTATGACATAGCGCCGGATGGAACGTATGTTATTAATGAATATGAGGCTATAGCTGTCAAAAAAATCTTTTCTATGAAGATTGAAGGTGCAGGCTATGGAAAAATAGTTGATTGGTTAAAAGCAAATGGCTATAAAACCAAGCGTGGTGGAGATTATAGTAAAGGCGCTATACATGATATATTGCGTAACCGCAAATATATAGGTGTCTTGGAACTTGGCAAGAGTACCAAGCATAATAGTAGAAAGAAGGCTGACAACTATATGGAATTTGAAGATGCTCTTCCTGCGATTATAGAAAAAAAGGATTTTTTGACTGTAGAAAAGATTATGGCTAGATGTCGTAATGGCGCAACAAATGCGAAAGAAATATATGCGCTTAGTGGCCGTATTTTCTGCGAGTGCGGAGCAGCTATGTCTGGAACTAGAAGTGGAGCCAGAGGAAATAAATACATTTATTATGCTTGTAGCAACCAAAAAAATAAACATGGTAATTGTGACGTTTCTATGGTGCGCAAAGACAAAATAGAATATGTTGTTTATCTTGCTATTGTTGACTACATAAAGGCTCACAAGCAGTCTATTATTGCGGAATTTTTAAATCAGTCTGAGAATAGAGAGGAGAAAGTTCGTGCGGATGAACTGCGTCAAAAAATTGGGGTACAAAAAAACAAGGCTAAGAACCTTCTTGCCTTGTATGATGGAACAGATGATATGGTATTAAACGCTTATAAAGAAGCTAAGAAAACTTTAGATATGATGGAGGCAGAACTTATTGAGTTGAACAAGAATGACTATTCTGCTATCAATCAAGATATTCTGGAAGCTTTCATTGATTCGTTCATTACTGAAGTAGGGGTTTCTGACGCTTTCCTGAAGAAGTTTTTTGACTCCTTGGATGTAAAAGTAATTGTAAATAATAAAAACGCTGAAATTCAGTTGAATCTCAGCGTTTTGCCTTTCGTGGTAGCGCTAAAGGGAATCGAACCCTTGATTTCGCCTTGAGAGGGCGACGTCTTAGCCGCTTGACCATAGCGCCATTTGGCTCCGGGACTAGGACTCGAACCCAGACCGAATGATCCAGAGTCACTTGTGCTACCATTACACCATCCCGGAGTAGCAGTTCTTTTTGAGCACGCTCATCAGAACAATAACGATTATAGCAGATAGATAGCAGTTGGTCAAGTGCTTTTTTTGAAAAAAGTAGAATTTTTTTAGAAAAAGTTTTAGAGGACCGGCAACGTTTGTTTGAATTATAGATTGACGCATATGCTTTAACATGATAAAATCAAGATAATACAACGATTAAATAACAGTGAATAAATATTCGTGACAGGGAGTGATAGCATGAAGCTTTTACATTTGTCGGATCTGCATTTAGGAAAAAAACTCAATGAATTTTCTCTTTATGAGGACCAAAAATATATTTTACAACGTATTGTACAGATGATTTGCGCCAAGCAGCCTGATTGCGTACTGCTTGCCGGAGATATTTACGATAAACCTGTGCCGCCGGCAGAAGCTGTCGTTTTGTTTGATGATTTTCTGAATCAGTTGGCGGAACTGAAGGTGCCTGTGTGCATCATCAGCGGCAACCATGATTCGGCGGAGCGCCTGGCGTTCGGCGCGCAGCTGATGAGCGGCAGCGGCATTCATTTTGCGGGCAGCTACAGCGGTGAGGAGCAGAAGCTTGTGCTGGAGGACGAATTCGGCAGGGTGAATATTTTCCTGCTGCCATTTTTGAAGCCTGCTGTTGTGAAGCATTGGGCACCTGAGGAGGATGTAGCAGAGATTACAGGCTACCATGATGCGGTGAAATATGCTGTGTCGCAGCTGCAGTTGGCACAGGACGAGCGCAATGTGCTTGTTGCGCATCAGTTTGTTACCGGCGCTGTTACCGCAGGCAGCGAGGCTGTTAATGTGGGTGGTCTGGATAATATCGGTGCAGAGGTTTTTGCTGCTTTTGATTATGTGGCCTTGGGACACATCCATAATCCGCAGAATGTCGGCGGTAATGAGCGCATCCGCTATTGCGGTACACCGCTGAAGTATTCCTTCAGCGAATGGCAGCAGCAAAAATCCGTGACGCTGGTGGAGCTTGCCGAAAAAGGCAATATGAAGGTTACGCAGCTGCCGCTGACGCCGTTGCGTGAGGTGCGCTATTTAAAGGATACCTTTGAGAATTTAATGACAAGACCGAATTATGCCATGTTTCCGATGGATGAAAATGGCTTCCTGCAGGATTTTTATTATCTGTCGCTTACGGATGAAAACGATGTAACTAATGCTATGCAACGCCTGCAGACTGTATATAAGAATTTGCTGCAGCTTGATTATGACAATAAGCGCACGCAGGCGAATGCAGAATTGGAAATAACGGAAGATTTGGTAGAGAAAACACCGTTGGAGCTTATTGATGATTTTTATCGCCTGCAGAACAATCAGGAGCTGAGCGAGGAGCAGAAGCAGTATCTGACGAATCTGCTGTCGGAAATGGGAGGTGACGTATTATGAGACCGCTGAAGCTGGTTATGAGTGCGTTTGGTCCGTATGCTGGGCAAACCGTTATAGATTTTTCCAAGCTCGGAGAGCAGGGGTTGTATCTGATTACCGGTGATACCGGTGCCGGCAAAACCGTAATTTTCGATGCTGTTTCCTATGCCCTGTACGGACAGACGAGTGGCGGTGTGCGTGATGCCAACATGCTGCGCAGCCAATATGCGGATGCCGATACGCCGACGTTTGTGGAGCTGGAGTTTTCCTTCCGCGACAAGTGTTACAGGGTAAGACGCAATCCTGAGTATCGCCGTCCGTCGAAGCGTGGCGGCGGTATGACAAAGGAAAAGGCCGGCGCCGAGCTGTACTATCCGGATGGACGCGTACCGGTAACGAGAATGTCTGATGTAGACAAGAGCATTGTGGAGCTTTTGGGGCTTAATCACAAGCAGTTTACGCAGATTACGATGATTGCTCAGGGACAGTTCCGCAAATTTTTGGATACTAATACGGATGAGCGCAGTAAAATCTTCCGTGATTTATTTCATACATACTTCTTCCAACAGCTGCAGGATAAGCTGAAGCAGGATGCTGCGGCTAAGCGTAATGAATTTATCGAGCAGCAGCGCCGAAGCGAGCAGGCGCTGAACGGCATCAGCTGCATTTATTCTGCTTATACGGAAAAGCTGCAGAGCTTTGCTTTGCGTCACTATGAAGGCTGTGTTGAAGAAGTACTGGCCTTGGTTGACACAATTATTGCTCTTGACGAAAAGGAACAGCAGCAGGTGGCGGCAGCGGCGGCTATTGTGATGAAAAATCTGACTGCGCTGCAGGACAGTTTGGGAGCTATTGATAAAAAGCAGCAGCTTGAAAAGTATATGCAGACGACAGAAGCCAGAATAGCAGGCATGCAAAAGCAACTGGAGCAGGAAGCAGCTGCAGCAGTGCAAAGACAGGAAGCTCTGCAAAAGCTTGAGGCAGAGGTCAGCGAAGCGCAAAAGGGCGAGGTGGAGCTGGCACAACTGCAAACAGAAAGGCAGCAGCTGGCTGCACGGCAAAGAGAGCTGCTGCAACTGCAGGATATGCAGCAGCGTTACCAAAGGCAGGAGGTTGCACTTCTGCAGAAGCGTCAGGAGTATAAGCAGGCCTGCGATAATTTCAATCATCTTAATGAGCTGAGCGACGCTTGCTTTGACAGATTTTTGGGCGCGCAGGCGGGACTTTTGGCACACGATAAGCTGAAGCCCGGCAAGCCCTGCCCGGTTTGCGGTTCCTGCGAGCATCCGCAGCCTGTGCAGCTGGCGCAGGACGCACCTACCGAAAATGATGTTGAGCAGGCGCGCGCTAAAGCTGAGGCTGCTCAGAAGATAAGGGATGGTCTTATAGGTGAAGGCAAGGCTTTAAAGGAACATCTGGAGCTGGACAAAACCTTGCTGCTAGGCAAGGGCGTGGAGCTGCTTGGCTGTGATGATTTGAAGCTGATTGCCGAAAGAGCGCAGGCAGAACTAAAGGATGTTAATAATAAGATTACGTCCCTGCGTCTGAAGATGGGCTTCTTGCAGGAAAAGGTGGAGCAATACCGTAAGCTGGCGAAAACTTTGGAGCAGCAGAAGGCTGCCGACAAGCAAGCGGAGACTGCGGCACAAAACTTAAGGCAGCAGATGGCAGGTGCCGAAGGGCAGCTGCAGGAGCTGAAAAAGCAGCTTGCCGAGCAGAATGAGCTGCTGACGGATGTGGATGAACAGGAGCTGCAGCAGGAGCATGAAAAGCTGTTGGCGCAGCAGCGTGAGCTGGAGCTGCAGGATAAGCGATTGTATGCCGCCATCAAAAACAATCAGCGTATTAAGCAGGAGGTCAGCGGCTACGAAGCGCGCAGGGCAGCCTGCGAAGCTGAGTACAGCTTGATCAACAGCCTTTCCGCCACGCTGAACGGAACCTTGACTGGCAAAAAACGCGTTAATCTGGAAACCTATGTGCAGATGCACTACTTCGATAAAATTCTGCAGCGTGCCAATGTAAGGCTGTTGCACATGAGCCGCGGCCAGTACGAGCTGTGCCGTGATAAAATGCAGGATGCGGACAGCAAGACGGGCAACAGCAAAACAGGCCTCGATTTGGAGGTCAAGGATTACTACAGCGGTAATTTGCGCAGCGTCAAAACCTTAAGCGGCGGCGAATCCTTCATGGCATCGCTGGCGTTGGCGCTGGGGCTGGCGGATGAGGTGCAGTCCTGCGCAGGTGGCATTCAGCTGGATACGATGTTTGTCGACGAAGGCTTCGGCTCGCTGGATGACAGCAGTCTGCAGCAGGCTATTGCTACGCTGCAGGGCCTCAGTGAAGGCCATCGCCTTGTAGGCATAATTTCACATGTACATGATTTGCAGGAAATGATTGACAAAAAAATTCTCGTCAGGAAAAAACGCGGCCAACAGGGGACAGGCAGCGAAGTCGCACTGGTGGTAGATTAAGGTAAAAATATCTCTACGGAAACAGAAAATCACTTTACCATAGATTGTCAGTGTGATAAAATAATCTTTATACTTAAAAAGCAAATTTATTGCTGACATGTTCGTAGCAGCAGTTAAAAAAACAATTTATGGAGGGCTTGACGATGAAATTATTGGAAGAAAAAATTGTTAATGACGGTGTTATCAAAAGCGGTAATGTCCTGAAGGTTGACAGCTTTTTAAATCATCAGATTGATGTGCCGTTTGTTGCGGAGCTTGGTAAAGAATTAAAGCGCTTGTTTGCAGACAGGAATATTACTAAAATCCTGACTATTGAAGCCTCTGGTATCGGTATTGCCTGCGTTGCGGCAATGTATTTTGGCGTTCCGGTAGTGTTTGCCAAGAAATCCAGCGGCAGCAATATGGATAAGGATGTTTACTTCACTCAAATTTATTCCTATACCCATAGCAAAACAAACGACGTTGTTGTTTCCAAAAGATTCCTGTCCAAAACAGACCATGTGCTGATTATTGATGACTTTCTGGCTAACGGTTGTGCATTGGAAGGACTTATCGATATTGTACGTCAGTCCGGCGCTACTGTTGAAGGCGTTGGCGTTGCTGTAGAAAAAGGCTTCCAGGGCGGCGGCGACAAGCTGCGCAAAGCCGGCTACAACCTGCATTCCTTAGCTATTATTGATAAGATGGATGCAAAAACCAACACAGTAGTGTTCAGACATGAGGAAGCGTAATGAGCGAAAAACAATATAGTGATACGATATACGACTTAGACGGAAAAATATCTGTAAGCATAGCGATTCCCTTCGGCCTGCAGCATATTCTGGCGATGTTCGTAGCGAATATCGCTCCGATTCTGATTGTAGCCGGTGTGGTAAAAATGCCGGTAGAGCAGAGCGGTGCTCTGGTGCAGTCGGCAATGCTGGTAGCAGGCATCGGTACGCTGATTCAACTTTATCCAATATGGCGCGTGGGCAGCGGGTTGCCTATCGTTATGGGCATTAGTTTTACTTTCGTATCTATCGCCTGCGTTATCGGTGCTAAGTACGGTTACGGCGGCGTTATGGGTGCGGTGCTGGTTGGCGGCTTGCTGGAAGGCTTTTTAGGTCTGGGCGCAAAATATTGGCGCCGTCTGATTCCGCCGATTGTTGCTGCTACCGTTGTTACCTCTATCGGTTTCTCTTTGCTGGCGGTAGGTGCTAACTCCTTCGGCGGCGGCTTCGGTAACCCGAACTTCGGTGATGCTCCTTATATTATTGTAGGCACGATTACTTTGGTAAGCTGCATTGCCTACAATATTTTCGCCAAATCCTTTTACAAGCAGCTTTCCGTGCTTTTTGGTTTGATTGTCGGCTATGTAGTTGCTTATTTTATGGGCATGGTAAACATGAGCAAGCTCGCTGAGGTTAAGCTGATTGCTATTCCTCAGCTGATGCCTTTTACCATGGAATTCCATCCTGATGCAATTTTTGCATTCTTTTTGATATTCCTGGTTTCCGCTACCGAAACCATTGGTGATACCTCCGCCATGACTGCTATCGGTCTGCGCCGTGATGTTAAGGAAAAAGAAATTTCCGGCTCCATTGTCTGTGATGGTCTGGTAAGCAGCTTGTCTTCTGTTTTCGGTTGCTTGCCTATCACCTCCTTCAGCCAGAACGTAGGCCTGATTGCTATGACGAAGGTTGTTAACCGTTTTGCTATCATGACAGGCGCTGTTATTATGATTATGGCAGGCCTGTTCCCGGCGCTTGGCGTACTGCTGGCATCTCTGCCGGAGGCTGTTTTGGGCGGTTGCACCTTGATGATGTTCGGTTCTATCGTAGTCAGCGGCGTGCAGATGATTGCCAACTGCGGCTACAATTCCCGTAATGTAACGATTGCTTCTCTGGCACTCAGCATCGGCATTGGCTTTACTCAGACACCGGCAATTTTTAAGATTTTCCCGGATCTGATTAAGAATGTTTTTGCAGAAAACTGTGTAGCTGTAGTTTTTATCGTGGCTATGGTGTTAAATATCATTCTGCCTAAAGAGGAAGAAGAATAGCGATACGTGTTTTAAAATAAAGAGGGGTTACAAATGAAGATTATTGATGCCCATATGCATTATTACAATGTTGATGGTTTTGTGCAGGTTGCAGCCAATGCAGGTTATGAAAATACAGCGACCTGCTGGCAGAAAATATGCGAAGAAAACAATATCGTTTTTTCCGTAGCTATGGGCAACACTAATTATACGTCTTCGAAATACGGTGGTGTTACACCGCGCATGATTGACCTTGCAGCGCCTTTTGACGAGGAGCATTACAATCAGCCGCAGAACATTGGCTATTGCATGGGTGTAAACAGCGAGGCTATAACCGAAGCAAATGCGGAAAAAACAGCGCAGGAATTTGAACGCTTCATTAAGGACCCGCATTGTCTGGGCATTAAGCTCTATCCCGGGTATAATGCTGTCTATGTCAACGATAAAAGGCATTGGCCGCTGTTTGAACTGGCGCGTGCTTATAATGTGCCTGTTGCAATTCACACAGGCGATACAGCCTGGCCCAGCGGTCTTTTGAAATATTCGCATCCGCTGACTGTTGATGAAGCAGCAGTGGAGTTTCCTGATGTTACCTTTGTTATAGCGCACTGTGGTTGCCCATGGTTCGCCGATGCGGCGGAGGTGGCCTGCAAGAATGCCAACGTATGTATTGACCTTTCCGGTCTGGTGGAGGGCAATCCTAAACCGCTGATGCTGCTCGAAAGACAGCGTGGCTTTTTGCGCCAGCTGCATACCTGGCTGAATTATCTTGGTAATTACGAAAAAATCATGTATGGCAGTGATTGGCCGCTTGTAAATATTCCCCTGTATATCTGGATGATCAGCCACGTTGTTCCCGAATGCTATCACGAGGATGTATTTTATAACAATGCAGTAAGGATTTACAGTAAAATCGGCAAGCTGCTGGAAAAGTGCGGAGGTTGAGATGGGACAGCCTGATATCAAAGAAATAGAGGCAGGACTTAAAGATTGGGACTTTGTGCGCAATCTGCCTGCTGCTATAGGTGATTATACCCTTGTGCCGGGCTCCGGCATCGACGGACAGATTTTGAATATTGCAGCCTATGTGCACGAAGCGTCGCACTGTCGTCTTGATTTGACTTATACAAAAGAAACCTTTGACTATGTGCCGGTAAAAACCGTTGGCTTGCACACGTTTCGTGATGTGCGTTTCTTTTGCCGTGACCGCGAGCACTTTGCCGACATGATGGGCAAGAGCCTGCCGGATATTCTGGCCAGCATGGACAAGAAAACCGTGCATACGCTGCCGTATGAAGCGAAAGCGCTGCATTTTGAGCAGTGGGACTACTGGCGCTCGCTGCCTGCTCAGGTAGGCGATTATGAGCTGTATATTACGCCCGATAATCCCTTGCCTTATATCAATGGTTCCTTTATCTTTTTGGATTATACTGATTTTAAGCATGGCAATCAGATATACTTTTCCTATAATATTTTCCGTGATGAGCTGTTTGCGGAAATGCGCAAGAATCATCTGCCATTGACCACAGACGCTTTTGACGTGCTGGGCAACGTGCCGGCAGAGGATAAGCTGCAGGCGTTGCAGGTGCATATGGAAGCAAATTTAATGGCTACATTGGAAAATTTAAAAAAAGTATAAAAAGCTGTTGACAAAACAAGGTCAAGCCTGTATAATATAATTCGTAGTTGATTGGCCCGGTGGTTCAGTTGGTTAGAATGCCGCCCTGTCACGGCGGAGGTCGTGGGTTCGAGTCCCATCCGGGTCGCCAATCATGCCTCGGTAGCTCAGTTGGTAGAGCAAAGGACTGAAAATCCTTGTGTCCACAGTTCGATTCTGTGCTGAGGCACCATATTGCGGAAATAGCTCAGTGGTAGAGCACCTCCTTGCCAAGGAGGGGGTCGCGAGTTCGAATCTCGTTTTCCGCTCCACCTTTTAAGGCGACATAGCCAAGCGGTAAGGCAGAGGTCTGCAAAACCTTTATCCCCAGTTCGATTCTGGGTGTCGCCTCCATTTTTATTTCTTAAAAGGTGTTAATTAGTTATGTCTGCCGCGGTGGCGGAACTGGCAGACGCAAGGGACTTAAAATCCCTCGGGTAGTGATACCCGTACCGGTTCGATTCCGGTCCGCGGCACCAGATATGCGCAAACATTTTGTGTAGAGAGTGTAACTTTTATCACAGTTCCAGTAACAGTTACATTAGTTACGAGGAGGTCTATCGCACGTTTGGCGTAGTCCATATTGTTCTTCACAAAAATTTCACTTTTAATAGTCGTCAAAAAGGCGACTATTTTTTTATTATCCAGACTTTCTACGGATTTCACAGAAACTTCACAAATAGATTTATTGATTTCTCTCAGCTCCACCTTAATCTGGTTCAGCCGTTGGCGGTCAAACTCGTCTGCTTCGCCTTCTTCAAAAATTTTATAGATATTGTTCAATTTCTTTTCGGCAGCGGCTTTACGTTTTGCAAGAGCTTCTTGTTCTGCAGCATGTCGGGATTCTTCTTCTTGGTAGCCTTTGGCGATGGCATCGGCTATCCTGCGCATACCGGACACAGTAAAGACAACGCGCTCTAATATCTGCATTACCCAGTGCTCTAATACTTCGGCACGTATCATGCGTTGCTGACACTTTGAAGTAGGAGTCTGTTCTTTGCGCGTGCAGCCATAATAATAATAACGCTGGCGCACACGATGGCCAACCATAGCACTTCCACACTCGCCGCAGAATACTTTACCGGAAAGCAGGTAATCATGTTTGGCTGTATATTTGGCGGCGTGGCAGCGGTTGCGTTCGCGTTTTGCTTGTACGATGAAGAAGTCTTCTTTGCTGATAATTGCTGGCAGGGCATCTTCGATAGAGATATAATCATCTGGCCTTTTTTGAGAGTGCATATTACGTTTCCCTTTACCTTTCGGAATTTTGTTGAATGTATATGTGCCTATATATTTCTCATTGCCGAGAATATCATACAGACTGTTTTTACCGAACGGCTTGCCGCTTTTAGTGGTGAAGCCTTTGCTATCCAACTCACGGCAGATTTCAGCATAACCTTTGCCTGCAAGGTATAGCTCAAAAATAAGGCGCACAGCAGCAGCTTCACTTTCATCAATAACATATTTTTTATCCACAATCTTATACCCAAGAGGTGGACAACCGCCGTTAAAGAGTGCCTTATAGGCGTTTTCGTTCAATCCCTTCTTTGTTTCTTTTGCGAGGTTGCGGGAATAATAGGCAGACATACCAACCATAATAGTTTCCATTACCTGGCCTTCAGGAGAAACAGTATCAATGGGTTGGGCAGCATATTCATAGCTTATGCCCAGACGTTCGAGTTTATCTTTGAATGTAAAATAATTTAGCTCGTTTCTGGAATTGCGGTCAATCTTATGGAAGATTATTACGTCGAATTTGTCTTCCATAGCATCGGCCATCATCTTGTTGTAAGCGTCGCGCTTTGTTATTTCGCGCCCGCTTTTAGCTTCGTCGGCGTACGTGTCGACGACGATATAACCTTTGTTTTTTGCATACGCTTTGCAGGCGCGCAGCTGCGCGTCGATGCTCTCTTCACGCTGCATGTCGGAAGAGAAGCGCGCGTAGATAACTGCTCTTTGCATAGAGTCATCTCCTTTTAAAATTATTGAGGTGTAAAATATGGGTGATACATTAATAATTTTATTAGCAGTAGCTGTTATAGCTATCGCAACAGCATACTACTATAAAAATGTAGCTAAAAATAAAGATTTAGAAATACTTAGATGGAGAAAAGAAGTAGATGATTTGTTTAATGAATTGTCAGATGAGAAGAAAATTACAGAACGACTAAAACTAGCTAATGATAATATAGAAAAAGAGTTTGCAAGAATTGCAGATGTTAGCGAAATGAGAAAAAAATATCTACAAGATTATGCTAATAGTATAAATGAACTCAAATCACATAATGATGATCTACAAGAAAAATTAGCTGAGGCTGAAGAACTATCGAAGCAAGAAAAAATAAAAGTCGTCAAGGAATATTATGAGTTAAAAAATAACATCATAAATGAATATAAAGATAAAAAAGCAAATTTATTTAGTGACTATAACAGTACAAAAGCTAATGTTATTAGTGAGTTTAATCTGGCATTGAATGACTTGAAGCAAGAGAAGCAACAGTTAGCTGAACGTGAAGCACGACTTGCCCAGGAACGAGAGCAAGAGAAGCAACAGTTAGCCGAATGTGAAGCACGACTTGCCAACAAGGAAGCTACGCTGCTTACCAAGGTTAAAGAGATTCCTGTTTTAGCAAAATTTTTTGCAGACATAGAATATCAAAAAGATAAAATTAGGGAAGAATATTTGCTTTATAAAGAACGACCAGCGATAAAGGCTTCAAATATTGTCAATGAAATACGACGTGAAAAATCTGAGTTAAACATTAAGCTCAAAGAAGCAGAGTACCGCGTCAAATATTATGAGCAAGTTGTCCCTTGGCTTGCGCAAGTCGATGACGATTATCTTGATTCAGAGCTGAATAAAACTGGTAATACAGATTTTGACAATAGCGAGGATGCTGCCAGCTTCTGGCTTTCCAAAGATGAATTTACCCAGCTTACGAGTCAGGAAAAATATCAGTTAGCTTTAGAGCGATATAAAAAACGTGTTAAAACTAATGCTGAAATTGGACGTGACTATGAAAGATACGTCGGCTATCAATACGAAACCCAAGGATACGCTGTAGAGTATCGAGGTATAGTAGACGGATTTGAAGACAGAGGACGCGACCTGCTTTGCCATAGGGACGGAAAAACCTTAGTTGTTCAATGTAAATATTGGTCTAAGAAAAAGACGATACACGAAAACCATATCAACCAGCTATTTGGTACAACCTTAAAATATTTTCTCGAACAGCATCCAAGGGCAACATTCTATGATTTCTTTACTGCTTTAGAAAAACGGACAATAGCGCCGGTGTTTGTAACCTCAACGACATTATCCGAAACAGCTGCAGAGTTTGCTTCATCACTCAATATAAGTGTTGCAGAAAATAAGATCCTTGGCGATTACCCAATCATTAAATGCAATATCAATAGAAGTACCGGCGAAAAGATTTATCATCTGCCATTTGACCAGCAATACGATAAAGTTAAAATCAGCGGCAAAGGCGAATGTTATGCTATGACTGTTGCAGAAGCAGAAGAAAAAGGTTTTCGCCGAGCTAAAAGATGGCTAGGCGAATAGCTTGCTTGACTTTTGTACACAAAAAGCAGTAACAGCTTGACTTCTAAAAGTAAAGTTGTTACTGCTTTTTTAGGTGAAAAGTCAAGTTCAGTTTACTCTGCAAGAGCACGTACTAACTGCAGTACTGCTTGCTGATTTTTTACGCTTAGTTTATTAAAGCTATTAACGATTTCGGGGGCCTCATCTGGACCCCAACCCACGATGTACGCAGGCGATACGCCGAAGATTTTGGCTAAAGTCTCTATTTTATCATATGGTATATTGAGTACCTTGCCCGTTTCATATCGTTGATATAATGGTGTCTGTATACCGGTCATTCGGCTGACCTCTGGCTGGGTCATGTGATTTTTCTGACGCAGACGCTTTAATCTATCTCCGATCAGCGTCTTCACCACCTCCTTCTGTTGACACAATAATAACACTAAATGCAAACAAAATCAATTAAAATTTACAAATAGCGCAAATTTATGACACAAGATTCTGCTACAATAAAAATGTGATTTGAAGACGCGGACCTCATGGAAGGAGGACGCATCATGCAGGAATTGATTTTAGCTACTATCATCAAAATTGAAGACGAGCATATATTGGAAGTTATATATGCCTTCATAACCGAACTTATATCAGATGAATAGCGGTGCAGCGGTAACGAAAGTTGCCGCTTATTTTTTTGCACAAGAAAAGCCCTAAGCATTAACGCTCAGGGCTTTTTCTTTTACTCTTTTTTGTGTTCTTGATAAAGCTTGTCGACAAACTCTTCAAAAGCAGTTTTAAGTTCTGGTGGCAGTTTGAGATATTCCAGAACCAGACGTTTTGTGAAGTCATCGTCCGACTTGATAAGCCGTCCAACCTGGTGCGCCAGCTCAACATCCACATTAGTTTCCTGACGGAACATTTCGCCGCTTCCGGTACGCAACCACACTTCATTAACATTAAAAGCATTGCAAATGTCGAGAATAGTACGCTCAGGAATGTTCTTTTCCTTTTCGTAATCGGCTACAGTGTTTTGTGCACGATTAATTTTTTCTGCTAAGGCTGTTTGCGTTAGTCCTAGACGTTCGCGTAGCACCTTTATTCGCTCGTTTATTTCAGCCATATAATCACCTCGCTTTATTCCATTATAGCAGGAGAAAAGAAAAAAGCAAGAAAATTTATCGAAAAAAGATAAAAAGCATTGACGGTACGATAACAGAAGAGTATAATTATCGTAAAGAGCTAATAAAAAATCTTATAGCGATAAATCGGAAAGGCAGGTAAAGGTGATGAGTGAAGAATTTCGGAGGATAGAGCTTATGGCGATGCCGCCAATCAAAGGAGTGAAGCGAAGAAAAGAGGATTTAACATGAAACTTGAGCTTAGCTATGATGAGATTTCAACCATTGTCGCTGCTCTGCTGACTAAGGTTATGACCGCAGAGAGCAATGCGCTGAAATGTGCAAAGTATGGCATGGATAAAGATGTTGAGTTTTGGCAAGAAAGAGCTGAAATCTACAAAAAGGTCTATAAGGTGGTAGCGGCTCAATTCGAACAGGCTTGCAAGGAATGCGAGCAGGCAGATGCGGCGCTGAAGGAAAGCGAGTAAAAGCCATGATGATGATGAAAACCAAAAAGGTAAAACTGTACGGCGAGAAGCTGCGCAAACTAAACACCGCTATCCACGAGCGGGACAACAACTGCTGCATTATCTGCGGTAAGTACGTGGACCCTAACGAGAAGTTCCATCATGAACCTTGCGGGGCAATGAAAAGTGATGAAATTTCAAAAGGCGTAACACTCTGTTATGACTGCCACGCTGAACGCCATTTTGGCAAAAACAGTAATGCAGTCAGAACACAGATTAAAGAATATCTGCAAAGCATTTATAGTTAAAGGAGGGTAACACAATGATTATTGTAACTGATAAGCAGAAAGAAACCATCAAAAAAGTGGAGGATATGGGAAAGGCCGATATTGATGGCCTGAAAGCAGCCGCCATTTTTCTGAAGGGCCTGCAAACGGCGATGATTATTCTTGCGGAAGACAAGCAGGAAAACAAAACGGCATAAGGGGCGAAGTGTTATGAACAGACCTGAAGACTACACCATTGTAGTCGAAAACGAAGGCGAACTGAGCGACTACGCAGTGAATATGTTTGCAAAGTGGGCCTTGGAAATCGGGCGCAAGCAGGGCTTGTGCGATAAAGAGGGTGAAAAGAAATGTGTAAAGCAAAGCGCATGACGTGTGCTGAACTGGAAGATAAGATTATTGACCATGCGAAGCGTTGCAAAAAATACAAGCCTAACGCAGCAATCAGAGAACATGAGGCCAGCATGAAATACGAGCGCCTGATGCGTGAACGCCGGGCACAGCTGGCACGTGAAGCTGATGAAAGAATGAATGCCAGCACTGCCTATGCACTGAGATTCATCTTTAAGGGGCGATATAAAAATGGCCAATGAAAAAACTGTTGTCTGGTATCGTCCGGGCAAACCGGTGAAGGCCGTGCGTGTTGAGCTTAGTTTGGCCAATATGCAGAAGCTGGTGGGCGGTAAGATACAGATCGTACCGCTGGAAGCCAAAGGCAGCAGCCCAGAATATACGCTGATATGTAATGAGGACGGCAAGAACAAATATCACAATGACGCTTTGTTCCCGCTGCTGAACAATAATGGCAATATCGTAGACGTTATATTCGGCCCCTGCTTTATCGCCGGTAAGCTGATGACTGATGAGGACGGCGAAGAAACATTTATCGACCTGCTGCGTGAAGACTATCTGAGAATAGTCCGCCGCTTTGGGAAAGGAGCTGTGAAGAATGAGAAGAAGAAAACTGCGGAAACTGAGGCTGCTGACCTTAGGCAGCTTACTGCTTGCCGTAATATGCTTGCTAGATTACGGGCCCGCAAGAATGGTAAGTGCAGCTTATCAGATGGTTAAAGGCCAGGGAGTTACCGAGATTGTTGTACCTTACCATGTATTGGAAGAAGGAGACACTTTGGAAGGAATCTGCTGCAGATTAAAAGATGAATACGGCGATAAGCGTGACTGGCGCGAAATTGCTTTTTATGTCTGCAAGGATAACAACAAGAAAGACGGCTGGGTATATCTCGGGGAAAAAATCAATGTGCGCCTGCATGTCCCGGTCGAAACAAAATAAAAAAGCCGCCTGCATAAAGCGCAGACGGCATGGGGATGTATGAAGTTACCAGCATCCATACATCCCTATTTTAGCATATAAGAGTGATGAGAACAAGGAGGCAAAAAAATGGATTATGACGTCAAATTTGTGGAATACAAAGGCGGCAACATCAAGGTAAGCTATACCGTCACTCCGCTTAACTCACATGAGGAAGCGAGTATAATCAGCCGCATTGACAAACCGCATGAAGATTTCATGCGTACCTGGATGGAGCTGCCTGAAATAGCACGTAGACTGTTGGAGTTTCCGCTGGCCAACGAAGACGGCGAAGAGCTTGGCATTATGGTTACCAAGGTAAACTTTCTGACAAGCAAAAACTTTGGCAGAGGCATGCAGCTGGTGGCGCTGCTGCTGGGCTTCAAGAACTGCAAGCAGCCGCTGCAGGTAGTGACGCAAAAGTTTTATGAGAATGCCGTAGATCATAGCAAGAGATACACGGATGAACCGTTTCCTTTGCAACAGTTAACGCCGCGAGAAGCTGATGTTATGTTCCTCATAAAGAAGGAAGCCTTTGACTATGCGTATCACTGCAAGCGTGAACAGCCAACAATAGATGAGGCGCAGGACGCCTACGAGAATGGCGGTTATCCCGACGAAGAAGAATAAAAGGAGTTGAATGAAATGGCTGTAGTAAATATGCCGGTAGAATGTCTTATCCCGCATCCGCAGAACCCAAGAAAAGACCTGGGCAATCTGGAAGAACTGACAGCGAGCATTAAAGAGAATGGCATCTACCAGAACCTTACCGTAATCCCGGTCAACGAAGCTGTACCGGGTGAAGAACCCAAGTATATGGTGGTTATTGGCCACCGTCGCCTGGAAGCTGCGAAACGCGCCGGGTTGCAGGAAGTGCCGTGCGCTATCGTAAGAGGCATGACGGAAACGCGGCAGCTGCAGACTATGCTGTTAGAGAATATGCAGCGTAGCGACCTGACAGTTTATGAACAGGCTCAAGGCTTCCAGCAGCTTCTGGACTTTGGTATGGATATCGAAGATATCTCCCAGCAGAGCGGCTTCAGTAAAAGCACTATCAGACGGCGCTTGGAAATCGCTAAGCTGGACCAGAACAAGCTGAAGAAGCTAAGCTCTACCCGCCAGCTTAGCCTGAAAGAGTTTGACGCGCTGGCAAAAATCAAAAACATGGAAGCCAGAAACGAAGCAATGGAGAAGATTGGCACAAATGATTTTGCTTTGGCGGTAAAGCGTGCTATGGATAAAGAAAAGCTTGAAGCTGCTATGCCGGCGTTCCTGGCAGATATGGAACGTCTTGGCATCAAGGAATTTCCGAATAGTGCCAATAAATACAGCAGCAAATATAGACGCATTGGCAGTTTGGACCTCTATGAGTATGAGGTAACAAAAGATAAAATTCCCAAGAAAACAGCTGGGGTGTATTATGAGGCCAGCTATCCGAGAAACGTAGAGTTTTACGTCAAGGAAACAAAAAAAGGTAAGGTTAAAGAAAAAAGCGCCAAGGAGAATGAAAAAGAAAAACGTATCAAGGAAGCATGGTTTAAAGTCGATGCTATGGCTGCAACGCATTATGAGCTGCGCAAAACATTTATGGAAAATTTTAAAGCTACCACTAAACAGAATGAGCTCGTGCTGATGGGAGCCTATAGCGTGGCGGTATTGCAGGGAGTTGCGTACATAGGATTGGGCAGCGTAAACAAAGAAGCTGGGATAGATAACAAATACTTCGATCCCAAGCGAGACGAGAAAGCAGTCAAGCTGGCCTTCGATGGTTACTTTGATATCCAGCAATGCGCAAAGGTTATCTACAAATTGTTCGGTGACAGTGAAAAAGAAGATTATGCCGACAATAGCCGCTTTGGATATCCTGCATATAAAATCAATCCAAGACTTGAGGCGCTGTATCATTGGCTCGTTGCTCTTGGCTATCAGATGAGCAACGAAGAAAAGCTTCTGGCAACTGGCCAGCATGAAGTATTTCAGCAGATTAAAGGAGCTTAAAAATGGACACGGCAATAGATGAATTTACAATCAACCTGGCCATTACAATTATCGTTATGGTATGCGCATTGGCGCTGGTAGGAGGAAAAAACGATGAACGATAAAGAAAGAACAATTATGGACTGCGTAAACAGAGCGCAGCTGGCCATCAATGACTGGCAATGCAGCGGCGAGATTTATTATCTGGAGCAGGCAAAGGCAGAGATTTCTGAAGCTGTTCTCTTGTCTGATGAGCTGGCCAAGGAAAAACCAGTTTTTCTTCAATATAGCGCAGAGGTGCAGGGCTGCGTTGTTTCTAGCGATTTGTGCGATACTCCGGAGGAAGCCTTGGAAGATATTCGTCCCGACCTTGTTGTGGGCGAGTTGGTTATAGTCTATAAACAAAAAGAATCCCAATGGCATCCTTATATTGATATGGATGATCTGATTGAAAATTTTATAAGCCAAGCAGATGATGAGGCTGGCGAAGGTGCAGAAGCATGGTGCGATTTTATTTCCGGTAATGCGCTGGCGCAGGCGAGAAAAGAGCTTGATGAACAGCTCAACGATGTATTGGAGGCATGGCTCAGAAAACATAAAGTTGAAGCCGGTTGGTATGACAGAGCCGGCATTGAGGGAACGTATAGATTTTGCGGTGATAAGTTTATCCGTGTTAGCAAGGCTGGCGATGACGCATGAGCCAGCTAAGAAAAATGGAACGCAGAAAGCAGAAGAAGCTGCATCTGTTGGGCGGTGAAGAGCGGCTGAAGATTAAGGCCGGAGACAATGAACCCTTTGGCATCAGCAAGGCCGGCTATAATGCTATCTACCAAGCTGGCTATGAAGCAGGTATGCAGGCAGAGCGCGATAAGATGATACCGTATTATGCTAAATACTTCACCCATCAGATACTGGCAGTCTGCTGCAAGATACTCATGGAGAACTATGGCGAAATCCATGTACGCCATACACGACTGGATAAATTTGTCGAGCTTTACGCCCGCGGTCTTGAGACATTGGGCGAAGATAAAACCACAGAGCAGTATCTTGAGTACATCGAACAATATGGAATGCACATCAATTGGAAGGAGCCGGTGACGTGAACGCAAATCAGAAGCTATGCTGCCTGGAAATAGACTATATCGTATATCGCCTGCTGGCTACCAGAAGAATCCGGTATGCTCAGCATCTGGCCTGCATGAGAAAAAGAAAGCTCAGAAGCTACCTGAGCAAACACAGAAGCCTGCGTGACAAATGCTTTCTGGAAGCACGGAAGCTGCCGCGCTTCTGCAAGACAAAAAAATAACTATATATAATAGTAGAAAATGGGCAGGTGAAATACCTGCCCAAAGCTTGATAAAGCATATTAGTTGAGTGGCATATCAGTGCCGGAAAAAATAACAGCCAAAATAACTTGGGCAGAATGGAGCGGAAGAATGTATGTAAAACGGACATGGAGATGTGGTAAATGCATCGAAGTAGAAAAATACCAGACCTTCCGCTACAAGGGAAAGATGACAGTACGTGCTCCGCAAAGCAATCCTACTCCGGAAGCTATGGCCAAGGTAAACGAGCGCAACAGCTACAAGAATCTTCGTCGTCTGCTTAATACTAATTTTGGCAAAGGTGACCTGCATTGTGTATTGACCTATGCTCCGGATAAAAGAGCAACCAGTCCGCAGGAAGCAAAAAAAGATATTCAGAAATTCTGCCGCAACGTGAAACAGAAATGCAAGCGTCGCGGCTCAAATTTCAAATATGTGGCTGTAGCTGAATACGGTAAGCGCTCTATGCATTTTCATGTTGTTATTCATAGCGGGCTGAAGCTGCAGGAGCTTGGCGATATGTGGCCACATGGACGTATCCATGCAACGGAGCTGGACGGCAGCGGAGATTATGACAGGCTGGCCAGCTATCTTATCAAGCAGACCAACAAGACCTACAACGATCCGGAACGCAGAGTGTTTGCCAGACGTTATGTTACGAGCCGTAACCTTGAGCAGCCGGAGTGTAAGATTGAGAAAGTCAAGGCTGACAGCTGGCGTGAGACGCCGTCTGCACCTAAAGGCTTTTATGTGCTGCAGGATACTATCGTCCAGGACGTCAGCGAGATTACCGGATATCCGTATCAGTATTACCGTTGCCTGGCACTAGGTGGCGGGAAACCATTGAAAACAAAAAGACTACGCAGGTAAAGGGGGAATAAGATTGCTGGCAAAGCACTGGCAGCGCGTCGCAGAGACACGCTTTAAGTATCACAAAAAAATTCAGATGGCCGTGGATGAAGCACGTGCCTGCAGGCATCCGCATGGGCTGAAGGACAAGCTGAAGCCTAATCCTACCCAGCAGGACGCACTCAAGGGAATACTGCCGCTGAAAAAGGTTAGCGTATACATTGGCCGCCGAAGCTATGAGCTTGTCATTGAGCAGCCGGAGGAGTGGCTGGCGGTGATAAGGGAGACGTATGCCTTATACAAAGACTCTCCTATTGGCCACGTCATGCACAAATACTATGACAATTACGAGAACAGGCACGTCCAGCCGGAGGTTATCAGCGGGCTGCAGGGAGTGAGCCGTCAGACGTTCTATGCCTGGCGCAATGAGTTTTTAAGTGACGCTGCAATAATAGCAGCGCAGCATGGAATAAAAATTTTTTAAGCATTGCCGTTTTGTACTTTACAAATCGGCGCTTTTGACGTGGTAAAATAGTATTGTGCAAAATAGCAAGTAAAAATAAAGGCCCTGACGGAGCGTTCTGTCGGGGCTATTTTTATGCCAAAAAACAAGGGAGGTGAAGGCACTATGGCACAGGCAAAAAAAGCAGTCAAAAAAACTATTAAAAATTCCGGTAAAAAATCCACCCTGAAAGCGGGTAAAAAAACCACGTCGGAAACACTCAGTCCGGCGCAGGAGAAATTCTGCCTGGAATACCGCAAGCATGAGGGTAACGGCACTGCTGCAGCCATAGCTGCCGGGTACAGTGAGAGGACCGCCGCGCAGCAGGCTACAAGGCTGTTAAGAAATGTTAACATTCTGAAGCGCATAAAAGAGCTGGCAGATGACGCTATCAGAAAGCAGATTATCGGGCTGGATAAACGCGCTCTGGTGCTCAGTAAAATTGCCGAAGATGACGCTGCTGATGTGCAGGCCAGAATCAGGGCGATTGACGTCCTGAACAAAATGGATGGCGTGTATGTCATCAAGACTGAAGTTAAGATTAGCGGCAACGTTAATGTGTTGCTGAAAAGGCGAAAGAAGGAGTAATGGACCATGAAACCTCAAATTAGCCAGGAAGACTACGATGCTTTAGTAGGCTATCTTGCTGAGTGCCAGCATGATCCGGAGCTTTTCGTAAAGCTTTCTTTCCCTTGGGGTGAACCTGATACTCCGCTGGAGAATAAAACAGGTCCTGAGAAGTGGCAGCTTGACATACTGCGTGAAATAAAGGACGAAGTAAAAACTGCTGATGTTGCCATACGTGAAGCAGTAGCCAGTGGCCACGGCATTGGCAAATCGGCGCTGGTGAGCTGGCTCATTCTTTGGGCGCTGGGTACTTGCTCTGATACGCGCGGCGTTGTTACCGCTAACACTGAGGCGCAGCTTCGCACTAAAACATGGGCAGAGCTTAACAAATGGTACAACATGTGGATAGCTAAACCATTGTTTGATTATACTGCGACAAGCATTTTCTGCAACGTTGACGGTAACGAAAAGACTTGGCGTATAGACGCAATTCCGTGGAGTGAAACAAATTCTGAAGCGTTTGCTGGCTTGCATAATCAGGGCAACAGAATTTTGATTATCTTTGACGAAGCATCAGCGATACATGACACCATCTGGGAAGTTACGGAAGGTGCCCTGACTGACGCGGATACGGAAATCATCTGGTGCTGCTTTGGTAACCCGACACGTTCCAACGGCCGCTTTTATGATTGCTTTCACAAGCACAGAAATTATTGGCACACTCGCAGGGTGGATAGCCGTAGTGTAAGCTTTTCTGATAAAAAGCAGATTGAAGCGTGGCGCGAAATTTACGGCGAGGACAGCGACTTCTTCAAGGTCCGCGTGCGCGGCGAGTTTCCGTCGGCCAGCGACAAGCAGTATATCTCGCAGGCTGTCGTGGATGAAGCACGGCAAAGAGTGCTCAAGCCGTATCAGTATAATTTTGCTCCGGTTATCATTGGTGTAGACCCTGCGTGGACCGGCGCGGATAAAATCTGCGCATACCTCAGGCAAGGCAATTACAGTAAGCTGCTCTTTGAATATCCGAAGAATGATAACGACCTGCAGCTTGCCGGCAAGATTGCGGCGCTGGAGGATGAATACCACGCTGATGCAGTCTTTATTGACCTTGGCTATGGTACTGGCATCAAGAGTGCAGGCGATGCCTGGGGCAGAAGCTGGACGCTGGTGTCATTTGGCGGCACTAAAGGCATACCGCCTAATTGCGTCAACAAGCGAGCAGCTATGTGGCAGGATATGCGGCGTTGGCTTATGGAGGGTGGAGCAATATCACCTGATGATAGCGTGCTGGCTGATGACCTCGTAGGACCGGAGCTTGCTCCGCGTGATGATGGCAGAGTTCAGCTGGAGAGCAAGGAGAGTATGAAAAAGCGTGGGCTTCCATCTCCTAACAGGGCGGATGCATTGGCGCTTACCTTTGCTTTTCCGGTGCTGAGCAGAAAACAGGAACATGAATACGCCTGGAGCGTCGACAATGGCGCGCAGGAAGAATATGATCCGTTTCATGGAATGTGGTAGGAGGTGAGACCATGGAAGAAATCATTATGCAGCTGCATGGCGGCGGTGGTGGTGGCGGCGGAACGCAGATTAAGCAGAACGCACCCGGAAGCCAGAGCGCCGCAACTATTGACAGCGCAACTGAAGGACAGCGTGAATCGCTGCGTGAAAAGCTGAGCAAGGCAAGAGGCCGTAACTTTACCAACAAGACCGGCGGCAGCATGGTAGATACAATCAAGAAAGCATTGCTGGGGGAATAGCAATGTTTGAAGAAATCTATCGAGACACAAAGCTGCTGAAGGATAAGCGCTTCGTTCTGGAGCAGATGTACCAGCGGCGCACGTCGTTTGAACCGACGTGGCAACTGCTGTCACGGTATATCGTTCCTTACCGAGGGCGCTTCCATGAACGCGGCGGCAGCATGGACGGAGAGCGGCGTGACCGCTATCTTATCGACCCTTATCCGATGGATGCTGCAGGCAAGTGCGCTGCAGGCCTGCAAAGCGGATTGACGTCCCCGAGCCGTCCGTGGTTTGAGCTGTCTTTAGCCGATCAGGAAAAGGCTGAATATCATCCGGTGCGTCAATGGCTGGATGATGTGCGTGACGTTATGATGGCCATATATGCACGTGGCAATACATACGCTATGCTGTACGATATCGAGGCTGAGCTTTGCCAATTTGGCACGGCGGCGGCGCTGATGATGCAGGACTATGATACCGCTCTCTGGCACCGCAGCTACACCTGCGGAGAATATGCAGGCGGTGTGGATGCAAGAGGCAGGCTTTATTCCTTTGGCAGGCGTTTTGAATTGACCGCTCCACAAATGGTAGCGGAATTTGGCATTGATAACGTGAGCGTGGCCGTAAAGACCGCGTACAACAACAATGACCATACACAGCGCTTTGAGGTTGAAATGCTCATCGTCAAAAACAATGAGTATAAGCCTGAGCTATTAAAGCCCGGTAACTTCCCTTGGCAGAGCTTTTATTGGGAGCGTGGCAATCAGCAGCAGTTCCTGCGTATCAGCGGTTACAAGGAGCAGCCTTTTATTATGCCGCGTTGGACTAAGGTGGCCAACTGCGAATATGGTTATGGTCCTGGGCATAATGCCTTGGGTAACTGTATGCAGCTGCAGCGTATTGAAAAAGCAAAGCTCCGCTGCATGGATAACGAGGCTGACCCGGCTATGATGTTCCCAGCAAGCCTGAAGAAAGTCAACCGCCAGCCAGGTGCGAATAACTTTATCCCCGATGGTACACAGATGAATGCTTATCCGATGATACCGCCGGGAGCAAAGCGCTACGAAGGCATGATAGCCTTGAGCAACGATAAACGCCAGCAGATAAGCGCTACGTTCTATAATGACCTTATGGTAATGCTGACGCAGGCGCAGAACAATCCGCAGATGACCGCCAAGGAAGTCGCGGAACGTCACGAGGAGAAAATCCTTATGCTGGGGCCGGTGCTGGAGCAGTTCCATAATGAGGTTCTGGACCCGCTGACCTTGCGTACGTTTGGGCTCTGTATGCGCAACGAGCTTTTCCCGCCTATGCCGGAAGAGATTACTGCAGACGAGCTGAAGGTTAATTTTGTGAGCCTTTTGGCGCAGGCGCAGAAGATGGTAAGTCTGCCGAGTGTACAGAATGTACTTGGCATGGTAGGTAACGTAGCAGGTATCTATCCTGAAGCTGCCGATATTATCAACATCGACAACGTAATCCGTGAGGTTGGCGTTATCAGCGGTACGCCTGAGAAAATCATGCGCAGCGAAGATGAGGTGCAGCAGCTCAGAGAGCAACGCCAGCAGGCACAGGAAGCACAGATGCAGCAGGCGCAGATGGCACAGGGCGCAGAAGCGGCCAAGACCGGTGCGGAAGCTGCAAGGCTTTTGAGTGAGGTGCCGTCCAATACGGATAATGCTCTGGATGATATGCTGAGCAGAATGGGGATGAGCTGATGGAAAAGCAAAGATTTGCTGAACTGCTCGTAAACGTCATGCAGACGCAGACGGGTAGGGAATTTATTTATGAGCTGCTCGACACAATGGAAGTGAATACCCCTAACTATGTTGTCGGGCGTGAAAGTGTCATGGGGTACGAGATTGGCCGGCGCAGCGTTGGCGAAGAACTGCTCCGTATGCTGAGAGATGATACTGAGGAAGGCCTGCAGCTGGAGCTGCTGATGCGGCAGGAAGCGCGGGACCGTCCCAAAGAAAAACACAAAGATGAATTCTATGACCAATTTGAAGGAGGTAATGTTTAATGCGAAAGAAATGGTTGTTCTTTCTGGCTCCTGACGGCGGCGATGCTGGCGGCGGTGAAGGCGGAGCTGGTGGCGATGGCGGCACCGGTGGTGACGGTGGTGCTGCAGGTGGCAGTAAAAGTATCTTTGATAATCCTGATGGCGGCAATTCCCCTGGTGACGGTGGTGGCAATCCTGCTGGTGCTGGCGGCGGCGCTGGCGAAGTACCGGAAAACTATGAGTTTAACCTGGGCGAAGGCCTTACAATCACCGATGAACAAAAAACAGCGTTTACCGCCATAGCTAAGGATGCAAAGCTTTCGCAGGCACAGGCTGACAGCCTGCTGAAAATGCACAGCGAGATTATCAACGGCTATCTGCATGCTGCAGAAGATGCCGTTGAAAAAAATATCGCTGAATGTCAGAAGTTGGGGCTGACCAGTCAGGAAAACCTTGGCTTTGCCAGAACTGCTGTAAATACCTTTGGCGGCAGTGAGGCGATGCAGGTATTGATTGATACCGGTGCTATCAATCATCCGGCAGTCTGCAAGCTCTTTGTAACTATCGGCCAGCTTATCAGCGAAGATAAACCGGCAGATACTCATGTCGGCGGTGGCAAGGGAACCCCGCGGGCAGAAGATATCCTCTTCCCTAACAGCAAATACTAAAGGAGTGAATTAAATGGCACAAACCGGACTTTATAACAACACCGGCCTGGCAACTATGTATGATATTGCACAGCAGTATCGCTCTGCAGGCAATGAAGCAGCGGCGCAGGTCGTAGAGCTACAGGCAAAAACCAACCGTCTCTGGGAAGTATTCCCTATGAGAACCTGCAACAGCGGCAGCGTTGAAAAAGCGCTTATCAGAACCAGTCTGCCGGATGTTGCATGGCGTATTATTAACCGTGGCGTAGCGCCTACTAAATCCAGCACTGGCCAGGCAAGCTTTACTACCGGCGGTGTTGAGGCTATTGCACAGATTGATGAGCGACTGATGAAGCTCAACAAGAACAGCAATACCTATCGGCTTAATGAAAACTATGCACATCAGGAAGCTATGAGCCAGAAGATGTCTACTACCTTCTTCTATGGTGATGAACAAATCAACCCTGCAGGCTTTACCGGCCTTGGCGCTTTTTACTATGATAAGGCTGGGCAGGATGAAATCTACGCCAATCAGATTGTTGACGCGGGCGGTACCGGTAATAATCTGACCTCCCTTTGGGTAGTGACCTTTGCACCTGATACTGTTTACGGCATCACTCCGGAAGGTGTGCCTGGCGGTTACAGCTATCGTGACAACGGACGTGTTAAAGTGAGAGATGAGAACAACCTTGAATACTGGGGCTATGAATCTCAGTACAACTGGGACGTAGGCCTCTGCGTACGTGACCCGCGCTATGTAGCACGTCTGGCCAACATTGATACTACCAATACCAGCAGCACTGACTTCATCGATAAACTGATTGAAGTATATGACTGCATTGAAAACCCTGACCATGGCCGTACTGTTATCCTCTGTAACCGTAAGGTGCAGACCATGATCAATATCATTGCGCAGAAGAAAAATAATGTTAACCTTTCTCTGGAAGACTTTGGCGGTAAGCGTATCCAGCATTTCTGGGGCTCTCCCATCCTGCGCAACGATGCTATCCTGAGCACTGAATCTAAAGTGCCGGTAGAATAAGGAGGTAAGAATATGGCTGTAATGATTGATGCAAAGCTTATTCTTTGTGAAAATGTCGATACTGCAGCGACTGTCACCAGTAAGGCGCTTGATATCGGCCGCAACAAATCTTTGAGACCGCTCTATGTTGATGTTAAACTGACTAAGGGCGTAACTGCCGGCCGCGTAAAAAGCGTAGAGCTGCAGTCCAGCACTGACGAAAGCTTCTCTGCTTCGATAACTGAGATGGTGGTGACTATCGGCAAAACCGCTGAGCAGCAGAAGCACGCCTGCCAGCTGGCGCAATTCTTCGCGTCTATCCAACCGCAGGGCCGTTATGTCCGCGTAAAAATCACCGGTGATACTACCGTTCCGGCAGGTGGCAAGATTTGGGCATATCTGTCCCCAGATATTCAGGTACCGGTATGAGATACAAAGTAATCCGCACCTGCTATTGGCAACACAGACTTTGGGAAAAGGGCGAAAAGGTGGAGCTGGAGGGGGATGTACCGGAGCATTTCAAACCGCTCTATGATCCAGCCGAAAGATTGTCCCTAAACAAAAATGCTGAAGAACCTTCGGACGAAGTATCTGGCGATATGGAAAACCCGGATATCATGCCTTCTTCTTTGGAAGAAATGAATGTTGGCCAGCTGCAGAAGCTGGCACGTGCAAGCGGCTTGGAACCACCGAAGAATGCAAAAAAACAAGAATTGATTTCCGCTCTGCGCGGAGAATAACATCGGGCCGGAGCTTATTCCGGCCTTTTGTTTTAGGAGGAAACCATGAACAACATTGAAATCTGCAACCTTGCGCTTGGCCGTATCGGCGTAGACGAAATCAACCGCATGGATGAGGCAAGCCAGCCTGCGAGAATCTGTACACGTTATTTCAATTTTACCCGTCAGAATGTATTGCGCCGCTTTCCTTGGACGTTCGCAACGAAGCGTGTGCAGCTGGCGCTGCTTAATGAAACGGCACCTGATTATAAATACGTCTATCAATATCCTTCTGATGCTCTGGCGATACGCCTTATGTACAATGACAGCTTTGTTGGCCTGCCTAAAGATAACTACTTCCGCATTATGAACGGTAACGGCGGACGCAAGATATACAGTAATATCTCTAACGCCTATGTGGAATATACTGCAGACGTAAAGGACAGCGAAACATTCGACAGCCAATTCATTGAAGCCTTCAGCTGGAAGCTAGCGGCGGAGATGGCGTTCGCTTTGACCGGTAATATTAACCTTGCGACAAATGCTATCCAGGCATACAATGCTTACTTTACGGAAGCAGCTGGCGAGGATGCTGCAGAAGACAATCAGGAAGAAGCCGTACAGGATAGACTGGTCAACGCCAGATGGGAGGGTTGACAATGGGACTGTATCAACTGAAGCCCAGCTTTGCCGGCGGTGAATTGTCGGATAGCATGTACGGCCGCGTCGATATCAACAAATATGATAGCGGCGCTGCCACGTTGAAAAACTTTATGGTGCAGCGTTATGGTGGCGTGCGTAACCGCAACGGCTTCCGGCATATTGGCGTAACCTATGAAGGTAAGCGTGCCTTCTATATCCCCTTCCTGTACAACACCAATGAAACCTATATCATAGAAGTCACTGCAGGGCATTGCCGTTTTCTGTACAACGGCCAATACATAGTAGAGGATAACGGAGAGCCTTATACAATAAGCAACAATCTTAATCCAGCCGACCTGCAGGGCATCTGCAAAATAAAATATACGCAGAGTGCTGACGTGCTTTTTATCGTGCATCCTGACCATTATCCTATGACGCTTACGCGCTACAGTACATACGACTGGCGCTGGGAACAGATGCCGATAACAGGCGGTCCGTTTGAGGACAGTAACGGCTCTGCGGCAACGGAAGAAGAACAGACGGTACAATTATATCGTTATGGTCCTGGAACCTACGAGCTGACGCTTCCCGATACCGTAACAAATATCTCAGTAGAGATGGCTGGCTCTGGCGGCGGAGGTGGTGGCGCTGCAATCTTTGGACAGTACGTTGCTCCGGGCGGCGATGGCGGCACGGGTGAATATATTCGTTTTTCAACTGATGTGCAGGCTGGACAAAAATATAAGATTGAGGTTGGCGCAAGTGGTGCAGGCGGCAACGGCAAACAAACGGAGTCGCTGGGTAAATTCCAGAGCATAACAGGAGAAAATGGCGGAGCTGGCGGCAATACTGTTGCGTTCGGTCGAACAGTTAAAGGTGGCGAGGGAGGAACAGGTGGTAAAGTTTTTTTCCGTTCAGTAATTACACCCGGTAGCCAAGGAACGAGTTATAGCGGCGGCGCTGTCGGTGGCACCAAAGGAACCGACGCTGGCAACATCAACGGCAAAAGCGGCGGTGACGGGTACTGTAATATCCGCTTCCGCTATGGCAGCAAGGCGGCGAAGATAACTGCCAGTGCAACCGAAGGCGAGGTTACACTGGCAGCAGATAAGGATATCTTTGAGAAAGATACCATTGGCAGCCTTATTGAACTGACTCATTATAAAAAAAGTGAATACAAAAAAGGTGTGCCCGATGCAACGGATGCGCTGCTGGTAAGCTGCCTGCCGGGCTCTAGCGTCTATGTAGAGAGCTTCGGCTTCTGGAAGGGAAACTTCTCACTGGAAAAATATAATGAGAACAGCTCTATGTGGGAGCTTGTAAGAACGCAGGACGGCAATCACAGCCAGAACTACAACTTTACCGAAAAGAACGAAGAGGAATACATTGTCAGGTACAGGGTAACCTCAACAGAGTTTGATACAACAATCTGGAGCGGTGAGAATGAGAATCAGACCGGTTATGTCACTGTGCAGAGCTTCGGTAATGATTATAGCGGTATTGTGAAAATTACTGAGTACATCAGCGGTAAAAAGGTTAAAGGCAAGGTGCTGCGCACGATTGGCAGTACAGATGCTACGCAGATCTGGGCTTTTTCTCCGTGGAGCAGGAGCAAGGGCTATCCGACTGCAGCAGGCTTCTTTGAGGACCGCCTGGTATTTGCCGGCAGCACAAGATATCCGCAGACGTTCTGGAGCAGCAAGGTAGGAGATTATTATAATTTCGGTGTATCGACACCGGTGGTAGACGATGATGCGGTAACGGCTACTCTAAACGGCGGCCAGATGAATGGCATCAAAGCCATGGTAGCCTTTGGAGAATTGATTCTGCTGACAAGCGGCGGCGAATATAAGGTAAGCGGTGGCCAAGGCAAAGCGCTCACGCCTAGCAATACTTCAAGTCAGGCGCAGGAATACCGCGGCATATCTGACGTGTTGCCGGTAACTGTAGGCAGCAGAATTGTCTTTGCTCAGCAGCAGGGCAACATCATCCGTGACCTGGCATACAGCTATGAGGCTGATAAATACACCGGCGATGACCTCAACCTACTATGCTCTCATCTCTTCGATGGCCACAAAGTAGTAGCTATGACCTACCAGCAGACTCCTGACAGCATCATATGGTTTGTCCGAGATGATGGCCTGCTCTTGGGACTGACCTATATCAAGGAGCAGGATATCTACGCATGGCATAAGCATAGCATTAAGAATGCGCGCTTTGTCAATGTCTGCTGCATCCCTGGCGGAGAATGTGACGAGCTTTATGCTGTCATAGAACGTAACGGCCAATACGAGAACGTTATGCTGGAAAAGAGGAACGATAACGATGTGCCGGAAGAACAGATTTATGTTGACGACGGCATAACCGTACGTGGCAGCGATATAAAAGAGGTAACAGGCCTGACGTGGCTGGAGGGTGAAACCGTGGCCATACTGGCTGACGGAAACGCGCTGCCGCCGCAGAAGGTTGAAAATGGCAAGATTATACTTAGCAATAAACATGGCTACAGTGTTGTGCATGTAGGACTGCCTATTGATGCAGTCATAAAGACACTGCCGATAGAATTCCAAATGCAGGACGGCAGCTCCATTAGCCGCAAGAAGCGCATAGGTAATCTTTCCGTCCTCTTTAAAAACACGCGTGGCGGACTGTATGGCCTGAGTGAGGAAAAACTGGATGAAATCAAATGGCGCGATACCGAAGCATATGGCCAGCCTACAAAACTTTTTACCGGCAAGAAAAAAATCGTCCTGCCTGCTGCAGGCTGGGACGAAACGCAGCAGCTTATCATTAAGCAGGATGCGCCGCTGCCGATGACGGTATTGGCCATTGTGCCGGAGATTGTGCCGGGAGGATAATATGGCGGAATATACTTTTTCTCGTCCGTCTGATAGAGATATTGAATACGTGGCCGCACATCTGCGGCAGGACAACAGGCAGGAGCTGGCGGCGCTGTATGGTGCTGGGCATGAGCTGGATGTTTTAAAAAGAAGCGTCAGATATAGCGAACTGATTGGCTGTTTTTATATTGACGGCGTACCTGCAGCTATCTATGGAGTAAGAAGCCCTGCTGCAATATGCTCTGTAAAGTGCGTCTGGCTGCTCATGACCGACGAAACATTGAAGCATAGGTTAGTAGTAGGGCGATATACCAAACGCTTTCTGAGGGCGATTGTGGAGGCCTATGGGCCTATGTCCAATAAGGTTGATGCTGGGAACGCAGAAATCCTGCGCTGGCTCAGATGGCTTGGCGCTGAGATATCGGAACCGGTGCAATGCGGAATCTACAATCTGCCGCACAGGGAATTTTATTTTGACGAAAGAATTTTAAAGGAGGGATAGCATGGGCGTAGGAGTAATGATTGGTGCAACTCTCTTGGGCGGTTATCTGCAGGGGCGTGCAGCACGTCAGCAGGCCAACGCGCAGGCGGCGCAGGCTCAGGCAAATGCTGATATCGCCTATAACAATGCGCAGAAGCTGCAGGAGCAGGCCGAGAAGCAGGCGCAGAACAATGAAATCAACGAGGAAAACAAACGTCGCAGGCTGCTGCAGCTGCAGGGGCAGCAGAGAGCCAACATCGGCGCGGCCGGAATCACGGCAAGCGGCAGTGCATTGGCGGCGATGGCAGACAGCCAGTTTAACCAGGAGCAGGAGCTTGCCTTTGAAAGATACAATGCGCGTCAGCAGGTAGATAATATCTTCCAGCAGAGTACGGACAATTTGAATCAGGGCGATGCCTATGCGTCGAGCGCCAGAGCCTACCGTAAGGCAGGCAAGCGCGCTATGATGAACAGCATGCTGCAGGCAGGGCTGAGCGTAGCGGCTAATCTTTATACGGCCAAAAGTATGGGAGCATTGAAAAGCTCAGCCGGTAAAAGCGTAGGCCTGCAAAACTACAGTGTACCGGGCTACACAGAGATGAAATGGCTGCCTGCTCATACCGGTGGCGGCATCTCAAGCTACAGTAATGATGGCTGGGCAAAAGCAAAATGGTAAAAATGTCATTTTGTACTTTACAAATCGGCAAAGTATGTGTGTTAAAATGATAGTGCGGAAGGGAAGCCATTCTCCCATTTTCATCATACTCTAAAAAATTAGCAACGTAGAAAGCATCTGAGGCTAAGCCTTGGGTGCTTTTTGCGTATATAGGAAAGGAGCAGAATATGGCAGTAATTGATGTTTACGAGAACCAGGCAAAGCTCGGTACGCCTGCAAGCCAGACGAGCGGTGTGCATCCTGATATGGGCGGGCAGATGGCACTGGCAAGGGCAAATGCAAATCTTACCAATACGATGGTAGAGGGAGGGCAGAAGCTCTATGAGCAGATAGCCATTGCCGACGTGATGAAGGCCAATAATGATTACAATATGCAAATGAGCAGGCTGCAGAATGAGCTGCTGCAGAACAAGGAAGAAAATGCCAGGGATAACCTTACCAAGTACGAGGAAGGGCGCAAGAAGATTATCAATGGCATTATGCAAAAAGGACCGTCTACGTTGCGCGGGGTGCTGGGAAGCAAGGCTTTTTACAATACCATTGAGCGTGACTGGAGCGGCCAGCGTGCCCAGATGGAACGTTATACCATGGGCGAGATGGAGAAGTACCAGGATACGCAGCTTAACAATCAATACAAATTAGCTTTGAAGGACGTAGCTGTAAACTGGCACAACAATGATGATCTGGACGCTGTTATGCGCCGCGGCGATTTTATGACTGCAGCAAGGTACGCTAACTATGGCCAGGAAAAGATTACTGAAGCAAGCAACAAATGGAAGGCTGCGGTAGCAGAGACGGCAGCGCAGGCAGCTATCAATTCAGACAGCAGCGAAGGATGGACGCGTGGCGGCGAGATACTGCAGGCCTACGGTTATCTTATGGACCCGCAGAAACGTATCCAATACGACAAGATTATCAGTGCAAGGGAGAAAAGCAATAATCAGCTTAATACCTTTGCCGGAATCTATGCCAAGTATGGCAGTGATATAAACGGCGGTGTGCAGGCGCTCTTGTCTACGCAGACCGGTACGGCAGATATCGCCAAAGGTTTGGCATTTGCACAGGGAGAGGAAGGCAAGGCTTGGGGCAGCAATCAATGCGCCAACTTTGTAAAAAAATATATTCAGACGGCTGGCGGTGATTATGACATTACCAGCAGCCTGGCTGACGGTACCTACCTTAACGCAGAACGTAAAGGGCTGACGTTTAATGACCGTAAACAATTAAGGGACGGAGATATTGTCTATTGGCAGGTAGATGGCAGTAAGTACGCTACGAGCGACAACCCGGATGATGTGCATTCTGACACTAAAGCCTATAAGGGCATTACCCATGTCGGTATATACAATGCCAAGACTGGCAAGGTTATCCAGAGCGGTGAGCATGGAGTGAGTGAGCTGGCGCTGGATGCTGCCGGATATCATACGGTAGGCTACAGCCATATCGGCGGCAGAGCTATGGACGCTACAGAGCGCGAAGAATTAAAAAAAGGTTATATGCAGTACGCGCTGCAGCAGGTGCAGCAGAAGCGTACAAGCACTAACCTTATGGTGGAAAGAGCTTCTGATGAAATGTTTGCTGCCTACAATAATGGCATACGCGACCCGGCGTATTTTGAAAACATGGCCAAACAGATAGCAGGCAACGATTATAGCGCTTATAAAACTTTGCATGCTGTAGCCAAAAGCTTTACATCTTCGGGCGTACACAAATTAACTGTAGGCGAGGCTATGGAAATAGAAGATGCCATAGACAAGGGCGGACTGTCGCAGGATGAGCTGATCCAAAAGTTGTCTGATGCAGGCTGCAGCACGGAAACAATTATGAAATACGTGCATATGAATAAGCAGGCGGCGAAAGCTGCAGCTAGGGGCGAAGGCAAGGCATCATTTGACTGGGACAGCGTTATGGAAGCCTTTTACAGTAAGATGGGCGGAAGAAATAAGGTGCCGGAAGCGTGGCGTCCGGGATTGAAACGGTACGCCAAAAGAGCAATAAACGAATACATAGCTAAAGAAAACCGCACGCCTACCGTAGACTGGGTGATGGATATTATGGAGCAGGGACTGGTTAAGGGCGTTGGCGGTGTTACGATAGAAGGTGAACACTTCTGGAACAGTGACGTATCGTACAACATGGCACAACTTGGCAACCATGATATCTATTATATCGGTAATGCAGATGACGGTTACGTCAATGTATGGTTTTATGGCAATGCTCAGCCGGTGCGCATGAGCAAGGCAGCGTTTAAGCAGACGATGGGAGATTAACATTATGGGAACTTTTAATTTCAGTAATATGCAAGGTGGCAAACAGCAGGAAACTCAGAACATTCCGCGTGAATTTCGTCCTGCTGTTGAGCAGGCGAAAACGGAACCGGTCGGCTCTTACGGTAACAACAAAACAGGCTTCTGGGACGGAGTGAAGAATTTTTTCTCCGGCGCTGATGTTGATACCGGTGCCGGCTTTATTGATGAAACAGGAACATGGAACAATGGCACTAAACAGGAGCTTGCTAAATACTATCCTACACAAATGAGTGCGGAAGATCTTGAAAAGGACAGACTAGGCTCTTTGTGGGACAGAACGTATAAAAAATATCATTACAGCAAAGACGATGTGTTGCTGGAAGCAAAGAAAATCAGCGCGGCCACAAACATTCCGGAGAATGCTATCCTGGCTAACGCTGATAATCTGGCCAATGCACGCAATGTATATAATTATCAGCAGAAGGCTATGGACCCTCAGGCAGTGTTTAAGGCCTACCCTGAGCTGAGCGAGCTGGCCAAGCTGAGTGATACCGACGCTGCTATTGCTCTGCATAACTTAAAGAACGTACGCCAGACGCAGGGCATTATTGAAGCAGCTAAGACCGGCTGGGAGCTTGATAACCTGATGAGTGAGCGCGGCCGTATGGGCTACGCCGCTATGAACGGCAAAGAGCTGACGGATGCTGACATTGCACGTTTGGGAGAAATTGAAAAAGCACAGAAAAATTCCAAGGAACTGCCGGGACTTTTTGAGGACCCGATGAGTGCTATTGTAGGCGGCACAGTGCAGAGCGGTAAGATGATACTGCGTAATGCTCTTAATGGCCAGAAGATGGGCGTATACGGCGCTGGCTTCGGTGCGCTTCTCGGCGGTATTGCCGGCGGCGGTGCAACGCTGGGTGCCGGTACTGCTGCAGGCGCGGCCGCAGGTGCCAAGATTGGTTATAGTGTCGGCAGCCGTATCGGTATGGCGCAGGATATGTATGACGAAATCGCCGGCAACAACTACCTTGATTATAGAGGCTATAAGGATAAGCAGGGCAGGCAGCTGCTGACAGATAACCAGGCGCGCAGCTATGCTGCTGTAGCAGCAGCGCTGGAAACAGGCATTGAATTCAGCAACGCAGACAAAATCCTGAACGTCATCAAAGGCGGTGCAGGTGCGCAGAGCATTAAAGAAATTATCAGCAGTGCCAAAGACAGCACGGAACTGCAGAGCCTGCTTGCCGCATATCTGCGTGACAGCGCCAAGAACATCGGAACAGTGGCCATCTCTGAGAGTGCGGAAGAAGGCGTGCAGGAGATGAGCAACAGAATTATTTCTGATATTGCTGCAGCAAACAATCCGGGCGGTGATATCCCTACATATACGGCAAAGGACGTTATTGTTGGCGGGCTGGAGGCAAGCTGGCAGGCGCTGCCTGCGTCTATCGGCTTTGGCGCTGGTGCGCATGGAGCAAGCACGGTATCTTTTATGCGTCGTGCATCCGCGGCGCTGCAGCAGAAAAGTGAAGAGCAGAAGGCTAACCTGCGTGATGCTAACGGTATATCTATGCTGAGAAGTCTTGCCGAGGATATCAAAAATAACGCTTTGTTTAAAAAAGCTCCGGAAGTATATAACGAGGTACTGAATAATCAGCTTAAAGGTACAGAGCTGGAAACTATTAACATAGATACAGAGTACGTCCTTAATCAGCAGGGCGGCTATGAGCTTTTGAAATCTGCAGCAAAGGCAGCAGGCATAGGCGAACAGTATCTTAAAGACATTATCGATACTAAGGCAGACTTGAAAATCAGTACAGCTGATTATGTATCTAAGCTGCTGCCGACTGAAATCGGTGCTCATCTGGAAGACTACATCACATTCAGCGATATCAGCGAATGCCTGGCACGCAACAGAGAATATGCCGGCAGGATGCGCCGCGAGATGGACCGCATATTGGCATATGAGAACCGCCAGCGTGAAGATGCTTTGAATACCTACCTTGATAATAACTTCCATACTCCGGAAACCCGTGAGATAGCGGAGGCAGTATTGCGCCGCTTCCCGGATAATCCTAAGGAAGGCGTAAAGGAAGTCAGAAAATCACTGCAGGCCAAGATTGACGAGCCGCTTAATCAGATTATCGAAGAGCTGGAAAAGGGTATGGGCAACGGCGTAGCTGTAATAGAAATCCCGGAATATGATAATCAGATGCGTGGCCGTGGCATCAAGGTAAGCAATAACGACCCATGGTATCAGCGCTACTATAAAGAGAATAAGCATAAGCCCTCTAAGATGGAGCTGCGTGAGCTGGCGCGTGAAATCTGGACCGGTCACAACGAGTATGGACTTTTTGGCTGGGAAAACCGCACTCCGGAAGATAACCAATGGTATGAGAATAACAAGGCAGCTATGGAAGCAACGGAAGAAGCTATCCGCAGATTGGATGCATTGACTCCTGCTCTGGAAAAAATAGATCCGGGCGAACTCTCTATTACTGAAGGCCTGAGCGAAGAAGGCTTTGAGGTATACCGTAAGCTGCGTGGCAAGCTGGAAGGCGCTGAAAGCAAAGAAGTGCGGCAGGCAGCACAGATGAGTGCTATCCTTGCCGCACGAATGGCAGACCGCATGGCTGAGCTGCATAGACAGGTTGGCCATACTAAATATACTGCGCTTGATTATGCGCGTAGTATTGGGCTTATCAGAAGTGAGAGTGAAGCTGCTGAGCAGAAGTTTAATCAGGCAGTAAATGTAGGTATAAATGAAAATACCAAATATAAACTTTTAGATTTAGATGTTTTGCAAGACAATATAGGCACCGACAAAGAAACTCCGGAGGCTAATCAAAAAGCCATAGATTACATTAAACATGTATTAACTGAAAATGAGCCGGTCACTACAAAAGATTTGTCAAGTGTATTTGATTTTAGCAAGATGAGTGAATATGATCAGCGTCATATTGTTTTGGCAAAATCGCAAAGAGGGCGAAAAAACAAAACGGAAAGGCAGGGAAGAAATTTAACCATCAGTAATCCTAGAGAGATTTTGCAAAATGCAGTTTTAGTTGAGATAAATCCATCAAAGCATTCTAATGAAGTAGACAATAAGTTACGTGAGGATATCAAAGGTTCATTGTCATATAGATTTGTTATACCAGTAAAGTTAAATGGACAGGCTCAAACGTTGGTCATTACTGCTATTGGGACATCTGCTAATGTACTAAAAAAATTAAACGAAGTAACTTTATACGAAGTTTACACAACAAAAATCCCGCCATCCCAGAGACAAGCTTCCCTGAAAGATGGCGGGATAGGGGATGCTTCAAAAGAAACAATTCCCTCTGAATATAGTTTAGCAGAGATTTTAGCAAAAGTCAAAGACCTTAATCATAAACCTTATGTTGATAAAGAAACAGGCAAGCTAATAATAGAAGACCAGATGGCTATAGGCTCTATGAAATTAGACCAGAAAGCATGGCATGGCACGCCTTACAATTTTGAAAGGTTTGATATTGGCAAAATCGGCGATGGCGTTGGTGACCAGGTACATGGCTGGGGCCTGTACTTTGCTAAGGATAGAAAAATATCAGAGGCATACAAGGAAGTGCTGGGGGCTGACGCTGGCGCAGTAATTGTAGATGGGGTTACGTACAAAATTGATGAGGAGGGAGATTGGGAAACAGCAGCAGGACAGAAGCTTATTGACAATGAGCCGTTAGAATTTGTTTTGGATACGTTTGATGCAATGAGCGGAAGCAAGAATAAGGAAAGTGCAATAAAAAGCTTAAAGGAAAGAATTGCCGGAACCAAAAGAACGGCTAATACAGAAAGCTATATTGCCAAACTAGAAGAAGCGATAAACATTATTGAAAAAGCTGACGTGAAGTACGAAAATACTTCACGCTTGCTGAAAGTGGAAGTTCCGGAAAACAATGTATTGCTAGATGAGCAGAAGACTTTCATTAATCAGAACAAAAATGTACAAGCGCTTTTGAAAAATACTATAGAATCTTTGAATGAAGAGCAGTCAATGAAGTTCTGGGAAGATTTGCTGAATTTCAAATTAAGAGCTTTTGATAATGCTGGCAAGGTTCAGTTTAAGATTGATGGCTTCAATAAATTAGCAGATGGCATTGGTAAGCTTTTAGAGAGCAATTCTAATACATTTGGCTATAGAACGCTTGCAAGAAGCTTGGAAAGATACGGATATAGCAAAGAAGAAATTGAAAAGCTAAAGTCAGATGGTGAGTATCGTAATCAAGAACAAGAGAAGCTCAGAAGCCAGGCTGCTGCTTTAGAAGAAGAATTAGAGCGTGCCAAAGCAGAAGATGCTGCTGCAAAAGAGAAGGTTATCAACCAGGCGAAAGCTGATATTTCCGGTACGCTAGGGGGCATGTTTACAGGCAACAAGATTTACGATGCTCTGGCGAAGGCTGTAGGGGAAGAGGATTATAATTGGCGTGGCGCGTCTGAGCTGCTTAATGAGCACGGAATTAAAGGCATAGCTTACGAAGGTATGAAGGATGGCCGCTGCTTTGTCGTCTTCGATGATAAGAGCATTGATATTATAGAGCGCTATAACCAATCTGCTGGCGAGCGTGCTATGACGGCCAACATGGAGAAGCTGAAGGAAGCAAAAGAAATGCTTGCCAAAGATGCGGATATGGAAACCATCTACAAAAAGACCGGCTGGCATCGTGGCGCTGATGGTAAATGGCGTTTTGAGATACCGGATAATTTGGATAAGATAGATGCTGCTAAATTTCCGGAAGAAGGATATGCTATACCGTTAGGAGAGATATATACTAATCCTAAACTGTATGAAGCTTATCCGTGGCTAGCTGATGTCATGGTTCAGTCAGAATCGATGGAAGAGCAGACCTTGGGAGTAGCTGCTGGAGAAGGCTACATTGGAATAAACAGCAATCTGCTAGGAGACGGCATCAAGCAGGAGATAATCATAAACGGCATAAAGTATAAACGCGTAGTAAGCAAGGATGGGGCTAAGGCTGGCAAGTTCTTTTCTCATGGTGACGAGTTCATAGAGTATGCACTTAATCATGGTATTAAAAATAACACGTTTAACAAAAAGGCCGCAGTGAATAGTTTGAAGGAGCTGATACAAGAAAAAGAATCTGTTATAGAAAAACTTAAAAGCAAAAATAATAATGGGCAGTTTAATAAAGGCATACTGGATAGACAAAAAGAATTGAGCAAGATAAGAGGAGCAGCAGAGTTTGTTGGCAGGGCGGATATTAGTTTTAATGGAATCAAAAAGGCTGACAGAGATGTAGAAGCAGCTCACAAGAATTTAGCTGAAACTCTCATCCATGAAATCCAGCATATCATCCAGAATGCAGAAGGCTTTGCTGGCGGCGGCAGCCCGGGCAGAGTCAATGAACAGATGAAGCGCCAGATGCAGAAGTACGATGAAGAAATAGAGCGCCTATATCCTAAAGGTAAAGAATATGTTACGGCTATGCTCGAATATGACATAGCTGACTTTGAACATGACACCGGTGAAATTTCCGATGCTGCTTTTTCTGATATCAAAAATAAGGTTAAAGAGCTGGAAGAACAGATATCCGAAGAAAAAGTAAAGCGCCTGCAGAAAATCAAGGAGCTGCAGACAGATTTGCAATGGCAAGCTGAAGACGAAAGCTCTAGCGATTATGAAAAATACTTCCGTTTGCATGGAGAGCAGGAAGCCAGAGTAGCATCAATGAAAGCACGGCTCTATACCATGGGCGCAAGCCAGAAAAGAATTGATAACGAAGTGTTGAACGCTATCGATAATCCTATCATTGTATTTGGCGGCAGAAGCTACAGCATGGACTCTGATCAGCGCGGCTTATGGCAGCTCAAAGGCCAGACTGCCTTTAAAACTACCGGCGAGAAGGTTATTTCTCTGTTTAAGGCTGCAGACCAGTCGACATTTATGCATGAGATGGCTCATATCTATCTGCACGATATGCTGGCGCTGGCAGAATTACCGAATGCTCCGAAGCAGCTGCTGGATGACGTGGCCACGATTAACCGGTGGGCTGCATGGAACGATACGCAATTTGTCAAAGAGTACAAAGGCACTGCTATGGAGAGTGAATTTAAAAAGCTCAACGAGCAGATGAAAACTGCAGTTGCCAAAGGCTCCGTTGAAATCGAAGGCAAGAAAATGACCTTGGAACAGATGCAGCGGCTCTGGATGCAGGAACGCTTTGCCCGTGGCTTTGAAAATTATCTGAAGAGCGGTGACGCACCTACAGAAGCAACGCGCAGTATCTTCCGGCGCTTCAAGCAGTGGCTGACTAAAATCTATCGTGCATTCAGCCAGATTGGCGGTGCTCCGTCCAAAGAGGTTAAAGCTGTTATGGACCGCATGATTGCCAGTGAAGATGAAATCGACATTGCTATGAGGAAAAAAGGCGTAGATGATTTTGCCGAAAGCGGCGGCATGGATTATCTGGAAGGAAGCACGAAGGACGTATATCGCCGTATGGTAGAGCGCGCCAAGGCTGACGCTGAGGAAAAGGTGCTCAAAATAGCACTGAAGGATGTCAAGGAAGATTACCGGCAGCAGGAAAAGGAACTGTTTGAGCGTGAAGAAGCGGAATACCATGAGAAGCTGGCCGCAGAACCGGTATTTATTATTCGGGAGCATATCAAGAATAACCCTGATATGAGCACGTCTGTTATCTGCGAAACATTGGGCATGAACGTGGAAGATTACGTTAAGCAGCTTAAAGAGTATGGCGGCAGCTTGGATGCTGCGGTAGAAGCTCATATGAAAGAGTTTAAGGAGGGGATAGATAACAGTGGCATAGATGCTCAGTATTTCCGCGAACGCGCGGAAGAAGTCGTGCAGGAGAGCAAATACCGTAAGCTGGCCACGGCGATGGAGCTGGAAGCGTTTGAGCGCATTGCCAAAAAGCAGCGTAACCTGACTACCCAAATAGAGGCCGACGGCAAGAATGATGCTGCAGAAAAAGGCGTCATTAAGACGGTAGACAAGATGACCAGGCAGAGCAAGCAGATAGAAGAGCTTACTGCAGAAACAAAGGGACTGAAGAAGGATAAACGTGAACTGCTTGCTAATGTGCGTGGCCTGCGTGATGCAGCACTCAGTCATTACAAGGACTATGTGCAATTCGTTGAGATGAAGCTGGAGGTTATGCCTATTGAGGACGCCAACAACTACCAGATGTGGCGCAGAAAGTCGGCGCAGGCACAGTACAATTCTGAGCAGTCTCTTGTAAAAGGCAACTGGGATAAGGCCGTCAAATACAAACAGGCTCAGCTGATCTATGACATGTTTGCTGACAGAGCTGTCCGCAACGCCAAGCAGATCAAGAAGATTGAAGATGGCCTGAAGCGTAAGCAGCAGACTATCAGCAAGGCGAAGAACATATCTGCAGATGAACGTTATGCGTATAATCATCTTATGTATGTGTTTGGCTTTTCTGACGCAGACGCGCCGGTACCGCCGCATTATGAGGGCATCATGGAAGTGCTGATGAAAGCAGATGCTACAAGGGAAGAAGGCGGCCTTATGCTGGAGTCTCCGTTCTTCGGACCGGATGGCCAGACCAATCTGCCTGAATGGTTCCTGCAGGCGGCAATGAACAGCAATAAACGCAAAGCTGGGCATAAGGATTTGAGCAATATGCAGGTTGATTTGGTGGCACAGGTTATGCATATCATCTATAAACGAGGCATGGATAATATGAAGCTGGCCACGATTAAAACCAAGGATGGCAGAACCTTGACTGTTGATGAAGCAGTTGCTGAGATTGAAGGGCAGACACGCCAGCGCATGATAGAACGCGCTAACGCCGACCCGACTGGTGCCAATAAAAACAGATGGCAGGATGATGCTGCAAACTTTATCGACCAGGCTGACAGGGTACTGATTAAGCCGGAGGTGGAGCTGAAAAAGCTGGGTGATGTGGCGCTGAGGTATATCTACGACCCGCTGAAGGAAGCTGCAGACAAAGAGCTGAAGATGGCCGTAAATATGCAGAACAAATTAAAAGGGCTGTTTGATGCTTATTCTTCCAAGGAACTGGCAGATATGCGTAACAAACGCCTCTATGATTTTGGTTCGTCGAAGATTACCAAGGAACAGGCGATTATGATTGCGCTTAACTGGGGCAATGAAACGAACCAGCAGCGTGTTCTGGACGGCTATCACGTCAATGTAGCGCAGGTTAAAAATGTGCTGCAGTATCTGGATGAGCGCGACTGGAACCTTGTCAACAGTATCTGGAAGCTTTACGATATACATTGGGACCAGATAAGAGAGATTGAAGCACGCATGACCGGTGCCGTACTGCAGAAGCAGGAAGCCAAAGGCTTTGTTGTTGTTGGGCAGGACCGAAAAATCTATACCTTAGATGGTGGCTACTTCCCTATTAAATACGATCTGCGGGATTTGCGTACGCAGGAGCAGGCTGACGCTGCACAGCAATCGGCAATGAGCAATATTGCAATGTCTTTAGGCAAGGGATTCCTGAAAGAACGTACTCAGCATAAGGTTGAGCGCAGGCTGGATCTTAGGTTTGAAGTTATCAGCGGTAGCATTACTGACGTTATTCATCTGGTGGCATTCCGCGAACCGGTACGCGACGTACGCCGTATCGTGCTCAATGAGAATTTCAAAAACATTGTCTATAATTACCTTGGCCAGAACGCTTATAAGAATCTGAAAAAGTGGACCAGCGATTGTTGGGCGGAAGAACCGATACCGAGGACGGCCTACGAAAAGGGCATGGCCAAGCTGCGTAATGCTCAGACAATGGGAACAATGGGCTTCAGGGTAACAACGGCACTGCTGAATATCGCTAACGCTCCGAGCGTAGCTCATTATATGGGCGCTGCTGAGCTGCTGCACTCGCTCAAAAAGTTTTACAGTGCCCCGCGTCAGTATACGGATTTCGTTTTCCAACGTTCTGTATTTATGGCGGAACGTGCGGAAACCATGGATGCCAGCATCCATGATGCGCTGAAAGGACCTAATATCCTAGATGGTATTCCGGGCATTGGCAAGGCTATCAAAAACAACGCGTTTAAGATGATAACCTGGACAGACCTGATGCTGGCATTGCCGCTTTGGCAGCACGAATATGAAAAGACCTACAATGCAGAGGTGGATGCCGGACGTTCGCCGCAGCAGGCGAGGGAAGCAGGCGTAAATGCCGGCGATTCTGCAGTGCGCTGGTGCTTCGGCTCCGGCCGTACGGTAGATAAAGCTGCTATCCAACGCAAGGGCAGCGAGCTGATGAAGCAGCTCACTATGTACTACAGCTATAACTCTACAGTCTATAATGCTCTCAATTATAAATTATGGGAAGCGAAGGTAGGTTACAAGAAGGCTGTAGCGGCAAGCGCAAAGAATAAAAGCATGGCTCTGATGAAAGCTGTAGCTCATGCTGGCAATGCGCTGCTGATGTGGGTACTGTTGCCGGCGGTTATCTCAGCGCTGCTGCGTGCCGGTGCAAACGGTGACGATGATGACTGGAAGATTGAAAAGCTTATCAAGAGCATGGGGCAGGAATCTCTTACAGGCATTGCCGGTGGTATACCGGTGCTGCGTGATGCTGTACCTTACTTTATGGCCAAGGTATTTGATGAGCATCAATTTGCTCCAAAAATTCCTATCCAAAATACCATTGAGCAGACAAACAGAGTTATCCAAAGCGCTGTCAGTGACAAGAAAACTATCAGCGATACGCTCCGGGAGATGGGCAAACTGACAAGTCAGGTTACCGGCGCTCCCAGCACGTTGATAGATAGCTTTACAACAACGCTGCAGTATCTGGAAAGCGGCTTCGATGAAAGCGTTGCGGATTATCTGCGCGCCTTGATCTTTGATAAAAAGCTGAAGAAAAATCAAAAATAGTCATTTTGTACTTTACAAAACGGCCTGAAAGCCGTGGTAAAATATTATTGTCAATAAGTATGTAAAAAGCCCTGGCTGATGCCGGGGCTTTTGCTTTATGGAAAGGAGCAGAAGATGACAGTACAGAAAGACGTTACTAAAAACATCTATGTTGGTAACGGCTCAACAAGGACATTTCCGTTTACCTTTGAGTGTCCTGCAGAGCATCCGGAATATATTAAGGTATATCTGATGCAGGACGATGGAACGGCACTGGCCACAAGCGATTATCAGCTGGACATGGATGCAAGGCAGATAACATATCCTAGCAGCGGAACAGCGCTGCCGGAAGGCAAGAAACTGGTTATCATGCGCGAGCTGCCGCTGCAGCAGATGATGAACCTTGTAAACAACGGGCCGTACTTTCCGGAAGATGTTGAGACAGCGTTTGATGAAAACGTAATGGCTATGCAGCAGATAGCTGAAAAGCTTAACCGCAGTATTATCATGAGTGTGGATATAGATGGTGATGCTTTTGTCAATGAAGTGCCGTTCGAGGCCGGCAAATCGTTTAGAATTGCGGATGATGGCAAGAGCATTGTTTTAACGGAAGACCCGGGCAAGGTAATTGATGAAGCGAAGGGATTAGCAGAGGAAACGGCGACTAATGCGCAAGAAGCAAAGCAAGCAGCCGCAGAAATCAAGACTATCTACAACAGCGGAGGCTTAACGCCTATCACGGATTTAGCTGGCAGCATCGGTACAGCAATAAAGCGCTGGGGTTACATCTTTGCCAACAAGGTATTTGCTATGAATTTGCCTATCGTCTATAAATCTGTCGCAGAGATGAAAGCCGACAGCTTACTATCTGCAGGCATGACAGCCTGCACTCTTGGCTACTACGCTCCCAACGACGGCGGTGGAGCTACGTATATCATACGTGCTAAACAAGAATCTGACGTTGATGATGGTGGCTCGTTGCATACGCTGGCGAATGGGAATGTAGCGGAGCTGGTGGTGGAGAATGGCATGGTAAATGTTAAGCAGTTCGGTGCGAAGGGGGATGGGGTGACGGATGATACGGATGCCTTTCAGAAAATTAATGGTAAAGTGTGTATAATACCTAACGGAACATTTATTGTTTCTTCTGTGACTTATGGAAAAGAAACGCAACTTAAAGGCACAGGTATTGGTAAATGTGTAATAAAGCAAATTCAAAACTGTAATCAAGATATGCTCGTGTTTAAAGATGCTGTTAATGCTGAACTTACAAATGTATTATTACTAGGAAGAGCAAATGATAATAATGAAGATGCCAACATACATACATATGAGAAGCAAGCACTTTTGAAAATTAGCGCAGATGTATTAAACGGGCATGGTTGCCGTTTTGAGCATATTCGCATAATGTGGAGTAATAGCATAGGAATGTTCATAGGCAGTGAAAACGTAGTTGACGCGAACAATCCTAAGCATAATTGGGTATATCAGTTTAATGATATACGTATTGAGTATTGCAAACGATATTGCTTATATGACAAAAGTACAGATAATCGGTTTTCTAACTTTTATTTGAGTGAAGGTGGTTTAGCTTGTTTTTATGCGCATGGGGTAACTAATGTATACAATAATTTCAAAATAGACCAGCCATATAGCACTTTTAAATCCGAAGCTTATGGAACAATAGACGGGGTTGAGGATGGGGCAGCTATGCTAATATTGGGTAATGGCTGCATATTTACTAACTTTGATATACAAAGTCCTAATGTAGTTGGACTAAAGTGTAGAGGAAAACGTCATATCTTTGAAGGACTTATACAAAATAATGGTTGGACTAAAAAAACTGATGGCGTTGCTCTTATTGCAAAGGATGCACAAAACTGTACTTTTAGATTTTCTTATACATATTCTACAAATATATCTACTAAAAATAAATATTGCGTAAAAATTCTTGATGGATGTCGAAATGTTGTGTGTTATTTACAAGGTGACGTTGCACCATATATTAATAATAACACAACTACTTGTTCTGTTATATATAACGGAAATGCTCAAGCTCAGAATTATAATATGGATTTTATTGTAAATAGAAAAATAGTAAATTCTCATCCAGCTCCGCTTATAGAAAATATAAAAAATGCAACAACAGTAAACGTTACTATTGATACAGAACATAAAGTGGTGGGCAGTAATTCTTTGAAAATGCAAACTGATGATGGCTACGCAAATATTGATTATGTTTTAAAAGTAGATACGGATAGCTATTATTTATTAGCTATTGAAACTTACATTGAAAAAGAAGGAACAGAGGCTAACAACACAAGTGTATATCTAGCTTCAAATCAGCAAATTTACAACAGATATTATTCGACACCTAATAAAGTAGGGAGACATATTTGTTATCTTGTTGCTAAAACTTCTGATTCATCTACATTAACAATGTTTATTCATTTGCAAAATCCCAATTCCGTAGTTTATGTTGGGAATCTTTTGGTATGGAAAATTAGCGGAAGTTTACTTGATTCTAAACTTAATACAGATGATTACGCTGCTTTTTATGACTATCTTTCAAACCATATAGGGGAAGAGTTTGGTACATTAAATTTCCCTGAAACTGTTGCTGTGAGAGATATAATGGCATCAATAAAACGATTAATGGAATAAAATAGGTGCTACTTTGACTTAGGGCTAATTCAAATTTAAAACGAGGTGACCAGACATGAAAATTTCCTACGACAAAAAACTACACTTCCTCTGTGGCTTACTAATATCCCTGCTCGTCGGTCTGTATGACCCAGCCTACGGCTTATCCGCAGGCGTGACAGCAGGAGTAGTCAAAGAATATTATGACCTTTTTAATTATGGTCTGTTTGATACAAAAGATATGCTCTTTACATGGGTAGGTGCTGTGATTGGTACTTGCTTATGTATGATTGCTCAGATTTAAGTTAAAGGCAGGTGATGTCAATGCTTGTATAAACCTTATCCAAAATAAAAAATAAAGAGGTGCTATATGATAGAACAGATGATTTCCCACGTTCTGAATTTAATCTTGGGCGGTGTTGTAAGTTACATCTTTGCTCTGTACCGTCAAAAGAAGAAGGAAAATGATGCGTTAAAGGCAGGCCTGCAAGCCTTGCTGAGAGATAGAATTATCCAGGCTTATAATCACTATGTCCAGGATAAAGGCTGGATACCAATCTACGCTAAAGAAAGCATTGACGCCTGCTACCGGAGTTACGAGGCTCTGGGCGATAATGGCGTGATTGACAATTTGATGGAGCAGATTAACGAGCTGCAGAACTATCCGCCAAAGAATCGAGGTGATGAAAATGCGTAAATTGCTTAATATGCTAAAGAAAGACGATAATGCCTATAGCGTGGGTAGAATCTGCGCTGTTATAGGTTTTATTGTCTGGGTATTGGTTACTTTATGGCTTGCTTTTTTTGCCATAACCTGGAGCGGCTACGAGAGTTGTACACTTGGTATGGTTACGCTGCTGCTTGTACAGTTAGGCAATAAAGCGATTGAAACAAGAATGTTTAAAGTGAAAAGCGAGGAGCGGAACGATGAGTGATTGGAACAAAAGCCTTGCGAGAGAAATCGCAAAAGGCATTGAAGGCGGTTATGACAGCGTAGCAAAGTCTACGGCTTATAATTATCCGTCAATCGGCGTGTCACAATGGGAAGGCAACAGAGCTGATGAGCTTTTGAGAGCTATTCCCGGCGGCAAAGAATTTGTCGGCAGAACCTATATCGATATTAAGGCAAGTGGCGAATTGCCGATGCTGAAAGAGCTTTTGAGAAGCGACGCAGGACAGCAGGCGCAGTTAGAACAGTTGTCACGTGACTGCCTGCAATATGTCGAGGTGCTTCAACAGGTGCCGACGTTGGATGATACACGCTGCCTTATTTATGCTGGCATGTGGTGTCCGACTAGCACTTATGTTGTAAAGCGTTTCCTGGAGAATCGTTTTGAGCGCGTCAACCTGCGTAGTCTGGAGGCACTTTACAAGCTGTTTAAGAATTACTATTGGATTGCTGCCGATGTTGGTGAGATGTACCGTATTGGTTATGCCAACAGAGCGCAAACTACTTATGAGTATGTTGCTGGCATTGACTTAACTACTTCCTATGGCATTCCTGCCTATGGTGAAGCTGGCAATGGAAGATAAGGAGGAAATCAAAATGAAAAAGTTATTTGTCTCTTGCCCTATGAATGGGAAAACCTTTGAAGAGATTGTAGAAGTAAGAAAAGAAGCAATCAAGTTAATGAAAGAGAAATTCCCAAATGAAGAATTTGAGGTGCTGAAAACTTTCTTTGATTTTGAAGAAGGTACGCATCCTTTAAAGTATATGGCCGAATCTATCAGAATGTTGGCCGACGCTGATATTGCGTTTTTTGCTAACGGCTGGGACAAAGCTCGTGGCTGCAAAATCGAACATGAATGTGCAGCTGCTTATAATATTGAAATTGTGGACGAATACGCAGAATCAAAAGAGGAAAAAAGAATGAAAAAGTATATTGGTTGCAAATGTGTAGAAGCTGAACCCTGCAAAGCATGGAAAGAAATGGGCACTCATAAAGTTGGTGAAGATGGCTATAAGGTTGCTTATCCCGACGGCTATGTCACATGGTCTCCGAAAAATGTTTTTGAAGCGGCATATGTTGAAACTCCTGAGAGTGTTACACAAGATGTTTTGCGTGATTGTACAAAGCAAATTGTTTTAGGAGTGGTAGTTACCGGGACCTCAGAAAACTTGAAATAATAGGAGGTGATACAATGGAAGAACTGAAAGCATTTGTTATTGACAAGAAATTTGTTGTTGGTTTGGTTGCAGGTTTTATACTTGGTGCGCTGCATCATTACTTTGCTCTCTAATCTGAATATTTAACTACAAGAAGGCGTAAATTCGCGCAAAAATACTTCGCCTATGAGCGTTTTAAAATTAGTGCCGCTTATGATTTATCCTACGGCGAGCTAAAGCCGCTTGTAGGCGAAGTTTGTGCGTCTGACACGATTTATAATGTTTTGCAAATACAGGTATTTATATGAGGTAATAATGAAAGATGAAACAAGACGTAAGATTGATAAAGCTGTTAAGATTAGTCTTATTGTTGCTGGTCTTTTGCTTATCTGTAATGACGTGTACTGGCGTTGGCACGGCGGAAGCGGCACCCAAGCAAATAACGCTGTCAATCGAACAGTGGAATCAATTCAAAAATCAAACAAATCTGCTGGAAGCGAAATTGAATCTAGCAGACGAGAAATTGAAACAGCAGAAAAACACGTCAACAGAACTGCTGACGCAATTAAGCGAAGCGAAGAAACAGCTCGCTCTAACGCAAGAAGCACTGACGAACTCCAAGCGCTCATTAGTGAATGCAAAGGAATCGTTGAAGCGCAGCGAGAACTTATACGAGAAGTTGAAGCTGCAAATGGAATCGGAACGCCAGAAGGCAAAGAGGGTTAAGCACCAGCGGAACTTATATGCTGGTTGCGTAATCTTCGCAGTTGTTTATGCAGCTGTGAAATAAAAATACGGATGGTGAAATGATGGAAGAAAAGGAACTGGTCCCCGCCGGTCTAGTAACGATGTTGCTGACCGGCTATCTTAGAACAATTTATATTATGGCAGCAGGCTGGGTATTGACCACAGTTGCGTTGCTTGGGTACATATTTCTGAGTAGGTGATAACAGCATGAATGAGATGCTACGAAAGACGCGCGAATGGCTGAACTGTTCAACGCGACGTTCTTTCAGTGCGGTTCTCCACGAAGCAAAAATTACGCCGCGTCAGATGCAAGTTTGTGAGCTGAAATTTGTAAAAGGTTTGACCAATTACCAGATAGCAGCAGAGCTGAATGTATCTGACAAGACAATAGAAAAGGAATTAAACCGTGCTTATAAAAGCATTACAAATGTTTTAAAATCCCTCTAATCAGCCGCCCTGTTTCAGGGCGGCTTTTTACTTGCCGAAAATAGGGAAAGCATAGGGAATATCAAGGGAACATTTTTCCTCCGCTGCCTTATAATAAAATCATAAGGAGTGAGCGGCTATGAATATCATGGAACAAAAAACTACAAGCATCAACGTGCAGCAACCACAGCAATTCTTGGCACAGCTCGAAGGGCAGAACATCTACCAGCTTAACGGCTTTGGCTTTGGCAATAGTAACCGCGTGCAGGTTGGCGTGAGTCTGCAAGCCTATAACGAACTGAAAGCAATGTGTCAGCAGTATTATGACAAGCTTGTGGAAGTTGGCGTTATCCAAAAAGAAAAAACGCCCGCGGAATTGCAGGCTGAACAAGCACAGATGATGGCTAATATGTTGGCTGTCGTGAAGGAATTAAAGTCTGAAGTGGAGGCACTAAAAAATGAACGTAGGAACAATAGCGAAGTGGTTGAATCTGCCGCCGGATAAGCAGACAGCACTTGAAAAGGCGTGGGAGGTAGCTAGTGTAGCGGCGCAAGGAGTTAGCAGCAGAGAGGACGCTATGCGCGTTCTGGCAGAGAAGAATATCGGCGCTGATATTCTTGATAAGGCCGCAGGCTATTTGAATAACCCAATCGCCAGCGTAGCGGCTCAGGCTATGGGTATCAACCTTGATAAGATGAGGAAAGACATTAACAGCCTGCGTGGTGCGACGGGCGCTGCATTTAATGCGTTGCCGCCACGACAACAGCAGCAGGCTAGTAGCTTAGATGCGCAAATGGATGCGCTCCGTAAAGGATTGCAACAGCTCAAATGAGCTGAGGTAATAAAACGTTCAAGGAAAGGAGATAAGTACCATGAACGAAAATATGACTATTTCTAATTTCAGCGGCTGGGGTATCGTTATTTTCTTCGTTATCATCATTGCTGCTTTTGCCTGGTTCGTGCGTGACGGCCGCGACCGCTATCCGGGTTATGGCTGCGCCGCAGTTACGAATTGCCAGGTGGAACGTCAAGGCTTGGTTAGCGCGGCGGAGACGAACTACCGCATTATTGACGAATCGCGCAATACTCGCGACGCACTGAGCGCACAGATGAGGGCACAGTGGGATGCACAACAGGGCGAGAAAATCTTTGATTTGAAAATTAACGCACTGGCTATGCAGAACGAATCTAATCTGAAGCTCATGCAGAAGGATGCTACCATTGAGCGCATGACTCTTGCAGCTAACCTGGATGCTAAACTGAACGCTCTTGCAGCAGCTATCGGCAATATTAATTGCCAGATGCTGAAGAAGCCGGAAGTTACCGGTGTTGGTGTATGTTGCCCGCCGCAGGCTGTTTTGAACGGCCTTGGCGTGCAAAGTCTTGCTCAGTTGCAGGGCTGCCAGACTGCTATGTAATTCCGTCCTAACGGCGGCACAGGGGACGGAGTAATCTGTCCCCTTTTTCTTATACGTGCGGAGGTATAGCGATATGAAACGAGACGAATCTAATCTTGTTAGTTTGCTTATTGGTATAGGCATAGGCTGGCTAGGCTTTACCGCAGATGGCCAGCAAGTAGTACGAAACGTACTACACACGGCAAAAACGAAGTATCAAGTCGTTGGAACTAAGGAAAAGAAAGAAGGGAACGAAGATGTTAAAGAATCCGAATAACTGTCATTATAAATCTAGCCTTGATGTGGCTGCTACTAATCAAGCAGTTTTAGCTGATGGCCTTATCAATTTTGATATTATCAATACCAATACTGGTGTGAGTATCGACTATTCTACAGGCAAGGTTGTAACCTTAAAGCAACCTGGACTGTATCACGTTGACCTGCAAGCCACGGTTGAGCCGACGGCGGCAGGACTGGTTACAATGAATCTGCTGAAAGGCGGCGTTGTTATCCCCGGCAAGAATCCTGCTGCGGCAGCAACTGCGGTCGGCAGCGCCGTAAGCTTGACGACTGCGGCCGATATTTATATTCCGTGCTGCGGCGTTCCCGCTACAATCAGTGCGCAGATTGATGTAGCAGGTACTGTGGTTAGCGCAACTATGGTAGTTACAAAGATGGCGTGAGGTGAACTATCATGCACAAGAGGTTTAAAGATTACTTGGAAGAGGCGCAGGGCAGCGACGTTAAAGAGCAGGAGCTGACGGATATTGTCTGCGACGCACTGGACGAACTGCGGATGCACTGCCCACGGCTTTACTGGGACACCATGTATAAGATGCACTGCGCTGTATACGGTCCACACTTTGACGAGTGCTTGGCGAAAAAGGCTGTTGCAAAGATGAAGAATGTGGACGGCACGCACGGCGAGTACTGGACATATGAGCAGACTAGTCAACTTGCAGAGCAACAGGGAATCAAACATAAAGCTGATTGGTATTACGTTATGAATATGTTGCACTCCGACTACTCCGAAATTTACGGTAATGACATTAATATGTATATCCGTGTAGCAAAAGCTTACATGAACGATCCAGACGCGTCGGAAGGCAAAGTGCTTGACATGTGGTTAGCGCAGATAGTATAATAACAAAAAAAGACTGACACGATAATGTGGCAGCCTTTTGTAAAATAAGCGCTATATGAACGATTAGTATTTATGCAGCTTTAGTATCTATTGATATACTAAAATTATATGCGCTCGGCTGTGTCCGAGTCCGCGGCACCAACATAAATTATGTTGGAACAATATATAGAATGAAAATGCTGATTGAACTTGCAGAAGTCAATCAGTTTTTTTGTGTTTAAATTTAAATGCTCATTGTATAATGATATTCTGTTTAAAGTTTTTCGTGCCAACAAAAAAAGCAGCTATTACACATGCATGAAGCTTGCTGATAGCTGCCTTTTGTTATGCCCACTTGACAAACCGCTTTGACAAATATATCATATAGACCTTCGCCTTACGTAATCTACGGTTTCCGATTTATTCAGCCACGCAGAAGACAGGTCTGAGCCTTCGGGAGCGACCCTGAGCTTCCTGCCCCTTTTGCCTGCCGCGGGAATGGTTACCCACAAATTTCACCCATCTTTCAGAAAAATGTTTTCTATCTCTGGTTTTCAAGACCAGAATAACTTTTGGCATTGAGCTACTTTTACCTCAGAATTCTGTTATACACGGATTTCTCCGCTTCACTACCAACAGCTTGCTTCGGAGTTTCCGCTAAGTTCGCTGCAGCATCCCTGCTGCAGGTTTCACGGATTTTTCTAGCCTTTCGAGCTAGCGTCTATTGTCGCTGCCAGAATCCTTTGTGCTTTAATCGGCACCAAGATCCGCACATACCGTTCTGTGTTGCCTTTTGGGCTTCTCTGTCAGTCCTCACGGAGCAACAGAAACCTCACTGCCGCAGTATCCCGCAGGCAGCCTGGTCACAGCTTCCGGTATTCTCGGAGGGGTTGATAACCCTTTAGTGCACCGAGTTATACGATATATTTGTCAAAACAATTTTCAAGGAGCATGTCGGTGTTCAACCGATGAACAAAGTATAACATATAATAATGAAGTAATCGTGGAAAAAAAGGTGCGCGTTGATTTCTTGCTGCTTGGTATGAGGGGGATTGATTAAGTCCTTTAGTTCGAATATGCTTCCTGCAGTTTGTTGCTGTTGCTGATTTCACATGCAGTATTAACTCCGCCGCATAAAAGTAGGTGATATAACCACAAAGAAATCTTCGTTTTAGGTATCATAATTCCTACCATTGTAGTATAATTAAATTAACGAAATAAACTTTTATATAAGGATGGTGAAGTAATGGAGACTTTCATGGGAATTCTTATTCCATTTATCGGAACAACACTCGGTTCGGCGTGTGTGTTCTTTATGAAAAAATCGCTTAGCGATATGGTGCAGCGCTCGCTTGCGGGCTTTGCTGCCGGTGTAATGGTTGCAGCGTCTATCTGGAGCCTGCTGATTCCTGCTATCGAGCAATCCGAAAGCATGGGAAGGCTGTCCTTTCTCCCTGCGTTTATCGGCTTTTGGATTGGTATATTATTTTTACTCATGCTTGACCACTTGATTCCCCATCTGCATGTGGGAAGTGAACAGACGGAAGGCCCCAAAAGCAATTTGAGCCGCACTGCGATGATGGTTTTGGCAGTCACGCTGCACAATATACCTGAGGGAATGGCAGTTGGTGTTATGTATGCCGGCTTTCTGGCGGGGAATACGCCAATTACGGCAGCAGGGGCGCTTGCCTTGTCCATCGGTATTGCTATTCAAAACTTTCCGGAGGGTGCGATTATTTCTATGCCGCTTCGCGCAGAGGGAGAGACTAAGAACAGAGCGTTTTGGGGCGGTGTGCTTTCCGGTGTTGTGGAACCAGTCGGTGCAGTGCTGACGATACTTGCTGCTCAGCTTGTAATACCGGTCCTGCCGTATCTTTTGAGCTTTGCTGCCGGTGCGATGCTTTATGTTGTTGTAGAGGAGCTGATTCCTGAAATGTCGCAGGGAGAGCATTCCAATATCGGCACGATTTTCTTTGCCGTGGGATTTAGTGTTATGATGGTGCTGGATGTTGCGTTAGGGTAGAGAACAATTTCGGTATATCAGAATGGTGCTGCTTCACAGTAATCTCTCTTTAGTTAAACAGTTTATCTGGCATGCCTAACATCTTCTTTTGCAGATAGACAGATTCTGACGTACTCATGGTTTATAATATACTTGTACCTGAGGAAAAATCCTGCTGATAACCATAGAAAATTGAATTTACGGATACTAGCAAAAGCAGATTTTAAGGAAAAGGCGGTGCTTGATGATGATGCTTACTGTAGATGACTATTATGATTGGTATCTGAAGGGGAAAAGCTTGCCGGAAATTATGCGGGAGATAGAAAATCTAAGAAAAACAATGGCGAGTTTGAAAAGTAAGATGGAAAGCCCTAAGTATAACAAAGAGGAAAGTTGTTGGCCTAATGAAAAAATGCAGATATGCGCAACGCGTGCATATCTTAATCGAGCTAAAGAAGCGTATGCTGAGGCAGGTGGCGTATATGAGCCTACAAAAGCAGAGAAGAAAGCTGCTGATTTTGCTGCAAGGATTCCTTTGATTGACAAAATAGTTTTAAATATTGATAGCTTTAATTTAGGTCTTGAAATTAGAACAGTGAGGTTTAGGGGCGAGAGAACATATTTGAAAATAAACAATCCCTTCTACTCTTATCCATCCGGAAAGACTTGCAGGCATCAACTGCCGATTTCCAGAGAATTGTTTTTACAATCAATAAAAGGCCTAAACATAGGAGAGTGGCGGCCTAAGTATAATGTGAAACGCTTTGGCTATACTGTTATAGATGGTAGTGATTGGAGCTTAGAGATTTACTTTTCAGATGAGGATAAACCTTTTAAAGTTTATGGTGATAATAATTATCCTTATAATTTTGCTGACCTGTATGAATTATTATCTTTTGATAAGACAGGAGCTTCGCTGCCTGGAGAAACAAGAGGATTATATTTTAGAGTTGAATGGTTAGGTGCACGTTCATAAGTAGAAAAAGCTGATACTACGGCAGGTCGCGAGACTTGCCGGGTATCAGCTTTTTAATATGACAGCATCAAGTTATATAGAAAAAATATTCCTTATTGCTTGCACGGGTATTTTTATGGTGGTAGACTAGATTAAACAATACTCGGAGGTCTTAACATGAATATAACAGTATATCTTGCCTCGTCGACAGGCAATGATCCTAAATTTGAGGCTGCAGTTAAAGAGCTTGGCACCTGGATTGGTGCGAGCGGTAATACATTGGTTTATGGCGGTTCCAAGACAGGCTTGATGGGAGAGCTGGCACAAAGCGTTCTGCAGGCAGGCGGTAAGGTTATTGGCGTGGAGCCGCAATTTTTTATAGATGAAGACTATCAATATGAGGGACTGACGCAGCTGATAGTTACCAAAGATATGGCAGAGCGCAAGACGAAGATGATTGAGCTTGGCGATGCCTTTATTGCTTTTCCCGGAGGCGTGGGAACGCTGGAGGAGGTCAGTGAGATTATGTCCAAGCTGTCACTGGGACAGCTGCAGGCACCGTGTATCTATTATAATCTTGATGGTTATTATGATGATGTGAAGCATTTTTTGCAGCAGATGATTCTTAAAGGTTTTTCTTCAGAGGAAAAGCAGCAGGGCGTATATTTTGCGGAAAGCTTGGAAAAAATTAAGGTATTATTGAAATAAAAGAGTTGATGAGAATATAAAAAGGCTGACGCTGTGCATTTACGCAAGGCGTCAGCCTTTTTGCTGCCTTAAATATTCTGCGTTTAAGCAATATTATTCATATCCGGAAACACTTTTGCAGTGCATTATACTCGCCTAATGCCAGCATTGTTATATCGTCGGATAATATGGTATCGGGCGTAATTGAGACGTCAGTTTTTCCCAAGTGCTTTATGCCAAGAATATTAATGCCAAACTTTTTGCGGACATCCAACATACCGATGCTTTTACCAACCCATGCTTTGGGCACCTCTACTTCAAAAATAGCGTGCTGCTTGTCAATCTCTATATAATCGAAAATGTGGTCTGCAGTGTAGCGTTTGGCTGCCCATACAGCCATCTGCTTTTCAGGATAGACTACATTGTCTGCACCGTTACGAAGCAGAAACTTTGCCTGGACATCGCGTTCAGCACGAGATACTACACATTTTGCTCCCAGTTCTTTTAAAAGAGAAGTAGTTTCCAGCGAGTTTTGAAAATTACCGCTGATAGTTACGAAGCAAACGTCAAAATTTCCGATGCCGAGAGCACGTAAAAACTCTGCATTGGTGCTGTCACCGATTTGTGCTTTGGTGACAAACGGCAGTACATCGTTAATTCTTTCCTCATCAGTATCAACTGCCATGACCTGATGCCCTAATTGTGAAAGCTGTATAGCGATATGCCGCCCGAAATGACCTGCTCCGATCAGTAAAATATTTTTCATAGGATATCTACTCCTTTTGTTTAGCCAATAGTGATTTTTTCCATCGGCAGTTTTGAGTTAACTGCTTTTTTGCCGGATAATGCTGCGTACATGAGCGTAAGGCTGCCTACTCTGCCAAGATACATAAGTAAAATCAGTATCAGTTGTGAGGGTACATGCAGCTGCGGTGTAATTCCCAACGTCAGTCCGACTGTTCCCAATGCCGATGCTGTTTCATATAAGCAGGATGACAGTGGCAGGTCCTCATAGGCACTGATAAAAATTCCTCCCCAAAAAAATAGTGCAATATACATGGTGAGGATAGTAGAGGCAAGCTTGATTACATTGTAATCGACTCTGCGATCAAAAAAATGGGCACTGTCCTGTTGGCGATAGGTCGCAACAATGTTGGCAAGCAGGACGGCAAAGGTTGTCGTTTTCATACCACCGGCTGTTGAGCCCGGTGAACCGCCAATCAGCATCAAAAGTATCATAATGCCTTGCGACGAGCTGGACATAGCAGATAAATTTACCGTATTGAAGCCCGCTGTTCTTGTTGTAACCGACTGGAACAGGGAAGCCTGAAGCCGTGCTTCTATGGGGAGAGCAGCAAAATCAGCAAAGAAGAAAAAAATTGCCGGAAAGACAATCAGGATAACCGTCGAGATAAGGATTACTTTACTTTGCATTCTGTAGCGTCGGAACTGCAGCTTGTTTTCACAAATGTCCTCCCAGGTCAAAAAACCGATACCGCCAATTATGATAAGCAGCATAATCGTTATATTTATCATAGGATTCTGCGTGTAACCGGTAAGAGATGGATACAGATTGTTTGCGGTTCCCAAAATATCAAAGCCTGCATTGCAGAAGGCCGAAATAGAGTGAAAGGTTGCCAGCCAAATACCGTGCCAGCCATAGTCGTGGCAGAACACTGGCAGCATGGCAAGTGCACCAATCAGTTCAATCAAAAATGTTCCCCACAGGATAAACTTCGTAAGCCGGACGATACCGCCTACATTTGGCGCTGATATTGCGTCCTGAAGGGTGGTGCGCTGCATCAAAGATATTCTTCGCCTGGACAGAAGTGCAAATGATGCCGCTACAGTGACAACACCAAGACCGCCAATCTGTATCAGCGTCAGAATGATTGTCTGACCAAAGGCCGACCAGTAGCTGCCGGTATCATGTATTACAAGACCGGTTACACAAACTGCGGAGGTTGCGGTAAAAAGCGCTTCGTTAAATGGAGTTGTGCAGCCTTCCTGCGTAGCAATCGGCAGCATCAGCAGTAATGCACCCAGCAGGATTACTCCCGCAAAACCTAATATGATAATTTGAAAAGATGAAAGCTGAAATCTTCTGCTAATCATTTCTTCTGACATAGCTACACCTTCTTGTTAATCTGTTTATACATTCATTGTGCTTGTTGCGGACACAATGTAAAAGCCGTATATTGAACACTGCTTTGCTTGTTCCTATCATAGCATTTTTTCGGTGTAGATTTGGTAAAGAAACGATCGTAGAGCATCAGTATCTTGTGATAAATCTTGAAGCGCTTTTGTTCGTGAAGTATAATGAAGTTGTAAAAATAATTAGGAGAAGCATTATGAAGCATCAACAACGAAAAGAAGATATTTTGTTTTCAGTCTGCGTTTTTTTCGGCGCTTTTGCCATTAATCTTCTGATTCGGAAGCTCTTTACAACGCAAACGCTAGTTCCTATGATTTTTGTATTCGGCGTTTTTCTGATATCGCTGAAAACGCACGGGTATTGCTATGGTATTATTTCTGCTTTCTTAAGCGTATTTGCCGTAAATTTTGCCTTTACTTATCCTTATTATACTTTGGATTTTTTCGTAGAAGAAAGTATATTATCCGCTATAATTATGCTGCTTGTTGCCGTTTCCACCAGTACGTTGAACAGTAGGATACGTGATCAGGAGAATTTGCGGGCAGAAAGCGAAAAGGAGAGGATGCGGGGAAATCTGTTGCGGGCAATCTCTCATGATTTGCGTACGCCTCTTACATCAATATACGGCTCAGCTTCTACGCTGATTTCCAAGAAGGATGCACTTTCGGAAGGACAGCAGCTAAAGCTGTTGGGAGAAATTCAAGAGGATAGTGAATGGCTTATCCGTATGGTTGAAAACCTGTTGGCTGTTACAAGAATCGACGGAGCAAAGGTCAAGATTGTGAAAACGCCAATCGTTTTAGATGAGCTGATTGACTCAGTTCTGATGAAATTCGCCAAAAAACACCCGAATCAGAAGGTGATTACGCAGATACCGGCCGACTTTGTGGATATTCCTATGGATTCTATCCTTATCGAGCAGGTGTTGCTGAACTTTTTGGAAAATGCTGTGTTTCATGCGAAAGGTATGACAGAGCTGAAGCTGTCGGTTTCCCTTGCAGGAGATAAGGCCGTATTTGAAGTTGCCGACAACGGATGCGGTATTCCGGAGGAGATTTTGGATAAAATTTTTACCGGATGCTATAAAAAGTCTGCAGCACCGATAGACGGAACGCGCAGTAATATGGGCATCGGTATTTCGGTTTGTGCTGCTATTATTAAGGCGCATGGCAGCGAGATTTTTGTGGAAAATCGGAAGGGCGGCGGTGCTGTATTCCGCTTTTCTTTGGCAAGAGGGTGCGATGATGAGCAATAATAAATTCAAAATTCTAATTGTAGAAGATGAAGCAAATATTCTAAGTTTCATCAAAGCCAACTTGGAAATAAGTGATTATCAGGTAATCTGTGCAGAAACATGTGCGCTCGGCATGATGATGTACGCTTCTTATCATCCGGATCTCATTGTTCTGGATCTCGGGTTGCCGGACCGTGATGGCTTGAGCTTGATTCGGGATATCAGAGAAACAGATACTGTTCCCATTATTGTTCTTTCTGCCCGTTCAAGCGAAATGGACAAGGTGGAGGCTCTGGACCTTGGTGCGAATGATTATATTACCAAGCCGTTTGGAACTGAGGAACTGATGGCTCGTATCCGTGCAGTGCTTCGCAGTCATCGTTACAGTGAGAAAAACGATGGTAATCACATCGGAAAATTTCAATTTCAAGATTTGATGATTGATTACGATAAAAGGCAGGTTTTGGTCGATGGAAAGGACATCGAACTGACACAGACGGAATATAATATTTTGACTTTCCTCTCCATCCATGCGGGAAAGGTGCTGACTTATGCTGCCATAATCCAAGCAGTATGGGGTTATTCTGATTATGGGAGCGTCAAAAAGCTACAGGTAAATATGAAAAATATCAGGAAAAAAATGGGTGTGACCCCGGGAGAAAAGCGCTATATCGTTAATGAGCTTGGTGTAGGCTATCGTATGCTGGCAGAAGATGAAGAATAAGATTTGCCGGAAAGTGTACAGATGGCTAATATCATGATAAACTAAAATCCGTCCTTATGCTTTCACAGTACAGGGGCGGGCTTTCTTTTAATATAGGTGTTATGATTTATACGAGCATGGTATAATTAAAACAATAAAAAAGAAGGAGAATGCTAATGAAACTGGTAGTCCTTGCAGATAACAACACCTACATTGATCAATATTATCTTGCCGAGCCCGCTTTAAGTATATATATAGAAAACGGTGAGAAAAAATATCTTTTTGATACAGGTTATAGCGATGTGTATTTGAAAAATGCCGCAAAGCTGGGGATAGACCTTGAAAATCTTGATGCTGTAATCATTTCGCATGGGCATAATGATCATACCGGCGGTTTGGCTTTTTATCCCAAGTTGCATAAAAAGCCTTTGCTTGTAGCTCATCTCGGAATTATGGAGTCAAAAAGAGCAGAAGGCCTGAGTATTTCGCTTCCCGTTTCGGAGGCTTATCTTCAGGAAAGGTTTATTTTTAAGCTGACAAAAGAGCCTCTGTGGCTTGATGAGCAGTTTGTGTTTTTAGGTGAGATTCCCAGAGTGAATGACTTTGAAAATAAAAAGCCTGTGGGAGAGCATTGCCTGACTGACGGCTGGCATGATGATTATGTGCTGGATGATTCGGCGCTGGTCTACAAGAAGAAGGACGGGATTTACATAATAACCGGTTGCTCGCATGCAGGTATTTGCAATATTGCTGAATATGCCAAAAAGGTAACAGGCTGCAATGTGATTAAGAGCATTATCGGTGGCTTGCATCTTTTCAGCGGTAATTCGCAGCAGACCTTAGCGACAGCAGATTATCTGAAGCAAAATGTTGAGGGAAATATCTATCCCTGCCATTGTACAAATCTGGCGGCGAAGTTTGCTTTGCATAAGGAGCTGACTGTGAAGGAGGTCGGTGTTGGCCTGACCTTGGAGTGGTAAAGAAATGACAGAAAAAATAAACGCGCAAATTTTTTTCAATGATTTTTTGGAGTCCGTATTGTAAAATACTGTTAAAGATAATTGATGGCGAGGTGTGGTGGCAATGCGGGAAGTAATCATTGAAAAGCTAAAGCAGATAGAACAACAGGAAAATATTACGATTCTTCACGCGGTTGAATCCGGCAGCCGTGCGTGGGGCTTTGAATCACCGGACAGCGATTTTGATGTGCGTTTTATCTATGTGCGCCCAAAAAATTATTATTTAAAATTAGAACAGACGCGGGATGTGCTTGAATTTCCTATCAACGATTTGTTGGATGTAACCGGCTGGGATTTGCAGAAGGCATTACGGCTTTTGCATCGCTCCAATCCGTCGGTATTCGAATGGTTCAAGTCGCCGGTTGTTTATAGGGAAACTGCTTTCAGCCATGAATTTATTCCTCTTATGGAAAACTATTTTTCAACGAAGAGCGGTCTTTACCATTACCTGAATATGGCAGACGGAAACTATCGGGAGTACCTGCGGGGAGAAATGGTGCGAGCTAAAAAATATTTTTATGTTTTGCGGCCTCTGCTTGCCTGCAGATGGATTTTTAGGACTAACACTCCGCCACCGATGCGTTTTGCGGAACTGATGGCCTCCGATTTGCCTGCGTATCTTAATGAATCCGTGCAGGAGCTTTTGCGCATTAAGATGGAAGTGCCCGAGCTGCAATTTATTCCCAAAGCAGATGTAATAAATACTTTTATTGAAGAGGAAATTCCGCGACTTAAAGAGAAAATCAGGAGCTTGCCTGAGGAACGCAGACATGGGTATGATGAGCTTAATACACTGTTTTTGAAGTATTTGCGGTAGAATTGTTCATAAGTTTTATGATATAATTTGAATACGAAATTGAGCAACATATCGGAATTTATAAAGGAGAATATTGATGAAAATATTTTTATGTTCGCACTTTTCAAGTGTAGGAAGTCTGATAAAGGAAGAAATTG
>NZ_CAUDZA010000002.1:0-157885 GCF_958453765.1 Phascolarctobacterium succinatutens | reverse complement strand
AGACAAAGCAGCAGACAAATCAAAAACAGTATTTTTTTCATAATATCCCCCACTCAAAAATAATATTTACTTCTATCTGTTACTTATTATACAAAAAAGCAGTAAAATATGCAAATTCACCAACAAGTTTTCGTCGGACAGCTCTCACTTCATCTGCTTTTTAACGCTGCAAAAAGGCTCCTGCCATGCCGACATATTCGTGCAGCGCCATACAGGTAATATCAAATGCCTGCAGCTGCGGCACCAGCCAACGCGGATTAAAGCTGCCATGCGGATTAAGCGTGTAATCGCAGGGATAGGCAGCAACCTTAATGCCCTGCTCACCAAGATAATGCTCAAAAAACTGCATACTACGAGGCATATGCAGCGCGCTTGTCAGCAGCAGTACATTTTTGTAGCCGCGTTCACGGCAGAGTGCAGCAGTATAAGCAGCATTTTCCTGCGTTGTCCTTGCCTTGGTTTCAACGATAATCTGCTCCTGCGGCAGCCCCAGCTGCAGCAGAATACGCTCGGCGACCAGCGCCTCGCTTGCGCCATCGCTGAACACCTGCCCGCCGCTGATGAGCACCGACAGCGAATGCTGCTTCGCCAGGCGCGCTGCCGTCAGCAGGCGCGCCGCACCGGCGGACATCAGGCCGCCGCGCTCAGTGCCATCCGGTACGGAACCGACGCTGCCACCGCCCAGAACAACTATCACCTGCGCAGCGTCAGGCTGCTGCTGGCTGTAACGGTTCTCCAACGGCTGCCCCAACAGCTTGGCTCCCAATAAGGTAGAGCTGAAATATAACAGCAGCGTCAAAACAGCGCTTAAGCTGAAAGCAAAACGGCCGAAGTTTTGCCGCCGCCGCCACAAATAAACACTCAAGATTATTCCCAGGAGCACAAACAACCCCGGAGGCAGCCAAAATGCTGCGATAAATTTCAAAATATAAATCATTCCAGTTCTCCTTAACAACACCGATAAACACAAAAGCTTCTCTTGCGATATCACCTATTATTGTAGCTTTTTCAGCCGCCAAAAACAAGAAAAATAGCCTGCGACATTCATTTTTCCGAATGCACACAGGCTATAAGCTTTAATATTAATCTCTGCCGGGTTTCAGCTTACGCAGCATCATCCATAACGGACCTGCGAGGAAGGTGGAGGTATAAGCACCACTGGAGAAGCCTACCAGCATCGCAAAGGAGAAGTTGCGGATAGTTTCACCGCCCCAGATAAAGATAGCTACAACAGCAAACAGAGATGTACCTACAGTATAGATACTGCGTCCCATGGTCTGCCAGATACTGTTGTCTACCATTTCTGTCATGCTTTCGCTGCGGCGATGGATTTTCAGGTTTTCACGGATACGGTCGAAGATAACGATGGTACCGTTGACAGAATAACCTACAACCGTCAGCAAAGCTGCAACGAAGGAGGAATCAAGCTCCATATGGAAGAGGGAGAAATAGCTCAGAGTTACCAGTACGTCGATAATCAAAGCGACAATAGCTGCCAGAGCAAAGCGGAATTCAAAGCGGATGGTGATATAAGCAATCATCAGGAACCAGGAAAGCACAATCGCCATAACAGCCTGTTGAATCAGCTCGCTGCCGACGGTAGCACCAACGTTTTCAACACGCTGGATAGCAAAGTCACCAACCTTGCTCTTAAGGTCGGTCATTACCTGCTGACGCTGCTCGTCGCTGATAACGCCGGTACGAATCAGCACGCCCTTAGAGCTCTTGGCATTGCTGTCGCTGCTTTCCAGCTGGATAATAGCATTGCCCAGATTCTTTTCTTTAAGCACCTCACGTACCTGAGAAACGGTAACAGGATTTTTGAATTCCAAATCCATGATACTGCCGCCGGTAAAGTCAATGCCCAGGTTAAAGCCCTTGAAAAGCATGGAGCCGATACCGATAATCAGGAAGGTAATGGTAATAGCGAAGAAAATTTTATAACGCTTAACGATAGAGAACTTCATTATTTAGCCACCTCCTCTTTTGCTTTCGGTGCTTTTGCACCAAACAGGAAGGGACTCTTGGTGATGTTACTGTAAATCAAAAAGCGCAGCAGGAATTTGGTAACGGTTACTGCGGTAAACATACTCAGCAAGGTACCAAGTGCCAGGGTAACAGCAAAGCCCTTGATAGGACCGGTGCCCAGGTAGAACAGTACGGCTGCAGCCATGATAGTAGTAAGGTTGGAGTCAAGGATGGTTACGATAGCACGGCCAAAGCCGGAATCCATCGCACTGCGCAAAGTTTTGCCGCGCTTAACCTCTTCCTTGAAGCGTTCGAAAATCAGTACGTTGGCATCAACCGCCATGCCGACAGACAGGATAATACCTGCGATACCGGGCAGTGTCAATGTTGCACCCAGATAACGCATTACCAACAGCAGCAGCATTACGTACAGCAGCAGAGCAATGTCCGCAACTACGCCTGCCAGACGGTAGAACAGCAGCATAAATACAAATACGCCGATGATACCGATGCTGAAGGCTTTAACGCTCTTGTCTTTGGAATCCTGACCGAGGGTAGGACCAACGGTACGGTTTTCCATAACTTCGATTTTAACCGGCAGACTGCCGCTGCGCAGCAGGATTGCCAGATGCTCGGCTTCCTCAACGTTACGGGAGCCGGAAATCTGTGCATGACCGCCGGTGATAGCTTCCTGTACTACAGGAGCAGTCAGTACCTGGCCGTCAAGCTCGATAGCGATTTTTTTGCCTACATTGCGGGCAGTAAGGTCAGCAAATTTTTTGCCGCCCTCATCATTAAATTCCAAGCCTACTACAGCCTGATTGCCTTGGGAAACCTGTGCCTTAGCGTCCTTCAGGTCACTGCCTGTAAGAACAACCTTGCCGCTTTCATCCTTGAACTGCAGCATAGCGGTACGGCCCAGCATAGCAATAGCTTTTTCAGGGTCCTTTACGCCCGGCAGCTCAACAATAATACGGTCCTTGCCCTGACGCTGAATAACAGGTTCGGTCAGGCCCAACTCATTTACACGACGCTCAATAACCTTTACACTGCGGTTGACAGCGTCATCGTCAACCTTAAGTTCCGGCGTATCCACAGCCTGTAAAACTACATGAGTACCACCTTGCAGATCCAAGCCCTGTTTAATGGAATTAGCCAGAGGCGAGATGTATACGCAGAAACCGCCGATAATCGCCAAAGCGACAATCAGAAATTTCCCGAATTCATTCCAACGCAAAATAACTTCCTCCTTAAGATTTTTTTGGATTAACTGGATTTAATTTATAAGCTAAGCGGACTGAGAGTGGTAATCCCGCTTTCACTTGCTAAAAGCTGTACAAGCACGTCAAATTCATCCCGCGGCAGATTCGGCTGAATAAAAGCATCGTAAGCGATGCCCATGAGCAATGCGTTTTCCGCCTGCGGCAGAAAACGGTCGTAATAGCCCGCGCCCATCCCCAGTCTGCTGCCGTCGCGGCCGAAGGCCACTCCTGGCACCAGTACTAGGTCAAGCTGCTGCGGCTGCAGCAGCTTCGCCGGTTGGCGGACGCTGCGGATGCCGTAACGGTCAAGCTCAAAGTTCTGCATGTTTTCCAACTGAACAGGAGCCATCTCCGTTGCCGACTGCACCAGCGGCACGGCAACAGTCTTGCCGTCGGCCAGCGCCTGCTGCAGCACCATATCTACAGACAGCTCATTGCCAAAAGCCAAATAGCCCATGATGCAGTTCGCTTTGCGATATGCATCACAGGCCAGTATCTGACGGGCAGTCAGCAGGCTGCCGGAGGCAACCTGCTCTGCGGTCAATTGCAACCGCAGCCTTTTAAAATACTTGCGCAGCTCAACTTTTTCTTCTGCAATCACCATCAGGAATTTTTAGCGGGGTTTTGGAAGCCGCTGACAGCATTGCGCGCCATTTCGATTACTACGCCTTCGGCAACTTCTACCTTAACGCGTTTTTCGGAAATAGCAGTAATCTTACCATAGATACCGCCAATGGTAATGATTTCGTCGCCTTCCTTCAGGCTGTTTAACAAATCCTGTCTTTTCTGCTGCTCTTTTTTCTGGGGTTTCCACAGCATGAAATAGAATATGCCGCCCATTAAAAAGAAGGGCCAGAGAGAATTGAGCAAAGCCATTGTATCTCCACCTTGCATATTGAACACCTCCACATTTTATCACTTCCCGCAAATTCGGACATATTTGCAGGTTCCTTTTGCAAACATTTTAGTATGCAATAGTTTGGTTTATTTATACCACTTATATATATTCTCTGTAAATCGGAAAAATCCTTGTTATCAACGATAATTTTCTAAGAATCTTTCGCGGAACTCAGGGAAGCAGTCATTAGCGATAGCCTCACGGATTTCCTTGGCGAAATGCAGCAGGAAATGCAGATTATGGATAGACAGCAATCTCAGGCCGAAAATCTCCTCTGCCTTGAACAGATGGCGAATATAAGCACGGCTGAAGTTGCGGCAGGCATAGCAGTCGCAGCCTTCCTCAATCGGACGGAAGTCCTCTGCGTAGGTTGCGTTACGTACTACCAGACGGCCGGTATGCGTCATAGCGGTGCCGTTTCTGGCAACACGTGTCGGGAATACGCAGTCAAACATATCAACGCCCAGGTTTACTGCTTCTACAATGCAGTCGGCAGTGCCTACGCCCATAAGATAACGCGCCTTATCCTTCGGCATCAGCTCAGTGGTTTGCGAAAGGATATCGTACATCATCGGCTTCGGCTCGCCTACGGACAGACCGCCGATACCATAGCCGGCGAAATCAAGCTCCGTCAGCTGCTGCACGCTCATGCGGCGCAGCTCGGGATACATACCGCCCTGTACGATACCGAACATGGACTGATCCTCACGCGTATGCGTTTCCAGACAGCGCTTAGCCCAACGTGTGGTACGCTCGGTAGAACGCTTGGCGTAATCAAAATCAGCAGGATACGGAATGCATTCGTCAAAGGCCATTGCGATATCTGCGCCCAATGCCTCCTGCACCTGAGTAGAAACCTCCGGGGAGAGGAACTGCTTGCTGCCGTCGATATGCGAGCGGAACATTACGCCCTCTTCGGTGATTTTGCGCATAGCGCCCAGGCTGAATACCTGGAAGCCGCCGCTGTCGGTAAGCATACCGCGTTTATAGTTCATAAACTTGTGCAGACCGCCTGCCTTGCGCACCAGCTCGTGACCGGGACGCAAAAACAGATGATAGGTATTCGACAAAATAACCTGGCTGCCCATATCGTACAGCTCTTCCGGTGCCAGAGTCTTTACCGTTGCCTGTGTGCCGACAGGCATAAACATCGGAGTTTCAAACGTACCATGCGGCGTATGCAAGCGGCCAAGACGCGCACCGCTGCGCGGACATTCTTTAATTAGTTCGTAGGTTACTGCGTGTTTTGTCATATGCAACTCCTAAAAATATTTATCAGCGCCTTCGGCTTTACGGCGAAGGCAAAAATCTTATTTATTGAGGTCTGTAATAAACATGGCATCGCCAAAGGAGAAGAAGCGATATTTTTCTTCAACCGCCTTCTTGTAGGTCTGCAGCATAATCTCACGGGTAGACAGAGTGCTTACCAGCATCAGCAGCGTGCTCTGCGGCAGATGGAAGTTGGTTACGAGGTCATCCACCAGACGGAATTTGTAACCGGGATAGATGAAGATATTCGTCCAGCTGCTGCCTGCGTGCAGCTGACCGTCAGCGCCCGCAGCCTCCAGAGTGCGTACTGCCGTAGTACCTACCGCGATAATGCGGCGTCCTTCGGCCTTGGCCTTATTGACAGCATCCGCAGCCTCCTGAGATACGGTGTAGAATTCTTTATGCATCTTGTGGTCCTCAATCTTTGCCTCGCTTACGGGGCGGAAGGTACCGAGACCTACATGCAGGGTTACAAAAACCTCTTCACAGCCGATATCCTTGATTTTCTGCAGCAGCTCCTTAGTAAAGTGCAGGCCGGCAGTCGGAGCGGCAGCACTGCCGCGCTCACGGTTATAAACAGTCTGGTAGCGCTCCTTATCCTCCAGCGGTGCCGTAATGTACGGCGGCAGAGGAGTTTCACCCAGACGGTCAAGAATTTCTTCGAAGATACCGTCATACTTAAATCTTACTACACGTCCGCCGAAATCGGTATGCTCGATAACCTCACAGCTTAATTCATCGCTGAAGTTAATCTTGGCACCAACCTGCAGCTTTTTGCCGGGGCGCACCAGAACCTCCCAGTCGGTTGCATCTCTGCGGGTCAGCAGGAATACCTCAACATGGGCGCCGGTATCCTTTGTGCCGTGCAGGCGCGCGGGAATAACGCGGGTATCATTAAACACCAGCACATCGCCGGGCTTAAGATAATTTACCAGATCATAAAAATGCTTATGCTCAATTTCACCGGTCTTTTTGTCAACAACCAGCAGGCGCGAATGATCGCGCGGCTCCATAGGATGCTGAGCAATAAGCTCCTGTGGCAAATCATAATCAAAATCAGTTACTAACATGCAAAATTCTCTCTTTTCTTATATATTACAGGACGCATAGCTTCCTGCTAACGGACAAGCTGAGTTCCGGGATAATAATGTGCCAGAATCGTTTTATAGGTTGCTTTGGTATCGGCGTTAGCCATACCGCGCGCACCCCAGGCACTCAAACCGAGGCCAGAGCCTTTGCCCTTACCGCGGAAAATAATTTTTTCTTCCTTGCCGCCGCCCAATAAATGGTAGCTACGGACTAAATTTTTCCAGACAGGCTTTTTCGACTCATTGACCTTGATGCCTATATCCTTGCTGCCTATTTCCATACCGTAATGATCTTCGATAGGCACCTTGAGCGTTTCCGGCACCGGCGTACCGGTTTCGATATCAAATAAGGTACTGTTCAAGCCTAACAGATCCTGCAGCTCACTGCCGCTGATTTTGGCAGCGCCGGCCTCACCCGAAAGGATAATATATTTTACCCGTCCCGTGGGCGTTCTGTCAACACCTGCGTCATCAAGCGGGGAGAGGCGTATACTCGTCAGCTTGCCGGTGGTATAACCGCGCTGCGCTGCCAGGCTTTCCAAAAGCGCCGGAGCAATGCGGCTTTCCCAGGTATATTCCGGGCTGTCGCTGTCGCAATCCTCTACCGACTGCAGATAGCTTACGGCAGTACCGCGCAGATTCAGCGCGCTTTCGGTTCTGCCGCCGCTGCTTGAAGTAGTAACTGCCTCTATCGCATTACCGTAAGCATCAACCAGATACTGTCCTTTCGTCGCCTGAATCAGCTTCGTCACAGCATCCTTTTCAATGCGCTTGCCGGTGCCTCCGTAAGGCAGCTCCTTGTCGGTCGCAAGCAAAGCATAGGCCTTATTGCTGTGCTGCATTTTATATAAAGCGTAGCTGCGGGCAGCAACCGCCTGCGCCTTGATAACCTCATCAGGCCATACGGACATCGTTTTGGCAGGCAGTACGCTCGCCAGATAATCCTCCAGCGGCAGTCTGTTGACTACTAAAAGCTTATCCCCCTGCTCGGCCTGCAGTTGAAAATCCCCTTTATAACTGCGTTTATTGATTTGCGGTGACTTTTTGCCTGCCGCCGCAGCAACAACAGCTTCATTACCAAATACATTGTTATCATCAAAGAAAAGCTTTCCCTGCTGCGCATGGATGAAATATTTTCCCTTGGGCATCGTTGTCGTTTTTCCCGATGAATCACGCACTGTGAATTCATCCTCACAGCTCAGCTCTGCCGTTGCCTGCCCCACAACAATTCCTATGCGGATTTGCTCGGCGGCTGCCGCAGCAGAAGCAAATATAAAAGTAAATAACAGTACAGACAGTATCAGTAATTTTCTAAGCATATACTTTTCCTCGATTTTCGCACAACCCTTCCGTCTGCTCGCTTCGCTCGCAGCCACCTCCCCTTTCAGGGAAGATATCATGGGCTATCATAAAGATTCCAGTTGGCAATTACTTCTGACTTCTATATGCTCCCTGCCGTCGCAAAGCGACATTAGCACGACCAACAGTTTCTCGCAGCGCAAGCTCGCGACAAACTGGGTCTTAGCGTCAGGGAGCTGTCAAAATCACTAACGTGATTTTGACTGAGGGTTGTTTTACCCTAATTATCTGTTCACCATTTTAATATTTTTGCTTACAACCACAAACTTATCCTGTGTTGCTTCCGCTTTGGGCTTTTTGCGGATTTCGTAGCGGTCACGCTCGCTGAAGACACAGCCGCAGTACTGCTGGCGATACAGCCCCAGTTCCAGGCTGATATCCACACCGCGCTGATAGCCGATGCGGAAGTCCTCGTAATAGAACGGAATACCGAACTCCGCCGCTGCTGCCTCCGCCTCCTTTTTTATCAGCTCATGGCGCTGATAGGGGCTGACGAGCAACGTAGTCGAAAAGGCATCGTAGCCGTTTTCTTTGGCAAATTGCGCTGCATAGCGCAGACGCATACGGTAGCAGAAGGCGCAGCGCACGGTAGGCTCTGCCAACATGCCGCGGATGCATTCCTCGATAGGATAGCTTTTGTCGATAATAAGATTGTAGCGCTTTTTCTCACAAAACTCCCGCAGGGTGCTCAGCCTGTGCTTGAACTCCTTGTACGGATGAATGTTAGGATTAAAAAACAAAATATCAAAATCTGTTCCTGCCGCCGTCAGCTGCTCCGTAGGGTAGCAGGCACAGGGACCGCAACAGGCGTGTAATAATAATTTCATTTTTCCTCCTGAGCAGCTAAGCTGCTTTACTGATTTTTGGGAAACGGCATTCCCAGATATCTATAGGTTTCGCGTGTTGCCATACGTCCGCGCGAGGTGCGGTTCAGCATTCCCTGTTGCATCAGATACGGCTCGATTACATCCTCAATGGTTGAGGACTCCTCGCTCACGGCTGCGGCAATCGTTTCGATGCCTACAGGACCGCCGCCGAAGGTTTTGACGATGGTCGTCAAAATTTTGCGGTCGTTGCGGTCGAAGCCGTAGCGGTCAACCTCCAGCTTGGCCAGCGCTTCGTCTGCCAGCTGACGGTCGATAACCTCCACGCCCAGCACCTGGGCGAAATCGCGCACACGCTTCAGCAGACGGTTCGCGATACGCGGGGTACCTCTACTGCGGCGGGCAATTTCCAAAGCGCCTTCCTTGTCAATTTTTACATTCAGGATTTCCGCTGCACGCGTAATAATAAACTGCAGCTCCTCCGGCTTGTAAAATTCCAGACAGCACTGCACGCCAAAGCGGTCACGCAAAGGCGCTGCTATCGCGCCCAGGCGCGTGGTAGCGCCGATAAGCGTAAAATGCGGCAGATCCAGACGCACACTGCGCGCCGCAGGACCTTTGCCGATAATAATATCTAAGGCAAAATCCTCCATAGCGGAATAAAGAATTTCCTCTACGGTCTTGGATAAGCGGTGGATTTCGTCAATAAACAGTACATCATTATCGCCAAGGTTGGTCAGAATTGCTGCCAAATCTCCCTGACGTTCAATCGCCGGTCCGCTGGTAACGCGGATGTTGACATTAAGCTCATTGGCAATAATGTTGGCCAGCGTAGTTTTGCCCAAACCCGGAGGCCCGAACAGCAGCACGTGGTCCAGCGCTTCGTGGCGGGCAGCGGCAGCCTTAATGAAAATAGACAGATTATCCTTGACCTGCGTCTGACCTATATATTCATTTAACAGACGCGGACGCAGGCTGTACTGCCAGCCATCTGCTTCCTGTTCCGCCCCGGCAATAATTCTATCATCAAATTCCATAAGTTCCTCCTAGTAAGCCTTGTGCAGCCTACTGCTGCAGGCTCAAATACCGCCAGACTATTTATCTGTGGGAAATTACTTCATCATCAGCCTTAAGGCCTGCTTCAATATTTCCTCGCTCGTCTTGGTTTCTGCGCCTTCGATTTTCTTGATTACGGGCATAATCTCGCTGTTGCTGTATCCTAGGGAAGCAAGTGCTTCGATTGCCTCCGCTACAGCGCCGCTGCCTCCGGCAGCTACCGCCTCGCCGAAGCTGTCACCGCTTTCGGCAGCCACGGAGCCGACCTTGTCCTTCAGCTCCAGCAGCAGGCGCTCCGCCGTCTTTTTGCCGATACCGGGCAGCTTAGTGAGCACCTTGATATCACGGCTCTGCACCGCCAAATAAAAAGCATCCGGCTTTACTGCAGATAAAATACCCAAGGCCATCTTGGGACCTACGCCGCTGATGGTCAGCAGCAGCTCGAAGAGGTCATAATATTCCCGGCTCAAAAAGCCGTAAAGAACAATAGCGTCCTCACGTACCGCAGTATGAATGTGCAGGCGCACTGCTGCACCCTGCGTCAGCTGTGCCAGCTGTGCTGCCGGCATGAAAACGCGGTAGCCTACGCCGCCTGCCGTTTCGATTATGCAGTTGTCTACTCCCAGGCTGTCAACAGTGCCCTTCAATAAACCTATCATTTATCTGCCCTCCTGCCATCTGCGCGTAGACGCAGTATTGATGCCGCAGATAGCCGCTGCCAAGGCATCGGCCGTATCGTCCGGTTTAATTTTTTCGCGGATATTAAGCAGATGCATTACCATATATATAACCTGCTCCTTCGTCGCACTGCCTGTGCCTACTACCGACAGCTTAATCTGCATCGGCGTAAACTCCATCACCGGCAGTCCCTTGTTGGCCGCAGCCAAAAGCACAACGCCGCGTGCCTGTCCTACAGGAATCGCAGTAGTCACGTTACGGTTAAAAAACAGCTTTTCGATACTCAGCAAATCCGGCTTGAAGTGGTCGATAATATCCGAAATATCATCGTAAATCTTCTTCAGCCTCAGCTCCGGCAGCATATCCTTATCCGTCAGCACCGAGCCGTAAAAAACCGGGCGCAGACGGTTGCCTGTCATATCTACCAAGCCATAACCGCAGATGGCGGTACCGGGGTCAATTCCTAAAACCAGCATAAAAAACCTCTCAAAAAACAGAAAGCAGACATCAACTGCCTGCTTTCCTTTCTGCAACTATGCTTCGCGCACATTGCAGTTACTTCGTAATAATAATATTATTCCTCGTCGTCTTCCGGCAAGTCAGCGTTGGTGTAAACGTCTTGTACATCATCGCAATCATCCAATGCGTCCAGCATCTTTTGAACCTTTTCAGCGTCCTCACCGGACAGCTCAGCCATAGTATCGGGAACCATGGTGATTTCGGACATTGCAACTTCAATATTGTTATCAGCCAAAGCTTTTTCTACATCGTCATAAGCAGCCGGATCGGTGATAATTTCGAAGCCGTCTTCGCTGCTCTTGATATCCTCTGCACCTGCGTCCAGAGCAATCATCATCAGATCGTCTTCGCTAACACCGGTTTCGGCGCTTACTGCGAAGATACCTTTTTGTTTGAACATGTAGCTTACGCAGCCGCTGGCACCCAGGTTGCCGCCGTGCTTAGAGAATACGTGACGTACATCGGCAGCGGTACGGTTACGGTTATCGGTCAGGCAGCTGACCATCATAGCAACGCCTGCAGGACCGTAGCCTTCATAGGTAATCTCTTCGAAGCTTTGGCCTTCCAGAGCACCTGCACCCTTTTGGATTGCACGTTGAATGTTGTCTTTAGGGATATTGTTAGCCTTAGCTTTGGACAGAGCCAGCTTCAGCTTCATGTTACCGGTAGGATCAGCACCGCCCATACGAACGGCAATAGTGATTTCACGGCTGATTTTAGTAGTGATTTTGCCGCGCAGAGCGTCAGCCTTGCCTTTTTTATGTTTAATGTTCGCCCATTTAGAATGTCCTGACATTGTAAATTCCTCCAAACTTTCTCTTTGCCATATTTATTTAAGCATTTACCATAATATTTTACCACGCCGGCTGTGTTTTTTCAACCGCAAACGCCGGTATACAGCTTTATTTTGCAAAAACATCCTTAATACTGTCATAATGCAAAAAGATTCCCTGACGCGCCAGCTCCTGAATTTCCTCCAACGTTGCCAGCTTATATTCCAACGCCTCTTCGGTACGGATTTTTACCTCTTCCGGTGTAAACGGCAGCGTAAAGAGATAGCAGTCGACAAAATAATTATCACCCTCACCCGGATTTTCGCGATGATAGGTAAGCGCCGGTCCTCCTGTGCAGGCCGAAACATCCAGACCGGTTTCCTCCAGAACCTCACGGTTCACAGCCTCGCGTGAGCTTTCGCCCGCCTGCACCGCACCGCCGGGAACCTCCCACCAGCCGGCAGCCCAGGCCTTCGTCAGCACGCGTCTGGTAATCAGAAAGCGTCCTTCTGTATTGCGCACAACGCCAAGCACCGTCAGATGATACTCGCCGTCCTGCAGTATCCAGTCATTTTTCTTCATCGTCCGTCCGGTAAGACGGCGTTCACTGTCATAAATATCCCATTGCTCCATGATAAATTCCCCCTCTTAAAGTAAGCGCGGCAAATATTTGAAAATCAGCCAAAAGCCACAGGTCATGGCGAAGGCAATGCTGCCGCTGTCATAATCTATATAACCGAGATACAGGCTGTTTAAGCCCGTAACAAAAATCATATTCAGCCACATAAAGCCGTAGGCCCATAATAATATCTGTACCCACAGCGGCGGCTTTTTATAGGGATGAGGCTCATTATTCTTTGTCATGCTTATCTTCCTCATCTAACAGCTGTACAGCCTCCAGCTGCTTCTGCAAGCGTGCTGTATAGCGCTTGGTGGTGTGCAGAGCATTCTGCCCCTCCTCCAGCTTTTTGGCTGTTTTATCAAGAGCTGTTTCCAAGCCGGCAAGCTCCTGCTTAACCTTGTTCAGCAGCTGCCAGACCTCGGTAGTACGCTGCTGCACCGCCAACGTGCGGAAGCCCAGCTGCAGGCTGTTCACCAACGCCGCCAGCGTCGTCGGCCCCGCTACGCACACTCTGAACTTCAGCTGCAGCTCCTCTGCCAGTCCCGGCAAGGCCAAAGCCTCCGCAAACAGGCCCTCGCTCGGCAGATACATTACGGCAAAATCCGTCGAATACGGCGGGCAGATATATTTTTCGCAAATATCCTTCGCTTCGCTCTTCAAGCGTCGCTCCAGCTGCTTCGCCGCTGCATCCGCCGCCTGCGTATCACCGGCCTCACGTGCCTGCTGCAGGCGTTGGTAATCCTCCAGCGGAAATTTGGCATCAATTGGCAGCAGCACCTCCTGCTCCCGCTGACCGGGCAAGCGCAAGGCATATTCCACACGCAGGCCGCTGTGCGGACGCACCTCCGCATTTTCTACATATCTGGCACGGTCCAGAATATCCTTGAGGATATTGCCAAGCTGCATTTCGCCCCAGGTACCGCGCACCTTGACGTTCGAAAGAACACGCCGCAGCTCGTCCACCCCGCAGGAAAGGCTCTGCATCTGCCCCAAGGACTGGTGCACCTCGCCCAAGCACTTGTTGACCTGCGCAAACTTCTGCTCCAGCGATTGATTGAGGCGCTCGTCCACAGTCATGCGGATGCGCTCCAGGTTCTGGTCCGTCATATCCGCCAGACGCGCCACCCGCTTGTCAATCTGCTCGCTCAGCCTATCGCTCGCCGCCTGGTTTTCCAAGCGTGCCGCCCGCGCCAGCGTGCTCTGCTCGCCGCGCAGGTCGTACATGCTTTCCGCAAGCCTGCGCTCCAAAAGCTCCAGCCGCTGCGCCGTCATGTCCGCCTTGGGGCGTCCCTGTATCAATAATATTATCACACCTGTCAACAGCAGGGCTATGACAATCATCAAAGCTATAGCTAATGTACTCATTTTTCTATGCTGACCTCCGTTATTTTTTTATTATAGCAGAAAAGCCATACATAGCCAACATATTAACGAACAAAATTTTCATATTTAACAAGATATTTTCATAATATCACTTTTTTAACAAAATCAGCTTACATCTGCGCCCAAATCGTGTATAATATATTCATACATTATTTATTCCAACGAGGTATTACGTTATATGATAGATGAAAGTCCTAATCTCAACTCTGCTGATAAAATTCTCGAGGCCGCAACCAAGCTGTTTGCCATGGACAGCTTCGCTGCCGTATCTATTAAGCAGATTTCTGTTGCCAGCGGCGTCAACAGCGCGTTGATTTCCTATTATTTCGGCGGCAAAAAGAATTTATATCAGGAGGTTTTATATACCGAGGCAGAAAAATTTCTGAAGCTGCAGGACAAAATCCGTCAGCAGCCCGGTTCACCGCTTACCAAGCTGCGTACCTATGTAGACGGCATTGCCGAAATGCAGCAGCAGAACCCTTACAACATTCATCTGATTTACCGCGAGCTGCTGACTCCGCAGCCCATGTTTGAAAACTACGTGCGCAGCAAGCTGTACCGCATCCATCAGTTCATGACGGAGCTGGTTGAGGAAGCGATTGCCTGCGGCGAAATCGTTGCGGATATCAAAGCAACCCACGTTGCCTTCACACTGGAAGGTATTATCATGTTCTTCTTTTTGATGCATAGCCATATCTGCGAGCTAGGCAATTTCCAAAACGGCGCTGAGCTTGACTACCTGCTGCAGGCACTCAACACCTACCTTGCGTCACTTAGTAAAAAGTAAATATATTCCTTAAATAAAGCTGCTTCAAAGCAGCTTTATTTTTGTTTACAACTTTGTTGCTTGACGCTATCTTCTTTAGAACCTATAATTTAATTGAACGATTAAAAATTTTACAACAATAAAATTATTCTGCAAGGGAGCTGTTAAATCATGCAGTCTATTATGGAAAAACTTCCCAAACTTCCTGATAAAAAGAAACTTGTTGCCGGAGCTGCCGTTGTCGTACTGGCAGCCGCAGGCTGGCAGCTTTACAGCAGTATTATGCATAAGCCACAGGAGGCAAACTACATCCCCATCGTCCGGACTATGACGATCGGCGAAAGCATTGTCGATTCCTCCACCGTTTATCCAGGTGAGGTGCGCGGCCGCTACGAAAGCCAGCTGGCCTTCCAGACTGCCGGCAGAATCGCTTCCCGTCTTGTCAACGTAGGCGACCGGGTACACGCCGGCCAGATTCTGATGACCATCGACCCGAAGGACGTAAACCAAAGCGTAGAAGCTGCCAATGCGCAGCTGGCATCCGCAGTTGCCAACCAAAAGCTGGCAGCCGACAATGCGGCACGCTTTAACAAGCTGTATGCCGGCGGTGCTGTAAGCGAAGCAACGCGCGACCAATACAATACCCAGCTGGAGGCAGCCAATGCTACCCTGCGCCAGGCACAGGCCAACGCCAACGCCAGCGGCAACCAGCTGAGCTACACGCAGCTGACGAGTGATGCCGACGGCGTTGTGGCAGCCATCACCGGCGAAGCAGGCCAGGTAACGGCAGCCGGTACGCCGATGGTCACCATCGTGCGCAGCGGTGAGCGTGAAATCCAGATAAACGTGCCGGAAAACGTCAAGCTGAGCGTCGGCCAGCAGGCGGATATCAGCTTCTGGGCGCTTCCCGATGTTACGGCGAAGGGCACTGTCCGCGAAATATCGCCTATTGCCGACAGCATTACACGTACCTATAAGGTGCGCGTTGCTGTGCCGCAGCTGCCTGCAGAAGCCAAGCTCGGCATGACTGCCAAGGTCAGCTTTAAGGACGCCGCTGCGTCCGAGGACGAGCTGGTTATCCCGGCAACAGCACTGTATCAGGTAAATGGCAAGACTCAGGTCTGGCTGGTGCGCAATAACCGCGCTGTGCTGCAGGACGTTAAGGTTGCCGGCTATGTAGGCAACAATGTGCGTCTGGCAGGCGGCTTAAACAAGGGTGATATTCTGATAACCGCCGGCCTCAGCAAGCTTGTCGATAACCAACAGGTGCGTCTGACCAAAGGCGGTGATATCTAATGTCAAACAACGAAAAGCATCATGCGAACTGGGCAGAATGGGCTATTAACCATCGCCAGTTAGTTTACTTCTTCGCTGTGCTTGTGCTGATTATGGGTATGTTTTCCTTTAAATCGCTCGGACGCAGCGAGGACCCCAGCTTTGCCGTCAAGCAGATGGTAGTATCCGCAGCCTGGCCCGGCGCCAGCGCCAAGGATGTTGAGATGCATCTGACCAATACGCTGGAAAAGCAGATTCAAAGTCTGCCGCAGGTTAAAAAAATCACCAGCTATTCGCGTCCCGGCGTCTGCGTTATTACCGTAGCGCTCAAGGATGAGGTTGCCGGCAACACGGTACGTCAGCGCTGGCTGGAGCTGCGCAATATCGTCAACGACGGCAAAAAGGACTTGCCGTCGGGTACCGTAGGTCCGTTTTATAACGACCGTTTTGATGATGTTTACGGCAATATCTACGCAATTACCGGTGACGGCTTCACCTATGAGGATATGCGTAAATACGCCGAAAAAATTAAGCTCGACTTCTTCAGCGTGCCTGATGTCAAAAAGGTTGAGCTGGTGGGCGTGCAGCCGGAGAAAATCTTCGTGCAGATGCAAACCGCCAAGCTATCACAGCTGGGACTGGATATCAACAGCATTGCCAACACCATCAAAGCACAGACCTCGGTCAATGCCAGCGGTATGATTGAGGCTGATACAGCCAACTCCTACCTGCGCATTACCGGCAGCCCCGATAGCGTGGAAAATATTGCTGCCATCCCCATCAATGCCAATGGGCGTGTCTTCCGCCTGGGTGATATCGCAACCATCACCCGCGGTTATGCAGACCCGCCGGAAACAATGATGTACTATAACGGCAAGCCCGCAGTCGGCATCGCACTTTCTATGGAGGACGGCGGCGATAACATCAAGCTCGGTGAAAATCTGGCCAAGGAAATCGCCCGCATCCAAAAGGAGCTGCCGCTGGGACTGGAGCTTAATCAGGTTGCCAACCAGCCTGAGGTAGTAAAAAAATCCATCAGCGAATTCTCCGAAAGCCTTTACGAGGCAATTATCATCGTGCTGGTAGTCAGCCTGATGACGCTCGGACGCCGCAGCGGTTACGTAATTTCCTGCTGCATCCCGCTGATTTTGTTAGGCTCCTTCTGCGCCATGTTCGCTTTGGGCATTGATTTGCATAAGGTATCCCTGGGCGCACTGGTTGTTTCCCTGGGTATGCTGGTCGATGACGCCATCGTCGTTGTTGAGCTGATGGAGGTAAAAATGTCCGAAGGCATGCCGCGTAAGGAAGCAGCCTCCTATGCCTTCAAAACCTGCGCCTGGCCGCTTTTGACAGGCACCACCATCACCTGCCTCGGCTTTATGCCGATTGCCTTCTCTAAGGCCAGCGCTTCGGAATTTGCCTACAGCCTCTTCCCGGTTATGACCGTAACACTGATGCTGTCCTGGCTTGTTTCCGCAACCCTGGCACCGGTATTGGGTTATGAATGGATACGTCCCACTGTTATCAAGCAGGAATCTTATGACAACAGCTTCTACCGCGCCTTCCGCAAGCTGCTGCACTGGGCATTGGGACACCGCATCACGGTTATCGGCATTACTCTGGCAATGCTGGGACTTTCCATGTTCATGCTGCGCTTCGTCAGCCAGGAATTTTTCCCTGCCTCCGTACGTCCGGAGCTTTTAGTAGAGCTTAATATGCCTGAGGGCAGTTCGATTAAAACTACAGATGCCGCAGCACGCAAGCTGACGAATCTGATTAAGGATGATAAAGAATTAGACCATGTTTCCACCTACGTAGGCGAAAGCGCACCGCGCTTTGTGCTGGTAATCGACCCGGTACAACCGCGCGATAACTACGCACAGCTCGTTGTTGTAGCCAAGAGCGTTGAGGACCGCAAAAAACTGGAGAAGCGCATCAGCGAGCTTGCCGCCGAGCATTTGCCGGAGGCTATAGTTTACTCCCGCTCGATTCCGCTCGGTCCGCCTGCTCCCTATCCTGTTATGATCCGCGTCAGCGGCAACAATGACGCACAAGTTAAGGAATATGCGCAAAAAGTGCGCAAGGTGATGGCCGCCAATCCCTACGTCAACATGACACGTCTTGACTGGCTGGAGCAGACCAACGCCGTTAAGCTGAAGGTTGATAATGACAAGCTGCTGCAGATGGGGCTCACACGTCAGACTGTGGCTAACGCTCTGCAGGCACAGGTATCCGGTTATACCGTGGCAACCTACCTGGAGGGCGACCAGCAGATTGGTATCGTTTTCCGCCTGCAGCCTGACCAGCGCGCAGATATTTCGCAGTTGGAAACCATTTCCATTCCTACGAGCCAGGGTGCTGTGCCGCTGTCACAAATTGCGCATCTTGACTACACCAGCGAGGACAATATCATTTGGCGCCGCAACCTGCGTCCTACGATTACCGTTAACGGCGGTATTGTTGACGGAGTTACCGGCAACGATATCACCAAGCAGGTGTACAAGGAGCTGGAGCCTCTGCGCAAGGAGCTGCCTGCCGGTATGAGCATCGAAGTCGGCGGTTCGCTGGAGGACAGCAACGATACATTGAATTATCTGATGAAGCCTATACCGCTGATGCTGCTGCTGATTGTCGTTCTGATTATGCTGCAGATGCAGGATATCCGCAAGCTGCTGGTTATTATGCTGACGGCGCCCATGGGAATAATCGGCGTTATCTTCGGCCTGCTGCTGTTCAATTCCGCGTTGGGCTTTATGGCGGAGCTGGGCATCCTGGCACTCACCGGTACGATTATCCGTAACAGTATGGTGCTGGTTGACCAGATTCAGCAGCATCTTGATGCCGGAATGGAGCCTGCCAAGGCAATTACGGAATCGGCGATTGTGCGTTTCCGTCCTATTATGCTGGCGGCCTTCACTACGGTACTGGGATTGATTCCGATGTTCGCCAGCCAGTTCTGGAATGCGATGGCTGTGGCTATTGCCTGCGGCCTGACCGGTGCAACGCTGCTGACGCTGGTAGTGCTGCCGGTACTGTACGCGATTGTGTTTAAGGTTAAAGCAGAATAGAGTTACATTTATAGGATTTACTAAAAACTGCCTTGCTGAAAATTTCAGCAGGCAGTTTTTTGTGCTATATTTTGTGTTATAAAACATGAGCATCGCAATTATATATCGCGTTGTAACGAAAAAATTTCCCATGAATCGCTTAGTAGCCTAAGGCGTTCACGTTATAAAAAGCAAAGCGATTCACGGACGGTAATTTCGTGCGGAACAACGACGAAATTGCAATAAACTCGCGCTATACGAAGATATTTTGCTGCAGCAGTCAACTTAGCGCTCAAACAGTATTGCAATTTCTGTTATTCCAGGCACTCATTCCCTAAAATTTTTATGTTTTCACTGCGATATATAATCGCTTGCGGAAGTACGCAAAACTAAGCTTATTATTAACCTATGAGTTATGGTAAAGCATTTTTGGCTAAGCTTTTTTGTGCGAGCAAAAAAGCGACTGTTTCCCGCGCTTTCGCAAAGCGCGCCCCTTTCTTGTTACTTCTTTCGGGGACGAAAGAAGTAAATCCACTAATTGTAGTAAAAACTGACGATATTCAATCGTCAATGTACTGCTTTTTTGTCTTGCACTGTTTATGTATTTTTTACTATATCTGTGTTAAAATGGAAGAAGAAAAATTGCTATCATTTTTATCTGTGTTTTTGACTTCTTTGAACAGGATAATTACGTTTATACCTTTAAAAAATGTTGTCTGGAAAATCGGGAGTTGGAGCTTCCCGATGAAGCGACAACCATGATTTTAAACACAAAAGGTACGCATGGCGATATCTCCAAGGACATCAAGAGCTTTTATGATTATGTAAATAACCACATTGTAACTACTGATTTCACCAAGCAGATTGACGATGAAATCAGCTATCTGAAACTCGATACGAAAGTGAGGCGGGAATTTATGCTTATGGAAGCACGTTTGTTAGATGAAAGACGTGAGGGCGAAGCTGTGGGTATTGCCAAAGGCAAGGAAATAGGCATTGCTGAGGGTAAAGAAATAGGCCTTGCTGAGGAAAAACTCGCTACTGCTAAGCGCATGTTGGCTAAGGGATGCTATTCTCTCGAGGTTATCGCTGAGCTTACAAATTTATCTCTCGCTGATGTGGAGAAGCTGAAGGAAGAAGCTTAAGCACTCTAATACTGATTTCACCAAGCAGATTGACGATGAAATCAGCTATCTCAAATCAGATACGAAAGTGAGGCGAGAATTTATGCTTATGGAAGCACGTTTGTTAGATGAAAGACGTGAAGGCGAAGCTGCGGGTATTGCCAAAGGTGAAGCTAAAGAGAAACTCGCTACTGCTAAACGTATGCTGACTAAGGGATGCTATTCTCTCGAGGTTATCGCTGAGCTTACAAATTTGTCTCTAGCTGATGTGGAGAAGCTGAATGAAGAAGCTTAAGCGCGTAAAGCAAGCCTAATACAAAAATAAAAAATTAAACACAAATTACTAAAACCCATGTCCCGCCGAAATCGGCAAGACATGGGTTTTCTTTATTTTCAATGCATGCTTTAATAGCGTGCGCTATTTTTTTATCTTCTGCAATACGCCTGCATCCGCTCAAACAGGTAATCCGCTCCCTTTTCGCCCATAAACGGCATGTGCGTAGCCACAGCGCTGTTCATAAACGGTGCGCTGATAAGCACCTTCATATTATCTGCATCAGCCTGCAGCAGTGCCACATCATCTGCCAAAATAAGTGTATCCTGCAATCCACGGATTACCTGCAGCCAATCGCTCTCTTCAGCGTAGGCTTCCACATCTGCCGCCGGCTCGGCAATCGCCTTCAGGCTGTGCGCACACATTTTATGCAGTACAGTGATGCCGCCCTGCTCCAGAAAGGCACTCACGCCCTGTACCAAATCATAATCGCCCTTAACTACAGCCTTCTTTGGCTTGTTGTTACCCATCATAGTGAAAAGACTGAGTCTGGAAAGGCTCTTTTCCTTTGTTTGCAGGCGTAGCAGTACCATAGAATCCGGCTCCCTGCCTACCGCTTCTCCAACCTGCGCCAAAAAGCTCAGCGTACCGTTGTAACCGTAGGGAACAGCGTAAACATACGGCGTGCCGAATTTTTCCTGCAGGTATTTGGCAGCGGCAAGACCTTCGTTGCCCAGCACAATATTTACCTGTGCAAGGCCCATATCCTCCAGCTCCTCCACGCTCGTGTCGCAGCAAAGGCAGGCATTACAGCTCAGTCCCAACGCTTCGCCAAGCAGGCTCTTAATCTCCCAGATATCGCTTTCCATGCGGTACCGCCACATAGAGGCGCCGATGATGTTGTACACGCCCGCCTCCTGCGCTACATCCTTTTTTGGCAGATTGCGCACGAGCAGCTTATATGTTTCTGCCAAGCCGATACTGTAATCACCGCGGAAGCCTCCCTGTTCAAAGGCTACTAGCTTAGCCTTGACCTCATTTTGCATATAGCGGCACACGCCCTTGATGTCAGTTCCGATGACGGCAGTCACGGAAGAGGCTACGACGAAGATAACCTTCGGCGCATAGCTTTTATCCAATTCAACGATGGCATCCTCCAGGCGTGTTACGTCACCCATTACAACATCATCCTCGCTCATATGCGTAGTGAACATGCGGTTTTGAAAGCGCAGGCCCAAGCCGCCGTATAAGCCCATGCTGTAATGCGTAGTACCCGCAGGGCCGTATTCCAGCACGATGGCTCCCTGTACGGCCAAAAGGCTCCAGATAATTCCCATTCTGTCCGACGGTGTCGGTAAAAATCTAACTAAGCTCACAGGCCTGCCTCCTTTCTGAATACTTTGGCATCAGCCACAGCCTGCTGCAAAATTTTCAGCAGGAAGGTGTTGCATTCAAAGCCCAGCATTTTTCCTGCCGGGTCGCTGTGCAGCTGCGCAATTCCCTTGCGGCGCAAACGTTCACCAAATTCATGTCCTATGTAAATCCACGGATGTAGTACATCATAAACATATTGCAGCGGTGCTATATTAGCCGCCTTGCAGACATACGGGTCGGTAGTCGCCAGAATGCCTTTGATATCCTCAAAATGCTCTTGGCGCAGCTTATTGCTCTGAATCAGCTGCGGCACAAGGCCTAAACGGCACAGATAGCTGTTAAGCTCAAAGCAGTCGTACTGCGTATTGCCGAAAATATACGGTACTCCCTGTACAACAGGCAGCGTTTTCTGCTCCAACACCTTGCATTCGTCGAATTTTGCATTGACCTCCGCAGGCAGCGGCAGCTCTAGATAAGCAAACAGATGCTGATAGGCCTGCAGAATCTTTTCCGGTGCAGCAAAGCGGTTGAAGTAAACATAATGAATGTTATACTGCTCCTGCATAGCCTGCGCCAACGGCAGAGCAATATCATTGACAACAATATTGACCTTCGCTGCCGGAGCATGACGAATATCATCACTTGTGCAGCCGCTTGGCAGCTGTACGCCGATTTTCACGCTGGACTTTTGCAGCAACGCATACAGCTCCGTATCTGCAAAATCTCCGAAGCGCTGTCCCAAAACGTTGACACTGCCATCACCTTCCTGCGCCTGCATGATGCTTTGGCAGGCTGTAATGGCGCGTTCGAAGCCGGGGAAATGGTCCTCGCATTTAAAGTGCTCGGTATGCACCGCCATTACCGGAATGCTGTACTGCTTTGTCAGCTCCTCGGCAATGGCATCATAATCATCCCCGATAACCTCAATAACGCAAGTAGTCACAAGCATTACGCATTTAGGACTATACTCCGCTACAATCTCTTTGAACGCCTTGTGCATGCTTTCCGCACTGCCAAAGGTTACATCATGGCTGTTCAATACTACCGAAACGCAACGTCCGTTAATGCCACCGTAGCGGTCGCTGAGAGTCAGGCTTTTAGTATAATAGCTGCATTCATCCGTCCCGACGATAATCAGCAGACAATCCTTAATACCGCCTGCAATCATAGCAGCGCCCATCAGAGGGCAGTGGGTACCGGGAAAAAGAGCTGTTGTCAGCTGCGGAATATCCTTTATTGTCTGCACTCTGCTCAACCGGTTCAGACGGCCTAAAAGCTCGTTGCCGTCCATGCCCACAGCCTGCTGCGGCCCGCTCAGTTTTTCCTGCAGCTTGCGCCTCGCCTTTTCTTGTAAATCCATCTTTTTCTCCTATTCCTCTTCGTCCACGCTGAGCTCCAGAACACGCTCGGCCAGCTCGTTATATACATTTACCATTGGAGAATCCTTGACGAATTCGCTGACGGTACCGCCCTGATTTTCGGCGATCTGGATGTCGCCGCTGCGCGGAACATACTGCACAACCTCGGTACCGATTTCCTCCGCAGCTTTAGTAACCAACTCCTGCTCATTCTCAATGTTTTTGGCGTTGAGGATGATGCCCTTCAGGCGTGCATAACCGCGACGGCCAAAGTTTTTGATTGCCTGGGCAATATTATTCGCCGCATACAAAGCCATCATTTCGCCGGAGGATACGATGAATACCTCGCGTGCGTAGCCGCCGCGAATCGGCATAGCAAAGCCGCCGCAGACTACGTCACCCAATACGTCATAGATAACGATGTCAGGCTTATAGGTTTCAAAGGCCTCCAACTCTGCCAGCTTTTCAAAGGCAGAAATAATACCGCGGCCTGCGCAGCCGATGCCCGGAGTAGGTCCGCCGGCCTCTACGCACAGTACGCCGCCGAAGCCTTCAAAAACAATATCTTCCAGCTTCAAGGACTCGCCCTTTTCCTTTAATTGCTCCAATACTGTCGGAATGCGTTTGCCCTCCATAAGGTTTTTGGTACTATCACTCTTCGGGTCACAGCCTACCTGCATAACCTTGTAGCCCTTTAAGGCCAGTGCTGCCGATAAATTGGAGGTGGTGGTGGATTTGCCGATACCGCCCTTACCGTAAATTGCAATTTTTCTCATAACCTTCTCCTTTTATGTTTTGTAATAGCCGGGAAATGTTCTGAACATAAACTTTCCCCATACCATATATTTACATATTCTAAAAAACAAGCAGGAACTATTTTTCGTAGTTCACTGCTTGTTTTTTTATTATAGGGTTGTGCGCATAATACGTTTTAATTCTTCCAGATTTTTCATCACATACTGACTGGAGCAATGCATATATTTCATCGGCACAATAACAACCTTGCCGGTTTGCACGGCTGAAACAGTCTGATAGCTGGGATCATTTAAAATTTCTTCCTTGCGTATCTCTGCATTTTTGTGTTGTCCGCCAAAGGACCAGTCCAACACTATTATTCTTTGGGGATTCATAGCAATAATCTGTTCCTTGCTGAGATAAGAGGACTGCGGAAAATCGTACTTTGCAGCCATATTTTCAATATTACATGCTTCGCAGATGCTGGCAGGCATCGAGCCCTTTTGACCGATACCGCCGTTAGGATGAATCAGCAGAACACTTTCGATTTTCTGTCCACCGGCAGAAGCCTTAAGATATGCAGCAACCTTTTCTGCCAGGCTGTCGGCAGCAGCCTTAGTATCTGCTACCTCACCCACAATTTTAATATAATCCGGAATTTCCTGTATAGTCTTGGGCTGACGCAAGACACAGGTCTTGATGCCGACACTGTCAAGAGTGTCCGCCAGCTCGTTAGCTCTGCCGTCAGTCAGAATAACAAGATCCGGTTTAAATTTCATAATCTGCTCAGGATTATTTTCGCATACAGGTATGCCCTTCAGCTTTTCGTAGCAGTTCGACAAATCCTCTTCCCTTGCCCACATATCCGTAGCAATTATCCGTTCTGTCGGTATAAGGTCCGTCAAAATATCTGTAGCGCTGTAATTTAAGCAAACTATTCTTTTAGGTGCTGATGCAAAGGTTATTTTCTTGCCTCTGGCATCAACAACGGTATAACCGCTGCCCTGCTCCTGCGCGGACAAGGACTCCTTGCCACAGCCGGTGACTAACAATAAAGACAATGCCATTATTACCAGAAACAGCTTTTTCATTGTTCACCTTCAAAGCATTTTATTAAAATGTTCTTTCATAAGTAATGAACCAGTCACGGTACGGCAGCAGACAGCCTCTGGAAGCAGCCATCTCTTCGGTTCTGTTCAGAATGTTGTTGACAGCAAATTTCACGCTGTTTTCTTTATCGAACTGATAGGTAGCATTAAAGCTCAGATATTGCTTGATGCCATTGCCGGAATACGGTGCGTAAGACAGATAACGCATAGCAGCATATTGATGTAACAGGTTGGTTGCCAGCTTGCCGTTTTTATAGCCTAAAACGCTGTTAATCAGCAGCTTATCATCGCAGTTTCTGAAATCGGCACCCGGTTTATCAATCTGCTTAGGATCGGAATATGCAACAGAGGTCTTGAAGCTCCAGTGGTCGCTCAAAACGCCTTCATAGGAAACCTCTAAGCCGGTGTTTTTGAATTTATTGGCATTGACAACCATGCTGTGGTCATCGTCGATTTTCTGCGTAAAGATTCTGTTGCTGATATCCAGATGGTACAAAGAAACCTTTAAGAATTCACGCGGAGACAACAGCTTCTTCCAGCCGATTTCATAGTTCCAGCCGGTTTCGGGGCCAAGGTTATCATTGAAAATCATAGAATCGCTGTCGGAATATTGGTCACCGATGGTAGGCATACGGAAGGATTTGTTGACGTTCAGGAACACGGTATCCTTATTGTTAAGCTTGTGCAGTAATTGTAAGGACGGCAGGAATTCATTCTTCATATCGTCATACATTACTTCACGGCCGCCGAAGGATAAGGTTGTTTTGTCGGTCATGTTGTCAACAGCCTGAATATATACAGCCTTTCTGTGACGTTTAATCATATCCAGGTCGAAGGATGTGCCTTTAACGTTACCGTGAGAATCTGCTTCCAAAGCCACTTCCGCACCGGCAGTAATGTTGAACTTGCCGATATCAAAATTATACTTAGCATCTACGCCATAGTTCCAGCTGGTTCTGCGCAGGGATTTTTTAGGCATAAGCTCGTAAGCTACGTTATAAGCATTGTTTTTGTATTTACGCTTCTGACCGAATACGGTAACATCCAAGCCTTTGTTGTTGTATGCTACATTAAGATCATGGAAAACGATATTGGTTTCGTTGGAGCCTGTCTTTTTGAGGGCAGTAAACTTATCGTAATCGTTCTGGTTATCGGTAAGCATATATCTCATAGATAAATTATCATTTGGCTTATACTTTAACATAGCACTGTGTTTTTCCATCCACATGCCTTTAGAGGTTTTCTTCGCGGTATACCAGTTACGTTCCGCAATTCTGTCATGTGTATATGCCATAGCGAATTTATCTTCGCTTACATTCAAGGTAGCCAGACGCTTGCCTCTGCTGCCGTAGCCTGCACTTGCGGAAATTTGCGGAGTCTGCTTAGTAACAATATTGATAACACCGGTCAAGGTATCGGTGCCGTAAAGAACTGCGCCGGTACCGCGGATTATTTCGATTCTTTCAACAGCATTAACGGGAATAGCGTCCAGGTTACCGAAGCCCTGCATATTTAAAGGAACACCGTCAACCAGAATAGTCGGGTTACGGCTTGCGCCGGTCAGACCTCTCATACCAAACGTAGAGCCAACACCGGTAGGTTGAGCGGCAATCGCACCCGCAGCATATTCCAATACTTCCTGTACGTTGCTGCCGTTGTAGTTTTTAATATCTTCCGCAGTGAAAATTTCGGTAGTAGCAGGAGTATTCAGCTCCTGCTTAATTTTCTCCTGAGAAGCTGTTACTACAATTTCGTCCAAATTATATTGATCCAGCTTTTCTGCTGCAAAGCTTACGCTTTGAGGCAAAATTCCCAAAATAATGAATAAAGCGGCAACTTTTTTTCGGTTCAGTTTCAACATAAAAATACAATACCTCCTAACAACTTCATCATACACTCATGCACTAACTCAATGCTAATACTCTAGCATTATTATGTTGTTTATGTTATGATGATACAGTATACTCCATATAGTAACTATAATGTCAATAGGAGAGATTTTTAAATGATAGACAAAAGCAATTTCTTTTACGCAAGTGACTTGGCGCAATTATATAACATATCAAAACAGACGCTGATTTTCTACGATAAAAAGGATTTGTTTAAGCCTGATTATGTAGATTCGAACGGTTATCGCATGTACTCGCTGAAACAGTTTTTCATCTTGGGAATTATTTTGGATTTGAAAACAATGGGCTTCCACCTTAACGATATAAAGAATTTTTTGGAGCACCGCACCCCTGAAGATACGCTTTCTCTGCTCAATAAGCAATTACATAAATTGACAAAGCAAATAGAACTCACTACAAAATTATGTGATAATATAAAATCTAAAATTAATACTATAAACATCTACAATGATTGCAAACTGAACGAAATTACCTTGTCCTATAGAGAAGCGGAATATTTTTTGGTAAGTGAGCAAATCCCGCTTTCGTTACCGCAAAAGGAACGTTTTTTAGCTGCTGCCACCCTGCTGAATTCGGCTGTCGACCAAAACGGGCTTAAAGAATATAGTATCAGCGGTTTTATTTTTAATGACACAATTACCGATTTTTCTCCGGAATCCTACAAAGTTTTCTGCAAGACTAATAAAAAAAGGCACAATTACATAAAGCCTTACGGCCTGTATCTGCAAATCTGCGTTAATACCAATTTTGCCGACGCGGTAAATACAGCAAAACCGTTTTTAATTAAATTTTGTCAAGCACTGAATTTAAAAACAAATAATATTATTTATATCAAAACATTAAGAAATTACTGGTCAACCGATTCGCATGACAACTTCATTTCTAAAATAGAAGTACCCGTATTATAAGCGGATTATAGTAAGTATAATGTTCGCAGGAAAAGTTCCTCTTCCCTTGACATTCTCCTGAATTTCAAGTAAACTTAAACCATGTTCTTCCAAAACTGCAGGTAACATTACGCTTCCAGCAACCTTACCTGCGGACAATTAAATAAGCAGTATATCCTGCAGATGCACTTTTTCTGCAGAAGCTTAAGCAAGGCCATTTATCTGGTACATTCTAAGAGTAGTACGAACTGACGATTTTTTAATCGCCAGGGTACTGCTCTTTTTTGTTTTTGCGCTGCTTATGTATTTTTTATTGCATCTGTGTTAAAATGAAAGGAGAAAAACCATGCAAGACCTGGCAACAAAATTTGAGAACCTGACTATCCAAAGCGATTTCATCTTCAAGAAAGTTATGTCGCGCAAGCGCATCTGCAAGCATCTGTTGGAGGAGCTGCTGCAAATTGAGATTGCGGATATCAACTATCTGGAGGCAGAAAAGACGCTTGAGCCTGAGTACACCAGCCGCGGCATCCGCCTTGATATCATCGTAGCAGACGATAAACACACGCATTATAATCTGGAGATGCAGGTGAAAAACAATAAAAATCCCGAAACGGATACCTACGTCCTGCCCAAGCGTTCCCGTTATTATCAGGCGCTGCTTGATATTGATTTGCTGCAGAAGGGACAGCCGTATGACCTGCTGCCACCGACCTTTATCATTTTTATCTGCGTTTTTGATTTCTTTGAACAGGATAATTATGTCTATACCTTTAAAAAGCGTTGTCTGGAGAATTTGGAGCTGGAGCTTCCGGATGAAGCAACCACTATGCTGTTGAATACTAAGGGTACGCATGGCGACATCTCCAAGGACATCAAAAGCTTTTATGATTATGTAAACAACCACATTGTAACTACTGATTTTACTAAACAGATTGACGATGAAATCAGCTATCTCAAATTAGATACGAAAGTGAGGCGGGAATTTATGCTTATGGAAGCACGTTTATTAGATGAGAGGCGTGAAGGCAAGGCTGAGGGCATTGCTGAAGGCGAAGCTATCGGTCTTGCTAAGGGCGAAGCTGAACATAAACTTAAAGTCGCTAAGCTCATGCTGGCTAAAGGTTGCTATTCTCTGCAGGAAATCACGGAACTTTCCGGTTTATCTCTCGCTGATGTGGAGAAGCTAAAGGAAGAGTCTTAACCACATTGTAACTACTGATTTCACCAAGCAGATTGACGATGAAATCAGCTATCTGAAACTCGATACGAAAGTGAGGCGAGAATTTATGCTTATGGAAGCACGTTTATTAGATGAAAGACGTGAAGGCAAGGCTGAGGGCATTGCTGAAGGCAAGGAAATCGGACTTGCTGAAGGCGAAGCAAATGCCAACATTGCTACTGCTAAACGTATGCTAGCTAAGGGATGCTATTCTCTCGAGGTTATCGCTGAACTTACAAATTTATCTCTCGCTGATGTGGAGAAGCTGAAGGAAGAAGCTTAAGCACGTAAAGCAAGCCTAATACCAAAATAAAAAATTAAACACAAAGCACTAAAAACCCATGTCCCGCCGAAATCGGCAAGACATGGGTTTTCTGTATTCTCAGTGCACACTTTAAGAGCGTGCGCTATTTTTATTTTATTATCTTCTGCAGTACGCCTGCATCCGCAAGCCTCTGCTTTACTCCTTCTGATACAAATTATAATAACGCCCTTTGCGCGCCAGCAGCTCCTCATGGCTGCCGCACTCCGCAACAGCGCCCTCGTCAAGCACCACAATCTTGTCTGCATGACGGATAGTGGAAAGACGGTGCGCAATAATCAGCGTAGTACGTCCTACCGCCAGCTCGTCGAGCTCCTTTTGTATCTGCTGCTCCGTAATATTGTCGAGCGCACTTGTAGCCTCATCCAACACTACTACCGGAGGATTTTTGAGGAAGACACGCGCAATCGCCAAACGCTGCTTCTGGCCGCCGCTCAGCTTCACGCCGCGCTCACCAACCTCGGTATCGTAGCCTGCAGGCAGCTTTTGAATGAACTCATCCGCCGCCGCAGCCTTCGCTGCCGCCTGCACCTCGTCCGCTGTCGCATCCGGTTTGGCGTAGGCTATGTTGTAGCGCACGCTGTCGCCGAAGAGAAAGACATCCTGCTGCACCAGGCCGATTTGCCTGCGCAGTGATTCCTGCGTAAATTCACGGATATCGCAGCCGTCCAGCAGAATTCTGCCGCTTTGAGGCTCGTAAAAGCGCAGCAAAAGGCTGGCGATAGTTGTTTTGCCTGCTCCCGTAGCGCCCACAAAGGCCACAGTTTCACCTGCTGCCACGCTCAGCGAAAGGTTGCGGATAACAGGTCTGCCGTCCGCATAGGCAAAGCTGACGTTATCAAAGGTGATGTTCCCCTTGCATGGCGGGCAGATTTTAGCATCCGGTGCATCAATAATCTCGGGCTTTTCCTGCAGCAGCTCATAAAAACGCTTGAAGCCTGCCATGCCGCGCTGATATACCTGAATGAAGCCTAAAAGCTGCATCAGCGGCTTCATAAACAGGCCCACGTAGAGGAAGAAGGCCACCAGCTCACCGAAGCTCATCAGTCCCTGATTTATCAGCAGACCGCCAACGACTAATATCGCCACATTGATAAAGTTGCTGAAGAAAATCATACTGCCGACGAAATAAGATGTTATTTTGAAGGATTTTTTACATACTGTCAGATAGGCATCCGCCTTTTCCATAAACTGCGCCATATCGCTGCGCTCGCCCGCGAAGGCTTTGATCAGACGCACGCCGTTAATGCTTTCCGCAGCCTTGCCCGTTACCTCGCCCATTGCCACACGATTGGCAAAGAAGGCCTTTTTCATGCGCAGGTTGACGAAAACGGTATGCACTGCCTTCACCAGAAGCAGGAAGGCAATAAGGCTGCCCAGCATAGGATTCATGTAAATAAGAATAACCATCGTGCCGCCCATCGTCAGCCCGCAGACGATAAGATCAATCGGCGCATTGCCTGCGAAGCCGTTAATTTCGCTCAAATCGCTTGTGAGGCGTGACAGCAGCTGCCCGCTTTTGTTTTTATCATAAAAGCCGAAGGACAGCTTCTGCAGATGGCTGAACAAATCATGGCGCATATCACGTTCCATGGAATAGCTCATGGACTGCGCCCAGTATATAATGCCAAAATGCATGCCAAAGTTTACCAGATACATGGCAAGCAGTGCTGCCGACCATTTAAGAAGCAGCGGCAGATTCTTAAGCGGCAGCTGCTGTTCCAACATCAGCTTCACTACATAGGGAAAGAACAGCTCGAGCAGCGCACGCAGCAGCGAGCCAATCACGAGAAAGAGCAGGATGCTCTTATATGGTTTATAATAGCTGAGAAATGTTTTGAACATAAAGCTTTCCTATCCTCTATTCATATATATTCTAAAGCGCGGGCAGCAGCTTTTGCCGATGTGCCTGGCGTAAAACGCTGCCGCGGCGTTATATACTTTCTTTTATGATGATACAGTCTACACTATATAGCAGGTATAAAGTCAATAGGATGTGTTCTTAAATAATATCATAAAGCGAGTTATTTGCCAATTGCTATAACGCAAGCGCTTCACTAAAAAACTGCCCTTCTGAAAATTGAAAGGCAGTTTTTTGTGTTGCTTCAGCCTTACTCGGCAAGCAGCTTGCCTGCTTCCGCCAGCTTAGCCATTGCTTCGTCATCGGGAGCACCCAGCGCCAGTACGCCGTCAGCTACAAGTGTCGCACCCGCGTCCTTAACGCGTGCTTCCCAATCCTGCATATAGCTTCCGCCCCAGCCATAGGAGCCGAACAGAGCAACCTTCTTGCCAGCAAGCTTGTCTTCAAGTTCAGTGAAGAACGGCTCAAATTCACATTCCTCAAGCACCTCTGCGCCCATTGCCGGGCAGCCCAGTGCCAATGCGTCATAGCCTGCAGCCTCGTCAGCGCTGATCTCGCTGACATTTTTTACAACAGCCTCCGCACCGGCAGCGTTAATTGCTTCGGCAATAGCGTCAGCCATCATTTGTGTGTTACCGGTACCGGTCCAAAAAATTACAGGAATTTGTTTCATAGTTCAATTGCCTCCTTATAATGTAGCCACAGCTACCTTGAGCGACATGCCTGCCGCCAGTTTTTGCAATATAATATCACGAAAAAGCTCATAGGCCGCAAAGATGCTGCGTGCCTTGGGCACATCGCCATAAACCTTCCAATAGCCGCTGTACTTGCAGTCCGTTCCCTTGTTGAGCACAAAGCCCAGAATATCCTCAAGCGGATAGCCGAGGAAGACACCGATTTCATGTGGAAAGGTCTTCTGTGTATTCAGCCGCTGCTCAAGCCTATACAGGTAATCTTCTGCAGAAGCTCCGGCTTCATAGCCTGCGGCAATAAGATACGCCTGATAGCCGGGATTACGCAGTGCCTGCGCCAGCTGCTCCTCATTATAGACCAAAATGAGCACACGCTTAGTACATGCGCACAGACGACGGAAGACTATTCCCCGCTCTGCGAACTGAGCGTTGTACTGTACAAGCAGCGCGTCTATTTCTTCAGCATCGTCAGGCATCAGCGAAAGTAGATTCGCTGGTTTTATGCCTGCCAATACAGGCGCGCAGTTATACGCCAAGAGCTCGTCGAACGACGTAAATCCAAACAGCTTCATAGATTTCATCCTTTCGGTTAGGTATTGCTAACTTCATGCTTATTGTAGCATGTTTTATTGTAGTTAGCAATATGTAACACGAAAAGTTTTCATGAAAACGCTTTGAAAATTTTTTGACACTGCTTATTTCTGGTAATAACCCTGGATTTGCTCCAGCAGGAAATCAGCACCCTTTTCGCCCATAAACGGCAGGTGTGTTGCCACTACGCCATTTATAAACGGTGCACTGATGAGCACCTTCATGTTGCTTGCATCTGCCTGCGTGAGCGCCACATCGTCCGCGAAAAGCAACGTGTCGCGCAGCTCACGGATTGTCTGCAGCCATTCGCCCTCCTCGGCGTAGGCTTCTACATCTGCCGCAGGTTCGCTAATGGCCTTCAGGCTGTGCGCGCACATTTTGTGCGTCACGCTGATGCCTGCCTGCTCCAGGAAAGCGCCCACACCCTGCACCAGGTCATAATCGCCCTTAACAGCGGCCTGCCTTGGCTTGCTGCCGCCCATCATGGCAAACATACTGAGCATGGACATGCCCTTTTCCTTCATTTTGATGCGCATCAGCACCATGGGCTCAGGAGCCTTACCAACTGCTGCGCCTACCTGCTCCAAAAAGCTTACGGTGCCGCTGTAGCCGTAGGGAACGGCATAAACATATGGCGTACCGAACTTTTCTTCAAGATATTTGGCAGCGGCAAGGCCTTCGTTGCCCAGCACAATATTTACCTGTGCCTTGCCCATAGCCTGCAGCTCGTCTATGCTGGTGTCGCAGCAAAGGCAGGCATTGCAGCGCAGGTCCAGCGCTTCATCCAGCAGGCTCTTTACCTCCCAGATGTCGCTAGCCATGCGGTAGCGCCACGCAGAGGCGCCGATGATGTTGTACATGCCCGCCTCCTGCGCTGCATCCTTCTGTGGCAGGTTGCGCACCAGCAGCTTGTAGGTTTCGGCCAGGCCGACGCTGTAATCACCGCGGAAGCCGCCCTGCTCGAAGGCCACAAGCTTAGCCTTGACCTCGTTTTGCATATAACGGCACACGCCCTTGATGTCGGTGCCGATGACGGCAGTTACGGAAGAGGCAACAACGAAGATAACCTTCGGCGCATAGCTTTTATCAAGTTCGATAATTGCTTCCTCTAAGCGTGTTACGTCGCCCATGACAACATCGTCCTCGCTCATATGCGTGGTGAAGAGGCGGTTTTGAAAGCGCAGGCCCAAGCCTCCGTATAAGCCCATGCTGTAGTGCGTAGTGCCCGCTGGGCCGTACTCCAGCACGATAGCTCCCTGTACAGCCAGAAGGCTCCAGATAATTCCCATTCTGTCCGATGGTGTCGGTAAAAATCTTACTAAGCTCACAGGCCGGCCTCCTCTCTGAACATTTTGGCATCAGCGACAGCCTTCGCCACCGCCTGCAGCATGAAGCTGTTGCATTCAAAGCCCAGCATTTTGCCTGCCGGGTCGCTGTGCAGCAGGGCAATGCCCTTGCGGCGCAGGCGTTCACCGAACTCATGGCCCATATAGAACCACGGATGCAGTACGTCGTAAACATATTGCAGCGGTGCGATATTCGCCGCCTTGCAGATGTACGGGTCGGTTTGCGCCAGAATGCTTTCGATATCCGCAAAATTAGCCTCGCTCAGCTTATTGCTCTGAATCAGCTGCGGCACCAGGCCCAGGCTGCACAGATAGCTGTTGAGCTCGAAGCAGTCATACTGCGTATTGCCGTAGATATAGGGCACGCCCTTGACGTCAGGCAGCACCTTCTGCTCCAATTCCTTGCATTCCTCAAATTTAGCGCCAATCTCCGCAGTCAGCGGCAGCTCCAGATAATTAAACAGATGCTGATAGGTCTGCAGGATTTTTTCCGGCGCTGCGAAGCGGTTGAAGTAAACGTAAGGAATGCCGTACTGCTCCTGCATAGCCTGCGCCAACGGCAGCGCGATATCATGCACGACGATGTTCACCTTCGCTGCGGGAGCACGGCGGATTTCCTCGGCAGTGCAGCCGCTGGGCAGCTGTACGCCCAGTTTGACGCCTGCTGCCGCTAAAAATGCGTGCAGCTCCGTGTCGGCAAAGTTGCCCATGCGCTGGCCTAAAACGTTGACGCTGCCGTCACATTCCTGCTTTTGCATCATGGTGGCGCAGGCAGTGATGGCGCGCTCCAAGCCGGGGAAATGGTCCTCGCACTTAAAGTGCTCGGTGTGCACCGCCATTACCGGAATATTGTATTGCTTGGTCAACTCTGCGGCAATGGCGTCGTAATCATCGCCGATTACCTCAATTACGCAGGTGGTGACGAGCATCACGCATTTCGGCTGATATTCCGCCACTATTTCTTTGAAAGCCTTGTGCATGCTTTCGGTACTGCCGAAGGTCACGTCATGGCTGTCGAGCACAACGGAAACGCAGCGTCCCGCAATACCGCCGTAGCGCTCGTTGATGGTGAGGCTTTTGGTGTAATAGCTGCATTCGTCCGTGCCTACGATTACCAGCAGGCAATCGTTGATACCGCCTGCCACCATCGCCGCACCCATCAGCGGACAGTGGGTGCCGGGGAACAGCGCTGTTGTGAGCTGGGGCACATCCTTGATTGTCTGCACCTTGCTCAGGCGGTTCAGGCGGCCTAAGATTTCGTTGCCGTCCATGCCTGCAGCCTGCGGCGGCATACCCATTTTCTCAGCCATTTTGCGCATTTCGTCCTTCTTTTCGCCTTTCATTGCCTGCATCATGCTCATCATCTTGCCCATGTCGGGCATAGCGCTCTTGTCACCGTTTTTCTGCTTGGCCTTGATGGCTTCGATGGCGCTTTTGGGCATGCCCATTTTTTCGGCCATCTTCCACATTGCATCTTCCTTTGAGCCCATGTACTGCCTCCTATTCTTCTTCGTCCTCACTCATAGCCAGCACACGCTCGGCTAATTCGTTGTACACCTGTACCATTGGGGAATCCTTGACAAATTCGCTGACAGTGCCGCCCTGATTTTCGGCGATTTGGATATCGCCGCTGCGCGGAACATATTGCACAACCTCGGTGCCGATTTCTGCAGCAGCCTTGGCTACCAGCTCCTGCTCATTCTCAATGTTTTTGGCGTTGAGGATGATGCCCTTCAAGCGTGCGTAGCCGCGACGGCCGAAGTTTTTGATGGCCTGAGCGATGTTGCTTGCCGCGTAGAGGGCCATCATTTCGCCGGAGGATACGATGAATACCTCGCGTGCATAGCCTCCGCGAATGGGCATGGCGAAGCCGCCGCAGACTACGTCGCCTAAGACGTCGTAGATGACGATGTCAGGCTTGTAGGTTTCAAAGGCTTCCAGCTCGGCCAGCTTTTCAAAGGCGGAGATGATGCCGCGGCCTGCGCAGCCGATGCCGGGGGTGGGGCCGCCAGCTTCTACGCACAATACGCCGCCGAAGCCTTCAAAAACGATGTCTTCGAGCTTAAGAGCTTCACCTTTGGCTTTCAGTTGTTCTAATACTGTGGGGATGCGTTTTCCTTCCATGAGGTTTTTGGTGCTGTCGCTTTTGGGGTCGCAGCCTACTTGCATTACTTTGTAGCCTTTTAATGCGAGGGCTGCGGATAAATTGGAGGTGGTGGTGGATTTGCCGATGCCGCCTTTACCGTAGATTGCTATTTTTCTCATGTTTTTCTCCTTGTGGGTTATAGTTATTGAGGGTTATTATTGATGTTCAATGCGAAGTATAGCCTGCTTGCTTACGCTTGTGTGCTATGATACTTTTTGCCCGGGGCGGCAAAAAGTATCCAAAAAACGCCCTTAACGGCTGCTCCGCCGGATTCCGGCGACTAGATTCGCAAAATTTTTCACGTCGCTGATTTTTGCGTGCCGTTCATCCGCAGGATGCGTCAACACTCCAGCGAAAAATTCCTGTGCCTGTCCGTTGCTTGCGCAGTTCGCTTGACATCGATGTGCTTGCGGGCCCGTCGTCCGTTCCGGTCTGCGCAGCGCCAAGGGTAGTGTGCTAAACGTTCTAGCTAAGAATGATGTGTTGTTTGTTTAAGCGTAGGATAGACGTGCTTTGCCTACTCTTGCGTTGCTATGATACTTTTTGCCCAGGGCGGCAAAAAGTATCCAAAAAACGCCCTTAACGGCTGCTTCGCCGGATTCCGGCGACTAGATTCGCAAAATTTTTCACGTCGCTGATTTTTGCGTGCCGTTCATCCGCAGGATGCGTCAACACTCCAGCGAAAAATTCCTGTGCCTGTCCGTTGCTTGCGCAGTTCGCTTGACATCGATGTGCTTGCGAGCCCGTCGTCCGTTCCGGTCTGCGCAACGCCGAGGGTGGTGTGCTAAACGTACTAGCTAAGAATGACGTGCTTTTTGTTCAATGCGAAGTATAGCCTGCTTCCCTTACTCTTGCGTTGCTATGATACTTTTTGCCCTGGGCGGCAAAAAGTATCCAAAAAACGCCCTTAACGGCTGCTTCGCCGGATTCCGGCGACTAGATTCGCAAAATTTTTCACGTCGCTGATTTTTGCGTGCCGTTCATCCGCAGGATGCGTCAACACTCCAGCGAAAAATTCCTGTGCCTGTCCGTTGCTTGCGCAGTTCGCTTGACATCGATGTGCTTGCGAGCCCGTCGTCCGTTCCGGTCTGCGCAGCGCCAAGGGTAGTGTGCTGTTTGTTTGAGCGAAGCAAAGACTATCATGCTTTACGATAGTTTGAGCGTAGTTTAAGTGAAAATTCCTTATTATAAAGCCTATTATTTATATTCTATTACAAATGGGAAGCCTTGTACGAAGTAGCAGCGTACTTTTTGGCCGGCGTCATTTTTGGCAGCACTGAAGCGCCATTTGTAAAAGGCGCTGAGGGCGTTGTTATCCAGAGTGCTGTTGCCGCTGGAGCGCACTACTACGGCGCTTTCTACGCGCCCGTCAGTTCCTATAACCCCACGCACGACAACGCGCCCGCCGATTCCCGCATCACGCAGCGCCTGCGGATAAACCGGAGCCGCAGTTGAGGCTACACGCGGAGGCACCTTGGGATTGCGTGCAATGCCGGGGCCTGCACCGTCGCCAATGCCGCTACCGTGTCCCGCACCGTGACCGCTGCCACTGCCGCTGCCTGCACCAATACCACTGCCGCTGCCTGTGCCATGGCCGGTTCCGTGACCGCCGCCGCTGCCACTACCGTTGCCACTGCCGCTGCCTTTTTTTGCACCTGCAGGCACATGCTTCACTACATGCTTCACAACCTGCTTATGCTCTATCTTGCCATCAGGCAGAGTAATCGTTTCTTCCTCCACGACTTCCTCCACCTGCTCCTCGCCATCGTCGGCAGCATCAGCGATAGCTTCATCGGCGCCACCTCCGCCTCCGCCGCCAGCATCAAAGAACACAACGGTGTCAGCATCCGCAACCGGCGGCTGCATAGCAAAGACGCCCGAAAATGCCAGTGCGACGAACAATATAAAATGTATTATCAGTGAACCGCAAAAGCCAAAGCGCTGACGTGCCTTCGCCTGCAGCTTTTCTATCTGCTTCATCGTTACTTACCGCCATCCGTCGCCAGGCCGAAGCGTGCTACGCCTGCACCCTTCAGCTTATCTACCAGCTTAATCACCTCGCCGTACTCCAGCGCCTTTTCCGCACGGATGACAACGGCGAAGTTTTTGTTCTTCTTCTGCTCCAGGCCTGCCTGCAGCGCCAAGGCCTCCGCATCCGTTTGGGCATCGCCCAGATAAATGCTGCCGTCGGCCTTCATCGTCACGGCGAAGGTGGTCGTAGTATCCGTCGCCGCATTTTTAGCCTGCGGCAGCTTCACCGGAATCGTTTTCAGGTCAATCATATACATCGTGCTCAGCATAAAAAAGACCAGCAGAAAGAACATAATATCAATCATCGGGATAATCATCAGCGGCGGCGTTTTCCTGTTACGCACATCTCGCAGCTTCATGATCTTGCTCTCCTTGTTTCAGCCTCCAACAGTGCGCTGAAGCACTGCTCCATATCCGTAATCATGTTGTCCATACGGTGAGCGAAATAGGAATGTGCGCACAGTGAAAGAATAGCTACGCACAAGCCCGTTGCCGTCGCTATCAGCGCTTCGCCGATGCCGCCGGTAATCGCCATCGGCGCACCCGCTTCTACGTTGAAAATGCTGAAGGCACCGATCATGCCCACGATAGTGCCCAGCAGTCCCAGAAGCGGGGACATCGTTACGATAATGCCCAGGTAATCCAGCTTATCGCGCAGCGTCGCCATAAAAATACCGGCACGGCTTTCGAGGAAGGCGCTCTTTTCTGCCTTACCGCCTGCAATTGCCGCCACATCAGCAAGCATCTGCGCGCACTGACCGCTTCCCTTGTGCGCCAGCTCTGTCGCCACAGCAAAATCACCGCTGCGCACGGCGGCGCAATAGCGGGAGGCAAAGACAGCGCCGCTGTCCACGCTCTTATAATATATAAACCGCTCAATGGCGATTGCTATCACAGTTATAGAACAGGCGAGCAGCGGCCACATAACCAGTCCGCCCTTCTGAAAGTACATTATTAAATCTGTTATTGCCTGCATATTTTCCTCACAAATCTACAAATGCTGTCGTACTTTTACAGGAGGTGCATACTGCTCCCCAAAGTACAGAAAGGAGCAGTATGCTGATATTATGGAATCAAAACTCTAATTAAAAGGTCATCTCTGCGCCGACACGCCAGGTGCGGCCGTCGATAGTATAGCTATGATTTTCATCATAGGGTAAGGTCTTGTCAAAGATATTGTCTACACCGGCATAAACATGCAGGTTTTTAGTAATTTGCTTGTCTGCAACAAAGTTAAACGTGTTAAAGGTATAGGTATTAACATTGCTGGAAACCTTGTACAGATAATCTACATACCACTTAGACCACAAAGTTGCGGTAAACGGCAATTCTGCATTATCAGTATAACTTAATTGGACAACACCGTTTTGTCTTGCTCTGTTATTCAGACGAGCATTAGTGGTTTTATCCTTAGCATCCGTGTAGTTATAAGTAGCCTTAACATTCCAATTATCATTGAAATTGTAACCAACCTCTGCTTCTGCACCACTGATTTCCGCTTCGCCTACATTGTAGTATTTGCTCTTGACAACCATGCCGACACCGGGAACATAGCCACGGTAGAACATATCGGAATCAATAAGATTATCTATTTCATTATGATAATAACCTAATTTGCCGGACCATTTACCTTGCTCTGCTTCAAAACCGATGTCGAAATTAGTTGCTTTCTCAGGTTTTAAATCAGGATTACCTAATACCTGAACATTCATCATGCCCATGCGTTTATCCATGGTAGAGTACAATTCATATACTGTCGGCGCACGGAAGCTCTTGCCATAGTTGACCTTAAAGCGGCTATTATCGCTGAAGCTATAGGTAGTACCGATTTTAGGAGATGTATGACTGCCGAAGGCATTGTGATGGTCAAAACGCACAGCAGGAATAAGCAGCCATTTATCAGTAATTTTCCATTCATCCTGCAGATAAGCAGCATAAGTATCTACATCCTTTTCAGAACCTGCTTTAGTGATACCTGCAAAGGTTTCGCTATATTTGTTATCACCGCCACCGCCGAAACGTGTACCACGCATATTGGTCGTAGTCCATTCAGCGCCATAAGTCATAGTGTTTTTATCATTCAGCTTCATGCTGTTTTTGCCTTCAAACACCAAAGTATCATACGAGGTATGGTCAAAATCGGTAATAGCATTATTTTCGTTTGTTACGTTGCTTTTCTTTAATGTATTGTAATACATACGCAGATTATAATCGTTTTTATTATCCTTGCCATAATAGGTCAAAGCATAATCGGAACGGTTGTTATCATAATTATAAACACCTTTGTCAGTGCCTTCACTGCTATTACTGGTGAACTGTTCACGCATAAAATTCAAATCTAAAGCAAGACCACGGTTAGCATCAAAGGCATAATCAAAACCAAGATTTAAGAAACGGCGAGGTCCATACATATTGGAGCTGCTAGTATCATAACCTTTGGTTTTATTGTAATAGCCGCTAACCTCTTTACGGACATCTTCAATACCGCCGCTGGCTTTTACACTTACTTTGCCTTGACGTCCGGAAGAATAATAGAAGTTTGTACCCATTTCTTTAGTGCCGGTATGAGCACCGATACTTGCATGCTCTTGGTTGGCTTTCTTTGTAATGATGTTAATAACACCACCCATAGCATCGCTACCATACAAAGCAGAACCATTGCCACGAATAACTTCAATGCGTTCTACATCTGCAAGATTGATACGGCTCAGCTCATAGGCATTCATTGTAGAACCGGTGTTTTCGGCAGCCATACGACGACCGTCAACCAAAATCAACGTATGCTTGCTTTCCATACCGCGAACCATAACCACATTGCCGGTCATGCCAACCTCTTGCACATCAATGTTAGTTGCAAAACGCAAGGCATCGCGCACGTTATAAGCAGCAGTATTTTTGATATCCTCTTGGGTAATAACCTCAACGCTTTGCGGAACCTCTTTTTTCTCCAGCTGTGTCTTGGTTGCGGTCACAACGTAATCCGCACCGCTGTATTCATCGTAATTATCTGCCTCCGCAGCAAATGCCATATGGCCAACTGCACTGACAACACAGGCAGTAAGTAATGCTATCTTCTTTTTGTTTAAATTTCTCATAATGCACCTCTTTTTTCTACTTGTTTTTTTATGGTATATTTCACACCCGTAAAGTCAGCAACTGCTAACTAACGGATAAAAAAATATCGGAAGAATTTATTTTCTGTCGAACCATACGACAAAATCACCCGCAGGCTTTTCGCCCTTCTGTTTGCGCTCCAGCGGTGTGATTACGGCAACCTTGAGCTCAGGACGCAAAGCTTCCAGCTTTTGCGCTGTACCCAGATGCGCATCGGAATGGAAGCAGCCATTGATATGCAAAATCTGCATATTCTGATGTGCGTCGGCAAACGCAGCAATACTCTCGGCCATCTTGTCATCCTTCAGGCATTGCGCCGCATAAACTGCTGCTAAACGCGCTGGCGGCATCTTCATCGGAGCTGCCGGCGAGCTCATCTGCGCATAGAATTTATCCTTATACGCGCCCTCGGGAGCATAGGTATGCTTGGGCAGCCATTGCTGATACTGCGCCTCCACGCCCTCCGTCGAAGCGTTGTTTTTCGCTACGTGCGCTGCCAAAAAGCGCGGTACGTTAGCGGCAATAACGGGCATTTTCTTTTCTTTGGCAAAATTTACCAGCGGAGCATAATCCGTGCCGTAATTAGGCCAGGGGCGGCTTGCAGCGAGAAAATTTTCTTCGCTCATAGTACCTGCCAGAAATTTATTCAGCTTATCCTGATTATCTGCCTCAAACATTTCCATGGATAAGGCCAGTTTCTCGCCTTTTGCCTTATACATTGCCTTCAAAAGCTCTAATTCATATTGGTGTATTTCACTTTGGTCATGATATTCACCAAAGAAGACTACATCATACTTTTGCAGCTTACTTGCCAGCTGCGCTGCTGTTAAATTTTTACCGCTCTGCGCATCGCTGAACTGCGCCGCACCTGCGGCACCTGCGCACAGGCACAACATTGCCATGCTAAGAGCGATTGTTTTCATAAATTTATTCATCTTAATCATGCTCCTCTACACTATACGGAAAGCACACGGGGTACTGCGTCCCGTTGGCCTCGACACGCATGATCACAGCCTTCACATCATAAAGCTCTTCAATTACAGACTGCGTGAACACCTCGTCCGTAGGTCCGTCTGCCATGATGGTGCCCTTTTTCAGCGCAATCAATCGCTCACTGTAGCGCGCCGCATGGTTCAAATCGTGCAGCACCATGATAACCGTCAGGCCCATTTCGTTATGCAGGCGCACAACAAGCTCCATCAGCTCCAGCTGATGATGCACGTCCAGATAAGTAGTAGGCTCATCGAGCAGCAAAATCTTCGGCTTCTGCGCCAGCGCCATGGCCAGCCACGCGCGTTGACGTTCACCCCCGCTCAGTGTATGCACAAGGCGCGTACGCAGCGGTCCCAGCTCGGTAAACTCCAGCGCCTCCTCAATCGCCAGACGGTCCTCCTGATTGAGGCCGTCGAAAAATTTACGGTACGGCATGCGTCCGTAGCACACCAGCTCCTCCACCGTCGTGCCTCCGGGAGCGTTCGCACTCTGCGCCATTACTGCCAGTGTGCGCGCCACCTCTTCCGTAGACATCTTGTTGATATCCTTACTATCCAGATAAACAGCACCGCTCGCAGGCTCCAGCAGGCGGCAGAGTGCCTTCAGCAGCGTCGATTTGCCGCTACCGTTCGGTCCGATAATCGTCACAATCTCCGGCTGGGAAATATCCAGCGTCAGGTCCCTGATTATCGTATGCTCGCCGTAGCGCAGAGTAATTTTTTGTGTATGTAATGTCGGGATATTCATAGCTTAACGCATCCTCCGTTTCAGCAGATACAAGAAGAACGGACCGCCGATGAAGGACATGAAGATGCCCACAGGAATTTCCAGCGGACTGAAAAGCGTTCTTGCCGCCGTATCAGCCAGTGTTACCACCGCACCGCCGGCAATCGCCGCACAGGGCAGCAGGTATTCGTGGTCGCTGCCGATTAACAGGCGCATGATGTGCGGCACGATGAGGCCCACAAAGCCCAGCATGCCTGCCACGCTTACGGAAACCGCCGCCAGCAGCGCGGAAAGAAAGATCAAAATAGTGCGCATGCGCATAACGCGCACGCCCAAACTTTTGGCCAGCTCATCACCCAACTGCAACGCATTTAGGGAACGCGCACACAAAATCGTACCGATAATACCAATCGCGCTATAAGGCAAAAGCATTTCCACATGCCCCCAGCTGCGCCCCTGAAAACCGCCGGCCATCCACATAACCGTGCCTTGGATTCTGTCACTGTAAAATACGTTCAGCGCCGCCATACCGCCGCCGAAGAAGGTGGCAACTGCCACGCCCGCCAGAATCATTCGCAGCGGGTTGATGCCCTTTTCCCACGCCAGGAAAAAAACGATGCCTGTGGAAAGCACGGCGCCGACGAAGGCTGCCAGCGGCACCATAGCAGATTGTTCCGGGAAAATCAGCATGACAATCATGGCAAACAGGCCCGCACCGGCACTCACGCCGATGATACCGGGGTCTGCCAGCGGATTGTGCAGCACGCCCTGCAGGTTGCAGCCTGCCAAAGCCAGGTTAGCACCCACCAGCACTGTCACAATCGTGCGGGGCAGGCGGATGAGGTTCACAATGCGATCGGTGTCAGCATCGGCCTCGCCCAGCAGCGCCGCCCATGTTTCGCTCACGGAAAGGCTCACCGTACCGCTGCCGATGCTCACGAAGATGCCTGCAACGAGCAGGATGCACAGGCCGCAAAAGACCGCTATACGCATTTTTTCTTTTGTTTTGGCATCATTGCTCATTGCTTGCCCTCTCCATAGATATATTCTTTCATAATCTTCATCGCGTCGATGGTGTGCGTGCCGGGGTTAACGGTAAACAGGCTAGGCGGCAGCTGGTACACACGGTTATTCTTCACGGCGTTCACGTCATGCCAAATGGCGTTTTCACGCATATTGGCGCGCAGCTTTTCCAGAATCTCCTTGCTGCCGCCCATGGTAATCAGCATCACGATGTCGGGGTTTTCCTTGGCTACGAATTCCATGCTCAGCGGAATGTAGCTGCTGTCCTTCACGTTCTCGGCCTTGTCCGCAATGTTTACGGCGCCCAAACGCTCTGCCAGATCACCGCCGAAGCTCTTTTTGGTGGACATATTGAAGCTGTCTGGCGAGCCGAAGATGATCAGCACCTTCGGTCCCCTGCCCTTCTGTACGTCCTGCGTCAGTGCGGCATATTCCTTTTCTATCTGCGCACGCTTGGCGGCAGCTTCCTTTTCTCTGCCGGCAAAGCGGCCAAAGTCGTCTATGCTTTTCAGCACGTCCTCATAGGAGTTTATCATGTTCAGGTAAAGCGGCACGCCGGCCATTTCCAGAGGCTTGCGCAGCATTACGTGGAAGGGTACGTTCGTACCTACAACCAGGTCAGGCTTCAGGCTCATGATTTTTTCCAGATTGGGCGCGTGGATCATGCCTACTTCGGGGATGTCCTTAATGCTTTCCTTGATGTCGTCGGGATATGAAGTGCTGGTAGGTCTGCCGACGGCCTTGCCGCCGATGGAGGTGAAGATTTCCAGATTGGAGGCATTGAGAAAGACGATTCTTTTGGGCTCCGTGGGGATGTGAACCTTGGCGCCGGTGCTGTCGGTTACGCTGACGGCGGCGTTGGCTGCGAGCTTGTGCTGGCCTCTTGCCAGCAGGAAGTAGCCTGCCAGGGCTATGATTACGACAAATACGAGTAAGATATATTTTTTCATACGCAACTCCCTTTACAATATTAGCCAGTGCTATCTTTAGAATTAAATTAGCCTAGTCTAACTTTACTATGCCATTATCTTATAAGATGGTGGTTTTGTCAAGATAAAATTAGCGTAGGCTAATTGGGCGAATCAGTTTTCAGTATGAAATTCCAGTGAGATGTCCATTTTCAGCACTTCTTTTGCCTGCATATCGCTATGCAAGCGCAGCTCTTTAACTTTGCAACCGTCGCGTTCTACCTGCCGCAGCCAACGCAGCAGGGAATAAAAATCACCGACAGCACTTATTTTCACTGTCTGCAGCTGCAGACCATGTTGCAAAGGCATAGGCTGGCCCTCCAGTTGCATGCTACTCAGTTGAATGCTTTGCGCTTGTGCCTGCTTTTGCAGGCGCTGCAGGATGTTGTTTAAGTTCAAATTATGCTCTACCTGCTGCTCTAATTTCTTTTGCTTATCCAATAGCTTGATTTTATATGTCTTATAATCACTGTGTTCATCAGCAAAACGAATCTGCTGTGTCAGTTGCCCCTGCAGCTTCTGTGTCTGTTCTACCGCCAGTTGTCTTTCATTCCAAAGCTCTAATGCCTTTACTCCAAAGCCTGTAGACAACACCAACGCTATACAGGCAAGCAGATTAATTGTTTTTTCTCCTGCTTTCATTGCTTGCCCTCCTTCATCTGCAACTGCAGTTTATAAACAAGAACGTTACCCTGATGCTGCGATTGCAGAAGCTCTACTCTGCTGTAATTTCCACATTTTTGCAGCTGCTCCACAAAACTTTCCAAGGCCAAATTATCCACCGCCTGTCCTTGCAGCACTAAAGGTTTTTTACTGCCGTTGTATTCTAGCAGTGTCAGCCAACAGCCTGGCATCATCTGGCGGCAGATGTGCTCAACCTCACCACCTGCCTCTTTCGATGGTTTAGATACTGCAGCCAACAGCTTTTCCAAACGCTGACAGTTACGCTCAACAACCTCGCTTTCCTGCATACGCTGTTCCCACTCCGCATACTGCTCTAATTGCTGCTCTACCTCCTGCAAATCGCGCTGCGCCAGATAACAGCCTCCCCAGGCACTGGCATAAGCCAAAATCGCTAACCCTAAAGCTGCACAGCCTGCTTTTGTCAGATAACGGCCAAAAGTGGCCGCTATCCCCTGTAAGCGCCTCTGCTTCTGCCTGTATATTGATGGAAGAGACTTCCCGGCAAACCATTTATCTGCTGCTTCATCAATCGTTTTACTGCCTAACAAAATCCCCTGCAGCTTCAGCATTAAACTTCTGCACAGCTGCTCCAGTTCAGCACGCGACGCATTCTGTAAGGCTGCAAACATCACCTGATATTGCTGTTCATCTGCTTCACCGATAACATGTGCTTCAAAGCTGTAAGTATAGTCTTCATGCATCCAAGGAACGCTCTGCTGTACCTCCCATTGCAGTGCAACCTGCAGTTCACGCCGCCGCATTAAAGGCAAAAGCAGCTGTTCGGAGTACATCGTCGCTGTTGCAGGCAACAGCAAAACGGCTGCTCCTTCCTCCACCTCACGCTTTAAAAGCAGTTCACGTAAATTATCGGCAAGTCTTTGCTTATTTGTCAGGCACTCTTCATCAAGCTGCTCCTGCCAGCTGCGTTCTCCATTCTGCCAATACGCCACCTGCCCCGTTTGCAGTGACAACAGCAAAAGCACCTGCTTACGGCGCCAACGGCAGCGCAAAGCGCACAATACAGACTCAAACAGCTCTTTAACACTAATACTTTTTTCATGCTTCATCATAAGAACATCCTCCAATACCATGTAATGATTTCTTTACCACAAAAATACGCAGCAACCGCTGCTGCGCACAAAAACGGTCCGAAGGGAATCGCCTGTTTCAGCTTCCCACGCCTGCACAGCAACAATAATGCCCCTACAACACCACCGCTGACAAAGGCGAGCAGCAAACACAATAGTCCCTGCTCTAAGCCAAGCCAGATTCCCAACACAGGCGCTAACTTGACATCACCCTCGCCCATACCTCCGCGACTGGCAAAATACAGCACCAACATTATTGCCAAAATAATTCCAGCTCCGTAAGCAGCATCAAAAAGCTGCCCCTCATACCACGCGCGTACTAAGCCAACTGCCGCTAAAATTAATGTTACCTTGTCATAAAGCAGCATAGATTTCATATCAGTATAAGTGTGATAAAGCAAACCGAGAACAAAAATAACAGCAAACATAATTACCTCCTTAAAAATTTTAAGAAAAAAAGCAAATAGGACCCCTGCATTGTAATTTGTACTACAATACAGGAGTCCTAAAACTCTTCACTGCATATTTACTTTTTCTGCTTCCAGATAAAGCCAATGCGCTTAGCCAAAGAGCTGAAAGTCTTTAATTGCCTCTTACCAGTTCAGGTCCTCAACCTCTTGACGGCCTTTGCCAGTCAGAGCATCCATCATGATGCGTTGCTCGATTTGAGCAGCCAGCTTCTTAGTGAACTTAACAGTATCCGGGTTAACGGACATGCTGTCGATACCGCTCTTAATGAGGAACTCGCAGAACTCAGGATATACGCTCGGAGCCTGACCGCAGATAGAAACGGTCTTGCCATCCTTATGAGCAACCTCGATCAGGTGACGGATTGCACGGCGTACAGCCAGGTTACGTTCGTCATAGATATGGGAAACAGTATCGTTATCACGGTCGCAGCCCAGAACCAGCATGGTCAGGTCATTGGAACCGATGGAGTAGCCATCGACAAACTTGTTGAACTGGTCAGCCAGGATGATGTTGGACGGAATCTCAGCCATCAGCCAAACCTTGAAGTCTTTACCACGGGACAGACCGCAGTCAGCCATAATCTTGGTAACCTTTTCGCATTCCTCTACGTTACGGCAGAACGGAATCATAACGTTCAGGTTCTTCAGACCGAACTCTTCGCGAACCTTGCGAACAGCCATGCATTCGAGCTTGAATGCTTCGATATATTTAGGATCATAGTAACGGGAAGCACCGCGCCAGCCCAGCAGAGCAGAAGGCTCGTTCGGCTCGAATTCGTCGCCGCCCTTCAGGTCGCGGTATTCGCTGGACTTGAAGTCGGAGAAGCGCATGGTTACCGGTCTCGGAGCCATAGCCTGGCAAACTTGGCGGATGCCTTCAGCCAGTTGGTCTACAACCTTTTCCGGTTGACCGATTTTAATCAGATACAGCGGATGTTCATGGATATAGGTGGTCCAGATGAACTCTTCGCGCATCAGGCCGATGCCGTCGCAAGGCAGAGTAGCATATTTTTCAGCCAGCTCAGGATCGCCCAGGTTCATATAAATCTTGGTGCCGGTCGGCGGGAAGTATTCAGCAGCAGCAACTACTTGTTGTGCCGGTTGTTCAGCCTTCGGCTCTTCGATAATGCCTTCGTAAACTACACCATGAGTAGCATCAATGGTTACGTCAATGCCATCGGGAATGGTGGTGGTAGCAGCTTCGCCACGGCTCTTGGTACCTACGATACAGGGAATGCCCAGCTCGCGGGATACGATAGAAGCATGGCAGGTCATTCCGCCGCTATCGGTTACGATTGCTTTCGCTTTCTTCATAGCCGGTACCCAGTCAGGAGCGGTCATTTCGGTTACGAGGATTTCGCCTTCCTTGAATTCGTCGATATGGGACGGATCCAAAATTACATGTACGCGGCCTGCTACATTACCAGGGCTGGCAGGCAAGCCTTTAACGATAACTTTGCGATCAGTAGTCACTTTCTTCTCCTCTTTCGGTGCACCATTTTCTTTGTTACGACGGCTCCATACGGTTTCAGGACGGGCTTGCAGGATGTAAACCTTGTTATCGCGCTCGTCAACGCCCCATTCCATGTCCATGTAGCAGCCATAGTGTGCTTCAATTTTCTTAGCGCATTCAGCCAATTGTTTGATTTGCTCATCAGTCAGCTTCTGCTCGTTTTGCTCATCCAGCGGTACAACAACTTCTTCGCAGTCGCCGTCAGCTTTGCGGATCAGCTTAATGTCCTGCGCGTTAACGTTCTTTTCAACAATCTCGCAGGTAGCTTTATTTACAGTATAGTTATCCGGAGTTACGGTGCCTTGAACAACATATTCGCCCAAGCCCCATGCGCCTTCGATGAGGATGTTCTTGTCGTCGCCGGTAGCAACGTTAACAGTGAACATAACGCCTGCAGCCTTGGAGAATACCATCATCTGTACTGCAGCGCTCAGTGCTACATCCAGATGATCAAAGCCTTGTTTTTCACGGTAGTAAACCGCACGGTCGGTAAAGCAGGAAGCATAGCATTCCTTAACCTTAGCAACGATGGTTTCTGCACCCTTTACGTTCAGGTAGGTGTCCTGCTGGCCTGCAAAGCTTGCATCCGGCAAATCCTCTGCGGTAGCGCTGCTGCGAACAGCAACGAACGGATCAGCCTGGCCAACCTTTTCACCCAGCTCTTTGTAAGCTTGGGCAATCAGGTCCTGCAGATCCTGCGGCATTTCTTCGTCCATAATTGCCTGGCGGACCTTAGCGCAAACCTCGCGCAGCTGAGCGCTGTTGTCTACGTCCAGACCGGCAATTAAGTTTTTGATTTTCTCGTACAGACCGGTCTTTTCGAAGAAGTATCTGTAAGCGCAAGCAGTAGTTGCAAAGCCATACGGTACAGGTACATCAACGTGAGAGGTCAGCTCGCCCAAGGAAGAAGACTTACCACCGGCGATTGCTACGTCTTTTCTCTCCAGCTGGTCAAACCACAGCAGGAATGCTTTTTCTTTCTCCATAATAATTTGCTCCTTTTAAAATACTATACTTTTTTCTGGGGAAACCCTTAATATAGTGTATACTATATCACATTTAAAGAGCATATTCAAGCCATTTTTGCAGATTTTTTTAGATTTTTTACCGGAAATTTTCAGACATGCTATAATGTAGATAAAAGTGAGGTGCGAGCCATGAATTTTATCGAACGCCTTTGCAGTAACATAAAAAAGGTAATTGCCCTTATAGCTTTAATGCTCCTTTTAACGCTCGTTATTTTAATTTTTACGCATACATCATTGGGCTATTTTCTTGTGCTGCTGCCCATAACACTGCTGATTATTTATCTTTTACATAAAATGAAAGAGCTGGATGAACAAGAAAGCTTCTTCCACAGCGTAGTTTTATCCGTTCTTGCTTTTATTTTAGTTCTCTGTGGACTGCCGAAGGAGGGAGTATTGCTTGCTGCCGTTGTCTATGCCGCAAAGCTTTTGTACAAATACAACAGGATGCTGCATCCGCAGGAGGAAGAACAGCAGCAATACAATAAAGCAAATAATATAGAAGCAGACAGCGCCGATGATTACGTTCCCCTTATCACCTATGACGACACCTGCCCCGACGATGGCGAGGACTATGGCCCGGAAGGCAGCGTTATCTGGGGCCCGCGTACTATCGAAGAAAATATCTATATCAACGGCAAATGGTACATCAACGAAAACAGCGAGGAATGGGAGGAAAACGAAGGCTGCTGAGCCATTAAACAATTTACGCAGACGCTCATATGCATGGGCGTCTTTTTTTGCGCACAAAAAAGCGGTCCTACCAAAGTAAGACCGCTAATTAGCAATTGGTGGAGACGAGGAGAATCGAACTCCTGACCCCCTGCTTGCAAGGCAGGTGCTCTCCCAGCTGAGCTACGCCCCCAATAGGCTTCGCGCGCATTTGCGTCGGAAACAAGTAAGATTTTACAGGAAAGCGACGCATTTGTCAAGCATTTTTTATTTGGTAATCAGCTCAACCAGCTTCAAAGTCATCAGGCAGGATTTTTCCACGGCAACCATCGGCATAAACTCGCAGTTGGAGTGGAAGTTGAGCGCGCCGGTGAAATAGTTCGGCGTAGGGATGCCCTTGGTGGAAATAAAGGAACCATCGGTGCCGCCGCGCATAGCGATATCCTTCGGCTCGATATCCAGCTCCTTCATAGCCTCGAAAATGTACTCAACGCATTTTTTGTTGTCATCGTTCAGCGCGTCGGCGATGTTGCCATAAACGTCGGTGATGTTCAGCTCAATGCCGGCCTTCGGATTCTTGGCCTGTACATATTCCACAGCATGACGGATAAACTCCTTGCGTGCTTCATACATCTTTTTGTTATGATCGCGGATTTTGATATCCAAAGTCGCTTCCGCAGCGTTGGATTTAATAGCCTGCACCCAGATAAAGCCTTCGGTGCCCTCGGTGTGCTCCGGAGTCTGCATTCTGTCGAAGCAGTTGATGATATCTACGGCAACCAGCGCCGGGTTGACCAAAGTGTTCTTAGCGGACATCGGATGTGCGGTTACACCCTTGATTTTTATGTGTGCGCTGCCTGCGTTAAAGGTCTGGTATACAACCTCGCCCAACTCGCAGCAGTCAATGGTATATGCAAATTCAACCGGGAACTTGCTAAAATCCATCTTTTTGGAACCGCAAAGGCCAACCTCTTCATCCGGAACAAAGGCTACATAAATTTCGCCGTGTGGACGGTTTTCCTTAATGATGGTTTCCAGTGCTACCATCAGGTTAGCAACAGCAGCCTTATTATCTGCGCCCAGTACGGAGGTGCCGTCGGTGGTGATAAGGTCGCTGCCGATATATTTGTTCAGCTCGGGATGCTCGCTTACCTTAATGTAGATTTGCTTTTCAGCGTTCAGCAGTACATCGCCGCCCTGATAGTTTTTCACAATCTGCGGATGTACCTCGGGAGAAAGGTTTACGTCAACGGTATCCATGTGCGCAACCCAGCCTACATTCGGCACGGGAGCGTGGCCTGCAGGCAGGTTAGCCGGCAGACGGCCGGTCAGCACGCAGAATTCGCTGATTTCCAGGTCTACAAGACCAAGCTCAGCCAAATCCTCCTTCAGCAGCTTAGCCATATCCCATTGGCCGGGAGTACTGGGAACAACAGCACAGCCCTCCTTGCTTTGGGAGGTTACGGCAACGTAACGTAAAAAGCGTTCAGTCAAACGTTCTTGCATAGACATTTTTTAGCCTTCTTTCATAAAACTACTTATTACATTATAACACAATTTAGAAAAGCAGATGCGCCCTTTTCTCAATCCCACTCAGACGAGCGAGAAGGGTTGCAGATGCTCCTCCTTCATCAACAAGACGGACGAGAAGGGTTGCAGATGCGAAAGATAATTTTTGAAGGCGTACTAGAGGTACGTCGAAAAAATTATATGAAGCAGATGCGCCCTTATCGTTCGTCGCCAGAGAGGTACGTCGAGGAAACTTTCTGAAGCAGATGCGCCCTTATCGCTCGTCCCTAAGCTATTACATCACCCTACGCGGGTAAACGTAGTCCGCTTGTAAACCCAACGGTATATCCATAAACCAGAAAGCATACAGCATAATAGTCAAAGTAACCAGCAGCGTAATAGTATACGGCAGCATCAGGGAGCTCAGCGTACCGATACCGGCGCTCTTCACATACTTCTGGCAGTAGAGGATAATCAGCGGGTAGAACGCGAACATCGGAGTTACAACGTTAACCGCGGAGTCACTCACGCGGAAGGCAACCTGAGTCAGCTCCGGCGCAATACCTACAGCCATCAGCATCGGTACGAAGATAGGTGCCAGAATCGCCCACTTGGCGGAAGCAGAGGTGATAATAAGGTTCAGCATCGCAACGAAGATGATGATACCGAAAATAGTTACCTGCGGCGGCAGTGCCAGGGACTTCAGGAACTCGGCGCCCGCAATTGCAATCAGCGCACCCATGTTGGAAGCACCGAAAGCATAGAGGAACTGCGCAGCGAAGAAGTAGAATACAATCAGCTGCACCAGAGTTTTGGTGATATCCTCCATCGCAGTGGTAACATCCTTCGGGGATTTGAATTTTCCAACCATTACACCGTAGGTCAGGCCGACAGCGCCGGTGAACACAAACAGCAGGGAAACGATGGACTGCATAATCGGCGCCTTGAAGCTTGCCAGCATACCCTTGTCATCGCGGAAGATGGAATCGGCAGGCAGCAGCAGGTAAACGAGCAGCGCAATCATCACAATCAAAAGGCCGGTAGCAGCGTAGAAGGCACGGTTTTCTTTGGGAGTTACAGCGGTGTTGCCGTCCTCGCCTATTTCTATATCATCATCGAGCGGGCAGTTTTTCCACAGCCACGGCTCAACAATCTTTTCCGTCACCCACCAGCAGCTGGGGATTACGAGGAAGGTCGCACCGAAGGCGTAAAAATAGTTGCACAGTACGTTAACCTGATAAGACGGGTCGATAATCTGCGCAGCGCTCTGGGTGAAGCCTTGGATAACCGGATCAATCGCGGACGGAGTATAGTTGGCAGCGAAGGCACCCGCAATACCGGCGAAGGATGCGCCGATACCTGCCAGCGGATGCTTGCCGCTCGCATAATACATGTAGGCCGCAACCGGGATGATGATTACATAGCCGGTATCGGGGCCGAGATGGCTCAGCATACCAACAAGAATAATAATCGGGGTAATCAAAAACTTAGGCGTAACAGCCAGAATTTTTTTCAGCGCAGTATTGATGTAGCCGGAGCCGTCAGCAATACCGATACCCAGGGTAGCAACGATTACCATACCCAGCGGAGGGAAGCCGGAATAGTTGGTAACCATCTTGCTTAACAGGTCGACAAGATTTTTGCCGCTCAACATATTGTTGACCACAATTTCCTTACCGGTAGTGGGATGCACATAACCAAAGTGCATGGTCGAAAGAATTGCTGACATAATGCAGCAGATGATAAACGCACCGATGAACAAAATCGTGATATCAGGGATTTTGTTGCCGACGCGTTCAATCAGGCCGAGAATGCCGCCGGTCTGATTTTTTGCTTGCGTTGTTTGCATAGGGGACAATCACTCCTTCAAAAAATTAAAAATAACGTCCTCATTATAGCATTTTTTTAATATTTATGCAAAAGCATTCTGCGAACGACAACCATTTGCCAAACTGTTTCTTCAAAAAATGCTTGCGTCAAAAAGTCAAATGTATACAGTATTAATATTTTACTATATACAATCTCGGCAAAATCTGTGCTATAATAAACAAAGCAGTTACATCTGCCCCAAACAAAAATATAACAGCAAGGAGTTTTTTTCATGATACTTTCTCAACGTATTCAAAGCCTGACAGCATCTCCTATCAGAAAGCTGTCTCCGTATGCTGACGCAGCCAAGGCTGCAGGCAAAAAGGTTTATCATCTGAACATCGGCCAGCCTGATATTGCCACTCCGGCACAATTCATGGACAGCGTGCGTGAATTCCAGGCACCGGTAATCGCCTACAGCAATTCCAAGGGCGAAATGTTCCTCTTAAAGGCTGTACAGAAATATTATGCAGAAAAAGGCATGGATTATGCTATTGAAGATATTTTCGTTACCAACGGCGGCAGCGAGGCCCTGATTTTCGCAGTTATGGCTCTGTGCGACCCCGGCGACGAAATCATGGTTTTCGAACCCTTCTACGCTAACTACACCACCTTCTGCAAGGAGTTCGGCGCTAAAATCAACGCTGTTCCTACCAGCGTAGAAAACGGTTACCACCTGCCCAGCGAAGAAGAAATCGAAAAACACATCACTCCGAAAACCAAAGCGATTCTGCTCACCAACCCCGGCAATCCTACCGGCGTAGTTTATACCGAAGCAGAGCAGGACATGATTTCCCGCATCGTTCGCAAGCATAACCTGGCTTTAATCGCTGACGAAGTATACCGTGAATTCGTTTATGACGGTGCATATCGCAGCTTCGGCACCATGCCAGAATTAGACGACAACCTGATCATCATCGATTCCGTTTCCAAGCGCTACAGCGCCTGCGGTGCGCGCATCGGCTGCATCATCAGCAAAAACAAGGAGCTCAGCAAGCAGGTTATCAAATGCTGTCAGGCTCGTCTGTGCAGCCCGATTCTGGAGCAGGTCGGCGCAGCAGCTTTGTACACCACTCCGGCAAGCTATTTGGAAGAAGTTAACAAAGAGTACAAAAAACGCCGCGACACCATCGTTGCAGCTTTGAAGAAGCTCCCCGGCGTGAAGGCATCCGACCCGAAGGGCGCTTTCTACATCATGGTTAACATGCCTGTTGACGATGCAGAAAAATTTGCTATCTGGACTTTGGAAAACTTCGCTATCGACGGCGAAACCGTTATGTTTGCTCCCGGCAACGGCTTCTACAACACTCCCGGCAGCGGCATCAACGAAGCACGTCTGGCTTATGTATTAAAGAGCGAGGATTTGGAGCGCGCTATCTACATTCTGGGCGAAGCACTCAAAGCATATCCCGGCCGTGTAGAAAAATAAGCCTTAAAAACTTTAAAGCTTACAAAAAATCAGACCTCCTGAAAATTCAGGAGGTCATTTTTTATTTGCTCTGCAATGCTTCCGCCAGCAGTTTTTCATCATCAATCGCCTGCGACAGCACCTGCTGCGTATCCTCTCCCAGGCGTGGCGCACGCTTTTTCAGCGTCGCTGGCGTTTTGCTCAGCTTCATAGCGAAGCCAAGCTGCCTGTAGCTGCCAAGCTCTGCGTCCTCTACGTTCAGCACCATCTCGTTGGCCTTGGTCTGCTCCGCAGCCACCGCCTCGGCAAAATCCAGCACTGGCGTTACGCAGGTGTCCTTGCCCGCCAGCAGCTGCTCCCATTCAGGCAGCGTGTATTTGGCAAATTCCAGCGTCAGCTGCTGCTTTAAGTAATCGTGGTTAGCATCATCATCTATCAGATCCGTCATATCAGGGCGCTGCAGTACAGCGCACAGGTTGCTCCAGAACTTCTTTTCCAAGCACCCTACAGCAAGGTAGCGTCCTTCCTTCGTCGCATAAATATTATAGTTGGCGTTGGCACCGGTCAGCCAGTTGTTGCCGCGCTCCGCCACAAAGCCGCTGCCAAAGTACAGGCTCGCAGCACCGGGCATCAGCGTCATTGCCACGTTGTACAGGGAAATATCTATCTCCTGTCCCTCGCCCGTCATCTGTGCATGGCGCAGTGCAATCATAATGCTCATACCCGCCGCCATCGACGCATTCATATCCGCCATCAGCACGCCCGGAATCGCCGGCTTGCCCTGCGCCTCACCACTCATAGCGGTAATGCCTGCCAGGCTCACGTAACCGATATCATGGTCGGCCTGCTTGGCCAGCGGTCCTTTTTTGCCGTAGCCTGTCAACGAGCAGTAGATAATACGCGGATTCACCGCCTTCGCCGCCGCATAGTCAATGCCCAGCTTTTCCAGTACGCCCGGACGATAGCTTTCCACCACCACGTCAGCAGTTTTCACCAGCTCCAAAAACGCTCGGCGTCCCGCCTCCGACTTCAGGTTGAGCACTACGCTCTTTTTATTGCGGTTCAGCTGCAGATGCCAGTAACCGAAATCCTTTAAAAACGGCGGAAAGCTGCGGGCATAATCGCCCCGTTCCGGCTCTTCGATTTTGATAACCTCCGCGCCGAAATCGGCCAGCAGCATTGTACAATACGGTCCCGGCAGCAGCCGTGACAAATCAAGCACACGAATACCCTCTAAAGCCTGCACAATAACGCCCCCTTAACAGCAGCATATTTTAAGACTGAGTTTTTATACTACCTGGAAGATATAGAATTTGAGGTAATTTGTTTCCGGCACCTGCCACAGAATCGGATGGTCCGGAGATTGCTGGCGCGCTTCAATCTGACGCAGAGAAACATTGGCGTCATGCGCAGCGTCCTGCAGCATCTTCACGAACAGCTCCTCCTTCATAAAGTGCGAGCAGGAGCAGGTTGCCAGATAACCGCCGCGCGGCAGCAGCTTCATCGCCTTCAGGTTGATTTCCTTGTAGCCGCGAATCGCATTCTTCACCGTGCTGCCGGATTTGGTGAACGCCGGCGGGTCCAGAATAATAAAGTCATATTCACGGTAATGCTTGTTGAACAAATCGCTCAGCAAATCAAAAACATTCGCCTGCAATCCGTGCATAACATCGGAGCAATCGTTAATCGCAGCGTTATGCTCTGCCATCTGCACTGCCTCCGCACTGATATCAACCGCGGTAACGCTGGCAGCGCCGCCCTTGGCAGCATTCAGCGCAAAGGAGCCGGTGTGGGTAAAGCAGTCCAGCACATGCTTGCCCTTGGCAATTTTGGCAATCGCCTGACGGTTATACTTCTGGTCGAGGAAAAAGCCTGTCTTTTGGCCGTTTTCTACATCAACCGTATATTCGATGCCGTTTTCGACAATCTCGGTAGTCACAGCGCCGGGTTCGGGGCACAAATCGGTAGCAAACCAGTGCTTGCCCTCCTCCATGCCCTCCAGCAGGCGTATTCTTACGTCATTGCGCTCATACAGACCACGGATTTCCTGTCCCATCTCGCGCAGAATTTTAATCAGCAGCTCAAACAGCATCTGCTTGCGCATTTCAATGCCCAGGGACAGTGTTTGCGTTACCAGCAAATCATTGTAGCGGTCTACGGTCAGGCCGGGGAACATATCCGCTTCGCCGAAAATCAGACGGCAGCAGTTAAAATCACGCTCGCCCATAACCGTCAGGCGGTAATCCAGCGCATAGCGCAGACGGCGCTCCCAAAAGGCTTCGTCAAACTTATCATTGGTATTGGTGGAAATAATGCGCACACGGATTTTGGAATGGTCGTTCACAAAACCGGTGCCCAAATACTTGCCCTTGGACGTTACTACATCCACCAAGTCACCATTGGCATAATCGCCTTCGATTTTAGTTACCTCTTCCCCGAACACCCAGGGATGACCGCCGCGTGCAGCGCGCTCTCCCTTCGGGGTTACGAAAAATTTTGCATATTTACGCATATTCTACCTCACGATTTTAAGATTAGTTTTTCTTTAAGTATAGCATATTTTGCAGACGGCTGCACAGAAAACCTCCTTGCTCTTTGCCTGCGCTTTTGCGAAAAATAATCATAACAAGTGCTACAGCGGCATTTCAACAGCTAGCGGCGCAACCCTTGAGCAGAACTCATTACATGCATAACAAGCTACAGACGTCGCAGGTCCGTTGGCCTATTATTATAAAAAACAAAAAAAACGGCCGAAGCAATGCACTCCGGCCATTAAATTTGCATTAGTCTGTTTTCTATTATCCTTTCTTTTGGCCTAAACTCCGTTTTCATGCCACCTTTCCAGCTTTTAATATTATATTATAATTCTTCTTTTACCCAAAGGGAGCCGCATTTAATTCTTCTATTTCTGGTTCTGCTCCAAGCAAGTGCTGAAAAACTTTTAAAGATTTCAGCACCTTCTCTGCTGCTATATCTTTCATTATAAACACAATATGCGAATTACGTTCCTCACCGTGCCAGCTTTCCAGATGCTGCGGCGGATGGATGATATGCTGTACACCATTAATAACTACCGGACCATCTTCTCCAACATCAACTATGCCTTTAATACGAAGCATGTTCTCTCCATGAGCATATAAAAGCATACTCATCCAAAGTCCAAAGGCTGTCCAATCCAATGGTTTATAGAACCGGATGGACATAGAGCTCACCTTTTCATTGTGCCTGATTGGCTTTTGGCTAAAATTTCTGATTGTATGGCTGAATTTTGCTTCAGAGAAACAATCCCGGCTTTTAAATACTGTTTCCGGATCTATATTTCCGTTGGCAGCAGTAATAATTTGGCCTGCAGGATTAAGCATCCGGACCTGTGCACACAATACATCGACCGTTTCCTGTTCAACAAGATCCATTTTCGTAATTATAATCTTGTCAGAAGCCACTATCTGTTTAACCGATTCAGGATTCGCACGCAGATGCAGCTCGCCATTGACAGCATCCAAGCAGCTGATTACGAAATCCACAACGAAATGGTGTGTCAGAAGCGGATCCATAAGTATAGAAAAAAGAATTGGTGCCGGATCTGCAAGTCCTGTTGTTTCTATAACAACACGATCCATCTCTATTTCTTTGTTTTCATAAGCTGTAAGCAAATCTTTCAGCTCTTTTACCAAATTCTCTCTCTTATTGCAGCATATACACCCTCCACTCAAAAGCCTGGTTCGTTCTTCTATACGTCGGATGAGCCTGTGATCAAGTCCGGCCTGCCCATATTCGTTGATAATAACCACAGTATTCCGGAATTCCTTATTATGCAATATATTTGCTAAAAGAGTTGTCTTGCCACTTCCCAAAAAACCTGTTACCACCGTAATCGGGCATTTATTGTTAAGCCACATTGCAACTATACCTCCACACCGCTAAACGCATCCAGAAAGGCGTCATCCAAAGGGTCAAGTTTTTTATGCGCCAGTAATTCCGCCTTATTCCACATATCACCAAGGTCGTAAACAATCTGAGTACCACCCTTTTTATCCCGCAAAACAAAGCGGCTTCCATTCCAGTCGCTGATAGATAATCCGTAATACGCCAGTATACGGTTGCTGATTTTCACACGTTTTATCCTTGAACGCATTCTATCACGTTGGCTCTCTCCGGCTATCACAATATGCTTATATTCATTCTCGTGAGTTCGTCTATCCGTCCAATGAACATGCATTATAAGTTCGCCGCACAACACACACATAATAAATACGCCTCCTCAAGTCACACTATCAAAAGATTGAAATTACCGAGGCGGCTTTTTAGCCGTCCCGGTAATCAGCAAAGGATTATTTTAACTCGGCTGAACGTTTGATAAAATCATCGGCGATTTCATCAAATGTACACCAACGAATACCCTCATGGCTATTAATATACTCAATCAGTCGTTCTAATGCCATAATGCACTGAGGTCTGCCGGAAACATCCGGATGAATTGTCATACCGAATACAGCATAATCATACTCTCTGTAACAATAATCGAATGCATCCTGCCACAGCCCGCCATAAATATCACGAGGATTCGCAAAGCCGTAGCTATTGGGGCTCTTCTTAACAAACATCATTGGCGGAAGATCATCTAAATACCAATTTGCCGGTATTTCCACCAGATTTGTTTCGTGACCGCGTACAAGAGGTTTCATCCATTCACTTGCTTCTGCCGAATAATCAATCTTAGTCCAAGAATCGCCTACACGTACATAGTAAGGATGAAGGTCGTTATGCATCAGAGAATGATCATATTTAATTCCATGCTTTACCAACAATTCATTGGTTACATTGGAGAATTCCCACCATGGTGCTACATATCCGGTAGGGCTCTTGCCGGTAAGTTCTGTAATTAATTCAATACTTCTGAGCAGAATATCTTCTTCCTGCTTCGGAGTCATAGCAATAGGGTTTTCGTGAGAATAGCCGTGTGCGCCAATTTCATGACCGGCATCAACAATCATCTTCATCTGCTCCGGAAAAGTCTCGATAGAATGTCCGGGAGCAAACCATGTTGCCGACAGGTCATATTTCTTGAACAACTTCAACAAACGAGGAACACCAACCTCGCCCGCAAACATGCCGCGGGAAATATCATCGGGAGAATCCTCGCCGCCATAGGAACCAAGCCAGCCGGCAACTGCATCGATATCCACTCCAAACGCCACTAGAATTTCTTTCTTTGCCATAAAAATACCTCCTTTAGAATTTTTCCAGGATCAGCTTATTATATAAGTCCCTAAGATAAGGGATAGCCCTGCGTTGTTCTGCAATAGGATCTAAATCAATGACAGCACTGATTACGCATTCTGCATCAGCTGAAGTACCAGCCACTATATCATCATTAGGCGCAACAACTCTGCTTAGCCCGCCAAATACGGCGTCTTCTTCTGTTCCGATACGGTTGCAGGCCAAAACATAAACCCCGTTTTCCAAGGCACGGCTGCGCGAAGCGATATCCCATGCGTAAGAGCGTGCTTTACCAAAAGCTGATGTATAAACAATTATTTCTGCACCGGCCTGCGTCAAAACACGTGCAGGCTCCGGAAAACCAATTTCATAGCATATCTGCAGTCCAATGGTCGCAAAAGGCAGCTTAAAAACAGGCAGAGCAGCTCCTCTGGCAAAGCGTTCCGGTTCTATTCCCCAAAGGTGAATTTTGCGATATTTATCCATATATCCTTCCGGCCCAACTATTATAGCTGTATCATACAGTATTCCGTCTTCTCCCAGTTCAATAATTGCCGCTGCGAAATATACGTGATATTGTTTTGCTAGCTCAGTCAACCATTCAGTCGTCGGTCCCGGTATAACTTCAGCTAATTCCCGATCAAGTGCTGATACCATGTAGCCGGTACTGAATAATTCCGGAAGTATTATAAGTTGTGCTTTCATATCAGCATTTTCAGCAATCATTTTAGTTACTTTAGCAAAATTTGCTGCTTTATCTGCAAGTACGCAATTCATTTGCACTATAGCTATTTTTAATGCTTTCACAATAAACACCCTACTTTCCTGACCACAAGCAGATTTTCTTTTATTTGAATTGCCATAACCTGTTGGGTTTAATACTATTTAATAGTATTATCACTTTTTTCTGCAGAAAGCTTTTTTGCAGAAAAGTCAGACAACAATCCCAGTACTGCTCCGCAAGTTAACCCGACAGCTGCACCTATAGCATCATTTCCTGCGGCATAAAACGCAGCATTACCAATAAAAGTCCCGGGAATAAATTCAAGCAAATTCAGCTTTGCCTGCCAACACATAATTGCAGCAAAAGCTATTGTAAAAAACAAGGATGGTACAGTCGTAAAGGTTGTGGCAGCCCATATGGTATTCACTCCCCAAAAAACACCGCTAAGATTTGAACAAAGCGTAGAAATTATGCCTTTTTTACCGCCACCAGCCGCAAAATAAGTTGCCCAGCCAAGAAATCCCGCAAATCCTACAAATCCGAGTGTTCCCCCCGCATAAACCCAAGCTCCGGCAAGAATCCCCACTGTAATACCAACTGCAAACAAATAGGTCATAGCTTGTCATCTCCTTTAAGCTAATTTTTCCTTGCTAATATATTCTAAATAAATAATAGTCATAAGTATTTTATCTTTTCTAGCTTTTTTGAGTATATCATATATTTCCAAATAATGCAATGATGTTATGTTCTATTATATCATAAACTATTTTTGTTGTTTACTTATTATCTGTTTAATTTTGCTTAATTTACTTTTAAGAGTATATAGCAAGAAATTTATTTCGTTTTCCTTTGTATAAATTTCAATATATAACATTTTTATTTTCTGCCTCATGTAACTATACTCAAGCTCACTTCTATTATCTTCCCTTTAAAAAGCAAAAACGGCCGAAGCAATACGCTCCGGCCATTAAAAACCAGCAACACAAACCCGGTCGACCTACAAAACAGAATCATAGCTCTGCCGTTTTTCCGTTGCAGAAATATTTTTTTACTCAACAAACGGTAAATATCTACTTAAGCAGCTGCGGCAGCAGCAAAAACAACGAAATAAAGCCTATTGCCAAATTACACCAGCCTGCAAGCTTCGTCAGCCAAGGCTTGCCGGTATACCAAGCAAAGACCAGCACAAAAAGCAGTAAATCAATCACAGCAAGATCTATACCCAACGGCCAAATCAAGCCATCCTTAAATGCTCTGACGGTAAAAATTATACAAAGCAGCAATCCGCAGGCAAAAAAATGTGCCATAACTTTTTTGTCGCCGCCATTAAGAAAAAACAAACCAACAAGAATCCAGAACAGCCCAAAAAAGCCGAACACTGTTCCAAGATAAGTGCTGTGACTGCCGGCAGCACTGAACATATACATAAAAACTGATGTAAAAATTTGCGTTGTGCCACCAAAAATAATTGCAATATGAGCCAATGTGCGTGTCAGCTTACTATGATCCGTGTTCTCATCAACACCAACACCAATTTGCTCCAGTCCAAAACACACCACCGTAGCGATGAGGCCAAAAATACCAATGGCTTCAGGGTTAACGGGCATCATAAAAAATCCTCCTTTGTTATGCGTTTTTGTTTGGGCTGTATTTTTTAACAGCTTTTTATCACTGCTGTTTCAATTCTAACATGCTGTTTTATATGTGTCAATCTACACAGTTAATTAAATAATATACTTTATTATCATTATTGTTTAGCTATTATATATTTTTAACAATAATTTATCACGAGTGCTGTATATTTACTGTCTTCTTATGTGCAGTTAAAAGCAATACACCTTTGCACTGTACGCTGCTCTGTATCGGCTATGTCCCCTTATTCTAATATTCCTCGGCTCTTTAGCACAGAGCACAGAAAAAGACTGCCACCGAAATGCGTCGGCATTTCAGCGGCAGCCCTTCAATTCACAAATCAGAACGCTGCTACAACAGCACCTTTGTATTTATCCTCGATGAACTTCTTAACCTCGGGAGAACGCAGAGCATTCATCAGCTTCTGGATTTCCGGACGGTTTTCATCGCCCTTGCGTACAGCTACGATGTTAGCATACGGAGATTCCTTCGGCTCGGTGAACAGAGAATCCTTAACCGGATTCAGCTTAGCTTCCATAGCGAAGTTGGAGTTGATAACGGACAAATCGGTATCATCCATGGAACGCGGCAACAGAGCAGCTTCGATTTCCACAATCTTCAGCTTTTTGTCGTTGCCAACGATATCGCCTACGGTAGCTTTAACGCCAACGCCATCCTTCAGCTTCAGCAGCTTAGCGCTTTGCAGCAGAGCCAGCGCACGGCCGCCGTTGGACGGGTCGTTCGGAATAGCGATTTTAGCGCCTTCGGGGATATCATTCAGAGATTTGATTTTCTTGGAATAAATACCCATCGGCTCGATATGTACCTTGCCTGCGGATACAAGATTCATCTTGCGCTCGGAAACAAAGGTATCCAGATAAGGCTCATGCTGGAAGAAGTTGGCATCCAGCTCCTTATCGTTCAAAGCCAGGTTCGGTTTAACATAATCGCTGAATTCGATAATCTGCAGGTCTACGCCCTCTTTAGCCAGGGTGCCTTTAATCTGGTTGAGGATTTCAGCGTGCGGTACAGCGGTAGCGCCAACCTTCAAGGTTACCTTTTTGTCAGCACCGTTGTCTGCCTTTTTGTCTCCGCCGCCACAGCCTGCAGCAACAACTGCCAGGCTTACTAATGCCAGTAATGCAACTAATAATTTTTTCATCTTTTCTTACTCCCTTTCTTTATTTAACACGTCTTGCAAAACATCCGCCTAAGAAAAAAACTCCTTCTGAGGAAGGAGCCGGTCTTCCTCTCATCTTTCAAGATTACACTTGCAGGATGTAGCACCATAACATTTGTCTGGTTGCCGGGCATCATCGGGCCTGTTCCCTCCGCCACTCTTGATAAGAGCGTGTTATTAAGATGTGAGTAATAATATATTATCCTAGTGTCTTTGTCAACATTAATCGCAAAAAAAATTAAGGGCAGAAAATCCTGCCCTTAATCTGTTAACAATGTTACTCTTTTTTATACTTGGCAATACCAACTTTATAGAAGTCATTACCCTCGCTGTCGATGCAGACGATAGCCGGGAAATCCTTAACCTCGTATCTGCGGATAGCCTCCGGTCCCAGGTCCTCGTAAGCAATCATGGTTTCGCTCTTGATGGATTGGGTGATAACAGCAGCAGCACCGCCTACAGCAACGAAATAAACAGCGCCATGCTTCGCGCAGGCATCAATAACCTCCTGGCTGCGCAGGCCTTTGCCGATCATGCCGCGCATGCCCTGCTCGATCATGGTCGGGGTGTATTTATCCATACGGCCGCTGGTGGTGGGGCCGGCACTGCCGACAACCTCGCCCGGTTTGGCAGGAGTAGGACCAACGTAATAAATAACATTATTGGTCAGGTCCAAAGGCAGCTTTTCGCCGCGCTCCAGCGCTTCATACAAACGCTTGTGAGCAGCGTCGCGTGCAGTGTAGATATAACCGCTGATGCGTACAACGTCGCCTGCATGCAGGTCTTTGACAGTTTCTTCGGTCAGCGGAGCATTAATATATTTGATTACAGCTTCTTCACTCATCTTCAGGCGCCTCCTTTAAATTTCTGCTTCAGCCTTGCGTGCCTGATGGCAATTCAGGTTTACAGCGCAGGGCATACCACCGATATGGGTATGGGTAAATTCAACATTTACAGCCAGAGCGGTAGTGCTGCCGCCCAAGCCGGAAGGACCTACACCGGTCTTGTTTACCAGCTCCAGCAGCTCGTCCTCCAGTGCCGCATAGCGCTCATCCTTATTGTGCTCGCCTACGGTACGGGTCAGCGCGTATTTAGCCAGAATAGCGGCACGCTCCATGTTGCCGCCGATGCCTACGCCGACGGTAATCGGCGGGCAGGGGTTCGGGCCTGCGGCACGCACGGTATCAACAACAAATTTTTTGATGCCTTCAACACCGTCTGCCGGCTTCAGCATCTTCAAAGCGCCCATGTTTTCGCTGCCGCAGCCTTTGGGGCAAACGATAATTTTAACCTTTTCACCGGGAACAATCTTGGTGTGGATGATTGCCGGAGTATTATCACCGGAATTTTTACGATCAAATACCGGGTCGCCTACAGAGGATTTACGCAGATAGCCTTCAGTGTAGCCCTTTGCTACGCCTGCATGAATGGCAGTATACAAATCGCCGTCAACGAAATGTACTTCCTGGCCGATTTCCAGAAATACAACGGTCAGACCGGTATCCTGACACAGAGGAACAGCTTTTTTCTTAGCCAGCTCGAAGTTCTCAATCAAGGTAGCAAGGATTTCCCTGCCCAAAGGAGATTCTTCTTCAACAGCGGCATTTCTGATTTTGTCCATCATCTCCTGCGGGAGATAGTAGCAGGAATCCATGCACAGCTTGGCAATAACATCAGTGACTTCACTAACCTTTATTTCTCTCATGTTTTCATCCTCCTAAGCTCACATTGTCATTGTGAGAATAATATTTGTATACTGCGGCTTAACGGCCGATGCGTTTAGCAGTATTGGCTCTTACAACCTCAGGATCTACAATTTTGCGTGCCAGGCCCTTTTCAATAGCAACCTTAGCTACAGCGGCAGCAACCGCCGGAGCAACACGCGGGTCAAAAGCGTCAGGTACTACATAGTCCTCACGCAGGTCTTTTTCGTCAATCAGGTCGGCAATAGCATAAACAGCAGCAACCTTCATCTCCTCGGTGATAGCGCGTGCGCGTACATCAATAGCACCGCGGAATACGCCCGGAAATACGGTTACGTTGTTAACCTGGTTCGGTCTGTCGCTACGGCCGGTGCCCGCAACTGCAACGCCTGCTTCCTTGGCAGCATCATAGCTGGTTTCCGGAACAGGGTTAGCCAGAGCAAAAACAATAGCCTTATCAGCCATGCTCTGCATAATTTCTTTGGTGAATACGTTCGGAGCGGAAGCACCGATCATAACGTCCGCGCCCTTGGCAACATCAGCAAGAGTACCCTGCTTATGTTCTTTATTGGTTACGGTAGCCAAGTAGCTCTGGATGCGGTCCAGCTTAGCGTCAATGCCTTCATAGAGAGCGCCGAAGCGGTCAACCATGATTACATTTTGTGCGCCCATGTTTACCAGCAGACGGCCGATAGCACTGCCGGCAGCACCACAGCCGTTGACAACGAATTTAGCGGTAGCAATGTCTTTTTTAACAAAGCGCAGTGCGCCCAGTACAGCAGACAGGCAGGCAATAGCGGTACCATGCTGGTCATCGTGGAATACAGGAATATCGCAGATTTCTTTCAGCTTATCTTCGATTTCATAGCATTTGGGAGAAGAAATATCCTCCAGGTTTACGCCTGCATAGTTAGGCTGCAGCAGCTTAACGGTGCGGATGAATTCTTCCGGATCCTTGGTATCGAGGCAAACAGGCACAGCGTCAACATCACCGAAGGTTTTGAACAGTGCAGCCTTGCCTTCCATTACCGGCATAGCAGCTTCGGGACCGATGTCGCCCAAGCCGAGTACACGGGTACCGTCGGTAATAATAGCAACCATGTTGCCACGACAAGTATATTCGAAGGAGAGGTTTTTGTCCTCTTTGATATCCTTGCAAGGTTCAGCTACACCCGGGGTATAGGCAATAGCCAAATCATGACGGGTTGCAATAGGTACCTTGCTTACTACAGCAATTTTGCCGTTATTGTCCATATGTAATTTAAGAGCTTCTTCACGCAGAGTCATTGTCATCTTTTTTCCTCCCAAGATTTCCCGACGTAAGCTGTCTAAAAAATCATTAGCTCCGTCCGATAAATAGTATACACTTATTGTATATTAAACTACCCTGTTTTGCAAGATATTTTCTGTGTAATCTACATCATTTTGAGGAATTGTCAAAAGATTTTTGCTTGCTACGAAAAAATTCAGAACCAGGAATCAGACTTTGAAGAATTCCACCTGCGGCGTCTGCCCCGCCTGCAGTGTAAGCACCGCAAAGCAAGGCTCAGAACCGCCGCGAGGGCGGGACGGACTGCCGGGGTTCACCAGCAGCGTTTCCGCATAATACTCGGCCATCGGCACATGCGTATGCCCGAACACCACGATATCCTGCCCCAGCTGCTTGGCCCAATAGCCCAAATCAGCCTGCACATTTCTTTCTATATATCTGTGTCCGTGCGTCAGCCAGATTTTGTAGCCTTCTATTTCCAGGTACTCGTCAAAACGGCTGCCGTCATCCAATAAATCACAGTTGCCGCGCACACGCACTGTTTTGATGCCTGTCGCATCATGCAGGCGGTTGGCATCGGCCGCATAATCGCCTGTATGCAGCCACAGCTCGATAGGCGGTGTCTGCTGCAGAATGCGGCGAATCGCCTGCGCACTGCCGTGCGTATCACCCGTAATGCCTATTCTCATTTCTTTTTGCTCCAGATAGCCACCAGCTTACGGATTGCCTTACCGCGATGGCTGATTTTGTTTTTCTCCTGCATGGTAGCCTCTGCCATACCCTTGTGCAGCTCGGTGGACCAGAACAGCGTGTCGTAGCCGAAGCCGTTTTCACCTAAAGGCTCATGCAGCAGCATGCCGTCGCAGATACCGTCTACCTCGTTCAGCACCTTGCCGTCGGGTTGTGCTACGCACAGCGCACAGCGGAAGCGGCAGGTACGCTTAACCTGAAACTTCATGTTGTGCAGCAGCAGGTTGTTGTTGTCCTCGTCGCTGGCCTTTTCGCCGGCATAGCGCGCACTGCGCACACCGGGAGCACCGTCCAGTGCCTGCACCTCTAAGCCGGAGTCATCGGCAATACAGGGCTTGCCCAGCTTCTTTGCATAATAGGTAGCCTTTTGGCGGGCATTGGCAGCAAAGGTACGGCCTGTTTCCGCCGGCGCTTCCACTGCGTCAAAATCTGCCAGATATTTAATTTCAATCGGCAAATCCTTCATTAAAGTTTTAAACTCTTCCACCTTGCCCTGATTATGGGTAGCTACAACCAATTCATTAATCATTATTTAACCTCGATTCTCAGCTCGGGACGCATATTTTATTTCTTTACGTCCCGATGCTTATTATAGATTTTCTACTGTACCTGTGGCAATGTCCTGCACCAGCACATACTGCCAGCGGCCGCGCTTCTTTTCTGCCAGCGATGCATCGTAGGCCTTTTGCCGGCAATGCGAACAGATTTCACGAGTCAGGCAGGTAATGAAAGCGCTCTGGTCACCAAAGCGCGTCCCTTCGGCCGCCGTCTGCAGGGTAAAATAACCGCGGCAGGCCTTGCGTTCGCAATAATGCACGCTTTCCACCTGCTCCTCGCGGATACCCTCCTCATCGTAGTAGATATGCTTGCTGCGCTGCCAGATATTACCGCATTTCTTCAGCAATTCCTTGCTCGTGCGCTCACGATTGAAGTACAAATCGCCTACCTCGGCAATAAGCTGGTCTACGCGCTTATTGCAGCGCTCATCCTGCGGTCGCAGTCCGCGCAGATCAGGCTCCACCACCTTGCTGTAATCCATGCCTGCCATCGCCAGAATAATACCGGTGTTGACATAAGGCAAGGCGCTTTCAATCGAATAACCGCCCTCCAGCACCGCAATATCCGCCTGCAGCTTATCCGCCAGACGCGCATAGCCCTGCGCCGTCACCTGCATGGAAGCCAGCGGGTCGCTGAAATGGTTATCCTGCCCGGCGCTGTTGATAATCAGCTCCGGCTGAAAGTCCTCCAGAATATGCGTGATTAAGCCGTCATACAGGCGATGCAGTCCTTCATCACCGGTTCCCGGCAGCAACGGCAGATTGATGTTCGTGCCCCAGGCCGCCGGACTGCCTGCTTCATTAGGAAAGCCTGTGCCCGGATACAAGGTGCGCCCGTCCTGATGGAAGGAGATATACAGCGTATCGGGATCGTGGTAGAACACATCCTGCGAGCCGTCGCCGTGATGCACGTCGGTATCCACAACAGCAATTTTACGGATATTATACCTGCTACGTAAATATTCTACCATTATTGCTTCAATATTAATAGTACAAAAACCACGGATTCCGTGTACTACACGCATAGCGTGGTGTCCCGGCGGACGCACGAGAGCAAAGGCACGCTGTACCTCCCGCTGCATTACGGCATCGGCCGCCACCAGGCAGCCTCCCGCAGAGGTCAGATGCGCCGGCGTAATCAGACGTGCAATCGCCGGCACGCCGACATGCGCACGCTGCAAATCCTCGATTTCAGCCAAGCGCGGGCGATATTCCTTAATCTCCTCGCAATCGAAGAGGCCCTCCTCCTCCAGCTGGTCGCGCGTATATAATAAGCGCTCCTGCCGTTCGGGGTGACCGGGGCTGATCATCCAGTCAAACGCAGGGAAAAATACTAATCCCAAGGTATTCTTTGCCATCAGAAGCTCACCTCCCTGCCGCTAACCTTATAGAGAATTCCCGGCTTCAGCTGCATGCGCAGGCTGTAAATATCGCCGGTTTCGTAATAGCCGTGTACTGTATGAAAATGCTCGTAGCTGATAAGCTCTGTTTCCTGGTCGGGCAGCTGCCACTGCGCCGTCTGCTCCCGCAGCCAGCTTGCGAGCAGCTCCTCTGCCGCCTGCTTGTTGAAGCGTCGCGGCAAAGCTTCGCGTTTTCCGCCCTCAGGAATAATGTAATAGCCGTCGGTCGTGTCCGCTCTGAGTCCTGCGCTCAGCGTCGGCCTTGCTACCGCTGCGCCGATAGCGTTCGCTACCATAGCTCCGGCAGGAATATCCACCGGCAGCGCCATAGCCTCACCCAACGCCCTGATTAAGCCCGGTGCGCCGCCGCCGACGCCAATCAGCTGCTGCGGAATAAATTCCGTGCCCTTGATAACATCGTTAACCGTATATACGGGCTGCTTGGCCCATTCGTCCAGCATTTCCCGAATCGTTGTTTTAATCTGCTCAACGGCAGCAGCCACAATCTTGCATGCTTCCGCCTGCGGTTCGCCGCCCAGAGCGGCAATCGCCGCCTGCGCCCGCTCCTCATCACCGAAATGCACATAGCCCGCCGTAATCAGCGCATCGCTCAGCGTCGCTATGCTGCCGCCGACAGCGGCAGCGGAACCTTCGCGCTCGGGGCCGACAACATAACCGTTTTCCGTCTTATGCAACCTGCTGTCGCCGCCGATGCCAATGCTGCGCATATGAAAGGCGCGCACTGCCGTAGGATAACCGGCAACCGCCGCTCCCTTGCGGGCCATCAGCGGCAGGCCGTTCTCCCAGAATGCAATGTCGGTAGTAGTGCCGCCCACATCCAGCGAGATACTGTTCACTTGGGGAGCACACAGCGCCTCTATGCCCAGTACGGAAGCAGCAGGACCGGTAAACACAGCCTCCACAGGCTGCTGCAAGGCTGCCTCAAGCGGCAGCGTACCGCCGTCCGCCTTCAGAATATGCACCGGAGCGCTGATGCCGCGCTCTGCCAGAGCACGCTCAATGCGCCTGCAGAAGCGGGTGAAAAGCTCATAAACCTGCGCGGAAAAATAGGCCGAATTGCAGCGGCGCACAAAGTTCAGCTCACCGCTCAGCTCGCTGCCCAAGAACACCTTGCTGTAGCCGCATTTTTTCAGCTCATGCTCCGCCTGATATTCCAGCTGCGGGTTACGCACGGAAAACTTGCCGCTCACCGCGCACACACCGCTGCCCTTGCGCCGCATCAACTCCTGATGCCTGCTCCATTCGATATTAGCCGTAATCTTGCCGCGATGGTCCACATAACCGGACAAGTAATACGGCGTCACCGGCAGATGTCCCTTGACGTTCATGCCCGGTCCGGCGATAATTGCCAAAAACGCCGGTGGCAGGCTGCCCTCGGTCAAAGCGTTGGTCACAATAGTGCTGGATATTACCACACGCTCCAGCTTCTGCGCCATTCCCGGCTGCAGCACCGCATCCAGCGCCGCCAGCACACACTGCAGCACATCATCATGCGTCGTCGCGCGCTTGGCCTGCGCCACTACCTCGCCCTGCCGCAGCACCACGGCATCCGTAAAGGTTCCGCCTACATCAATACCTAACAGCATTGCTTCATCCCTCCTTCGTTTAAACCAGAGTGTCAATGCGTATTCTTTTAATCTATACTATATTTACTTTTAACAAGCTAATAACGGACAGTCTATATTAATTATATTATATCATGTTGCCAAACTCCGTGCGAAGAAAATTCCTTGCTATAATTATATGCCAACACCCCCGCAAGCGTTTGCGGGCAGAAAAAAAGACGTAAGCTCCGTTGCTTACGCCTTGTAATTATTATTGGCATCCGGGTGGGGTAATCCTGCAGACATTTTATATTTCTGATAATGTCCTGCAGCTGCGATTGCCGGATGTAAATTGCTGCCGCTTAAATTTAGCTAAGCTCTCAAAAGAGCATCATAGTAAACCAGGCTGGCAGCACCGCATAAAGATAAAACGACAGTACTCAAAATAATAAGATACTTTTTCTGCATTTTAATTCTCCTCTACACACAAAACCCATCTCTGTGTGTGAGGCTATTATAAAATAGGTACCGCCGATAGTCAAGTTAAATGTTATAACGATTTGTTATATTTAATATTCCTGCCCGGCCTATATCAAATTCGCCGTTACTGCAGCCTGCGAGAGCATTTATTTCTCTTTAGCTTGCTAAAAACAGGATAATAGCTTATACTATATACTATTATTGTATAAGTAAGGGAGTCGATATGTATTATGGAACGTGAAAGCTTTTCTTCACGCCTGGGATTTATCCTGATTTCTGCTGGCTGTGCCATTGGTTTAGGCAACGTCTGGCGCTTTCCTTTCGTCACAGGCCAGTATGGCGGTGCATCCTTTGTGCTCATCTACCTGTGCTTCCTGCTGCTGTTGGGTCTGCCCATCATGGTAGCGGAATTCGCTGTCGGCCGCGCCAGCAGACGCAGTCCGGCCAAATCCTTCGACACATTGGAGCCGAAGGGAACTAAATGGCATCTGTTCAAATATGTAACTATTGCCGGCAATATCATCCTCATGATGTTCTACACCACCGTCAGCGGCTGGATGCTATATTTCCTCTATAAAATGGCTGTCGGTGACCTTTCCGGTCTGGACGCTCAGGGCATCAAGGGCGTTTTCGGTGCTCTGCTGCAGGACCCGGCAACTATGGCCGGTAACATGGCAATCATCATCATGCTCTGCTTCGGCGTCTGCTACATGGGCGTTCGCAACGGCGTTGAACGCATCACCAAGGTTATGATGGCCTTCCTTATCGTGCTGATGGTTGTGCTTGCCGCCAACTCCATGCTGCTTCCGGGCAGTGAAGTCGGCCTCAAATATTACCTCTACCCCGACTTCAGCAAAATTGCCGAGCATGGTGTACGCGAGGTAATCTTCGCTGCTATGGGCCAGGCCTTCTTCACGCTGAGCATCGGCATGGGCTCTCTGTCCATCTTCGGCAGCTACATCGGCAAGGAGCAGAAGCTCACCAACGAAGCGCTGTGGATTATGTTCCTCGATACCTTCGTAGCAATCGTTGCCGGTCTGATTATCTTCCCGGCATGCTTCAGCTTCGGTATCCAGCCGGATGCAGGCCCGAACCTGCTCTTCATCACCCTGCCCAACGTATTCAACGCTATGAACGGCGGTCGCATCTGGGGCACTCTCTTCTTCCTCTTCATGCTCTTTGCGGCAATGTCCACTGTTATTGCCGTATTCGAAATGATTATCTCCAGCATCTGCGAGCTGACCGGCGGTGACCGCCGTCGCCTCATCCCCTTTGCTGTTATCGGCATGATTCTGCTGTCCCTGCCCTGCGTTTTCGGCTTCAATATCTGGAGCGGCTTTGAGCCTCTGGGCAAAGGCACCTGCGTGCTTGATCTGGAAGACTTCCTCGTCAGCAACAATATCCTGCCTTTAGGCAGCCTCATCTTCCTGGCCTTCTGCACTACCCGCTACGGCTGGGGCTGGAATAAATTCATTGAAGAGGTTGATACCGGTAAGGGCATCGGCTTCCCGAAATGGATGCGCTTCTATGCGACCTACATTCTGCCTCTGATTGTCCTCTTCATCTTCTTTAACGGCTATTACGCTATGTTCTTCAAATAAGATAAATTGGGGTGTCCTGTAGCGTCAAACCCAATTTTACACATTTCTATAACGCGAAACGAGCACTACCTGCATACCCTGCAAGTAGTGCTCGTTTGATTATGTCAATTATACTTGTACAGCTCTGCTCCACTGATGAGCTCATACTCAGAACTGGTAAAGTCAAAACCAGATAGAGCCACAAAACCAAGCCTGCTAACCTCCATAAAGCTCAACACATTTTTCAGCTGCTGCACTTCAGCCTCTGCCTCCGCCCTCGAAAAAGTCTTATCGTAATACTTCACTTCATAAAATGCATAACCATTCTTCAGCTCTAAAACACAATCAAATTCGCCGCTACGTCTTTCCTTAGGCATATCATACCAAAAAGTTCCGATATCATACACATCTGACCTTTTTCCTTCTCGCAACTGTCTGGAAAAATACTCTCTGACAATGGCTTCATACCGGTGCGAAATAAATGTCTTGATGCTGCTCTTTATATACAGCTCATAAAAATTTTTAGTACCGATTCTTGCAATAACATCACGCTTATTATAGATATAGGCATAATAAAAACGCACCAGATTATCACTAATCTCATAGAAAGTCTTTTTCTTATCATTTTTCTTGTTAATAGGATAAATCTTTTGAATAATCTCCATCTCCAATAAATTTTTCAATTGCTTGTCTAAGCTGCCATTGGAATTGCCGGAAATCAGCTGTTCAATTTCTCCATACCTTTTCTTGCCATTAGCCAAAGCAGACAAAATCATATTAGCATTCGCCACCTTAGATAGCTCCGCCAATAAAATATATTCCATATAGATGCTGACAGGACTATTTGCATTGAGCAGCAATCGTTCAATATTACCCTCTAAATTCTCTTCCTCATTAATAAGTACATTAACAAATGGACTGCCACCAAACACTGCATATAATGCTGGTTTTGCAGAAGCTGAAAGCTCTGCATAAAATAAAGATGCATCATAATAATCAAAAGGCCTGATATGCAGAATTAAAGAAAATCTGCCAAACAGCGGATTTTCTTGTTGAAGCAATTCTTTCATCATGCCAACATATGAACCAAGCAGTACAAGATCTATATTATTTTTTAAGCTGTCAACAATTCTCTGAAACAGCGAATCTATGTAATGAGCGTCACTTGTTTTCTTCAAATATGTATATTCGTCAATAATAATGATGACTTTTTCCTGCTGCGACCCCAAAAATTCAAACAGCTCCTCGAAATCGACAAAATGTAAAAATTTATTATTATAGCAAGCCTTCACCTTCGACTCAAGACTTCTGAAATTATCTTCTAGAGAAGTCATGAGACACTCATAATAAATAACTTTGCAAGCTATATTCTTTATAGCTTCTAAAATTAGCGTACTTTTACCAACTCTGCGCCTGCCATAAAGCATCACTGCCTGCTTACCTGGCTGAGCAAAAACTTCTGTTAATTGCTGTAACTCTGCTTCTCTACCGACAAACATCCTGTAACCTCCGTTTATACTGAATTCCGTTTCACTGAATTTAATTTCAGTATAATTTTATATTTTCCATCAGAATTTGTCAATATTTTTTTGCTAACCCCTGCACTACAAGCAAAGAGGCTGCCACTTTCGTGACAGCCTCTATAATTTTGCTCGATTAAATTTTTACAGCTTACTTTGCAGCTCCTCCAGCTTAGCCTGCAGCACTGCCAGCACCTTGTCACCGATAGCGAACTGCTTCTCATTTTCGGAGAAAGCAGGGCCGCCGTAGGATTTACGTGCTTCTACACAATGCTCGGGCTTCAGAGCTACCAGCAAATCGCTCTCGAAAAGGTCGGAGAACTGCTTGTATTTCTCCAGAGAAATCTCCGGCAGGAATTTGCCCTGATGAATTGCATAGGCAACGCATTTGCCGACAACCTCATGTGCCTGACGGAAGGGCAGTCCCTTGCGTACCAGATAGTCAGCCAGGTCGGTGGCATTGGAGAAATCCTTGCTCACTGCCTGCGCCATCTTGTCCACATTAACCGTCATCGTCAGAATCATATCACGATAAACAGCCAACGTGAATTTAACGGTGTCGATAGCGTCGAAGAAGCCTTCCTTATCCTCCTGCAGGTCCTTATTATAGGTCAGCGGCAGGCCTTTAGCCGTTGTCAGCATAGCCATCAGATGACCATACACACGGCCGGTTTTACCGCGTACCAGCTCGGAAATATCAGGGTTCTTCTTCTGCGGCATCATGGAAGAGCCGGTGGCAAAAGCATCGTCCAGCTCAACAAAGCCGAATTCGGTGCTGCTCCAGAGGCAGATTTCCTCGCTAAGACGGCTCATATGCATCATGAGGGTAGAAGCAAAGGAAAGAAATTCAATGATATAGTCACGGTCGCTTACTGCGTCCATGCTGTTCGGATAAACTGTGCCGAAGTTCAGCTCCTCCGCAACCATAAAACGGTCGATGGGGAACGTGGTACCTGCAATCGCACCGGCACCCAGCGGCATCATGTCCGCGCCTTCCCAAACGCCCAGCAGGCGGCGGAAGTCACGCTGCAGCATATTGAAATATGCCAGCATATGATGAGCAAAGGTAATCGGCTGCGCACGCTGCAGATGGGTATAACCCGGCATCAGAGTTTTTTCGTGCTTTTTGGCAACTGTTAAGAGAGCTTCCTCAAATTTAAGCAAAAGCTCGGCAATTTCGGCAACCTCACGCTTCATATACATATGCATATCGAGTGCAACCTGGTCGTTACGGCTGCGTGCGGTATGCAGACGGGCGCCGGCGCTGCCGATGCGTTCGGTCAGACGCGCTTCCACATTCATGTGAATGTCCTCCAGCGCAACGTCAAAATGGAAGTTGCCTGCTTCAATATCAGCCAGGATGTCTTTCAGACCGGCAATGATTTTCTCCCCGTCCTCTGCCGGAATGATATCGCATTTAGCCAGCATACCGGCATGAGCAATGCTGCCGCGGATATCCTCGTGATATAAGCGTTTATCAAATTCGATGGACGCATTAAACGCGTCCACCAATTCGTTCGTGTTCTTACTGAAACGACCGCCCCAAAGCTTGGCCATTATTTCAGGTTGCCTTTCTTCATCAGCGCTCTAACCTTCAGCGGCAGGCCGAAGAGGTTGATGAAGCCGGTAGCATCTGCCTGGTTGTAAACTTCGTCTTCGCCGAAGGTTACATATTCCTGGCTGTACAGGGAGTACGGGGATTTAACGCCTGCACTGTAGATGTTGCCTTTATAAAGTTTCATGCGAACAGTACCGGTAACGGTTTTTTGAGTTTCGTTAACGAATGCATCCAGAGCCTCACGCAGCGGGCTGAACCACATGCCATCGTAAACCAGCTCGGAATAACGGATGGAAACCTGTTGCTTGAAGGATTGGGTTGCACGGTCCAGGCAAAGGTTTTCCAGATCGTTGTGGCCGTAGTAGATGATAGCGCCGGCAGGGTTTTCATAAACGCCACGGGATTTCATACCAACCAGACGGTCTTCAACCATATCGGTAATACCAACAGCGTTGCGGATACCGATTTCGTTCAGTTTTTCAACGAGCTTAGCCGGGCTGAGTTTTTCACCGTTAACGCTTACAGGCACGCCTTCAACGTATTCCAGTTCAACATATTCCGGTTTATCAGGAGCTTTTTCAGGAATGTTGGTAACGATGAACAATTCATCTTTCGGTGCATTCCACGGATCTTCCAGGTCGCTGCCTTCATGGGACAGATGCCACATGTTGCGGTCCATGGAGTAGTCATGGTCATGAGATACAGGGATAGGAATGTTGTGTGCTGCAGCATAGTCGATTTCCTGGTCACGGCTGCGCAGTTCCCACTCACGCCACGGAGCGATGATTGCCAGCTGCGGAGCCAGAGCCTTTACGGACAGTTCAAAACGAACCTGGTCGTTGCCTTTGCCGGTAGCACCATGAGCAATAGCATCAGCGCCTTCTTTTTCAGCGATTTCAACTAATTTTTTAGCAATCAGCGGACGAGCGAAGGAAGTACCCAGCAGGTATTTCTTTTCGTATACAGCACCGGCCTTAACGGTGGGCCATACATAGTCGCTGATGAATTCTTCTTTCAGGTCCATGATGTAGCATTTGCTTGCACCGGTTTTCAGTGCTTTGTCATGAACGGGTTCCAGTTCGTCACCTTGGCCAAGGTCAGCGCAGGCAGCGATAACTTCGCAGTTGTTGTAATGCTCTTTCAGCCAGGGGATGATTACGGATGTATCAAGGCCACCGGAGTAAGCCAGAACTACTTTCTTAATATCTTCTTTTTTCATTATAATAGCCTCCCATTTCTGTATAATGCTATGCATTAGTGAATAAACTTACAAACTTCTTGTATTATATACCCTTTTTATGCATAAATCAAGTATTTAAGCGCATGTATACAATACTTTTTGTGTACTAGATGTAACAAAAAACCTAAAATATAGCTTGTTTCAGAAAATTTTGTCTGTATACAAGAACGGCTAAGCATATAAACTATACGCTCAGCCGTTATATTTATACATTCAAGACCTGATTTAGAGTACTTCGTCGCTCATCAGCAGCGCCATAATAGCCTTTTGTACGTGCAGTCTGTTCTCTGCCTGGTCAAATACAACAGATTGCGGTCCTTCCAGCACTTCCTCGGTAATTTCTTCACCGCGGTGTGCAGGCAGGCAGTGCAGAACGATTGCTTCCGGACGTGCTTCGTTCAGCAGCGCCTGGTTAATCTGATAATTATGCAGTGCTTTGAAACGAACCTCACGCTCCGCTTCCTCGCCCATGCTGGTCCATACATCGGTATAGAGCACGTCGGCGCCCTTGGCAGCCTTGAAGAGATCCTCCTCTACGGTAATGCTGCAGCCGGTCTGGGCAGCGTCCTCTTGTGCCAGACGCAGGATTTCCGGATCCGGCTGATAGCCCTTCGGGCTGGCGCAGATCATGTTCATGCCAACCTTGGCGCAGGCAAACATCAGAGAGTGTGCCATGTTATTGCCATCGCCTACATAAACCAGCTTACGGCCTTTGAGCACCTTCATCTTCTCCTGAATAGTGAAGATATCGGTCAGAGCCTGGCATGGATGCAGCAAATCGGTCAGGCCGTTGATAACAGGAACGCTTGCATATTTAGCCAGCTCAATAACGGAATCATGGGAGAAGGTACGGATCATAATACCGTCAACAAAACGGGAAAGTACACGTGCGGTATCGCGAATCGGTTCGCCACGGCCTATCTGGGAAGCGGAATCGCTCAGATAAATCGGATGGCCGCCCAGCTGCCAGAAGCCTACCTCAAAAGAGGTTCTGGTACGTGTAGAAGCCTTGGAGAACAGCATAGCCAAAGTTTTGCCCTTTAAATATTGGTGAGGCTCACCGGCCTTTTGCTTACGTTTCAATTTTTTTGCCACATCAAGAATTGTTGCGACCTCGCCTACGCTAAGGTCATGAATAGAAATCAGGTCTTTGTCTTTTAAACTCATTTTTTATCCCCTCTCGTTTTTTAACAGGCCGCCAGCGCTTTATCCAGCGCAGCAACCACAATATCAATTTCTTCCTTGCTGATAATCAGCGGCGGTACAATGCGGATAACATTGCCTGCAGTGCAGTTCACAATAACATTGTTCGCCAAACAGCTTTCCACAATCGGCTTGCCCTCACCGGCAACCTCCATGCCCAGCATCAGGCCGCAGCCGCGGACATCGGTAACCTTGTCAGGATATTTTTCCTGCAGCTTACGCAGTTCATTCTTAAAGTATTCACCCTTCTCCGCAACCTTGTCTACCAGTCCTTCGGACTTGATAGTAGTCAGCGTTGCGTATACAGCGGCGCAGGCCAGCGGATTACCGCCGAAGGTGCCGCCATGGTCGCCGGGTTTAAACACATGCGCCAGACGCTCCGGCACAGCAAAGCCTGCAACCGGGAAACCACCGCCGATGCCCTTGGCAAAGGTCAGGATATCAGGCTTCACGCCGCTGTGCATATAAGCGAACCATTTGCCGGTACGCGCAACACCGGTCTGCACCTCGTCAAAAATCAGCAGCGCATCATGCTTGTCGCACAGCGCACGCACCTGCTGCAGATATTCGTCAGGCGGTACATGCACGCCGCCCTCGCCTTGGATTGGCTCCAGCAGAACAGCGCAGACATCATCATCCATCTGTGCCTCCAGCGCCTTAATATCACCGTAGGGCACAAGCACGTGTCCGGGGCTCAGCGGACCGTAGCCGACATGATAATAATCATGACCGGTAGCAGCCAGCGTATCAAAGGTACGTCCGTGGAAGGATTCGTCCGCAGAAATAATTTTATATTTCGTAGGTGCTTTGCTCACGCCGTATTTGCGCGCCAGCTTCATAGCGCCCTCATTGCCCTCTGCGCCGCAGTTGGCAAAGAAAATGCGGTCCATGCTGGTAGCCTCGGCAACAACACGCAAGGCCTTCGCCTGAATCTCGGTATAATACAGGTTGGAGCAATGCATCAGCTTGGCAGCCTGCTCACTGATAGCCTTCACCAGCACCGGATGATTGTAACCAAGACTGTTGACAGCGATACCGGCAAAAGCATCTACATACTCATTGCCCTCGTTGTCCCACACACGGCAGCCCTGGCCAAGCTCCATAACCATCTGATATCTGCCGAAAACAGGCAGATAATATTTTTCTGTTTCTTCTATAATTGTTTTTTTATCCATTGTCAAGAATATCTCCCCCTCATACAAGCCCCTGCTGTCAGATTTCTTTAACTACCTCGGTACCAACGCCCTTGTCGCTGAACAGCTCCATCAGAATAGAATGCTCAGCGCGACCGTCAATAATATGTGTTTTCTTGGCACCGCCACTAAGAGCCTTAATGCAGGAGCGAACCTTAGGAATCATACCGCCGTCAATGCTGCCCTTAAGAATAAGCTCATGAGCCTTTTCAAAGGTCAGAGTGGAAATGAAGCTGCTTTCATCCGGGTATGCGGAATAAATACCGCGGACATCAGTCAGCACCAACAGCTTTTCTGCCTTCAGCGCACCGGCAATTTCACCGGCAGCAACATCTGCATTAATGTTATAGGTTTCACCCTCATCACCGACGCCGGTCGGAGCGATTACAGGAATATAACCGCCGTCCAGCAGGCAGTTAATCAAATCGGTGTTGACCTCCTTAACGCTGCCAACAAAACCGATATCTACCAAATTAACCTCACCGTTTTCATAAACATCAGCCAGATATTTTTTAGCCTTCAGCAGATTAGCATCCTTACCGTTGAGGCCGACAGCCTTGCCACCCAAAGCATTCAGACGGCCGACAAGGTCGGTGTTGATTTTGCCTACGAGCGCCATCTCGGCAATAGCTGCGGACTCTGCATCGGTTACACGCAGACCGCCGACAAATTCGCTCTTTTTACCAGCCTGCTCCAGCTGACGGCTGATTTCCGGACCGCCGCCGTGAACAACTACCGGACGCATACCGGCGTATTGCAGGAACAGGATATCCTGCAGCACCTTGTTTTTCAGCTCATCATTCAGCATAGCGTTGCCGCCATATTTTACAACAATGGTTTTATCTTTAAAATTGCTGAGATACGGCAGTGCTTCCATTAAGGTATGTACTTGTTGTTCGTTCATTAACATAGGTGATGTCCTCCCTCATTTTTTTATATTTGTCTTGCGTTTATATTTATTACTTCTGCTTCTCTCCAAAGACGCGAGAGAAGGTTTTAGATGTAAACCATCATAATAATATTATGCTCTCACTACCAAGGACGAGCTAGAAAGTACCAGAGACGAGGAAAGCCGACGACGGCGTACTAACAGTACGTCTAGGAGGCTTGACGAAGCATATGGTGCTTTATCGCTCGGCCAATCAAGTATGGTATTCGCCGTTAATCTTCACATACTCATAACTAAAATCGCAAGTCCACACAGTTGCGCTTTCCTCACCGGCACCCAGGTCAATGCTCATGGAAATATCATGCTCGGCCATGGTCGGCGCCAGCTTTTCGGCAGGCACATTGCAGTTCATGCCGTTTTCCACCAGACGGATACCGCCGATAGAAAGATTTACCTTATCTGCCTCCATGGCAGCGCCGCTGTAGCCTGCAGCGCAGACAATGCGTCCCCAGTTCGGGTCCTCACCGAAGAAGGCTGTTTTTACCAGCGGCGATTTGGCAATCGCCATCGCTGCGGTTTTGGCATCCTCCCAAGTTGCGGCACCGGTAACATTTACCTCCAGGAATTTGGTAGCGCCCTCGCCGTCATGCGCAATCATTTTAGCAAGGTCGGTAGCACAGGCAACCAGCGCTTCAAAGAAGGCCGGATAATCCGGATGCTCCTCCGAAAGAATAATTCCGTTTTCGGCAAGACCGTTGGCCAGCACAATCATGCTGTCGTTGGTACTGGTATCGCCGTCGACAACAACCATGTTGAAGGATTTGTCGGCAGACTTTTTTACCGCGCGCTTCAGCACATCGGGAGCAACGGCGGCGTCGGTAGTAATGAAGGTCAGCATAGTTGCCATGTTCGGATGAATCATGCCTGCACCCTTGGCAATACCGGCAAAAGTTACCTTTTTGCCGCCGATTTCCGTTTCATAGGCAGCGTGCTTGATAAAGGTATCCGTAGTCTGAATCGCCATAGCGCAGCTTTCGCCCTCGCATTCGTCCAGGCTGTCGACAGCATCGGCAATGCCGGTCAGCAGCTTGTCCATCGGCAGGAATTGGCCGATAACACCGGTGGAGCAGACAAAGACTGCTTCCGGAGCAATGCCTAAAAGCTCTGCCGTATGCGCCTGCATTTTCTTGGCATCCGCCAGGCCCTGCTCGCCCGTGCAGGCGTTGGCACAGCCGCTGTTTACGGCAATAGCTTGCGCGTAGCCGTGCTTGTTGACCTCGCGGCTCACGAGCACAGGAGCAGCGCACATTTTATTTTGTGTAAATACCGCACCGCAGGCAGCAGGCACGGTACTGAAAATTACAGCTACATCATGATTGCCGCTGGCTTTGATACCGGCCTTGACGCCGGTAGCAATAAAGCCCTGCGGTGCAGTCACCCAGCCTTCGATTTTCTTCATGAGATTCCCCTCTTTCCTTGGTGCTTACATCTTTTCTTCTACAGCGGCATCACCGCTAAGCACCGTTTTATAGTATAATAGTTATAACAAGCTTAAGGAACAAGCGGCAGCTGACGCAGGCCGGCAGCTTCATCAATGCCAAACATTACATTCATGTTCTGCACTGCCTGTCCAGCAGCACCCTTAACAAGATTATCAATACAATTCATAACAATAATGCGGCCTGTACGCTTATCGGTCTGCCAGCCAAGGTCCACATAGTTGGAGCCGCGGATATTCTTCAATTCCGGGCAAACTCCCTTACCGCGCAGGCGGATGAAAAATTCATCGCCGTACATTGCCTGATAGGCCTCCTCAATCTGTGCATCCGTTACGCCCTGCTTCAGCTGTGCATAGCAGGTTGCATAAATACCGCGGTCCACAGGCAGCAGATGCGGTGTGAACTGAATCACTACATCCTCACCGGCAAATTCGCTGTAAATCTGCTCGATTTCCGGCGTATGGCGGTGCGAAGCAACGCCGTAGGCCTTAAAGCTTTCGTTGACGCTGCAGTAAAGACTGCCTGCCTTCAGGCTGCGGCCCGCACCAGTCGTACCGCTTTTGGCATCAATCACAATGCCCTTAGTTTCAATCAGCTTATATTTTAAAAGCGGCACCAGCGCCAGAATGCTGCAGGTTGTATAGCAGCCGGGATTTGCCACCAGCTGCGCCCCGCGCACCTTGTCACGGAAAAGCTCGGTCAGACCGTAGACAGCCTGTGCCTCCGGGTCCTCATGCTTCACCTTGTACCACTGTTCAAACACATGGTAATCCTTAAATCTATAATCGCCGCCGAGGTCAATAATCTTGGTCTTTCTGCCTCGCAGCTGCTTGCCTATCTTCATAGCATGGCCATGAGGCAAGGCAATAAAAATCACATCACTTGCTGCAGCAATAGCATCCAGCTCCTGCATAGACTGCAAATTCTTTTCAATGCGTCCTGACAAATGCGGATACATAGAAGCAATCGCCTCTCCTGTACTGCTTTCAGAGGTAATCACGGCAATTTCCGCTTCCGGATGTCCGTCCAGAAGTCGCAGAAGCTCAACTCCTGCATAGCCTGTTGCACCGATAACACTTGCTTTCATATCCATCCTCCTTTGCACTCGATAATTATACAACCAAATTGTATAATTTTGCAAGCACTTTGTGAATTTTTTTGTAAAAATTAAGGGACAATAATCCATTTTATAATCTTATTTTACTACCTAAAAGGCAAATATACCAGTATTTTTTGCCAAATTCACACTTTATTGTTACAATAGACGTGAATGTTATACACGTCAACGTTTAAAATATATCAAAATCAATAACGAGGTGTAGCTTATGTTTAAAATTATTATCATGGCTTTGCTCATTTTTATAGGCATGGTGGGTTATGACAGCATTACGGATAAGGCGCAGCCTACCACCCCCGTACAGCAGGAACAGCAGAAGGTCAGCAAGCACGAAAAATCCGCCGCTATGGCGCTTTTCACCAGCCTGCTGCCTCCCAAGGAGGAATGGCCCTCGCCCGTACATAAATTCTATCTGGCCTTTAATATGGATGAGGTTATCGATCCTATCCGCCAAAACCCGAACTGGACAAGTCTTGATGCCATGTCGCGCGATATTCCGCAGGCGTTGATTGCTATCGAGGACCATGGTTTTTATAATCACGGCGCTATTGCCGTGGAAGGCATTCTGCGCGCCGCACTGGCCAACATCAACGCCGGCGAGGTAGTGCAGGGCGGCAGCACGCTGACACAGCAGTTTGTCAAAAATGTTTTTCTGTCGCACGAGCAAAGCATGGAGCGTAAAATTGAAGAGGCCGTGCTCTCGCTCATGCTGGAGGATAATTACAGTAAGGACGAAATTTTGGAGCTTTATCTGAACACCACCTACTTCGGCGCAGGCTCCACCGGCATTAAACAGGCCAGCAGAACCTACTTCGGCAAGGCACCTTCGGCGCTGACTTTGGCCGAGGCCGCCGTAATTGCTTCGCTTCCCTACGCGCCCACCGGCCTCAATCCGCTGGAAAACCCCGAGGGCTGCAAAAAACGTCAGCTGCTGGTGCTGGCTGCTATGCATAAATACGGTATGATTAATCAGGGCCAGCTGGCCGAAGCCAAGGCAGAAAAAATCCGCCTCACCAACGGCACCGTTATGTAAAGCTGTAACAAAATCTACATTGTATATTTTTTAATTAAAGTTTATCGCTAAAAGCTTTGTTTTACTTGACCGCTTCATGCTTCATATATATAATTAAAGCTTAAGCAAAATCACTCAAAGAAGGTCAAATCATGGAAACTACAACATTAGATAAGCTTCCCTTAGGTCAGGAGGCTATCATCGCTAAAGTCGGCGGCGAAGGCAGCATTCTGCGTCGCCGTCTGCTTGATATGGGGCTCACGCCCCGCACCCGCGTTATGGTACGCAAGCGCGCACCGCTTGGTGACCCGCTGGAAATCTCCCTGCGTGGCTACGAGCTGACGCTGCGTGCGGAGGAAGCCGCAAAAATCACCGTTACGCCGGAGGTGAGCGAAGCATGAAGCTGCATTTCGCCCTCGTCGGCAACCAAAACTGCGGCAAAAGCACGCTGTTCAACTATCTCACCGGCAGTAACCAGCACGTCGGCAACTTTCCCGGCGTAACCGTCCAGAAAAAGGAAGGTACGATTCTCGCCGTTCCTGACGCAGGCGTTATCGACCTGCCCGGCATCTACTCGCTTTCTCCCTACACCTCGGAGGAAATTGTTACGCGTGACCTGCTGTTATACAATAAGCCGGACGCAATTATCAACGTCATTGACGCAACTAATATTGAACGCAGCCTCTATCTTTCGCTGCAGCTCATTGAACTGAATATCCCGATGGTCATCGCCCTCAACATGATGGACGAGCTCACAGGCAGCGGCGGCAGTATTGACATCAAGGCTATGGAGGATTCGCTGACCGTACCTGTTGTCCCCATCACCGCCAACTCCGGCGAGGGCGTAGGCGAGCTTTTGCGCCGCGCCGTAGAGGTAGCGCAAAACCAGCAGCTGCCACAACGCCTTGATTTCTGCAGCGGTCCTGTGCATACCGCTATTCACAGTATCGCCCATTTGATTGAAACTAAAGCACGCCGCCAGAACCTGCCGCTGCGCTTTACCGCCACCAAGCTTATCGAAGGTGACAGCGATTTCGCCAAGGCTTTGCAGCTTTCGGAAAACGAATGCGATATCATCGGCCACTTCGTTACCGAGATGGAGCAAAACCTCAAAACGGATAAGGAAGCGGCGCTGGCAGATATGCGCTACGCCTATATCGAGGACCTCTGCGCGCAGACCGTGCAGAAGCCCAAGCATACGGAAGCACAGCTGCGCTCCGTCAAAATCGACCATTATCTGACGCATAAATTCTATGCTATCCCTATTTTCGTGCTTATCATGGGCATTGTATTCTGGCTCACCTTTGACGTTATCGGCGCCTTTCTCAGCGACATCCTCAGCAATGTTATCGATGCTGTAACAGCTTCGGTTGATAACACGCTCACCGTGCTGGATATTGCACCGCCGATGCATTCGCTGATTATCGACGGCATCTTCTCCGGTGTCGGCGCCGTGCTTTCCTTCCTGCCGACCATCGTCACCCTGTTCTTCTTCCTTTCGATGCTCGAGGACAGCGGTTACATGGCGCGTGTCGCCTTCGTTATGGATAAGATGCTGCGTAAAATCGGTCTCTCCGGTTCCTCCTTCGTTCCGATGATTATCGGCTTCGGCTGCAGCGTGCCGGCAATTATGGCATCGCGCACCCTCGCCAGTGAGCGCGACCGCAAAATGACCATCATGCTCACACCATTCATGAGCTGCAGCGCCAAGCTGCCCATCTACGGTATGTTCATTGCCGCCTTCTTTCCGCACAGCGGCGGCTTGGTCATGCTTTCGCTCTACCTCACCGGTATCTGCGTAGCTATTCTCTCCGGCTTTTTGCTCAACAGCCTGGTGTTCCGTGGCAAGCCGGTCCCCTTTGTCATGGAGCTGCCGGCCTACCGCCTGCCGACGGTGCGCAACATTATCATGCACATGTGGGAAAAGGCCAAGGACTTTCTGCATAAAGCCTTCACAGTTATCTTCCTCGTCAGCATCATCGTCTGGTTCCTGCAAAACTTTGATGTGCGCTTTTACATGGTAGACGCTTCCGACAGCGTTATCGCCTCCATCGGCAAGCTGGCAGCGCCTATTTTCGCACCGCTAGGCTTCGGCAGCTGGCAGGCAACAACCTCGCTTATCTGCGGCATTACCGCCAAGGAAGTTGTCATCAGTACGCTTTCCGTGCTTGCAGTCGGCAGCGGCGGTGCGCCTGATCTGGCAAGCCTCTTCTCGCCGCTCACAGCCTACACCTTCCTGGTGTTCTGCCTGCTCTATCCGCCCTGCGTCGCAGCGCTGGCTACCATTCGCCGCGAGCTGAACTCGGATACCAGCACGCTCTGCCTTATGGGCTATGAGCTTGTTGTGGCCTGGTGCGTAGCGTTTATCGTAAGACAAATCGGCTTAATGCTTGGCTTCGCCTAAATAATTGCATAAGAAAACAGCCCAAAACTCATGCTTTGAGAATTGGGCTGTTATTTTTTTGCAATTTTGCTGCGTTCAACTGCTTTATCCGCGCATACGCCTGCTGCCAGCTCGTCAGCGACAGCTGCCACAGCTCGCTGTACGCCCGCACTGCCGCCTGCGGCGAACTTGCGTGCAACGCGCACAGTCCCCGCACTCCTGCATAAGGATAGTGCGGAATGCATGTCCGCGCCTCCTCGGGCGTCTGCAAAAACGCCTGCGCTATACTATGCTGCCCCTGCTGCAGGCAGCACAGCCAGCGGGCAAACTCCGCCAACGTTTCCTTGACCACGGCAGCCTGCGCCGCCTCCGTCTGCCGGCCATACCAATAGCGCTGCGCCTGCTTGTACTCCGCACTCTGCACCGCTGCGCCGGCAGCGCCAAAATGCGCCAGCACCGCCTGATAATGCAGCAGATGTACACGCTCATGCACCAGCACGGAATCATAATAGGCTGCGTAATCCCAGCCATGCTCAGCACATTCCTGCCTGATAGCATTCACATAAAGCGTAATGCCCTTGCCCGCAGCAAACTCGCCATGTAGCAGGCGTTTGAACTTTAGCTGCTGCAGCTTTTTGCTCCACTCGGCATATTGCTTGCCAAGCCTTGGCAATGCAGCTATGTCATGCTCCGCCTGCAATGCTTCCGCACGCTCGAGTAATTGCCTGCCCTCGCGCTGCACGGCAACCGTGTCATAGCGTCCGTACTGCCTGTAAAGCAGTACGTCGGACTCCGCATACGCTGCAGGCAGGCCAAGCCTTTCGGGAGCAGTGACGATATTTTCTAAGATAATTTCTAACATTCTTTTTGAATAAACAAGCACTTTGCAGTTTCTCGGGCCATCTCTGCGCTTAAATTATAATACCATGGCAATGGTCAATCTCATGCTGGATAATCTGAGCCGTAAAGCCGCTGAAGCTCTGCTTGCACTTTTTAAACTGCATGTCCTGATAAGCCACGGTAATTTTTTCGTAGCGCACTGCAGCACGCTCGCCCTCCAGCGACAGGCAGCCTTCCTCCGTCATATACTTGCCGGAGCGCTTGATAATCTCCGGGTTCAGCATAGCAATATTCGTAGGGCCGATATTTACGGCGATAACGCATTTGGATACGCCGATCATGTTTGCTGCCAGGCCCACGCAGCGGTCCGCATGAGCTGCGAGCGTATCTAATAAATCCTGCGCTACTGCAATATCCATAAAGGTTGCAGGCTGCGATTTTTGTGCCAAAAAGGCTTCGTCTCTAATTATTGGTTTTTCCATGGTGTACCTCCGTAGGTTTTTTGCTTAGCGCCAGCCTTATCTGACGCAACGCCCAAGAATAACATTAATATCATCCTTCAAAATAATCATAAATCTTTGCCTCTACCGGCGTTTTCATTTCGTAAAACATTTGCACAATAGAAAGCTTTTCACCCTTGTTGCCGGTAATAGTGGTACCGATGCTCTGCTTATGCAGCATTTCGCCCATAAAGTAAAATTCTGAGCCCTCAGCATCACTCTTTTTGATAAACAGGAGCTTCAGTGTTTCCGGCTGTTCAATCGCTACAACCTCAGGCGAATCAATATTTACTCTGCTGCGCGTCTGCCAGTTAAAAATCGTAGGACTGGCAAATCTGTCATCATATTTAGTGCTTTCACTGATATTTTCATCCTTTTTATAGGTTACAAATATCGGACAGGTGTTGTATTTAACCCTATAGCCATAAACAACAGCGCTTTCATCCTTCGCCCAGTTCAATATACGGCAGACATCCTTACGCGTATATGAACCATAAAGCTTAAAGCCATAATAAAATTTTGCTGGCTTATAATCAGACAAAAAGCGTTTTTCCGCATAGGCCAAAGCATCATTAACATAGCCGTAAAATTCTTTATTCGCAAGCATGCTGCTAAATTTTTCACTTAAACAGATGCTATCTGCATTCGCATTCACCAACGGCATATTACCATATTTTTGGGCATCCGCAGTTTTAAAAAATTGCATACTCAATACATTCACTACGCTGGCAACAGTTGCTACCGAAGTAGTAAGCTGATACTTATCCTGCATATATTGCATAAACGCAGGCACATCAATTTGCGTATGCTGCATTAAACAGCGCAGCAGCACAACCTCTTCCAAGCGTCTGCCATTAGCAAGCTCCAAGCAGATAAACTCCAACAGCCTGCCATGCATTGCACTCATCGTGCTTTCGTAAGGATCTGCATATTGCCTGAAATTGTAATAGGATTTTTTCTTTTGGATAAACAGATATGGATCCTTGTCACCCAAAGCCAGAAAATCAAGCATCATCGGTGCATGACCTAGCTTAGATTTAACTAACTGATAGGATTCCTTTAGCTGACGCAGCTCCAGAAAATTATTTTTATTTAAGGATTCAAAAATGCGCTCACGAACTACATCAGTAAAATAAACCGTCGAAGCACCCGGTAAAAAGTTATTATGCACAATGCGACGCAACTTTTCCTTACTGCCGCTACGGTCGTCATACAAAGCTATCGGCAACATGTAATTGTTTTCATAGTTACCGATAAAATCAATAACCTCCAGATAGCGCTTCGCCTTGCTCTTACGCAGACCACGGCCAAGCTGCTGTACAAAAACAATAGCAGACTGCGTCGGACGCAGCATAATAATCTGATTGACGGAAGGAATATCTACGCCCTCATTCAAAACATCAACGGAGAAAAGATAATCGAGCTTATCTACGCCCTCCTCGTCGCTTTCAAGACGTTTGATAAGCCTTGCACGCTCTTCCTCACTGGTAGCACCAGCCAAAAAGGCAGCTCTTTTGCCATGCTTATTAAACGCCTCAGCTAAAGACCTCGCTTCTTCTATCCTGCTGCAAAAGACAATACCCTTGACGCGCCCTTGGTCACAGCCATAAAAATCTGCATAATACAGGATATTTTTGACACGTTCTTCACTCGTCAGGCGGACAAAATCAGCATTATCATCTAAAAGCTCGCCATCTACAACAATTTCGCTTACGCCGTGATAATGAAACGGCACCAGCATATTTTCAGCCAAGGCCTGATTTAAACGGATTTCGTAAGCAATATTATGGTCGAAGGTTTTAAAAATATCGCAGTCATCGGAGCGCTCCGGCGTTGCTGTCATACCCAGTAAAAACTTAGGCTTAAAATAGCTCAGCACCTTTTGGTAGCTCTTAGCTCCTGCATGGTGCGCTTCGTCGATAATAATATAGTCAAAAGCATCTGGTGCAAAGGCATGCAGGTTTTCATCCTTCACCAAGGTCTGCACTGTAGCAAAAACATAATCCCTGTCGATTTCTCTGTGACCGCTGGTAAACAAACCAGTCGTAATATGCTCATCAATGATCTGCTCAAAGCTCTCCTTAGATTTACGCGCAATCAGCCCGCGATGCACTATAAACAGGCAGCGTTTCGGCTGCGCTGCCCTAACATCAAAGGCCGAAAGATACGTTTTACCGGTACCAGTAGCAGAAATCAGCAAAGCGCGATTTTTGCCCTCTGCCCTAAGCGCTGCAATATTTTGTAAGGCTGCTGCCTGCATTTTATTAGGATTGATTTTGTACAGCTTATGTATTTTTGTATAAGCACGCTGTCGTTGGCTGCGCGCTTCACCATAAATGCGCTCATAGGCAGCAATCCATTCCTCAGTAACAGGCGTAGCATCATCCCACGCCTGATTAAGCTCCTCCTGCATCTGCCTGATCAAAGCGCCATCCTTCATGGAAGAAAGCTGCACATTCCACTCGCGGTTAACCGTCAGCGCACTTTGCGTCAAATTACTGCTGCCAACAATCATGGTATAATTTTCATCCTTAGCAGAGGTTGCATGTGTATGGAACAAGTAACCCTTAGCATGAAAATTATAATCAGAGGTGATTATCTTTAATTCCAGATTATGAAACTGCAGTAATCTGCGCAGCGCTCGCGGTTCCGTAAAGTTTTGGTATTGCGAGGCCAAAATTTTTCCCTTAATATGCTTATTCTCCAATTCCTTCAGCGTATCAATTAAGCAGGCAATACCGCTGTTAGTTACAAACGCCACAGAAAAGAAAAATTCATCACAATGCTCCAGCTCAAAGAGCAGGTTTTCCAATACCTTTACCTGCTCCTGCTGATTATTGGTCAATATCTTAGGCAAAAATCGTTCGTCAGTTTCAATATTAAAATCAATAAAGCCCGCCTCAAGATACAAGGCAAGTTCACTGCTGTTCACGATTAATCAATCTCCTCATGCTGCAGACGCTCTACAATCGGCATATCTGCTGCCGCCCAATCCAGACTGCTTAATTCTGCCGGCGCCAGCCATTTTGCAGCTACATGCTCCTTCATAACAAACTTGGGCTGTGCCAGCTTGCACACATACGCATGCATAGTAATCGCAAAATCCGGATAGGTGTGCTCTACCGTCATCAGATACGCATCCTCGGGAATGCTAATATCCATATCCATTTCCTCACGCAGCTCGCGTTCCAGCGCAGTGTGACGCTCTTCGCCGGCTTCTACTTTACCGCCGGGAAACTCAAATTTATAGCTTACATAATCAAATTTGCCTTTATTACGCTGCATGCACAAAATCTTGCCGTCATGCTCAATTACCGCTGCCACTACCTCATAATGCTTCATCATTACAACCTCCGTGCGTTTTCTCTTGTTTCCTTCAACATAACTACTGCATCATATACCGCTTCTCCATTAGTACCGGGAATAATATCCTCAAAATCGGCATAGCTTCTGTTAAACGAATTAATAACTTCATTTTGACTATTATAAAACGTCACAGACAGTGTTCTTCTCATTCTGCAGTCAAGGTCATATTCATCATGTGAAATAACATATTCATCTTTATCTGCATCATACCATTCCATCCATACAAGCGCACATTGATGATTTCTATGCGCATACTCTTCGCTACCTGTATAAAATCTTGCCGTTGCCGTATCAATCCACGCCCCGTAATGTGCATCAGAACCTATCCAATACCATCTCGGCGGCTGCGGCGGATTAAAGGCTGCACACGTTGCAGTCAGCGACAGTAGTAAAACCAACAAACACAATATTTTCTTCATCACAAACACACCTTTCAAACCTATTTATCTATTATCTTGTTATTTGTAAAGAATTTCTATTCCCTATTCTACCCTACATCTGCGCCTTAAGCAACCGCAAGCCCTTTATTACTACACTACGTCTGTACATTCAAACACGCTTGTACATATTAAATAAATTCTACACAAATTTGATTTGTAACCCATTTTACGTTACAAGTCAAATTTATTCACCTTTTACCGCTCCGTCATCACCTCAAAGCTCTTGCCGTCCGTCGTCACCGTCAGCGTACCGTGATCATGTGTTGTCAGCACCTTTGCGCCAAGATGCGTTAAGCTGCCCACCACGTTCTTGTTCGGATGTTTATAAATTGAAAAGTCACCGCAGCTGATGAGTGCATATTTAGGCTTAACCTTGCTGACAAACGGCCAATAGGACGAGGTCTTGCTGCCATGATGCCCCACCTTCAGCACATCTGCCTGCAGCGCAGTGCCATATTTTTGCTGCAGCGCATCCTCCACCGGCGCCTCCGCATCACCCGTCAGCAGCATCTTAAAGCTGCCGTAATGCAGCATCAGCACCAGGCTGGTGTTATTCAAATTTTTCATATCCTTTTTGCTGAGGAAGTCTCCCGGCGCCAGCACCTCAATATAATAATTTTTATCAATCTTAATCGTATCCCCGGCCTTCAGCGCCTGTCCGTTATACCTGCCGGCGCGCAAATCCCGGTCCAGCGCCACGGACGCTTTGTAACCGCTGTTGACATAACCGCTGTCATAAATATTGCTGACGCCGTATTTACCGCGCACATACATGATATTACCCATATGATCACGATGATGATGTGTCACAAAAACTGTCTTGATTTTGCTGACGCCAGCCTTATCCAGCGCCTTGATTATCGCCTGCCTGCCGCCGCTGTCGCCAACCTTGTCCTTAACGTCATTGCCCACGTCAATCATGATATTACGCTTGCCGTCCTGCAGCAAAATCGCATCTGCCTGCCCCACATCCAGCACGCTGATGCGCAGTCTGCCCTGCGCTGTGCCTGTGTCCTGCTTTTGCTGCATGCTCTGCGGCATGTTATTTTTTACCGCCGCACGCACACTTTCGGCGTTTGGCTGATATAGACCGCTGTACGCTGCCAGCGCCACAATGAAGGCTATAATAATCTGAAAAACAAACTTTAATTTACGCATGAATATCCTACTTCCCTTTTCTTTACTCAATTAATAAGTTTTTACTGATATATTTATTATATCACGCATACAAAAAAGGCGTACATACTTTTAAATCGTATGTACGCTTCTTTCTTAATCTGTCAGTTTAAAAGGCCTGAAATTTTTCTTATTTTTTCGGAGTAATCGCCAAGACGCGCGCCGGCAGGCCGGTCGCTCCTTCAATACGCGGCCAGGCCGCAACAAGCAATGCTCCCGCATGTGCCACACGGTCCAGGTTCTGCAGCACTTCAATCTGCAGCTTGCCCTTGCCCAGCACATAGCGCTCGCACGCCAAATCTCCTGCCTTGGCAGCCTCTGCCGAAGCATCGGTGTCCAATGTTTCGTGGCCGTTGGCTGCAGCATTGCGCTCTTCATAAATATATTGCAGCGCCGGCAAAGACCAGCCGGGGAAGTTTTCGCTGCCGTCGTCAGCAATACCGCTCAGCTTATCCATATCAGGCCAATTTTTATACCAGTCTGTGCGCAGTGCCACAAAAGCGCCGTCGGGAATCGGTCCATATTCTGCCTCATAAGCCTTGATATCCTCCACCGTTACGGCGTAATGCACATCCTCTGCAACCTTGGCAGTGATATCAATCACGCACAAGGGAAACAGCATCTGCTGCGCGCCAAACGCTTCGGATAAAGGCATATCCTTAACAAAGTGACCGGGAAAGTCAATGTGTGTGCCATATTGCCCGGGAAATTTAAAGGTCTGAATCAAACATTCCAGCATCGGGTTGCCCCAATCGAAAACTGTCTTGCTAACCTCTACCGAGCCTGAGGGAATACCGCTCCACACCGGACTGTCATTGTTCATAGAGTGGGAAAGCTCCACCCATTCATAAGCGTCTGATTTCATTTCCTCTAACATATTCCATAATTTGTACATAAGAAAACCCCCTCAATAAAAAATATTGGTCTCATTATTATCATAGTACATTGATAGGAATTTGTAAAGCAGATATTTGCATAACAGAATCTTTGTATCAATGCAAAAGACCCGCCACCGCTAAAAAGCGGCAACGAGTCCTTTTATACGTAATAATTATATCTTAATTAATCTCTCAGCTTAGCCTTATATGCTTCGGCAACCTCAGCAATTACCTTCTTCATGGAAGCATCAACCTCAGCATCGGTCAGGGTGCGGTCTGCAGCCTGATAAGTCAGGTTGAAGGCCATGGATTTGCAGCCTGCAGCAACCTGCTTGCCGGTATAGATATCAAATACACGCACACCCTGCAGCAGCTCGCCTGCATGCGCACGGATAACCTGCTCCAGCTCGGCATTGGTTACCTCTGCCGGAACAACAACGGCAATATCACGGCTCATGCTCGGGAACTTAGGCAGATGCTTGTATTGCGGTACAGCGGTTGCACTTGATACCAAAGGCTCTACGGCCATTTCCAGCACGTAGGTAACCTGATCCAGCTCAAAGTTTTCCTGAACTACCGGGTGCACCTCACCGAAGGAGCCGATAACCTCGCCGTTAACAACGATATCACAGCTTTTGCCCGGATGCAGGTACGGCTGTTGGCTGCGAGTCATGGTGTAATCGCTCACCTGCATTGCTTCCAGCAGGCCTTCAACGATGCCCTTCATATCATAGAAGTCAACGTTGCCTTTATCGTCGCACCAGTTGAGTGCTTTGCGGCTGCCGCTCAGTACTGCGGTCAGCAGCTGACGCTCTGCGGGATCCTCGGTCAGCGGCAGTGCCTTCGGCAGGAAGATACGGCCGATTTCAAACAAGGCAACACTGTTGTTGTGGTTACGCAGGTTGAAGGAGGCAGTCTGCAGTGCGCTCGGAATCATGGTGGTGCGCATTACGGAGAATGCGTCGGTAATCGGGTTCAGCAGCTCGATGCAGTTACGGCGTGCATCATCTGCCGGCAGCAGCATTTTATCGTAAGCGTTAGCCTTGATGAAGCTGTAGGTCATCATCTCGCTCAGGCCTGCGCCTACCATGTAATCCTGTACGTCGTCCTTTACATCGTCCAGCACAGACTGGCTGCCTTGGGTGATGGTCAGCTCCGGCTGATGGCTTTCGATGAAATCATAGCCATGCATACGCGCAATTTCTTCGCTGATATCGGCATCGCAGTCGATATCACGGCGCCAGGTGGGAGCGGTAATCAGCAGCTCGCCGTCCTTTGCTTCTACGCCGAAGCCCAATTTAGTAAGAATAGCAACCATTTCGTCCTCAGCAATATTCACGCCGATGCGGCCGTTAATCTTTGCTGCGGTAGTGGTGATTACTGCCGGCTTCAGCTCTTCGGGATAAGCCTCTACGATACCGCTGAAGGTTTCGCAGGCACCCATTTCTTCCAGCAAATGAGCAGCACGGTTCAGAGCGTCATGGTCGCGGATGGTATCCACACCGCGCTCAAAGCGGCCGCTGGCTTCACTGCGCAGTCCCAGCGCACGAGAGGTGCGGCGGATGGAAGGACCGTGGAAGGAAGCAGCCTCCAGAATAACGTTCTTGGTTTCGTCAGTAACCTCGGTCAAGAGGCCGCCCATAACACCGCCCAGACCGGCAGCCTTTTCGGCATCACCGATGGTAATCATAGCAGAGGTCAGCTCACGCTCCTTGCCGTCGAGGGTAACAAGCTTTTCGCCCTCTTGAGCACGGCGCACGATCAGAGTGTGGCCGGCAACCTTGTCGGCATCATAAGCATGCATCGGCTGGCCCAGCTCCAGCATTACATAGTTGGTAACGTCAACTACGTTGCTGATGGGACGCACGCCGCAGGCACGCAGACGGCGCTGCATCCATTCGGGAGAAGGCATGATTTTGATGTCCTTCAGCACGCGGGTAGCAAAGCGGGAGCACAGCTCCGGTGCGTCAATTTTTACGTTTACATAATCGCTTGCCTTGCCTGCGGCAGCTTCCTTAACGTCCATAGCAGGCATTTTCAGCGGGCAGCCGGTAATAGCGCTGATTTCACGCGCTAAACCGATAATGCTGAAGCAGTCCGCACGATTGCTGGTCAGGTCGATATCGATAACGGTATCATCCAAGCCTAAAACGGTTTTGATGTCTACGCCAATCGGAGTGTTTTCCGGCAGAATGAAGATGCCGTTTCTTTGCTCCGGCAGCAGCAGCTTGGATTCAATACCCAGCTCATCGGCACTGCACAGCATACCGAAGGAATCAAGACCGCGCATTTTAGCCTTTTTCAGCTTCAGGCCTTGCGGGTTGCGCTCGCTCGGAGGCAGTACGCTGCCAACTACGGCAACAGGCACAATGTCATATTGATGTACATTTTGCGCGCCGGTAAGAATCTGCACCGGCTCGCCGCCTTGGCCGTAATCCAGCATGCAAACCCACAGATGGTCGCTGTCGGGATGACGGTGAATTTCCATAACCTTACCGGTAACAACACCCTCCAGGCCTTCGCCTAACTTTTCTACAGTGTCAACCTCCAGGCCGACACGGGTAATTTTATCGCACAGCTCCGCAACGGAGATGTTAATATCTACATATTGTTTTAACCATTCTAAAGATGCAAGCATGATTGATCCTCCTTATTTGAATTGACTGATGAAGCGTTGGTCATTTTCGAAGAACAGGCGCAAATCGTCAATGCCGTATTTCAGCATAGCGATACGTTCAACGCCCAGACCAAAGGCAAAACCGGTCATTTTCTCAGGATCATAACCGCTCATGCGCAATACGTTGGGATGTACAACACCGGCGCCGAGGATTTCCAGCCAGCCGCTGTCCTTGCAGACATGGCAGCCGCCGCCCTTAGCATGGCAAATCGGGCAGGATACGTCAACCTCAACGGAAGGCTCGGTGAAGGGGAAGTAGGAAGGACGCAGGCGCACCTTTACATCCTCGCCAAACATTTGCTTACAGAACAGTTCCAGAGTGCCCTTCAAATCTGCCAGGCTGATGTTTTTATCTACAACAAGGCCTTCTACCTGATGGAACATCGGGGAATGGGTTGCGTCGTAGTCACAGCGGTAAACGGTACCGGGGCAAATCATGCGAATCGGAGTGTTAGGCTCCTTGCTTTCCAAGGTACGCGCCTGCACGCCGGAGGTTTGGGTGCGCAGCAGATAGTTTTCGGTGATATAGAAGGAATCCTGCATATCCAGTGCCGGATGATCAGGAGGCAAATTCAGTGCGGTGAAGTTGTGGTATACGTCCTCGATTTCCGGACCGTCGCAAACGTCAAAGCCCATGCGCATGAAGATTTTCTTAATCTCACGCATGGTCAGGGTTACTGGATGCAGATGACCTGCTTTTGGCTTGCGGCCCGGCAGAGTAATATCAACCTGCTCATTAGCGAGCTTGTCAGCCAGTGCCTTCTTCTCCAGCACGGCGGTTGCTTCGTTGATTTTGCCCTCCAGCTCAGCCTTGATTTCGTTGACAATCTGGCCGATTTTCGGACGCTCTTCGGCAGGCAGCTTGCCCATACCGCGCAGGATTTCGGTCATCGGGCCTTTTTTGCCCAGATATTTGACGCGCAGGTCCTTGAGCGCATCAAGAGAAGTTACGGCAGCAAGCTCTTCTAAAGCCTGTGCTTTTAATGCTTCTAATTTTTCTTTCATTGATTTCATCCTTTCTTCATTGGACGGCTTAGAAAGTATCAGATACAAAGAAACGCGACGCAGGCGTACCAAAGGTACGTGACGCAAAGACCCGATTTATCATGAGCTAATGCGAATTGGATAAATCGTTGGTCGTGCTAATACCTTTGGTACAAGAAGCTGTTTCTGCAGTAGATGATGCTTTATCAGCTGTCAGCCAAAAATAAGAAAACGCCCCTGCAAAACTGATAAGTTTACAGGGGCGAAAAATATTCGCGGTACCACCCAAATTTGTTCCTTCATTTGCAAGCTTTAACGCAGCCTTACGCCCACCCTACACAGCCATGCAGCCTTCAGACAGGACACTCCCAAGGGAACTTCGGCATAATTTTGTGTGCGAAGCTTACAGCCGGTGACTTCGCTCTCTTAAACACAGCCTTAAGCCTACTTGCTTGTTCATCGTGTTATCAGGGGTCGATTCAATTTGATGTTTATTATAGCACTTTTTGAGCAAAAGATAAAGAGGGGTAAAATGATTTATTATTTTCTCCTTTCATCCAACCTGTTTGCTTTTCGTCCAAAATTGGTATATAATTGGACGAAAGTAACAAATATTGGAAGAAAGAAGGTGTGGATAAATGAGAAATTTTGACTATGCAAAATTGTCAACAATGCTTTGGGACACTGAAATTTTATCATACATAGCAAAAATTCATGAGTATAAAGGACGTCAGGCTTTATATCTGCGCCAAAAGCCTATGGAATTAGAACGGTTAGTTGAGGTAGCCAAAATTCAAAGCACGGAAGCATCCAACAGAATTGAAGGTATTATTACCACGAAAAGCCGTTTAAAACAGTTGTGTGAAGATAAGACCACACCTAAAAATCGTGATGAGAAGGAAATTTTAGGTTATAGGAATGCTTTAAATCTAATACACGAAAATTATCCTTACATACCTGTTAAGCCAAATTATATTTTACAATTACATAAAGAGTTACTAAAATTCACTAATCTTTCCTATGGTGGTATTTTTAAAAATACGGCTAATGAGATAGATATGCGTTTGCCTGATGGCACTATGCAAATAATTTTTAAGCCTCTTTTACCATATGAAACACCGCAAGCCATAGAAAATATTTGTGCGAGCTACGAAAATACCCTCAACAAAGAATTAGTTGATCCACTGCTGCTGATACCTTGCTTTATTTTGGATTTTCTTTGCATTCATCCGTTTAATGACGGTAACGGCCGAATGAGCAGATTATTAACTTTACTGTTATTATACCGCAGCGGTTATGTAGTCGGACAATATATAAGTATTGAAAAAGCTATTGCAGATACCAAAGAAGTATATTACGAAAGCTTGGCTGCTTCTGACGAAAATTGGCACACAGAAAAAAATAATCCCCGGCCGTTCATAAAATACATGCTTGGCATCATTTTAGCATGTTATCGTGAATTCGAAGAACGTATTACCATTTCAGAACAGGCAGGAGCTAAAAGCACTGTCTATGATATTGTCAGATACTACGTTACACAAAAACTGGGACGTTTTACCAAGAATGATGTTTTAAATTCTTGTCCAAACATCAGCTCTTCTTCGGCAGCTGCAGCTCTCAAGAAATTAACAGAAGAAGGCGTGATAAGCAGATACGGCTCCGGTAAAAATACATTTTACGCAAGCAATACCTTACATTCGACTGAGCAGCAAACCCATCTAAGATAATCAGGCTAAATCATTTCTTTCATCCAACTCCTTAACCTTTCGTCCAAAATCGGTATATAATTGGACGAAAGTAACACATATTAGATAAAACCGCCCCCTGAAATCAGCTTTTCAGAGGGCGATTAATTTTTTCAATATAAATTATTTTACGCAGGAGCAGGCAACTTTATTGGATTCGCTTCTGAATATCCTCGATAGAAGGCAGCTGCTTTTCTAGACTATCCGGCAAACTGCTAGTTATTTTGTACTCGCTTACACCAATAGGTTTCGATATATCCTTCAGGGAATATTCTGCAACAACGTTGTTCTTGCTCTTACACAGAAGCAAGCCTATAGACGGATTATCTTGTTCCTTTTTCAAAATACCATCTACTGCGGAGAGGTAGAAGTTCAGCTTTCCTGCATATTCAGGCTTGAAATCACCTGTTTTCAGTTCTATAACTACATAACAGCGTAAATTGATATTATAAAACAACAAATCAATATAAAAATCATCACCGCCTACATTCAGATGGTATTGATTTCCCAAAAACGCAAATCCTGTTCCAAGCTCCAAAAGCAGTCTAGTAACATCTCGAACAAGAGCTTGTTCAACATCTCGTTCCAGCATATCCTCTTTGAAAGTAATAAAGTCAAATACGTAGGGATCCTTCATGGTCTGTGCGGCTAATTCGCTTTGTGGAGACGGTAAACGATTTTCAAAATTAGAAACTTTCTCTGCTAAAACCTGTCGCTGATACAAACTGCTTTCAATCTGATGTACTAGCACATTACGTGACCAACCATTTTGTGCTGAATTTTTGATGTACCATTTTCGTTCTTCCAAATTATTTACTTTATCCAGAATAACTATATTATGCCCCCAAGGAATTTGTGCAACAACCTGTTGCACAAATTCTCGTTCCGGATAAGTTTCAGCAAACTTTGCCATATACTTAAGATTACGGACGGAGTAACCTTTGCTTTTCGGAAATGCCAAGCGAATATCAGCAGCAAGATTATCAATAAACTTGCTTCCCCAGGTTTTATGCTCATTAATAACACAACCAATATCATAATAAAGCAGCAGCATATCTGCATTCACATGAAGCGCAGCACGATATTGCGCAGCATTTATTTCACGCTTAATATTTTCAATAATGGAGAGATACTCCGTTGTATTCATCAGCACACCTCTCGCCTCACTTTCATTTAACCATTATTTTTGTTTCACATAATATTATTATATCACAAAGCACTATAAAATTTAAAATTTAAGTATAAGCGCAAGCAAAAAAAGAAACCGCTTAACAAGAAAAACTCCCAACACTTAAATAAACAAAAAATCGACCTCCCAAAACCAACATTTCAGCTTTAGGAAGTCGATTTATTTTTTTTAATTATTTTACGCAGGAGCAGGCAACAAAATGCTGCGGCTCAACCTCGCGCAATACCGGATTGCCTTTATCGCAAACGCCGGCAACAGGGCAGTCGCAGCGCTTCATGAAACGGCAGGCATCCGGCAGGTTGATAGGAGCAGTAATTTCGCCCTTGATAACCTGACGCTTGGGCTTATCCTTGCCCACGATAGGCAGAGGAATTGCCGAAAGCAGTGCCTTGGTGTAAGGATGCAGCGGATTCTTGAACAGCAGATTAGCAGGTGCTTTTTCTACCATAGTGCCCATATACATAACCGCAATATCATCCGAGAAATATTTTACTACGGACAGGTCATGGGTAATGAAGATATAGGTCAGTCCCAAATCCTTTTGCAGCTGTTTGAGCAGGTTCAGAATCTGCGCCTGAATGGAAACGTCCAGCGCGGAAACAGGCTCGTCGCAAACAATAATTTTTGGGTTCATCGCCAAAGCGCGGGCAATGCCGATACGCTGACGACGGCCGCCGTCCAGCTCATGCGGATAGACATTGGCATAGCGCTCTGCCAAGCCAACGGTACGCATCAGCTCCAGAGTGCGTTCTTCAATCGCTTCCCTGCCTTTAATCAGCTTATGCTCGATAATCGGCTCGCTGATAAGCTGCATAACGGTTTCACGCGGGTCCAGAGAGGAAAACGGATCCTGGAACACCATCTGCATCTTTTGGCGCAGCGGGCGCATTTCCTTACGGCTCAGCTTGGTGATATCGTTGCCCTGGAAGATGATTTTGCCGCTAGTGGGCTCAATCAGCTTCAGAATACAGCGTCCGGTGGTGGATTTACCGCAGCCGGATTCGCCTACGATACCCAGAGTTTTGCCTTCCTCCAGAGTAAAGCTTACACCGTCGACAGCATGCAGCTGACCTGCAGCGGTATTAAAATATTTGGACAGATTGTCAATAACTAACAGCGGAGCATTACTCATTTTTGGTTCCTCCTTAAAGCAAATCCGGGTCTGGAATAAGCGTGGCAGGCTACAAAATGAGTTTTGCTGCCATCTACGGAATGCAGCTCAGGCACGGAGGCAGAGCATGCTTCGGTAGCATAGGGACAACGCGGAGCGAAGGTGCATCCGGGCGGCAAATCCGCCGGGTCGGGCATCAGGCCTTTGATAGGCTCCAGCATTTCGCCCTGCTCCTTCAGGTTCGGCAGGCTGTTGAACAGGCCCTCGGTGTAGGGATGGCGCATATTGTTGAATACATCGTCAACAGTGCCCTTCTCTACAATACGGCCGGCATACATAACTGCCATATCGTCGCAGACCTCGGCAACGATACCCAGGCTGTGGGTAATCATCAGCATGGACATATCGCGGTTGTTGATGAGGTCCTTCATCAGCTCCAGTACCTGCGCCTGAATGGTTACGTCCAGTGCAGTGGTAGGTTCATCGGCAATCAGCAGCTTCGGGCTGCAGGCCAGCGCGATAGCGATAACTACACGCTGCTTCATACCGCCGGAGAACTGATGCGGATAGTCGTTGGCTCTTGCTTCGGCAATACCAACGAGCTTCAGCATATCCTTGGCCTTTTCCAGAGATTGCTCCGGAGTAAGGTTCTGGTGCAGCTCCAGACTTTCGGCAATCTGCTCGCCTACGGTCATAACAGGGTTCAGCGCAGTCATCGGGTCCTGGAAAATCATTGCCACGTCGTTACCGCGCATTTCCTCCAGCTCACGCTCGCTCATTTCGAGTACGTTTTTGCCTTCAAGCTTAATCGTACCGCTTTTGATAACTCCCGGAGGATCCGGAACAAGGTTCATGATAGACAGTGCGGTAGTGGTTTTGCCCGCACCGGTTTCGCCTACCAAGCCCAGAGTACGTTTTTTGCCGATAGCGATATCAATGCCGTTTACTGCATGCACATCGCTGTCTTCTGTTTCATAATGGACCACAAGGTCCTTGATATCTAATACTAAATCCATAATGCAGCCCCCTTATTTCTTCAGCTTAGGATCCAGCGCATCGCGCAGGCCATCGCCCAACAGGTTCAAGGCTAATACGGTAAACATAATAGCTAAACCGGGAATAACACAAATGTAGCTGGCATCACGAATATGGCCTCTGCCGCCGGAAAGCAGCGCGCCCCATTCGGGAGCAGGCGCCGGTACGCCGATACCCAAGAAGCTCAGGGAGGAAGCGGAAATAATAGTAGTACCGATCAGCAGAGTAGTCTGTACGATAATCGGAGACAGGCAGTTCGGCAGAATATGTCTGAGAATAATCTTCCAGGTGGGCAGGCCCATCGCATAGGAGGATTCAACATATTCCAAATCACGCACCGTCATAACGGAAGCACGCACGATACGCGCATAGTTGGTTGCGCAGGAAATTGCCAGAGCAATAATCAGGTTGATGGTGCTGGTGCCCAGCAGAGATACGATTACTACTGCCTTCAGAATGTTAGGAATGGAGTAGAAAATATCAATACCGCGCATGATGATATCATCGGCCTTGCCGCCGTAGAAGCCGGCAATAGAGCCTAAAATGGTACCAACAATCAGACCGAAGCCTACGGAACCGATACCAATAGCCATGGAATAGCGTGCGCCGTACATAACACGTGCAAACAGGTCACGGCCGTATTCATCGGTGCCGAACCAGTGCTCCCCGCTGGGAGGCTGCAGCTTAATAGCCAGGTTCTGACCGATAACGTCGGTTTCATAGTTGAATACCAAGGGACTTACCAGAGCGATGACGCACAGCAGTGCCAGAAAGGCCATGCCGATTACAGCGCCCTTATTTTTCAGCAGACGATGCCAGGTTTCCTGGAACATGGTGCGTCTTTTAGTTCTTTTCTTTGCAGCCATCTTCCTCACCCCTTCTTGCTGTACTGCGCCTTGATACGCGGATCAAAGAATGCGTATACCAGATCGACAACCAGATTAATCAGGCACATCAAAATAGAACACAGAATAATAGAACCTGTTACCATCGGAATGTCACGTCTGGTAATAGATTCATATACCAGACGGCCGATGCCGGGCCAGCTGAATACGGTTTCAGCCAGTACGGAGCCAGTGATAACCAAAGACATTTGCAGACCGATAGCAGTGATAATAGGAATCAGTGCGTTTTTCAGACCATGCTTGTAGATTACACGATGCTCGCTGCAGCCTTTGGCACGCGCGGTGGTCATATAATCCTGACGCATAACGTCCAGCATGGAGGAACGGGTAATACGGGTAATCAAAGCTGCCAGACCGAAGCCTACGGTTACAGCAGGCAGAACCAGGCTCTTCCAGCCAAAGTTGCCGCCGGTCGGGAATAATCTCAGATGCAGAGCAAAGATAATAATCAGCATCAGGCCCAGCCAGAAGTTAGGCATGGAGGTACCGAACAGAGCGAAAATCATGCCTGCGGTATCCTTCCAGGTGTTCTGGTGGATAGCGGTGTAGATACCCAGAGGAATGGATACCAAAGTAGCAATAATAACAGCAGCACCGCCCAGATACAGGGTGTTCGGCAGATATTGGAAGAAGGTATGGAATACGTCCTTGTTGGTTACATAGGATTTGCCCATATCACCTATAAGCATACCTCTCATATAGTTAAAATATTGCAGCAGGAAAGGCTGGTCCAGACCAAGATCATGGCGGATCTGCTCAATCATTTCCTTCGAAGCGCCGTCGCCGGCAATCATCATTGCGGGGTCGCCCTCAGTAAGACTCATTGCCCAGTAAATCAGAAAAGAGGTTACTAAAATTACAGGAATCAAACTGAGGAGTCTGTTGACAACATATTTAAGCATTCAACAAAGCTCCTTTCCGTAGAACTCAAATAAAAGGTGCTATGATAAAACAAGAGAGGACTACGCCTCCCTTGTTTTACGCCTTTGTAAATTTTTCAGCAAAATTATTTAGCGATATAAGCATGACGCCAATCGTGGTTGCCGCCGCCGTAGAAATATTGACCTTTCAGGTCTTTATTGTAGGCAACTACCAGGTTAGCAATGTACAGAGGAACCTGCGGGCATTCGTCAACCAGGTATTTTTGCAGCTCAACGCCAGCTTCCATGCGTTTGTTCTGATCCTTCAGGGTTGCAACATCATCAATCAGCTTGTCAGCCTTCGGATCGGAGAAGTGATGATAGTTGGAACCGGAACCGGTGTAGAACAGGTCGCGATATACGAAGTCAACCTTGGAGTCTTCGTTCCAACGCCACAGGAACAGACTTTGTTTGCCGTCCTTGCAGGCAGCCTTCAGAGCAGCTTGCTCCATCGGAACCAGATCTACGGTAATACCGATTTGTGCCAGGTTAGCTTGGATAACAGTTGCAATCTGCTCGTAGGGAGCGCCGGTTGCATAGGTCAGAGTGGTTTTGATAGGACCGGTTACGCCGGATTCCTTCATCAGCTGTTTAGCACGCTCCAGATTGTAGTCATAGCCGGGCATTTCATCATAGAAGCCCCACAGACCACGGTTCAGAATGGTTTTTTGCAGAGTGCCTTTGCCATTCAGAGCAGCGTCCAGAACAGATTTCTTGTCGATTGCGCAAGCTACAGCCTGACGCAGTTTTTGGTTATCCCACGGTTTCTTTTCAACATTGAATGCAAAGTAGAACAGACGGGTACCGGGTTGTTCGTAAACAGTGATATTCTTGTCATCCTTCAAGAATTTCAGATCGCTGATAGGCGGATTTACGCATACATCGATTTCGCCGGCCTGCAGAGCCATTACGCGAGCAGAAGCCTCAATCATCGGACGGAATTCGATGATATCGGATATGCCGGGAGCAAAGTTTTCGGTTGCAGGCAGGTTGTTGCCCCAATAATCCTTAACCTTGGTCAGACGGCAGTATTCGCCTTGAACCCATTTGTCATATTTGTAAGGGCCGGTGCCGATAAGCCACGGCTCTTTTACACCATCATCATAAGCTTTTTTGGATTGGATGGACAGAGGAACGGAGGACAGAGATTGAATGAACTCGTTGTTATAGGAGCTGATTTCGATTTCAATCTGATATTTGTCTTTAACGGTAGATTTTACATAGCCTGCCAGAGCGGATTTGATAACGTTTTTCATTGCCATATCCAGGGTGAATTTAACGTCATCTGCAGTCATCGGAGTCTTTTTACCGTCGTTGAAGTATACGTCCTTACGCAGGTTCATGATGATATGGGTATCATCTACGAACTTCCAGTCGGTAGCCAGACCAGGGCCGAAACGCTCCTTGCCTTGAGAGCCGTTATTGAAGAATACCAGAGTCTGGTGAGTGTTCTTCAGAATAACGTTGTTGGCAGCGTCCTGTTGTTTTTGCAGGTTAAGGTTGTTGATATCGGCATCGGTACCAATAACCAGCTTCTCCTTGTGTGCAGTACTGCCGTTGTCAGCTTTTTTGTCATCGCCGCCGCAGCCTGCAACAGCCATAGCAAGAATCATCAAAGCTGCCATGATGAGCACTAATAATTTTTTCATAATGCACCTTCCTTTCAAAATTGCATTTTATGATTACTTCCATTGTACACTATGAAAGAACTTTATGCAAGACACAATTTTGTCAATAGTTCTACACTTTTAGTTCATCGTTTAAATTTCTCTGCCCTAAAATGCTTTTACAATAATAAATGCACAGCCAAACTGTGACTGCGCATTATAAAGCACTGTTCTTATATGAAGGACTGCTCTTACATCATCTTCAAAAACTTGTCATACATAGCCAAAAAGCCCTGCATAAAGCTCTTGGCCTTCGCCAAGTCCTCTGCATCCGGATGGCTGGCTGCAGCAGCCCAACGGGCTTCGCTCTCGGGACTGGGGCTGTGCGGGCTGCCTGCCGGCATCTTGCGCATCATGGCAATCAGTGCTGGGTCAATCGCACCGCGGATAGATAAAGTACCCAGTACCTTGCAGTCCTTGTTCATCAGTACACCTGCATTTACCAGGGAGCTTACAGCGTGGTCGCTCGCCGGGTCTGCGCCCAAGGTTTGGAACAGCACTACCTTTTTGCCGTGCAAATTCTCCAGATATTTTTTCATCTTCGCATTCGGTGCGCCCTTGTCAACCCAGTAGCCTGCTACAACAACAGCGAAGTCATCCGCAGCCGGAGCAGCGTCAACCTGCGCCAGCACGCAGCGTTCGCCTGCAGCCTCGGCCAAAGCCTTGGCAACCTTTTCCGTATTACCGGTTTTGCTGTCATAAACGATTAAAATGTCCTGCATAGTAGTACACTCCTTTTATTTCATATTCTTCATAATGCCCATCATCTTCTGGCCAGCCTGCTCCATCAGTCCCGGTTTGCCGTAAAGTGCGCACTCCGCAGCTGTCAGCAGCACTCTGTCCATCTGACGATAGTAATATTTTCCCTTCGCCGTAAAGAAATACTTGCCGTCCATAGCATAAAGCAGGTCCAAAAGCTCCCACTGCTCCAGCAGCGGCGCAAGCAGGCTTTCCCAATCCGCATCACTGTAGCGCTTCAGCAAAGCAAAATCAAACCTGCCGGAATCACACTGTCCGGACAGCTTTTCGAGGAGCAGATAGTTTTCGTTATGCTTGCCCATGCCCATGACAGCGTACTGTCCGGCAGTAGCCTTTTTTACATAGTCGCTTCGGTCCATAGTCTTCATGTAATTGTACATTCCCATGTGACCGCCGCAGGCCGCACCGCAGGTAATGATGTTCGCACCGCTCTTCACCAACGTATTGTAACCGCTGCGTTCATCCTCGCGCATTGCCCAATGGCAGCAGCTCAGCGCCTTGGCTCCCTGCTCCGCAAGCAGCGCATCAGCAGCAACGAACATTTCCGCCAGCATTCTGTCGTTATATTCGTATTTAATATTGCCCTTGGCAATCGCCTGACCTAAGGGAGATTTCGGCATAATCTGCAGCTTGTACAAATCCATACCGCTCACGCCGCAGGCCAGCGCCGTTCTGATATCGTCCAGCAGCATTGCCTGCGTTTGGCCGTTCAGGCCGTAAATCAGGTCGATAATAACCTTGACGCCTTTGGCTGCCACATCTTCGAGCTTGGCCGTTACCTCTTCCTTCGCATTAAGCCTGCCTAAGGAGCGGCGCAAATGCGTATCAAAGGCCTGCACGCCGAAGCTGAAGCGGTTCACGCCGCCGGCAATGCAGGCAGCGAGCTTATCCGCCGATAAATCATAGATACTGCTTTCAAAGGTTACCTCGCAGTCATCCGCCAGACTGGCAGCACTGTGAATTTTGTTCAGCAGCGCGCTTATCTGCGCCGGATTGAGCACGGACGGCGTGCCGCCGCCAAAGAAAACAGCTTCCGGTCTTTGCTTGGCAAAAACGCCCTGCTGCTGCAGAAAATCCAGCTCCGCCAAAAGCGCCTGTACATATTCCTCAACCTGCTCCGCCTCAAAGGGATTGCGGTAAAAGCTGCAGTAGGAGCAGCGCAGATTGCAGAACGGAATATGCAGATACAGCGCCGTCGGCTGCTGCGGCTGCAAAGCAAACTCCTGCAGCATCGTCCCGGCCATCATCCCCGGCAACGGTTTGGTCTTGCGCGGAACATAGGTCAGATCTTTGAAGCTTGCTTCAACAGCAGTTACCCCCGGCTGGCCTGCAAGAGCCTTATAATCATCGCGCTCATAAAACGCCTGAATATTTTTTGCGTAATCAATCATCAGCCTACTCCTTTACTGCATCAGGATACATTTTTGCTGCCATGCAGCGTACTGCCTTAGGATATTCCAACCCTGGATTGAGCAGGAACAAATCGTCCGGCAGGAAAAATACCTGCTTATTTTTTACCGCATCGATGGAATTCCACGCCGGGTTGCTCATAATCTCCAGCTTAGGATTTCCCTCACTATCTCTGGGCACACCCATAGAGGTGATAAAAATTACCTGCGGATTTTTCTCCAGCAAATCCTCTAAGCTGTAGGGAGCCTTGTCAGGCTGAGTTCCCATCGGTCCGCTGACAGGCTTGGTTTCGCCCTGTACTACGTTGCGTAATTTAAGCATTTTAGCACAGCAGCCGGCAATACTGGTTTCCCTTTCCATGGTGATGCCCATGCTGGTGGTGTGCAGAATCGCTACGCTGCGCTCGCTTTTAGGCAGCTTGCTTACTGTAGCATTGATATCCTTATCGAGATTTGCCACAACCTTCTGCGCCTTATCATCCTTACGCATTATTTTGCCAATGGTGAGCATGCTGTGCTTAACATCCTCATAGGATTTCAGATTCAGCACAACAACTGGAATATTGTTGGATTCCAATGTATGCAGATAACGCTCGTGCATGCCCTTGTACGCAATTACCAGATCAGGCTTCAGCTCAATAATTTTTTCTACATTAATATTAAAAATAAAGCCTACCTCGTCAGCATCCTTGGCAAAAGCTGGCACCTTGCCTACCTGTGTTTTGGCACGGCCGACAACCTTGCCGTCTACAGCCTGCACCAGCTCTAAAAATGACGGTGACAGAACAACGATTCTTTCGGGAACCTTTTTCAAGGTAACAATGCGCTGGTTATCATCAGTGATTTTTATTGCGGAGCCTGAACCGGAATTTCCGGTTAGCGGTGTGCAACCGCTTATACATAAGCATACCATAAGAACCGTTAAAATGAAACTGAAAATTTTTCGCATAATACTTCCTCGTTAGGCAAACAAAGCAGGCCATCGGGCCTGCTTTATTTGTTCTTTTACTTTACCGCTATGTTTAGAATTTATATTCCATACCAACTCTGTACAAGCGACCGAGATTGCCGTCAGAATACGGGCCAAAGTTCTGGTGATTGCTGATGTTGTCAATGCCCAGATAAATCTTGGTATCCTTGTTGAGATGTCTGGAAGCCATGATGTTAGCAATAGTGAAGTCCTTGGTTTCGTAAACAAAGTTGCCCATGGTGCTCTTATCGCCATTATTGAAGTAGTAGCCGATGTTAGATACAAGGTCAAAGCTCAGGTCCCAAGCATAAATATTTTCCGGCTGATAGGAAACGCCAAAGGTTACCTGATGCTTAGCTCTGTCTTTCAGACGAGTTCCTGCTGTTTTGTCTTTAGCATCCAAGAAGGTATAACCGGCGTTAAGATAAATATCCTTACCGATTCTATGAGAACCGTACAGCTCTACGCCCTGTAAAGTTGCTTCAGGGATATTTTCATAAGCCATAATCATGTCACCTGTAACGCCAGGATAAATATCAGGATGCTGCTCAGTATATTCTCCGGTCCAGCGGGTACTAATCAAATCTTTAACTTCATTTCTGAATAAGCCCAGATGGACGGTAGATCTGTCACCCCAATCCTTTTCAACAGATAATTCGTAGCTTAAGGATTTTTCAGGCTTCAAGTCAGGGTTACCAACATAGAATTGACCTTTGGAACCCCGATTTGCGGCATACATTTCCCAGAAAATGTACAAATCGTTTACAGTCGGAGTTTTATAGCCCTGACCAACTACAGCCTTAATACGTACATCATCGGCAGCATTATAGGTTGCAGCCAGGTTGCTGGTCAGCTTGTTGCTGAACTGATCACTGTGGTCAAAACGAACGGAAGGAATAATCAGCCATTTATCATTCGGTCTGAATTCGTCTTGAACATATGCTGCCATATAATTAATATCAGCCTTATCAAAAGCATCACGAGCACTAGAACCACTCAAAGATGTATTTGGTTTCTTTAAGCGTGTACCCTCACTCTCATCCTTACGATATTCAAAACCGGCAGTCAGCTTATTCTTATCACTAAGGTTAAATGTATCCTTGCCTTCAATAACGCTCAGAGTACGCTTAACCGTATCATGCTTAGGATCCTGCAGCTTCCAAGCTCCCGGTTTGCCCATCATCGTCATACGGGTATTATTCTGATTCGTGTAATGCTTATCAAATACTGATTTATAAGCTCGGAACATCCAGTCCTGCTTATCATCTGAACCCTGATAAGTAATAGCATAGTCAGTACGTTTATTATTATTCCAAATCGTCTGCACCTTATCCTGCCAAGTACTAGACGTCATAACAGTTCTGCTAGTAGTAGTTTTTTGATTCTCTTCCTTAATTTTGCTGAAATCTACGCTTAATTTATTGCCATTATCAAACTTATAGTCAACACTTAAAGAAATCGGCTGCTGCTTACCATAAAAATTCATGGAATCGCCGCTGCCCTTAGGATCCAAATACGGTCTGTTTTTATTCAGGCCAGCGTTGATTTTATAGGAATAGTTGCCTTCAGCGCCTTGCAGATACAGGTTTCCTTTATAGCCTGCGCCCTTGCCGTCCTCATACCAGCCATATTCATAATTAATGTCAGCAGTTGTCTTATCCGGAGTTTTGGTAATAACGTTAATTACACCACCCATAGCATCACTGCCATACATTGCACCCGCAGGTCCGCGGATGATTTCTACTCTTTCAACATCCTCCATACGAATACGGTCTACGTCCCAGGCATTGGCAGAGTTGTAAGCTGCCTCGCCGCCTAAACGCTTGCCGTCAACCATAATCAATACGTGACGGGATTCACTGCCGCGGATGCTGACATTGCTGCGTCCCTGGAAATCATTAAATACATTAACGCCCAAAGCGCCCTTTAAAGCATCATGCAAGGTTTTAGCCTGTGTCTGCTCCAGCTTTTTGCTGTCAACAATCTCTACGGTCGAAGGGGTTTCCTTAACTGTCATTGCCGTTCTGGTTGCGGTAACAACCATGGTGTCCAAGGAAAATTCCTGTAAATTCTCTTCAGCAGCGAATGCTGTCCCCCCCCATAGTACACCGCCAGTTAACAGGGTTGTCAGGACTAACTTAGATAGTTCTTTTTTCTGCATACTCATACCACTCCTTAAAATATATACCAATCACAGCTATAACAGATTAAATTTCGGCAAAGTCTGCCATAGCCAAAACCAGTCATTTACACATATGTCTATTCAGACATATGTGTTTTTTGTGCCTCTATCCGTTTTCGGAATCAATACTGTTTACAAGTATATCATTTAAAGATTGCGGTGTCAAGAAAAGTATGAAAACTGTTGCGATTTATTTTTACGTAAAAAATATTAAACCCAACAAAAATTTTTACATGATACGAACCAGAATATTTTATATTCCATTTATCCGTTGCAGATAACAAAAAAGACTCCCAATTTCTTGGAAGTCTTGAATTGCAGTTGGTGGCGGCGCACGGATTTGAACCGCGGACACTGCGGGTATGAACCGCATGCTCTAGCCAACTGAGCTACGCCGCCATTTGGAGCTGATGACCAGGATTGAACTGGTGACCTTATCCTTACCAAGGATACGCTCTGCCGACTGAGCTACATCAGCAATATTTAGTTGGTTGCGGGGGGCGGACTTGAACCACCGACCTTCGGGTTATGAGCCCGACGAGCTACCAACTGCTCCACCCCGCGATATTAAGTTGGTGGATGGGGTTGGATTCGAACCAACGAAGCGAAACGCGGCAGATTTACAGTCTGCTCCCTTTAACCACTCGGGAACCCATCCATAGGCAACATAGATATTATATTACAGCGAGATACTTTTGTCAAGCAAAAACTAAAAAATTATTTGAGCTTCTGACGCAGCGCCTCAAACATAACTATACCGGCAGCCATAGCCACGTTCAGCGATTCCGCACGTCCTTGCATAGGGATAAAGACGCGCTTGTCTGCTGCCGCCAGCAAAGCAGGACTCACGCCGTTGGCCTCGTTGCCCATAACAAAAGCCAAACGTCCCTGCAAATCAGCCTTGTACAAATTATCCGCGCCGTCCAGGCAGGTAACCAGCAGCTCATAGCCTGCCTTACGTGCTGCCTGCACCAACAGCTCCTCGCTCAAACCGCTCAGCACCGGCAGGTGGAACAGCGAGCCCATGGAAGCACGAACTGTTTTCGGCGCATAAATATCAGCGCAGCCCTGCAAAAGCAGCAAGCCACCTACACCGGCCGCATCCGCAGTACGCAGCATGGTGCCGATATTTCCCGGATCTGTTACACGGTCCAGAACAAGCAGCATTTTGCCGGATGCCAGAAAATCATCCAGACGCTTGCTGCGCATTTCACATACGGCAATAATTCCCTGCGGCGTTTCGGTATCGGCAATTTTTTTCAGCACCTTGTCGCTCACGCAGACGAGCTTAATCTGCTTGGCCGCAGCCTCTTCCAGCACGGCGCGGGTGCGGTCATCCTCAATCGCAGTATAAAAAATGCTCTGCACGGCGCCGTAACGCACTGCCTCTTCCACAGTACGCAGGCCTTCTGCCAAGAACAGGCCCTGCTGCTGACGATATTTCTTCTGCTTCAGCTCCGCTGCAGCCTTCACCATTGGGTTTTGCAATCCGGTAAGTTCCATCTTGTTTCTCCTCTATACGCAGCTAAATTACTTTTGCTACTATTATACTAATATATCTAAGCCAACGTCAATCAGCCGTTTATTATAATGAAAAAAGCTGTAAAAAGAACAACGCTGGTAATAATCGTCAATGAATTGAACAGGCTGGCCAGCTGTACATTTGCTCCCAACTTCTCTACAAAAATCGGGCCGATAATCGTGCAGGGTGCCATAAACGCCAGCGCAATCACATAATTTATCTCCTGCTTGAAAGGTGCCAGATAAATAAAAGCAGCGGCGCACAAGAGCGATATTGCATAACGCACGCTGAACAGCTCCTTGACATAGCCCATTGCCTTCTTATCCAGCTTGATTTCAAACATCATACCAATCATCAGCATACTTAAAAACGGGTTGCCTGTGCCCACAATCTCTGTAAACGTATACACGCTCTTAGGGAAGTTGAATCCTGCCAGCGACAGCAGCAGCATGCTGATATAAACAACAAACGGCACCGAATGCAGAAGCTTTTGCACAATATTCTTCATGCTGAATTTGTCCTTGCGTCCGTCCGCATAGCCGATGCAGGAGGCAGTCAACGCATAGGTCATACCAGTACACATAATGGAATTGCCCACGTCGAACATACACAGGCCGACTACGGCAAAGGGCGTTAAAAAGGCCTGCGCAAACGGCAGCGTAAAGCAGCCTATATTATAGCCGGCGAGGCTGAAGATATAGAAAATCTTGGTAGCCGGAGTATCACCGCGCGTCAGCATCAGAGATACAAAAAGCATCATTAGATTGCCGAATAAGCCTAAAAAGACGGCAGCGATTAGCGAATAATCCATCTCAAAATGTGCAAAGCTGTTGATTACGGCACAGGGCAGCGTAATATTCAAAACAATTTTGCTTACGACCTGATAATCGGTCGGTGAAAAAAAGCCGCGGCGTTTGCAGATATAGCCTATAAGTATGATGAGTACAAAGGCCAGGGCTTTACTTAAAACTACTAACATAAAACTAAACCCCTCACAAATTATAAAAAAGCCTGCTCCCATGCATGCACAGGAGCAGGCTCAGACCAGCGCCTACGCACCAGTCAGTATTTACTTTTTCTCTTACAGAGCAGCTTTTGCAGCTTCTACCAGCTTAGCGAAAGCAGCAGAGTCATAGATAGCCATGTCAGCCATAACTTTGCGGTTCATTTCGATGCCAGCTTTGGTCAGGCCGCAGATGAAACGGCTGTAGCTCAGGCCGTTAGCACGGGTAGCAGCGTTGATACGAGCAATCCACAGACGACGGAACTCGCGTTTTTTAGCGCGACGGTCACGACGAGCATAGGACAGAGCTTTCATTACCAGCTCGTTAGCTTTTTTGAATTGTTTGCTGCGGGAACCATAGTAACCTTTAGCCAGTTTCAGAATGTGTTTATGACGACGATGAGCGGTTACGCCCACTTTAACTCTTGCCATTGTTAGTATCCTCCTTTAAATCTCTTAATTATGCGTACGGGAGCATTTTTGCTACATGCTCTTTGTCAGTCTTGTGCACCAGAGCTGCTTTACGCAGGTTTCTCTTACGTGCAGGAGATTTATGTTCGAGAATGTGGCTCTTGAAGTTTTTAAAATGTTTGAATTCACCAGAAGCGGTTTTTTTGAAGCGCTTTGCAGCAGCTCTACGGGTTTTCATTTTCGGCATTGTGATTTCCTCCTCTATTATTTAGCAGGTTTTGGCGCAACAATCATAATCATGTTTTTGCCTTCTAATTTTGGAACTCTTTCTACGACGGCAATTTCTTTCAACTGCTGTGCCATACGATTCAGCAGCACCTCGCCAAGCTCAGGATGAGACAGTTCGCGGCCACGGAACATGATGGTAACTTTTACCTTATCGCCATCTTCCAGGAAACGTACTGCATTCTTATACTTAACATTGAAGTCGTGGTCCTCGATACCGGGACGCAGCTTAACTTCTTTAATGTCGAAGGTCTTTTGTTTCTTACGAGCTTCTTTTTCGCGTTTTTGCTGCTCGTAACGATACTTGCCATAATCCATAATCCGGCACACAGGCGGTTTTGCTGTCGGAGCAATTTCGACTAAGTCCAGATGATTTTCTAATGCAAGCTTCAGAGCGTCACGGCTGGACATAATGCCGAGCTGTTCGCCCCCATTGGCAATAACACGCACTTCACGCGCACGAATTTCTTCGTTAATACGCAAGCTTTCCTTACTTATAACAATTCACCTCCATGAACCTCAGATAAGCAATTACTGCTTATAAAATCTGTAACATATCAGATATAAGCAAAACAAAAAAGCGGGCAGAACAAATTCCACCCGCATGAATATCATATCCAACCCTGTCGAGCGTTTGCCGCAAGGTGAGAAGCGAGTGGCTTCTGCTTTGTTACTAGAATATGATAACACATAGCCTGATAAGTGTCAAGCTTTTTACAGTTTTTATTTAAAAAGATTTTTGATTTTATTGAAGAAGCTCTTTTCTTCGGGGCTGATATTATCCTTGCTGATTTCACCGAAGCTGCGTAGTGCATCCTTCTGCTTATCATTCAGCTTGGTCGGTACAACTACCTTAATGCGAACCAGCTGATCACCACGCTGACCGCCGCGCAGGCTGGGAATGCCCTTCCCCTTCAGGCGCAGCACCTTACCTGGCTGAGTGCCTTCGGGAACCTTAACGGTTACCTGACCATCCAGCGTAGGAACCTTGATCTCAGCGCCCAGGGTTGCCTGTACGATATTGACAGGTACCTCGCACAGAACAGTAGTGCCATCACGTTCAAAGAACTTGTGTGGCTTCACGTACAGATATACGTAAAGATCACCGCTCTGACCGCCCTTAGCACCGGCCTCGCCCTCGCCGCTTACGCGCAGACGGGAGCCGTTATCTACACCTGCAGGAATTTTTACCTTCAGGCGTTTATTCTTCTTCACAGTACCCTTGCCGCGGCATTCCTTGCAGGGGTTGGAAATAATCTTGCCTTCGCCGTGGCACTTGGAGCACGGACGCTCATTTACCATCTGACCGAACATGGTGTTCTGGGTGAAGCGTACATAGCCGGAGCCGTGACATTCAGGACAGGTTTCAACCTTGGAGCCGGGTTCTGCACCATCACCGTGGCAATGGTCGCAGGTTTCGTCGCGATACAGATTGATTTCCTTCTCTACGCCGAAAGCTGCTTCTTCAAAGGTAATTTCCATATCAAAGCGCAAATCCGCACCGCGCTGCGGGCCCGCTTCACGGCCGCCGCGACTGCGTCCCTGGCCGCCGAAGAACATATCGAAAATATCATCCATGCCTCCGCCGCCAAAGCCACCGAAGCCGCCGCCGAACGGATTACCGCCGGCGCCGCCGGCAGTCTGCGCCTGTTCGAAGGCATCAGGGCCAAGCTGGTCATACTGCTGGCGCTTCTGCTCATCGGAAAGGACGCTGTAAGCCTCGTTGGCTTCCTTGAATTTGTTCATGGCTTCTTCGTTGCCCTTATTGCGGTCAGGATGATATTTCAGGGCCAGTTTACGGAATGCTTTTTTTATTTCGTCCTGGGAAGCAGTTTTGCTTACTCCCAGTACCTCATAATAATCTCTCTTAGCCAAAACAGGCGCCTCCTAAAACTTTTCTAACGAATATTATTTAAGCATATAATGCCCAGATGCATAATGGCGGTTGCCACAGCAGCTGGGCACTAATATTATATTACTTTTTTACGTCTGCAGCAACAGCACAGATGATGCCTTTCACCTAACCTGAAGGCTGGTGAGAAGGTATCAGATGCTAGGCGAAACGACGACGGCGTACTTTTAGTACGTCGAGGCGTTTCAACGACGCAGATGGTGCCTTATCGACAGCCTTATTTCTTGTCGTCGTCAACAACTTCCGCATCTACAACATCGTCATCGGCTTTTTTAGCACCTTGAGCACCCTGAGCACCTGCAGCGCCTTGTGCGCCTGCAGCACCCTCTTGTGCCTGGGTTTCTTTGTAAAGCTCAGCGCTCAGCTCGTACAGCGGTTTGGTCAGAGCTTCGGTATCAGCTTTAATCTTGTCAAGGTCGTCGCCCTTCATGGTTTCCTTCAGGGTGTCAACAGCAGCTTTAACCTTAGCGATTAATTCGTCCTTGCCTTTGCCTTCCATGTCTTTCATGGTCTTTTCAGCCTGATAGCACATGTTGTCAGCCTGGTTACGAACTTCTACGCCCTCTTTACGTTTCTTATCAGCTTCAGCGTTAGCTTCTGCTTCTTTAACCATTCTGTCTACTTCGTCCTTATCAAGGGTGCCGGAGGAGGTAATGGTAATCTTTTGTTCTTTGCCGGTGCCAAGGTCTTTAGCGCTTACGTTAACGATACCGTTAGCATCGATGTCGAAGGAAACTTCGATTTTAGGAATTCCACGCGGTGCAGCCGGGATGCCGGACAGCTCGAAGCGGCCCAGAGTTTTGTTGTCTGCAGCCATTTCACGTTCGCCTTGCAGAACATGGATATCAACGGAAGGCTGGTTATCTGCAGCGGTAGAGAATACCTGTTTCTTAGAGGTCGGGATGGTGGTGTTACGGTCGATAATCTTGGTGAATACACCGCCGAGGGTTTCAATACCCAGGGACAACGGAGTTACATCCAGCAGCAATACGTTGCCGGTACCTTCTTCACCGGAGAGAACGCCGGCCTGGATAGCCGCACCTACTGCAACGCATTCATCCGGGTTAACTCCTTTGTAAGGCTCTTTGCCCATGAATGCTTTGATAGCAGCCTGTACAGCCGGGATACGGGAAGAACCGCCGACCAGGATTACTTTGCTGATATCGCTTGCGGAAAGACCTGCATCGCTCATAGCCTGACGAACAGGGCCCATGGTACGTTCAACCAGATCAGCAGTCATTGCTTCGAATTTAGCACGAGTCAGGTCCATATCCAAATGTTTCGGGCCGTCAGCACCTGCAGTGATGAACGGCAGGTTGATGTTAGTGCTCATAACGCCGGACAATTCGATTTTAGCTTTTTCAGCAGCCTCACGCAAACGCTGCATAGCCATACGGTCGGTAGAAAGGTCAATGCCTTCAGCTTTCTTGAATTCGTCAACCATCCAGTCCATGATTTTCTTATCGAAGTCATCGCCGCCCAGATGAGTATCACCGTTGGTTGCTTTTACTTCGAATACGCCGTCGCCGACATCCAGAATGGATACATCGAAGGTGCCGCCGCCGAGGTCGTATACCATGATGGTATGGTCGTCGGTTTTATCAATGCCGTATGCCAGAGAAGCAGCGGTAGGCTCGTTGACGATACGCAGAACATCAAGGCCTGCAATCTTGCCTGCGTCTTTAGTAGCCTGACGTTGGCTGTCATTGAAGTATGCCGGAACAGTGATAACTGCCTGGGATACAGTTTCGCCCAAATAAGCCTCTGCATCAGCTTTCAGTTTTTGCAGAATCATTGCGGAAATTTCTTCCGGGGAATATTTTTTGTCGTCGATAGTTACTCTGTAAGAGCCTTCGCCCATGTGACGTTTGATGGAGCTGATGGTTCTGTCAGGGTTGGAAACTGCCTGACGTTTTGCCAGCTGACCAACCAGACGCTCGCCGTTTTTAGCAAAGCCTACAACAGACGGGGTTAAGCGGCTGCCTTCCTGATTAGTGATGACGGTAGGTTCGCCGCCTTCCATAACTGCAACAACACTATTAGTAGTACCTAAGTCAATACCAATTACTTTAGCCATGATTTTTATCCTCCTGATTACTATCCTTCGGTGATGCGGCAGCTGCCGCATTTTTACCGAATCGATGTGATATATTTTTTAAATTTATTGTAAAGAGCACGCCAGCTTTATTCGTTGGTGTTTACTCTTACCTTACTGTGACGGATAACCTTGTCACCCAGCTTATAGCCTTTTTCGAAAACCATATCTACGATTTCATCATCCAGCTCCGGATTATGACCGCGCATTACGGCTTCGTGGATGTTCGGGTCAAACTTGGCATTTTGAGCTTCGATTTCTTCTATCTTCAGATCCTTGAAGGCATCTTCAAACTGACGGCGAATTTTTTTCATACCGTCGACAACTGCATCCACATTATCGCCCTTTTCGACGCTTGCTTCAGCACGCTCAAAATTATCTAAAACCTTTAAGAACTTGCCAACCACATTTGCTGTTACAAAGGTGGAAAGCTGTTCCTTTTCTATATTGGTGCGACGGCGGAAGTTTTCAAAATCGGCCTGCAATCTCAATAAACGATTTTGCAGCTCTTCGATTTTGGCATCCTTCGGGTCAACCTCAGGCTCAGCGGCTTCCTCCGCATTTTTTGCATCTTCAGCTTTTTCAGCTTCTGCAGCTTCCGCAGTTTCCTGTTCGGCAGCCTTCGCTTCCGCAGCCTCCTGCTCAGCCTGTTTTTCTTTCATTTCATTATCCTGCAAGGCTCTTCCTCCTTAGTTTTATTTATTGTCTGGCTTCTGCTCGAACATCGTTTTCAAATACTTATGCAGGTAATCCATTACGGTAATTACCTTGCCGTATTCCATACGCGTCGGGCCAAGAACTGCCATCGTACCGACTATCTGACCGTTAAGACGGTAGGTTGCCTGTACCATGCTGCAATCCTGAATGCCGGTGAATTTGTTTTCACTGCCAATCGTGATCTTCAGTCCGCTGTCCTCGCCTGCCTTCAGCAAATCGCGTACTACGCGCTCCTCCTCCAGAATACCCAGAAGATTCTTCACACGCTCCACGTCGCGGAATTCCGGCTGGTTAAGCAGCTGCTTGGTGCCGCCCAGGAAAACCTTTTGCTGCTGGTATTTTTGACGCATCTGGCGGATGGACTGTACCAGCGATGTGAACAGCAGCTTATCATCTGCTATATTGGTATGCACCGCCTGCAGCAGGTCCTCGGTAATGTTCGCCAGCGCTCTGCCTTCCAGCAGTCTGCTGACGCGTCCTGCCATGTAGTCCAGCTCCTCCGGCCGCATTCCCAAAGGAATTTCTACCACGCAGTTGGCCACATTGCCGTCATCTGTTACTATGCACAGGATGGCATGGTGCTCATCCAGAGGTAAAAACTTCATATAACGGAAGCACGCACCGGCATCACGGTTAGCCAGCACCATTGAAACATTCTTCGTCATCCGGGAAAGGATTTTCGCCGTTGACTGGAAGATTTCATCAATGCTTCTGCGTCTTTCGCTGAACCAGCCGTTAATCAGTGCTCTGTCATTATCTGTCAGAGTGCCGGGCTCAACGAGTGAGTCGACATAAAGACGATAAGCCTGAGCCGACGGTACACGTCCGGCCGAGGTGTGCGGCTGCTCCAGATAACCCAGGAGCTCCAGGTCGCTCATCTCGTTACGGATGGTCGCAGGACTGAGGCCCAAATCATATTTGCGGGCAATCGTCCTTGAACCTACAGGCTCAGCGGTTGAAATATAATCCTCAATTATGAGCTGGAGAATTTTTTTCTTTCTTTCGTTTAACATATTCCCACCTCATTTTGATTGTTAGCACTCTATCATTAGGAGTGCTAACATCTTGATACTAGAATAGCACTAGCCTACTTTATTGTCAACACCTTTTTGATTTATTTTTAAGTTATCACAAAAACTTCAAATATTTGATTGCCGACCTCCATACCACGCTCTGTCAGGCGCAGTCTTTGCGTGCTTGCATCATACGCAATAAGCTTTTGTTCAAGCAGCGGCGCCAGCTCGGAGGCAAAGCGCTGCAGCACATCCACGTCAAAGCGCTCGCGTGCCTCCGCCAGGCTCGCGCCTTCGCTGCGGCGCAGTCCCATAAACATAAATTCCTCCAAAAGCTCTGCGCAAGATAATTCTTCTACATTATATAATGCACTGTCGCGCAAATCGTCACCGCTGAAGCTTCGCAGCTGCCCGGTGTATTCCTTAACCGTACTCAGAGCGGTACGCCGCCTTTGCCCGTCAAAGCCGCAGGCGGCAGCGCCGAAGGCCATGTAGGGATGATACTGCCAATAAACCGTATTGTGCCGCGAATACTGTCCTTTTTTGGCATAGTTGGAAATTTCGTAGCGCTCAAAGCCACGCTCGCGCAAAAAGCTCTGCACCAGCTCATACATATCTGCCGCCGTATCCTCGTCAGGCAAAGTTATTCTGCCCTTGTCCACAAGGCTTGCGAGCGGCGTGCCCTCCTCCACAATCAGGCCGTAAACAGAAATATGCTCTATGCCCGTATCGGCCAGACGCTCCAGCGTATCCTGCAGGCTGGCCATAGTCTGCGACGGCAGGCCGTAAATCAAATCCGCACTGATGCGTGCGAAGCCTGCTTTGCGTGCCAATGCCAACGCCTCCAGTGCCTGCTGTGCGTTGTGAATGCGTCCTATTGCCCGCAGCTCGTCATCCTGCAGCGACTGTACGCCGAAGCTGATGCGGTCAAAGCCAAGGCTGCGCAATGTCTGCAGCTTGGCTAAATTCGCCGTGCCGGGGTTCACCTCAATCGTTGCCTCGCAGGGCTGCTGCCAAAAGCCGTACTGCTTCAATGCATTCACCAGCTTAGCAATACATTCCGTAGGCAGCACGCTCGGCGTACCGCCGCCAAAGTAAATGCTGGCGTTCGCCGCCATATTTGCCGCCTCATCCGCACGCATGGCGATTTCTTTGCACACAGCGTCGGTATAGTCACGCTTCGCCTGCTCGCCAAAGCCTGCATAAGAAGCAAAATCGCAATACAGACATTTCTGTACGCAAAACGGTATATGCAGATAAAGTGCCTGATATTGCTGCCAAAGACGCACATTTTTATTTTCCATCATCATTTATCTTCTCCATATCTTGAAAAAACGCCGCCACAGAAATTACTGCAGCGACGCACTAAAGCAAATTTTATTTTCCCTTTTTATAGAACCATTTTTTATACGCAAAAAAGACAGCGCCCACAACCAAGATCAAAATCGTTAATCTTTGGCTGTGCTCCTGAAAATTAACTACATCATGACCGATGACAACCTCCAAGGCCGTAGAAGGAAATTTGCCGATAAGGTTGGCAATAATGTAATCACGCGCACTCATGCTGCTCACAGCACCCACCGCCGTCAAAATACCTGACGGAAAATACGGCAGCGCCCTGGCAAAGGCCATCCACTCCAGGCCGTGCTTGCTGCTTGCTTCATCAATGGATTTCAGCGAGTTGCTTTTTTCAATCAGCTTCTGCGCCGTATCACGGAAGAAAAAGCGCATCAGGTAAAAGCTGATGACAACACCGGTTGTTTCCGCCAGCCAGGAAATAGTAATACCAAGCGGCAGACCGAAAATCAGACCGTTGGCTGTAGAAAGAAAAATCGACGGGAAAACACTGCCGGCATTAATCAGCACATCCAGCACAAAACTGATTAAAATCGCCCAATGGCCAAAGGAGCGCAGATATTCCACCAAGCCGTTGACATTGCCGCTGATTGCCAGCGTAAAGGTTTTGTTGAAGAAATCATCGGCAAAAAAGTGAATACCCAAAAACAAGGCCACCAGCAAAACTGCCGCCGTCACCTTAGCACAAACATCAGGATTTTTTAACCAGTCTTTTTTCATGTATTTATAACCTCTTTAAGTATTGAAAATCATATTAAAGCGTTCGCCAAACTGCATTTCCACCAGACGACGGATTTCCGCCCAGTCCTCCGGCGTACGCAGCTGCGCCTGCGCCAGTTGGCGAACCTGCGCAATTACGTCAACATCTCGCATTATATCAGCAATTCGCAAATCTGGCAAGCCATGCTGCTTTAAGCCGAAGAGCTGGCCTGCACCGCGCTGCTCCATATCCTTTTCCGCAAGATAAAAGCCGTCCTCGCTCTCATGCAGTACGTTCAGTCGCGCCAATGCCTCCGGCAAATCGGCGGCCGTCAGCAGCACGCAGTAGGATTGCTCGCTGCCGCGTCCTACACGTCCGCGCAGCTGATGCAGCTGTGCCAAGCCGAAGCGCTCCGCATTTTCAATCACCATCAGCGTAGCATTGGGCACGTTCACGCCAACCTCAATAACCGTAGTGCTCACCAGCACCTTCAGCTCGCCTGCCGCAAAGCTGCTCATAATCGCATCCTTCTCCGCACCCTTCAGCCGGCCATGCAGCAGAGCGCAGGGAATATCCTGCAGAAAATCACGCTTCAGCTCCTCGTATACTCTTTCTGCGCTATGCACAGCCAGAACATCGGATTCCTCAATCAGCGGGCAGACAACATAAGCCTGTCTTCCTGCCTGCACCTGACGCACCAGGCCGGCGTACACCTCACGGCGGCGCTCATCCGTATAACACAGCGTCCGCACCGGCTTGCGCTGCGGCGGACGTCCCTTCATTACGGAAATATCCAGATCGCCGTAAACAGTAAGCGCCAAGGTACGCGGAATCGGCGTTGCCGTCATTACCAGTACATCGGGAGCATTGGCCGACTTGTTGGACAGGCGTGCACGCTGCTCTACGCCGAAGCGGTGCTGCTCGTCTGTCACCGTCAGCGACAGATTGGCAAAGCGCACATCCTCCTCCAGCAGAGCATGCGTACCCACAACTACATCAACAAGGCCAAGCTCCAGATTCAGCAGCAGCTCACGCCTTGCCTTAGCACGCATACCGCCAGTCAGTAAAGCAATACGCACACCGTAAGGCTGCAGATATTGCTCCAGCGTTTCAAAATGCTGCGCAGCCAAAATCTCCGTAGGCACCATAATGCAGCCCTGATAACCGTTTTCCACCGCCTTAGCCAACGCCAGCGCGCTGATAACCGTCTTGCCGCTGCCTACATCGCCTTGCAGAATGCGGTGCATAGGCTTCTTATCCTGCATATCCAGCGAAATCTCACGCCACGCCTGCTGCTGTGCCGCCGTCAGCTCAAAGGGCAGTCCCTGTATTACGTCTTTAACAAGCGCACCGTCGACAGCATGCTTGATGCCTTCTCTGTTATCATGGCTCTGTTGGCGGTAGTAAAGCAAACCGCACTGCAGCAAAAACAGCTCCTCAAAAACAAAGCGCTGCTTGGCACGTCGCAATGCTTCCCAGCTTTCCGGAAAGTGAATATTTTTCAGCGCCGTATAGCGGTCGGGCAAATTGCATTGGCTCACAACCTTCGCCGGCAGGCTTTCCGGTAAATCCTTTGCTGCCAGGCGCAGCGCCTCGCTTACCCAAGTACGCAGGTTCTTCTGCGTCAGGTTACCGCTCAAAGCATATACCGGTACAATACCCGGCGTTTTGCCCTCGTCCTGCTCCAAGGTCTGCACATCAACCTCACTGACGGACTTTGTAGTGCGCCCCTGCCTTACGCGGCCCGTAATCTGCAGCACGGTATCCGGCTTCAGCTTCTGCGCCTTATAGCGCTGCCCGCCGAAAAAGTACAGCGTGGCATAACCTGTTTCGTCACGCACCGTCACGGACGTATAGCTGCGGCGGCTGCCACCGTAGCCGTTTTTCACCTGATAAACGGTCGCTTTGAAAATCTGCTTACTGTTGTCTACATCAAGCTCCTTAATCGTTTTGAGCTTGGCATAATCAAGATAAGCACCCTGACGCGGGTAAAATTCCAGCAAATCACCCACGCTGAAAATATTAAGAGCAGCCAGCTCAGCTGCCTTTTTTACACCTACACCTTTTAGTGTTGTTACAGGTTCTTTCCACCACATTTATAAAAATACCCTCTTTATCTTAAAATTCCCTTGATTTTCTGCGCTCTTTATGGTATGATACTCATGTTAAATTTGAATGTGCCTTATGTCTTATCACGTTTAAGGAGGTGGGAAACAATGGCATCTATCTGCGAAATCTGCGGTAAAGGAAAACTCGCTGGCAACAACGTCAGCCACTCCAATAGACACACCAAACGTGCTTGGAACCCGAATATTCAACAAGTAAGAGCAGTTGTTGAAGGTTCTGTTAAACGCTTGAACGTTTGCACCCGTTGCCTGCGTTCCGGTAAAGTTAACCGCGCAATCTAATCCGTTCGGATTTAAAAAGAAGCCAAATACCAATCGGTATTTGGTTTCTTTTTTTGTGCTATTTACATCTAACAGCAACTTTCTTCAAGTACACTTGGTTTAAAGATGCGACATAGCGCAACAATAACAGAGAGAAGCAGTTCTTTTCGTGCGAACCCCTCTCAGTCAGCTTCGCTGACAGCTCCCCCCAAGGGGAGCCTTTTTTCTATAACATATTATTTTACTTTGCAGCCGCACTCGGGGCAGAATTTAACCAAAGAGCTGATTTTTGCGGAGCAGTTCGGGCACAAAATAAAGGCACGGTATTCTGTGAGCTTCTTTTCGAACAGCTCATAGAACTGGTTAACCTCTTTGTCCTCGCGCTTCCAGTTATAAATCTGCAGACGCTCCTTAGTGGAGTCCATGATAACCTGTACGGTTTCTTCATCCAAAGACTGCATAGCCAGCTGCATAATTTTTTTCTTGTTATGGAAGTGCAGCTGATGTGCAGCATCATCCTGCTCATCAATAGTTACACCCATCTCATTGACGCATAGCAAGGCAATATTCCAAGCTACATCAATATCAACTTCATAAAGACGGTTATCAAAGCAACCGCCGGCACCATCTATTCTCATAGCTACCTCCTGCCAGATGTTTTTTCTTAATTATAGCACAAGCGCATATTTGCTGTAAAACAAATCGCTCGTGCTGCGGCATTATTTGTTCAGCGCCGCCGCCATTTCACGCACAGTTTTATGCAACAGCGGATGTACCAGCTCCGGTGCAATATCCAGTAACGGCAGCAGCACAAAATCCCTGTTCTGCATATCGGGATGCGGCAGCGTAAGCTCCGGTGTCTGCATCACAACATTTTCGTAAAGCAGCAAATCCAGATCAATATTGCGCTCGCCCCAATGACGCAGGCGCACACGCCCCATCGCCAGCTCCGTTGCCAAAAGTGTACGCAAAAGCGCCACAGGCTCCAGATTAGTGCGCACCCTGCACACAGCATTCAAAAACTGCGGCTGGTCCGTCACACCGTAAGGCTCCGTAGCAAAATAGCCCGAAACCTGCAGTACCTCCACGCCCTGCTGCATCAGCAGCATCAGCGCGCTCTGTAAATTCTTTTTCTTATCGCCAAGGTTACTGCCCAAGGCAACATATGCAATAGCCATATCCGACTCCTGTTCTTTTGATGTGATGATGGTAGACGCAGCAATTATCTATCGCGTTACAGCGAAAAATTTCTTAACGGCAATTTCGTGCGGAACAAAGACGAAATTGCAATAAACTCGCGCTATGCGTAGTATTTTTCTACACAAGTCAGCTTAGCGCTCAAACAGTATTGCAATTTCTTTTGTTCCAAGCACTTATTGCCTAAAATTTTTATGCTTCCACCGCGATAAATAATTGCTTATGTCACTATTCCGTCGCAGCGCGACAGATAATTGCTAAGTAATCACTTTAACGAAATTACTCCGCACTGCCGCGCAAAATAGCTTCCATTGTGCGAATCGCCCGCACATTCTCCTCAACATCATGCACGCGCACCATCTGTGCCCCCGCGTAAATCGCCTGCAGGCTCGTCGCAATCGTCCCCTCCAAGCGCTGCTCCGCCGGCACACCGCCCAGCACAGCACCAAGCGTACTCTTACGCGAAGCCGCCAGCAGCACAGGATAGCCATAGCTCGTCAAAGCCTTCAAATCACGCATCAACAGCAAATTCTGCTCCACATTCTTGGCAAAGCCGATACCGGGATCCAGAATAATCTTATCAGCACTCACACCGCGCTCACGCAAAAGCTGCGCCCTCTGCGCCAGATAAACGGCAACCTCCTGCACAACATCCTTGTACTCGCAGTTCTGCTGCATATTCTTCGGCGTACCGCGCATATGCATAAGGATAATCGGCGCTTTAGTAGCCACAACCACATCCGCCATGCGCGGGTCAGCCTCCATCGCGCTGATATCGTTGATAATATCAGCACCGGCAGCAATAGCTGCCTCCGCCGTATCCGCACGATATGTATCAATAGAAATAACAGCATCGGGATAAGCCTTGCGCAAAGCAGCAATCGCAGGAACTACGCGGCGGCGCTCCTCCTCCCCATCAACGCTGTCGCTGCCCGGACGGGTAGACTCACCGCCGATATCCAGCACACCGGCACCCGCAGCAAGCATTCTGCCGGCACGTGCCACCAGCTCCTCCATAGCGGGCACACGGCTGCCCTCGTAAAAGGAATCGGGCGTAACGTTCAAAATGCCCATCACGCACATCTTCTCATAGGTCAGCACGCGGCCGTCAGCCAGCGCAGTGCACAGCTTTTGCGGCGTCAGCGCCATTTCCAGATCGGCAGCAGCCTGAGGGATACCAAAATAAGGCATCTGCGCCATCTTCTTCAGCAGTACCTTATAATGCTTCAGCGTACCCAAAAGCAGGATATCAACATACTTTGCAGCGCAGGTAACAGCGCCGACGGGCGTTACAGCGTCGCCGCCCACTGCCAGCATCTCCTGCTTGATAATATTCGCCGCCGGAGTACGCACACCCAGCAGCTTGAACGGAATAATCTCCGCCTTATGCGCAAAAATAGGCAGACTGTCGGCATGAGCGCCGATGCTTGCCAGCGCTGCCTCCAAGCCTTCACGGTTAACCTTTAATAACATTCATTCTCACCTTTTTCCACAACAGCAAAGGCGTTATGATTATGGATGCTTTCCATGCTCTCCACCTCTGCACGATACCAGGTAATGCGCTTATCCGCCTCCAGACGTAAAGCAACCTCACGCACGGCATCCTCTACAAAACGCGGATTCTCATAAGCATGCTCCGTAACGTATTTTTCGTCAGGGCGCTTCAAAAGGCCATAAAGCGGCGTACTTGCGGAAGCCTCGGCATATTCCACCAGCTCCTCCAGCCATACCATTTCCTGCGCCTCAACCTCCAGCTTCGCCCAGGCACGTTGGTTATGCGCACCGTATTCGCTGATTTCCTTAGAGCAGGGGCACAGCGTCTGCACCGGCACAACAGCTGTAATACGCCAACGCAGCTTCTCGCCCTTCTCGGCCTTATACACGCAATCAATATCCAACGGCGCTTCCATGCCGCTCACAGGAGCCTTCTTCGTCACAAAATACGGGAACTTCAGCTCGATAAAAGCTCTTTCCGCCTGCAGATGCTGCTTCAGCTGGTCCAAAATAGCCTCCACATCAGCGAGGCCTACAGGGCCGAGAGTACGCAAACATTCCACAAAACGGCTCATGTGCGTACCGCGCATATCATGCGGCAAATCAACCGCCAGAGTTACCTCCGCTACGCTGTGCTGCGTACCGCGTGCTTTATCACGCAGCTCAATCGGCCAGCGCAGTCCCTTTATTCCCACATGCTTCAAAGGAATATTGCGTAAATCCTTTTCGCTTTGTACATCCTTCACGTCATTCACCTCTGTAAACGCAGCCACTGGTGCGAGTTTCCCAAACTTCTACTTCATATAAATGATAATGGTCGCTCTTCAGCAGCTCAACCAGCTTATTCCAAACCCAGACGCTAATATTTTCTGCGGAAGGCACCGGCAGAATATCATTCAGGCAGGCGTGGTCCAAATGTGCCAGCACCTCGTCCTTCACCAGATTCTTCAGCTTGATGAAATCAATAACCATACCCTCGTGGTCGGGAGTGCCCTCCACCTTTACCACCAGCTTATAGGTATGACCGTGCAAATGCTCGCACTTGCCGTTATACGCAGGCAGATAATGCGCAGCGTCAAAATCAAATTCCTTGATAATTATCATTTATATTCTCCTCCATAAAGGGTTAAATCAGCAAAGCCGTTCTGGCGCAGAGCCTCATAAGCCACAATCGCCACGGAATTGGACAGATTCAAAGAGCGAGCATCCTCAATCATCGGAATACGGATGCAGCTTTCGGGATATTCGTGCAGCAAGGTTTCCGGCAGGCCGGCAGTTTCCTTGCCGAAAATCAGCAGGCTGTCCTGAGCATACTGCACATCGGCATAAGAGCTGTGTGCCTTTGTCGTCAGGAAATACTTGGGGTTATCCTTATATTTTTCCAGCACCTCATAAACGCTGTCATAATAATGGATATCAACAAGATGCCAATAATCCAGACCTGCACGCTTCAAATATTTATCCTCCACGGAAAAACCAAGCGGACGGACCAAATGCAGGTGGCAGCCGGTTGCTGCGCACAGACGTGCAATATTACCGGTATTGCTGGGAATTTCCGGTTCAACTAAAACTATATGCATTTTACTGAATGCCTCCTCAGCTGACTGCTGCGCAGTCGTTAATTTATTTTTTCTCCTGCAGTATTTCGGAAACTCTCTGCTTCATACTGCGTTTCTTTTTATTCTTTTCCTTAACCGGTTCAGCCGGTGCAGGCTTAATCTCCGGCTCAACAGGCTGCTGTGCCAAGATTTTCTGATATGTAGCCATAATCTTTTCGCAATACAGCGAGCCCATCGCCCAAGTACCGTTCAACCCGTACCAGGTGTTGACAACACCGCGCTCCAGGCGGATATTATGCGCCAGATCATAGCGCGGATCGACAATATCGGTTGAAGGGCGCTTCGTCTGCGTATAAGCCAGCAGATGCTGGATATGCGCACGCACTCCCATTTGCGGCGTAGCAAAGGACGCACCGCGCACACCGCCGCCGATAGTACCGAGACCGCAGAAATTGTTCTGATGATGCAGCACATCACCGCCATAGCGGTAAGCACCTGTTTCCACCAACGATTGCGCCAGTGCAAGGTCGGGACGCACGTTTTCACGCTTGGCCTCCTGCCAGTACAGCTCCACCAGCTCCTCTACCGGGCAGGCCAGCTTCACAGCCGGGTTAGCCGCCAAAATATAGGCAATAGCCTGCGCCTTGCTGGCAATCGCCTCACCGTAAATAGCGATATTGCGGTAATCGTCCGGCAGCTGTGTCCCGGAAAAATAAAACTTGCCGTCCTTCTCCTGCAGCAGTGACGGACGCTGAGCGGCAGGAACATTTATCGTACCGGCAGGCGGTTTAGCCACCGGTTTGGTAGATACAACGATTTTATCCTTTTCCTGAGTTATTTGGACAGCGCGCTGCTTTTTGTTCAGCAGCTTCTTATCCTTTTTATCAGCGATAATTGTCTGCCTGGAGGCCGGTGTTTCATCAGCCATCTCGCGCACGGTTGCCGCACACACACCGGCATACAGCGACAGGCCCAACAGAACACATGCAAAAGTAATTTTTTTATAGTTCATAGCGCATTACTCCTATATATATCACGCTATCAATTTTACCGCACATAAGGCAAAATTGTAAAGTTTTTCCCACCCCTGCAGTGAGGAATTCACAAAAAAGTAGATTTAAGCTATAATATTTATAAGATTACAGCTAAGCGCTGCTAATAATTTTTACAGTAAACAGCTATATGCCTGACAAATTAAGGAGGGAAAATTATGACCGCAAAATTCCATTTCATCAACCACGCCTGCTTTATGCTGGAAAAAAACAATTCCGCTATCATCTTCGACCCGTATCTGGACGATAATCCGGAAGGACTCACCGCCAAAGACATCAAGGTTGATTATATTTTCGTCAGCCACGGTCACTTCGACCATTTGGGCAGTGCCTTTGAAATCGCCAAAAATTGTGACGCTACCATCATCTCCACTGCCGAAATCTGCGGTCTGGCGCAGGATGCCGGTTGCAAAGCACACGCTATGCATCTTGGTGGTACCTTTAAGTTTCCCTTCGGCAAGGTACGCCTGACACTGGCCTTCCACGGCAGCGGCGTTCCCGGCGGTCACGCCTGCGGCATCGTTATTGATTTTTACGGCACTAAGCTGTACTTCGCCGGTGACACCGCACTCTTCGGCGATATGCAGCTGCTGCCCAAGCTCGATGCTTTTGAATACGCAGTTCTTCCTATCGGCGGCAACTTCACTATGGACCCCAATGATGCACTTATCGCATGCAAGCTGCTGCAGGCAAAATACGTTATCCCCGTACATTACAACACCTGGCCGCCCATCGCTCAGGACGTGGAAGCCTTCAAAGCTGCCGTTGAGGACGAAACCGACAGCAAGGTGCTTGTTGTAAAACCGGGCAATACTATTGATATCGATTAAAAATTAAAACTTCAAAAACTTACGCCACGAAGCGTTCTTATTCACGTCGCAGTTGCCGCAATTGTTGCACTGCGACGTTGTTTTTTCTCCGAAATATTCCAGCAGTACCTTGCGCAGACACATGGACGTATTGCAGTAGTTGGTCATTTTGCCGAGCAGCTGCAGTTCATGCTCCTTCCAAGTCAGATCCGGCTGGTCGTGACCGATAAGATAGGTATTGACCGCAATATCCGCCTTATCATAAAGCAGCAGACACTCCGCAGGCAGGCCGTCACGCCCTGCGCGTCCTGCCTCCTGATAATAGCTTTCGATATCCTTGGGCATATTATAATGCACCACAAAGCGTACATCCGGCTTATCAATGCCCATACCGAAGGCATTGGTTGCCACAATCAGCGGCACGCTGCCGCCGACGAAGGCATTCTGATTCTCACGCCGCTCCTCCGGCGTAAGACCCGCATGATAGCGCAAGGCACTGAAGCCCTGGCGCCGCAAAAGCTGCGTCACGCTTTCCACCTTGTTGCGCGTAGCACAGTAAACTACGCCGCAATCCTTTTTATGCTTGCACATAAACTCCAGCAGCGAGCGCTCCTTATCCTGCGTGCGCTGCACAGCAAAATGCAGATTGGGCCTGTCAAAGCCCGTCACCACAATTTTGGCCTCCGGAATGCCCAGGCGTTTGATAATATCACGGCGCACATCCGGCGTAGCCGTAGCAGTAAAGGCTGCCACCAGCGGCTTTGCGGGCAAGGCCTGAATAAAATCGGGGATATTATAATACTCCTTGCGGAAGCTGTGTCCCCATTGCGATACGCAGTGCGCCTCATCTACCGCCACCATTGTGATATAAGCCTGGCGGGCAAAATCAATAAACTGCTGGTTGACCAATCGCTCCGGCGCAACATACAAAAATTTGCACTGCTTGTTGAGGGCTGCATGCAGCACCCTGCCGTACTCATTGCTGCTCATGCTGCTGTCAAGATAAGCTGCCGGAATACCGCGTGCCGTCAGCGCCTCCGCCTGATCCTTCATCAGCGATATCAGCGGCGAGATTACCAGCGTCACACCCTTCAGCAGCAGTGAAGGCAGCTGAAAGCAGATGCTCTTGCCTGCACCCGTAGGCAGTACTGCCAGAACCGGCTGTCCGTGTAATATTTCACTTATAATTTCTTCCTGCCCTGTGCGGAAGCTGCTGTAGCCATAAAAATGCTGCAGCGCGCGGTGCAGAAAGTCACTGTCTATAATACGTGCCATAAAGCTCCCTTGCTTCGAAAAGTTTATTTGTAAAAAGTATAGCACATAAGCACTTTTATGTAAAATAACTTTCGTTTTTTCTATGATCAGCTAATAAAAAACAGGTACAGCCTAAGCTGTACCTGAATTTGTTACTTCAAGCGTCTAATTAGTGTTTACGTGCGTTGAAGCATTCGCGGCAGTAAACCGGACGATCGCTGGGTTTGAACGGTACCATGGTCTCTTTACCGCATTCAGCGCAAACTGCGGGGAACATTTCGCGTTGCGGACGGTCGTTTTGTACGCCCATGCGTTGTTTGCGTGCTTGACGGCAAGCCGGGCAACGGCGCGGTTCGTTAGTGAAGCCTTTTTCTTCGTAGAACTCTTGCTCGGAAGCGGTGAATACGAATTCGTTGCCGCACTCGCAGCAGGTTAAAGTCTTGTCTTCTTTCATTGTTTAATCACTCCTAATCATAGATAGAACATACCCCAAAGAACGCATTAAGATGTTTACCTTGGCTTCCCCATGTCATCTATGATAGAAGAAGTTAGGAACTTAAACGGACCACTGAGATACACCACTTACAGTATATAGTAAGCGCCTGCAAAAGTCAATCTTAGTTTATCAAAAATGCGTAAATTCTTTAATAAGAAACTTTTCATTTCTCAACATATCCCAAAATCCGCTTATTAACAGTGCTCACGGGAAAAGCTTGCGGGTAAAATTAATGGTGCAGCACCGGTAAGTTTACAGCAAAAACTATGACCGTCTTTTTTTCTCCGCTTTATAGAAAAACCGCGACAGCTTTTCAGGTCTGCGCGGTTTTCAAGCTTTAATTTTTATTTATGCAGCCAGTTTACAGATTTTCCCTGCTCTCTGGCAAAGTGAGCATCATTAATGGTTTCGGCAATGATATTGCCCTGCCAGTCATTCAGCGTGCTGACAGAAACATTATGCACACTCAGCTTCCACAGATTGTTCAGCGGTATACCTAAAAGCAGGCACAGCTGCACGCGGATAATACCGCCATGCGATACAATCGCGATATTTTTCTCGTGGCCTTCACGCTCGAAGATATAGTCAAAAGCCGCCTGACAGCGACGCGCTACATCATGAAAGCTTTCGCCCTGCGGCGGAATCCATTCGCCCGGACGCGTCAGGAAATCATCCATCTCCTTAGGCCAGCGGCGGCTGATTTCCGCATACTCCAGGCCCTCCCAGGCACCGAAGCTTACCTCCTGCAGCAAATCCAGCGGCTGATAGGACATATTTTTGCTCATAGCCAGCGGTGCTGCCGTCATGCAGGCACGTAGCATAGAGCTGCAGTAAATTTTATCAACCGGCAGATGCTGCATATAGGCAGCCAGCTTCTCGGACTGCTCCAGACCTTTGGCGTTCAGCGGCATATTTATGCGTCCCTGAAAGCGGTGTCCCTTATTGCTGTCCGTTTCACCGTGACGAATTAAATAAATTTTACCCATTAAGCCTTCGCCCCTTTTTTAGATTGCTCTGCCAGGGAAAATTCCTTCATCTCCGCATGTACGCCTGCTTCCTCAAAGGTTTCCATCTCCTTGTAGGCCTTGATGCCGGCATTGAACAGCGTAAAGCAGACAGCAGCGCCCTCACCGGCACCATCAGGAATGTTCAGGCGCAGCGGTGCCGTAAGCCCCAGCTCCTGCAGGCATTCTTCTGCACCCGGCTCTGTGGAAACATGACCGGCAAAGCAGTAATCTAAAACTGCCGGTGCCATATCCGCTGCCTTTTTGGCAGCCCTGCAGACAGCAACGCCGTCGAGCATTACCGGCACCTTCATAGCTGCAGCCTGCAGCAGAGCGCCGGCCATAGCGGTGCGCACCATCTCATTATCAGGATTGGAAAGGCAGCCGAAGCCCAACAGCTCCAGTCCTTTCTCGTGCACCAGCTCCTGCACCAGGGCAGCGCCCTCCTCCAGAGCGTCAGCCTCCTCCTCCGAGGTTACGAGCAGAGCCACAGCCTTCGCACCGGTTTCTGCAGCAAGCACATTCACCGGCCATTTGGCGTGCATAATTTTTTCGGCCTGAGCAGCCTCTTCGATACCGCACCACACCAGTAAATCGCGTTTAGGATAATCTAAATCCTCTTTTTCATAAATGCCCTTGATACCGCAATAGCGCGAGGTCATTTCTTCCAGCTTGGCCAGACTGCCGACAGGCTTGATCAGATTATCAAAGCGTGTCTGCGCCAGCTTCATACAGCCTCTGTCCGCAGGCACAATCTTTTGGATTATTTCTTCTATATGCATAGCATTTTTCCTTTCTGTCTCTTTATAATTAGGCAAAATATTGCCGGGGAAATATATCAGATTATATAGGTTGCGAGCATCAGGTAAACCACCACGCCGCATTCCGTCAAAAAGCCGTAGGTATCACCTGTAAGGCCGCCCAGCTGACCGCTGAGAAAATGCGCAATGCCCTGGCAGATAACGAAGGCCGCTATTGCCGTATACAGATACGGCAAACCACAGGCTGCCACCAGCGCCAGACATAGTGCAAAGGCAATATAGGTGTACATAGGCTTGGCATAAGCCTTAAACATATGACCGATGCCGGTTTTGCGTGCATACTTATAGTTGACGATGTAGGTAACCATAAAGGTACGCGTTGCTACAAAAACCGCAACCAGAGCAAACGACAGCTTTACCGGCGGCAGCGTAGTATAGGCAGCCACCTTCAGCAGCACGAGGCAGACAAGCGCAATAACGGCGTTGGAGCCTACGTGGCTGTCCTTCATGATTTCCAGCATACGCTCGCGGTCGCGGGCGCTGAAAACGCCGTCGGAGGTATCCATAAAGCCGTCATACATCAGTGCGCCAATAATAATCAGCTCCGCCAGCACCAGCATCACCGCGCGCATTAAATCAGGTGTGTGCAGATAATACAGGCCGTAATTTACCGCACCCATAAAAACACCCATTACCAGACCGACCAAAGGGAAGTACGGCACGCTGCGGCTGAAATCGTCATCATGCCAGTCCGTGCGGTTGGAAAAGCGTATTCTGGTCAAAAATTCCAGACAAGTTACAAAATCACGCATCACATCACCTGCTTAAATGATTATATACATCCATCGCTGCCTGCAGCACAACAATAGCCAGAGAAGCACCGGTGCCCTCGCCCAGGCGCATACCGGCGTCCACAATCGGATAAAGCTCCAGCAGCTCCAGCATTTTCTTGTGGGAAATATCGCTGCTCAGATGCGAGCAAAGCATATAATCGCGGCACTGCGGATAGAGGCCGTAGGCCAGCAATGCTGCAGCCGTGGCATTGACACCGTCAACCATTGTCGGTACACGGCGGCGGGCTGCGCCGATAATAACACCGGCCAGACCTGCGTGGTCATAGCCGCCTACCTTGCAGAGAATGTCCATCGCATCACCCTGATTCGGCATATTTTTAGCCAGGCCGTCGATAACAACCTGACGCTTAATCTTCATGCGTTCGTCATTAATACCGCTGCCGCGGCCGACCGTCAGCTGCGGGTCCAGTCCCAGAAAGGCGCTGGCAATAGCTGAGGTAGAGGTTGTATTGCCGATACCCATTTCACCGGTATAAAGCATATTATAGCCTTGGTCGATACAAATATCAGCCATTTCGATGCCAACGGCAATAGCCTTTTCGGCCTGCTCGCGAGTCATAGCGGGACCTTGGGTGAAGTCATTTGTTCCCCAGGCTACCTTTTTTTGATATACCTTTGGCAAATCGCTCAAATCAAAGGCAGTGCCTACATCGCAGACGAAAACATCAGCGTGCGCATGACGTGCCAGCACGGTGGCTCCGGCAGTACCGCGCATATAGCCGTTAATCATCTGGCGCGTAACCTCCTGTGGATAAGCGCTGACACCGTATTTGGCAATACCGTGATCACCGCACATCAGAACCATCGCCGTCTTTAATTTATCCGGTAAATCCTTGCCGAGCATACCTGCAAGGCCTACAACCATATCCTCCAGCTTGCCCAAGTTGGCTGCCGGCTTGTCTAGCTTAGCAAAGCCTGCCCGCACTTCCTGCATACGTTCTTCATCCAGGGCAGGTATCATGATTTTTTCCATATCAGTCGTTATTCTCCTTCATCCTCAAATTTAAAAGCCATTTTTTTTACGTCAACGGCCTGACCAGCTACACAATAATAAACGTGGTCAGCCTCCTTTGCCACACGCTGGTTAACCCAGCCGGCAAGGTCACGGTATTCACGCGCCATCACATTATCCGGCACAATACCGCTGCCCACCTCATTCGTAACAAAGACAACGATTTTGCCGCAATTACGTGCTGCTGCCAGCACCTTGTCAATTTCATCAAATACTACCTGACAGCGCTCAAGGAATTCACCCTCCGGCGCATCCTTGCCATAAAGCAGGTTACACATATAAACAGTCAGGCAGTCAAACAGAACCGCTCCTGTTTCCGCTGACAGTGCTTCAAGCGTGCGCTCGGCATGATAAGGCGCTTCGTGATTAATCCAACGCGCATCACGACGCTCACGGTGCAGACGCACGCGCTCCGCCATTTCCTCATCTAAGATTTCTGCCGTAGCAACGTAATCGCATTTGGGAGAATAATGCAATACATAGCGTTCGGCAAATTCGCTTTTGCCACTGCGTGCTCCACCGGTAACCATAATGATTTTACCAGGCATATTTTAACCTCCCTTCGTTTTTATAGGCCGCAAGCTCTTCAAATTATGTCTAAATGAAAAAAGCTCCCTTGCGGGAGATTCATCACATGCAAATTGCAGCCAAATTCTATATTTACGCATACCAAAGCCAGCCTATCTCCCGTAGGCTCCGAGCTTCGTAACAGGCAGGTCTCCTGGCTTAGCTTCATCGCCCTCAGCGCCTTCCCAACTTGCGTCAGTGACATAATTGCCTGGGCTCCGCTTACAGTAGCGGGACTGCTCCGGATTCTCACCGGCATTCCCTTTTCAGCACCGACCGCAGCCGGTGCACCTGTCAAAAAAATTCCAAGTATATATATTCGACAGCAATCACTATAATCCTGCTAAGGCACAAAAAAAGAGCTGCAAAAGCAGCTCTTTTATGAATTTCGTTATTTTGCGTAATCAACAGCACGGGTTTCGCGGATAATAACAACCTTGATCTGACCGGGATATTCCATTTCAGCTTCAATCTTCTTGGAGATATCGCGTGCCAGAAGCACAGCGGAAGCATCATCGATAACATCCGGCTTAACCATAATGCGGATTTCGCGGCCAGCCTGTACGGCATAGCATTTTTCAACGCCCTCAAAGGACTCAGAAATTTCTTCCAATCGAGTTAAGCGCTTCAGGTAGCTTTCCAGAGTTTCGCGTCTTGCACCCGGGCGGGCAGCAGATACTGCGTCAGCGGCAGATACCAGAACAGCTTCAACACTCTTAGGCTCGCAGTCACCGTGATGCGCCAAAATAGCATTGACAATCAGGTCGGACTCACGGAACTTCTTGGCAATTTCGCCGCCGATTTCAACGTGAGAGCCTTCCATTTCATGGTCAATAGCCTTGCCGATATCGTGCAGCAGGCCGGCACGTTTAGCCAGAACAACGTCAACACCGAGCTCAGAAGCCATTACACCTGCCAGGTTAGCAACCTCAACAGAATGGTTCAGGACATTCTGACCATAGCTGGTACGATATTTCAGGCGGCCCAGCAGCTTAATCAGTTCGGGGTGCAGGCCATGCACACCGACAGCAAAGGTAGCCTGTTCGCCGGCTTCCTTAATTTTCTGCTCAACCTCTTTTTGTGCCTTTTCAACCATTTCCTCAATGCGGGACGGATGAATACGGCCGTCATTAATCAATTTTTCCAGAGCGATACGGGCAACCTCGCGGCGTACCGGATCGAAGCCGGAAATAATAACAGCCTCCGGAGTATCATCGATAATCAGATCGATGCCGGTAAGGGTTTCCAGAGTGCGGATGTTACGGCCTTCACGACCGATGATGCGGCCCTTCATTTCATCGTTAGGCAGGCCTACTACGGAAACGGTGGTTTCCGCTACATGGTCTGCTGCACAACGCTGAATTGCCAGGGAGATAATTTCTCTTGCCTTGCGGTCAGCCTCATCCTTAGCCTGTTGCTCCAGATCCTTAACCATCATAGCAGATTCATGCTTAACCTCTTCCTCGAGGGACTGCAGCAGCTCCTGCTTTGCTTCGTCACTAGTCAGTCCGGAAATACGCTCCAGTTCAACCTGACGTTTTTCCAGCATTGCCTCAGCCTTCTCCTGAGCAGCGTTCAGGCGCTGTTCCTTGGAAGCCAGCTTTTCTTCCTTGCGTTCGAAGGATTCGATTTTACGGTCCAGATTTTCTTCTTTTTGCAGCAGACGACGCTCCTGACGCTGCAGGTCGTTACGTCTGTCTTTATTTTCACGCTCCATTTCGGAACGCAAACGATGGATTTCTTCTTTAGCCTCCATCATGATTTCTTTGCGTTTTGCTTCGCCGGTCTGCTCCGCATCCTGTACAATACGGATAGCCTGCTCTTCTGCAGTAGCAATTTTACCTTCAGCAACATTTTTGCGAACCAGATAACCTACCGCACCGCCGGCCAGACCAACTACAACAGCTGTACCGATAATTTCTAAAATCGTCCTCACCTCCTAAATTTAGATTTTTCCAAGATTTTTTTGCATAGTAACAGCAGGCGCCTGTTTGCGTCTGCTATAAATGTCCTTATTCCGTTGAATCTATAATAAATCACTGTATTATCTATTCTGAAATAGGGCAAAAAATAAGGCAACCGCTTTACGCGTCGCCTCGTGAAAATCGTAGATATTAACACGATTGGATAACTACATTATAGTGTATATTTAACAAAATTGTCAAGTTTAACCGCTATATATTGTCTGAAAAATGCAATTTACCCAATATAATGTGCACATATCTTGATGAAAAGCCACGAGCCGCCATAAAGCGTCCCGCAGCCGCATATATTTTCTTGTTGTCAGTTTCTGCTGTTAGCTTGCGCTGATTGCGCTGCACGAAAAGCTGCGCCGCATTCTCCGCCTGCTGCTCTTCAATGTCAGGCGTAAAGCGTTCCATGATTTCCGCAGCCACGTCCGGGCGTATGCCGCGCTTGGTCAGCTCCAGCTGCAGATGCTGTCTGCCGTAATAGCGTTTGGCCAGCCAGACCTCGTACACCCTTTGAGCGTAACGCTCCTCGTTCAGCAGGCCGTAATCCTCTAGCTTAGCCACAGCCTCCAGCGCCTGCGCCTTAGTTGCACCCTTGCGCTGCAAGCGCTCCAGCATATTCTTATGGCTATAATCACGGTAGGACAATAAATCCAGCGCGCAGTCATAAACCTGCTGCGCGCCGGTAAAGCCTTCTTCCTTTTTCTTATTCCTTAAAGATCGACTCCACATCCTGCAACGGCTCCTCAGCTGCTTCCTTATTATCGCTCTTGGCAATCGTCACTGCGCGGATTTTAGCTTCGATTTCTTGGGCAATTTCCGGATTTTCACGCAAAAAGTCTTTAACCTTTTCTTTACCCTGACCTAAACGGATATCACCGTAGGAATACCAGGCACCGCTCTTGTTGATAATATCAAGGTCTGCGCCCAGATCAACAAGGCAGCCCTCATGAGAAATGCCTTTGCCATACATAATATCGAACTCAGCCTGTCTGAACGGAGGTGCTACCTTGTTCTTGACAACCTTAACGCGGGTACGGCTGCCGATAACATCGTTGCCGTTTTTCAGCGTGTCGATACGACGTACATCCATACGGACGGTAGAGTAGAATTTCAGTGCGCGGCCACCGGTAGTGGTTTCCGGATTACCGAACATAACGCCAACCTTTTCACGGATCTGGTTGATGAAAATAGTAGCACATTTGGATTTGGAAATCAGACCTGTCAGCTTACGCAGAGCCTGGCTCATCAGACGTGCCTGCAGGCCTACGTGGGAATCACCCATTTCGCCTTCGATTTCGGCACGCGGAACCAAAGCTGCAACGGAGTCGATAACGATAATATCAATAGCGCCGCTGCGTACCAGTGCGTCAGCAATTTCCAAAGCCTGTTCGCCGTTATCCGGCTGAGAAATCAGCAGATCGTCAATATCTACACCCAGATGACGGGCATATTCCGGATCCAGTGCATGCTCCGCATCGATAAATGCCGCATAGCCGCCCATCTTCTGAGCTTCAGCAATCATATGCAAAGCAACGGTAGTTTTACCGGAAGATTCGGGACCGTAAATCTCAATAACACGTCCGCGCGGAATACCGCCGACACCAAGAGCAATATCCAGGGATAAAGCGCCTGTAGGGATAACCTCTATATTCATTTTGGCACTTGCTTCGCCCAGCATCATAATGCTGCCCTTGCCAAAATCCTTTTCAATCTGGTGCATCGCCATGTCTAAGGCTTTCTTTTTATCTGCGTCCATCTGCCTGCCTCCTAATATATAAATTTAAATTTAATCGATTCACTGCCTTTATTATACAAACAAAAGTTTCTTTTGTCAAGAAAAGTTTTGTTATTTGATATTCTGTTTAGCAGCCTCCAACTGTGCCTGCTTTTCCTTTTCTTCCAGCAGGTGCTTGATTTCATCCTGAGTATATTCATAGGTGCTGTTGCAGAATTCGCAGTGTGCTTCCGTAGTTTTGTCCTGCGCCAGCTCCTCCAGAGATTTTACATCAAGGCTGCCCAGAGCCGCCAGAATGCGCTCACGGCTGCAGCGGCATTTGAAACTCAGGGGAATGGTTTCTTTAATATCAACGTCCAGACCGCGGCCGAGAATTTCTATCATCTTTTGCGGAGTATAACCGATTTCCAGCAGCTGGGTTACATACGGAGTCAGGTTAACGTTGTTTTCCAGCTTTTCCAGAACCTCGTCGGCGCAGCCCGGCATAGCCTGAATAAAGAAGCCGCCGGATGCGGTTACGTTGCCGTCCTTGTCAACCAGTACGCCCAGAGCAACGCTTGTCGGTGTCTGTTCGGATACATAGAGGTATTTGGTCAGGTCGCTAGCGATTTCGCCGTCCTGCAGCTCGCAGTAGCCTGTGAAGGGCTCTGCATTCTGCAGATAACGCGTTACGATAATATTGCCCGCGCCGATGCCGCCGCCGACATCCAGCTTGCCATTTTTCAGGGGCAAAAATGCATCGGGGTTTTCTACATAACCGCGCACTGTGCTGCCTTCGGCATCTGCTACTACCTCGCCCAAAGGGCCGTCGCCCTTCAGACGCAGGCTGATGCGCTCGTTATCCTTCATTGTTGCGGCCAGCAGCAGCGCGCCGTTCATCGCACGTCCCAAAGCAGCGCTTGCCAGATGGGAGCAGCCGTGCTTTTTAGCTGCTTCCTGTACCAGATTAGTGGTGCATAATGCATAAATACGTACACCGTCGGCCGTAGCCTTTGTCAAAACATCTTCCATAATATCTGCCTCACAATCCTGCCTTACGGCAAAAATTTTAATTGCTTAATAAAACAAGCCCACTAAACTACTGCTAGCGGGCTTGCAAATTTCATGCACCGGGAACAGCCTGTTATCAGCTCTTCCACATTGTCAATTATAAATCATAATAGTCAAAAAGGCAAGCGGTGAAAATGTTACATTTCTTTGAAGAGATTTACCATTTCCATTGCGGTCATTGCGCAGTCTACGCCCTTGTTGCCGGCCTTGGTGCCAGCACGTTCTACAGCCTGCTGAATGTTTTCGGTGGTGAGTACGCCGAAGGCTACTGGTACGCCGGTTTGCATGCTTACCTGAGCGATGCCTTTGGAGGCTTCGGCGCATACATAGTCAAAGTGCGGGGTTGCGCCGCGGATTACTGCACCTAAGCAGATTACTGCGTCGTATTTGCCGCTTTCTGCGAGTTTTTTTGCTGCCATGGGGATTTCGAAGGCGCCCGGTACCCAGGCTACGGTGAGGTCTTCGTCAGCTGCTTCGTGGCGGATCAGGCAGTCGATGCAGCCGCTGAGGAGTTTGCTGGTGATGAATTCGTTGAAGCGGGCTACGACGATAGCGATTTTCATGTTTTTGGCGGTGAGTTTTCCTTCTAAGGTTTTCATGGTTTGTTCCTCCTAATGGTTTGTTCTTCTATTTTTTATTATGCTTGCTGTTATGATACTTTTTGCCCAGGGCGGCAAAAAGTATCCAAAAAACGCCCTTTACGGCTGCTCCGCCGGATTCCGGCGACTAGATTCGCAGAATTTTTCACGTCGCTGATTTTTGTGTGACGTGCTTCCTATTAGTTACGTCAACACTCCAGCGAAAAATTCCTGTGCCTGTCCGTTGCTTGCGATGTTCGCAGAACATCGATGTGCTTGCGGGCCCGTCGTCCGTTCCGGTCTGCGCAGCGCCGAGTATGACGTGCTTATTGTTCAGCCGAAGCTTACGTTTCGGATTGCGCAGCGCCTAGGGTGGCGTGCTTATTGTTTATAAGCAGGTTATAAGTGCGTAATTAATATATCGTGAAGCGAATAAAAATTTTAGCATATTTTTCCTGTGCGTAATGATATGTTAATTACAACGCTTACACTCCCATATATTTCTTAGTGCTTGCCGCAGCCACAGCCTTCGTGGAGCTTGTGGCCCATTTTCTCTTCTTTAACGTCGAGATAGTGTTCGTTGTATTCGTTAGGCTCCATGATGATGGGCACGCGGTCGGTGATGGTGATGCCATAACCGGAGAGGCCGATGCGTTTTGCGGGGTTATTGGTAATCAGGCGGATGCTGGTAAGTCCGAGGTCAGCCAGAATTTGTGCACCCATGCCGTAATCACGCAGGTCGGGAGCAAAGCCCAGGCGCACGTTAGCCTCTACAGTATCCAAGCCCTGATCCTGCAGTGCGTAAGCACGGATTTTGTTAGCCAGACCGATGCCACGTCCCTCCTGACGCATATAAACAACAGCGCCGCAGCCTTCCTTTTCAATCATCCTCAGCGCAGTTGCCAGCTGGTCGCCGCAGTCGCAGCGCAGGCTGCCGAAGGCATCACCGGTCAGGCACTCGCTGTGTACGCGCACGAGCACGTCCTTTTTACCGGCAACATCGCCCTTGACAATAGCAACATGACAAAGGTTGTCCAAATCATTTTCATATGCAATGATGCGGAAATTGCCGTATTTAGTCGGCAACGCAGCCTCAGCGGCACGATGCACCATTTTTTCGTGTGCCTTGCGATAGGCAACAAGCTCGGCAACGGTGATGAAAACGAGCTTATGCTTTTTGGCGAACTCGATTAAATCCGGAGTGCGTGCCATATGGCCGTCATCGTTCATAATCTCGCAGCAGATGCCTACGGGCTGCAGGCCTGCCAGCTTGCACAAATCAACAGTGGTTTCGGTGTGACCGGTACGCACCAGTACACCGCCCTTGCGTGCACGCAGCGGGAAAACGTGACCGGGACGGCGGAAGTCGCTCGGCTGTGCACCGGGCTCAGCGCATTTTTTCATGGTATATGCGCGCTCGTAAGCAGAAATACCGGTGGTAGTGTCAACATGGTCAATAGAAACAGAGAAGGCTGTTTCGTGATTGTCGGTGTTGTGCGTTACCATAGCACCGAACTGCAGCTTATCCATAACCTCGCTGTCTGCCGGCATGCAAATAAGTCCGCGTGCTTCCTTAGCCATAAAGTTAATAGCCTCGGGAGTGCACAGCTCGGCTGCCATAATCAGGTCGCCTTCGTTTTCGCGGTCCTCGTCATCGGTTACCAGTACCATCTGACCTGCTTTAATCGCAGCGATGGCTTCATCAATTGTATTATACTTAAACTTTTCCATTTTCTACCTCTTTATCGCTGCTCAGATAAACCCATTCTCCAGCAGCATATTTTTATTTAAAGCAGGCTCCTGAGTCTGCTTGGGGTTAAATTTTAACATTTGCTCTACATATTTGCCGATAATATCCGTTTCCAGATTTACGCTGTCGCCCACATCCTTAAAGCCAAGCGTCGTTCCCTTGGCGGTATGCGGAATCAGCGATACGGAAAAGCTGCTTTCCGTAACCTGCTTCACCGTCAGGCTGATACCATCAATCGCAATGCTGCCCTTTTTGATGATATATTTCAAAAGCTCCGGCTGGGTGTTGATTGTCACCACCATCGCAATGCCCTCAGGTTTGCGACTTGCAATTACGCCCAGTCCTTCCACATGTCCGCTGACGATGTGACCGTCAAGACCGTCGCACAGGCGCAGCGTGCGCTCCAGATTCACTCTGTCGCCGGCATGCAGGCTGCCGATATTGGTCAGGCGCACGGTTTCCGGCATCACGTCGGCGGTAAAGGCGGTGTCATCCATGCTTACTACCGTCAGGCAGGCGCCGTTAACGGCAACGCTGTCACCGATTTTCAAATTCTGCAGTACCTTCACCGCAGCAACTGTCAGGTGATATGATTCACCCTGCTGCGCCAGCTTCTGCACCGTGCCCAGCTCGGCTACCAATCCTGTAAACATTATTCAGCCTCCTTCGGCAGCTCCTGCTTGTCCAGCTCCGGCACCAGACCTGTTATCAGCACATCACTGCCCAATTTTTCGATTTCGACCTCTGTAAGCTGCCAGCACGTTTCTACCAGACTGCTGCCTGCACCGCCCACCGGGGGCAGAGCTGCAGCGCCGCCAATCAGCTTGGGCGCTACAAAGGCGCACACTCTGTCAGCAAGGCCTGCATCAAAGAAGGCACCGTGAATCGCACTGCCTCCTTCTACCAGCAGGCTGGTAATACCGCGCTCAGTCAAGGCCTGTACAACCTGTGCCACAGGCAGCACGCCGTCAGCCAACGGCAGACGTACCACCTCTACGTTAGGCAGAGCAGCCAGCGCTTCCGCCTTAACGATATCGGCATCAAGACCGGTAAAGATAATTGTATCCGCCAGCGGATTCAAAACCGCTGCCATCAAAGAAATTCTCAGGCTGCTGTCAAGCACTACGCGCACCGGATTCTTGCCGCGCACCAGACGGGTTGTCAGCTCCGGGTCGTCCTCCAGCACCGTGCCGATGCCGACAAGCACAGCGTCATGCTGCTTACGCAGGCGATGCGCAAAGGTACGTGCCTCCTCACCGGTAATCCACTTGCTGTCGCCGGTTGCCGTGGCAATCTTGCCATCCAGAGTCATAGCGTATTTTAAAGTAATAAACGGACGCTTTTTGGTAATCCAGGTAAAGAAGCGCTCGTTCAAGCGCTGCGCCTCTTTTTCGCATACGCCGGTAACAACCTCGATACCCTGCAAGCGCAAATATTCCAGGCCCTGTCCCGCAACCTTGGGGTTAGGATCAAGGCAGGCCACCACAACCTTGCTGATGCCCGCACGTGCCAAGGCTACGCAGCATGGACCGGTACGTCCGTAATGTGCGCAGGGCTCCAGCGTTACATAGGCCGTTGCCCCCTGAGCCATCTGCTTAGCCTCCGCCAAGGCATTGACCTCGGCATGCGGTTCGCCGGCCTTATGATGATAGCCCTCACCCACAATATTGCCGTCATCGTCAACAATCACACAGCCAACCATCGGATTGGGACTGGTGTTGCCCTCTGCCTGCAGCGCCAGCTCCAAAGCCCGCTGCATATATGCTTCATCTGTCATTCTTGCCAAAATATCACCTTCCAGTAATATAAAAAACCGCATAAAGACCTAAGGAGCCCTTATGCGGTAAAATACAGTTTTGCCACCTTTTCTCATCCAGACTATACTGTCGGTACCGGAATCACACCGGTTCGTGCGCTGCTGCGCTAGCGGACTTTACCGCCGATCGGGAATTGCACCCTGCCCCAAAGGTTACGTTATGAAGTTGCTTTTATTATAACGTCAATTTTTCTTCCAGTCAAGAAAACTATACGTGAACACTATGATTTACTTCGCTGCCTCTTTAATAATTTCGTAGGTCCAGCGCGCAGTGTTGTACAGATCCTCTTCCTTCAGATATTCCGCGGTAGTATGCACATTGCTCATGCCGGTTGCCAAAAGGCCGCAGGGCAGGCCGTAGCCGCAAAGATAGTTGCCGTCGCTGCAGCCGCCGGTTGTTTTCAGCTCTACCGGGAAGCCCAGGGTTTCCGCAGCGCGTGCTGCCAGCTTAATGCATTCGTGGTCCTTGTTCAGCTCCACAGCAGGACAGCCTTCCACTACGTCGAATTCAACCTGACCGCCGCCGGCTTCAACAGCTTCTTTAATCAAAGCGATGGTAGAATCCTTCAACGCTTCCAGACGCGGTACGTTCAGAGAGCGCATATCAATGACAAATTTAGCCTCCGGGCAGACAATGTTGGTGCCTACACCTGCGTTGAACATGCCGATGTTAAAGGTAGTTTCGCTGTCCAGACGACCATAAGCAGGCAGCTTGGACAGAGCGTCCGCCGCCAGCATAATCGCATTGACGCCTTCTTCCGGAGCAATGCCTGCATGGGCAGCCTTGCCCTTGACGGTTACATAAATATCGTACAGCTTCGGTGCAGCGTAGGTAATTTCGCCCGGTGCGCCGCCGATATCCATGCAATAGCCGTAATCAGCCTTAATCCAGCTTTGGTCCATGTTTACTACGCCCAGGCAGCCGATTTCCTCGCTGACGGTAAAGCACAACTGCACGTCGCCGTGAGCTACTCCATCCTCCTTCAGTGCGCGTACCGCCTCCAGCATGGCAGCAACGCCAACCTTGTCGTCACCGCCCAGAGTTGTGGTACCGTCGCTGTACAGCACGCCGTCCTTGCGGACAACCTTGGTGCCTGTTGTCGGTGCTACGGAATCCATGTGCGCTTCGAACAGCAGCTTCGGAGCATTCGGCACGGTGCCCTTTACATAGGCCCACACATTACCGCAGGTACCGCCGGTTTTTTCGTGCGCCTTATCCATCTCCGGCTCCAGGCCAAGCTCGCGCAGCTTCGCCATAATCAGCTCAGCTTCCTGCTTTTCGTCCTTGCTGGGGCAGGGAACGCTTACCAGCTCTATAAATTCATCAATCAATCTTGTTTTGTTTATCATTACAGTCACCTCGTAGTAGTTTAAGATATAAGCATATTATATACCTTAATGAAAGCCGCGCGCAAGTTTAACTGCCGGCAATATTACAGCTGCAGATAGCGGCAGGCCAGATACAAAGCGCCCGCAACCAAACCACCGCAGGCACGGATGCGCAGCTTTTTCGCATCCACACGCTCCGGGTCGCTCTTCTGCAGACGGCCGATACCGCCTAGCAGCAGCCACGCGGAAAACAGCAGCATAGCCGCCGCCAGATAATCCCAGCTTTCCAATTTAGCAAAAATCTCCATTATATCACCTATTCTTTATTCTTTTGCGGACACAGATATGCATAGTGACAGTAAGCACAGCTTTCGTTACAGATGCAGGCGAAATCGTCCTCCTCGCCCTTACCGCTGATTTCCTCGCACAGCTCTATTGCTTCCTGCAGATATGATTTATCCAAAGGCAGCTGCCAGACGCTCATGTTCTGCAGAAAGTGCAGCTCGGCGCGCACAACTCTTTTGCCGGGGTACAGCTTTTCCGCAGCATCCTTATACAGCGCCAGCTGATAAGCATAGCCCAGCTTCACCTCGTCAGGCTCCGGCGGCGTACCTGTTTTATAGTCCACTATAATCATATTATCATCTTCGTCAAAGGCCAGCAAATCGATTACGCCCTCAGCCGCCAGCTCCTGCTGCAGAGGCTGTACAAATTCTAATTCACGCTTCTGCTTTTTGGGCAATGCTTTATACAAATCGCTGACAATATAAGCATCAAACATACTCTTGGCCTGTGTTGCCGCAGCGCCGGGAGCAAATTCCTCCAACGCAATGGCAAAAACAGCCTCCGCATTATAGCCATTATACAGCTCCAGCGCTTTGTGTACAATACTGCCGGTTACACTTGCCGGCAGCTCGTGCGCCTGCTCGCCGGCAACTGTCTGCTCCAGCTCAGGCACTGCCAAAACCTGCTGGTAGTAATATTGACGCTGACAATGCAGGTACGTCTGCAGCGCACTTGCGGTAAAGCAGGTACGGCCGCAGGCTGCGTAGGCAGGCAGCGGTGCCAATGCCAACGGTTCCAGCGCCAGCTGCTGCTGCTCGCCCTGCTGCGCAACAGCCGGGCTTAAAGCAGCGGCACACAAAAGACGTACCCAAGGACAGCTGCTTTCCTGCTTGTCCCAATCCACCTCGTATACTGCCTGCAGCTACTGCCACCAGCCCTTGGCGGCAGGCAGGCCGATAATAGCCTCCGGCAGCTTTTCTTCCGCCACCGTACCGACCATTAAAAGCTGCTTTTGAGCACGCGTCATAGCAACATAAAGCAGACGTCTGCTTTCTTCTTCTTCCAGCTCACTGTCGCGCGTTTTCGCCTGCTCGTAAACACCGCTGTTTTGCAGCTGCATTTCCTTATCAGGCACCTTGATGCCCAAAAGTCCCTGTTCGCCTTCCTTGCCGGGCAAATACTTGATAGAAGCTGTATCGCCCTTCACTGATTTATCTAACTGCGGTAAAATAACAAGATCGAATTCCAGTCCCTTGGAATTATGTATCGTCATAATCTGCAGTGCATCATCGGCCTGTACGGTAGCAGCAGGCTCCTTGCTGCTGCTTGCGCGCAAATCCTTAACGTTTTGCAGCCATTCCGCCAGCGAAGCCTGCTTCGTCTGGCAATACTGCTGTGCCAGGCGGCGCAGCTTTTTGACATTGGCCAGCTTGCTCGGGCCGTTTTCCTGCTGCGACAGAACGAATTCCGGCTTCAGCTCGTCCCAAAGCTGTGCAAACAGCTCCGGCAGTGCCATCAGCGCTGCTGCCTGACGCAGGCTATGTAAGCGTTCGGCAGCATGCATAGCCAGCGCCTGTTGCTCCGGCTGCAGGTTCAGCTGCAGCTCACCGCTGCCGACAGCTTGCAGTACATCCCACAGCGGTTTGTCATTTTCGGTCTGCCAAAAGAGCTGCGTCAGCGTTGCATCATCCAAACCGAAATAGTTGGAGCGCAAAGCACCTGCCAGCTCCAGGCTTGCGTAACGGTTGTGCAGCGCAGCCAGCAGATTCAGAATATCCAGAACCTCCTGCTGCTCATAAAAGCCCTTTCCCTTAACTACTACGCAATTTATGCCGTAGCCTTGCAGCGTCTGCCGCAAAATTTCGCAATGCGTCATTGCTCGCAGCAAAATAGCCTTGCTTGCCCCCGGCTTAAGCTGCGGCTCAACCTTGGGCAGCTCCTGCTGCAGATAGGCGGCGATTGCCTCTGCCTCCTTCTGCCATTTATCCTCTTTAGCGCCCAAGTCATCATCCTTGGATTTATACGGCACCTGCAGCAGGCAAACCTTAGCGCCGCCGGTGTTAGCACCCTCGTGATGCTCCAGGCAGATTTCCTCCTTCGGCAAATCCATCAGCTGACAAAAGGCGGTATTGCAGCTTTCGACAATGCTTTGCGTGCTGCGGAAGTTGGTTTTCATGCCAAGGTTTTTGCCCGCATTCTGCGCAATATCCTCTTTTACCCTATTAAAGACGCTGACATCCGCATGACGGAAACGATAAATAGACTGCTTCACATCACCGACGATAAACAAGTTATTCGTATTATCCAGCTTATTGCCGCAGAGCAGATAAATCAGCTGACGCTGGCGTTCGTTGGTGTCCTGGAACTCGTCTACCATAATATATTTATAGCGCTCCTGATACTTTTGCCGCAGCGCCTCATTCTTCTGCAAATGCTCGATGGCCAGCAAATCCAGATCATCATTAAACAGGACATTATTTTCCTGCTTGCGTGCGCTCAGGCAGGCATAAAACTCCTGCAGCACGGCGAGCCAATCCTGCACTAAATCGCAGCCCTTGGCGTTCAAAATTACATGGTTCAGCTCCTGACGCAGATTTTTTAAATTAGTCAGCTCCGCTGCCAACGCCTTGCCGCTAACCTTAACAACGCCCGACGCATCCAACAGGGAGCAATCCGGCTCCGGTGCCAGCAGCTGCTTTTGCATTTCGTCCAGCAGTCCTGCTGCCTCCGTCAAGGTCTGGCGTCCCTTGGTCTTTGCCCCCAAAGCCTCGCGCGCTTCGATTACCTCGCGCAGAGCAGCAAACAGCTTCTGCTGCAGGGCCGGCAGTTCTTCCTTCGCCTTAAGATAAGGCTCTGCCAGATTATCTTCACGCACCAGCTCCGACAGCTTGTCCCCCAGCGCAGTAACCTGATTAACAAAGCTGTTGACGCCGTAGGTCTGCACCAGCCTGCGCAGGGCAGCGTTTTCCTTGATATTTTTGCGTAAATATTGCTGCAGTGTTTCTTTAAAAAAGTCCTGCGCTTCAAAATCCTCTAAAATCGTAAATTCCGGATCAAGCTGTGTTTCTACCGGGTTATCTCTTAAAATACGGCTGCACAGGCTATGAATCGTGCTTATCGGCGCACTCTCCACCTTCTGCAGATGCTCCTGCCAGCGCAGTCTTTCCAAATCATTCTGCGCCTGCTCCACGCATTCGCTGACAGCCTGACGCACACGCCCCTTGATTTCGTCGGCAGCCTTGCGCGTAAAGGTTATCGCCACAATATTCGTGGGATTAACGCTCAAATCCGAGCGCAGAATTTGCACAAAGCGCTTCATCAGTACATAGGTTTTGCCGCTGCCGGCACCGGCGAGCAGCGAAACATTGCTTTTAATCGTATTTATCGCCAAAGCCTGCTCCGGTGTAGGATTCTTACTCATCGCTCTCGCCTCCCTGTCCGCCGTCGCCGCTCACCAGCTGCACACGGCAAATATCGTGTAACGGGCAATATACATCGCAGCGCCTGCAGCCTGCCAATGCAAAATCGCCTGCATAAATTCTTTCTATATAATCCTTCAGCAGCTGCTCCTTTTCCTGCTTAAAGCTATCCCAGGTCAGCTCTGCGGCGTTCTTCGGCTTTTTATACGGCAAGTCGCTGTTGCCCACGCTTTCCAGCAAAAAGGCACTTTTGCGCTTGCCCTCCTTCAGCGAATAATAGCAGCCGCCGCTGACTGCAAGCTGCTCCTTGGAAAGCGCCGCCACCGCCAGCAGATACACCGGCAGCTGCAGGTCGAGCCCCTGCTCCATAGCACTGCCTGTGGGAGGAGTGCCGCTTTTATAGTCCGTAATAAAGGCATGCTCGCCGTCACTGTCGATTCTGTCAACTCTGCCGATGAGCGATACATCACTGCCGTCACTGAGCGTCAGGTACAAGGGCTTGCCGTTTTTGGAGCTGAAATCCCATTCCACGGCCTGCGGCGTAAAGCCGCCCCAACGCTGCTGGTCCGCATATTCAAAGCGCAGCCAGCGCACCAGCATACGCCAGAGGCGCTGCTTTTCCACCTGCCAGATATCCTCGTTTACGGAAGCAACGGTGCTGCTGCAATCATTACGCGCAGCGGTGCAGACATCCTCAAAGACTGCCTCCAGCTCCTCTGTCAGGTCTTCCATAGATTCGCCGATAATTTTGCTGCCAAGATAAGGCTCAACAAAATTCTTCAGCGTTTGGTGCAGAATATCACCGGCATCCCGCGGCTGCAGCAAATCATCCGCTTCCTCCTCCGCCTGTGCCAGCCACACCTTCTCCGCCAGAAAGCGGAAGGGGCAGGCAGCATAAGCCTCCAGCCTGCTCGCACTGAAACGGCTGCCGATTTGCTTACGCAGCAGCTTCGTCGGCAGGGAATTTTGCAAATCGCCGTTATATTCCGGCTGCTGTGCCTTACGCAGAATATCCGCTTTGGCAGCCAGCCGCAGCTCCGCAGAGGGAGCCTTTTGCCCGCTGAGCTCTGCTATTTTCGGCAAATCCGCAGCAGCAAAGCGCTTGTCGCTGTACGCCTCCTCCGCCGAAGCAACACCGAAATCAGGCAGCGTCTGCGCCTTCACATAGTCCTTGTCCAGACGCTTGTCCTCACTTCCCGGCTGCAAAAACAGCTTCCAGATTTCCTCCAGATAGCTGCTGGCCAGGCTTTCGCCCACATCCTCATGCCAGGTGAGGATAAGCTCCTTTTGCGCCGCACACACAGCCTGAGCAAAGAAATAGGCATCTTCATCAAAGGAGGAGCCAACCGTGGGCAAATCATAACCTGCATCCGCCAGCTGCTTGCGCTCCGTATCGTTATAAATCCAGTTTTCGTTTTTAGCCTGCGGGAATTCGCCCTCGCGCAGGCCCATAATATACACGATGTCGAAGCTCAGGCCCTGTACGTTGCCAACCTCCGTAAAGAGTACGCCGTCCCTGCGGCCGAAGCGCAGAGTAAGCTGCACCTGTCCCAAGGCCTCCTGCAGCAGGCTGTTCCATTGGCTCAGCGTCAGCTTGTAATCACTGTTTTTCGCCACCTCGTAATCACGCACAAGCTGCTGCACAGCCTTCAGTACAGCATCCTTGCTGCGCAGGCAGGCCAGCATAAAGTCAATAGCTACTCCCTGCTTATGCAGGCTTCCCAAGCGTTCCTCCAATGGCAGCGATTGCACAAGCTGCGTCAGCTGCTCGGCATATTCGCTGATGGCAGCCTCCGCCTTAGTGCTTTCTATAAAAGCATCCAGCTGCTGCCACAGCTCCGTTGCATCACCCAGCAGCTCGTGTGCCCTTTGCATAGCCTCCTGACGTGTTTTGAAATACGTTTGCGTGCGCAGGCTGCTTGCCGTTTCCACATCCACATCAAAGAACAGACGCAAAAGCTCGCAGTTCAGCAGCTCCAGATAGGCCGCTGCCGCCTCACGTCCCCTGCCTGCAGCAGTAAGCAGCAGGCGCAGCATAACAGCCAACGGCTGCGACACCAGCGCAGATGTCTGCGGCAGGCTCACCGGCACACCGTATTCATCCGCCAGCTGGCGTAAGCCGCTGTATAAGGAAAAGTCGCGCACGGCAACAACAATGCGATTGGCAGCACACTTTTCATGTGCCAGCTGCTGTTTGATACGCTTCAGCACCCAACGCATCTCCTGCTCATCGGAGGCAAAGCAGTAGCTTTCCACTCCCTCCGCAGGCACCGGCGCAGGTGCATGCCCCAAGTGACGCAGCTGCCACATAGCAACGCCTGCCGGAGCTTGTCCCAATTCCTCTGCCGCAAGGCTTGCAACAGTCGCACCAAGAATTTTCAGCGCGTTGACGGTGTTCGTGCTCGCGCGCATAAACTTGGTAATTGATTCATACTTGGCTTTTTCGTCGGAGCTTACCCTGCGTCCCTCATAGCTCATGCTGATTACCAAATCATCCACATGCTTCGCCAAAGCCTGCAGAAAGTTTATCTGCACCTGATCAAGGCTGAAGAAATCGCAGATATAGATATGCTTCCAGGGGATTTTGCAATCCTTCTTCTGCAGCATTTCCATAGCCAGACGATACTTACCCTCCAGATCGTACCATTTATTGTTTTCCAGATATTGACGATAAAGCAGATAAAAATTGCAGACGCCCAAATCCTTGCCCTTCAGCTCATCCTCCTCAAAGGATTTTTGGATTTGGCCGTAGATATCGTCCTTAGTGGCACCGCAGCGCGAAAGCTGGCTTACGAGTGAGGTCATGGCCTTCACAAAGCCTGTTTTATGCGCCAGCGAGCCGAAATATTCCAGCTGCTTGTGCGTAGTCATACCGGTAAGCTGCTTGTTCTCCATCATATAGTCGATGATATCCTGCACAATCAGCTCCTGACTGCGACGGCTCAATTCCTTGTAATCGGTACCGCCGTTGAGGTTCATCAGCTTACCGGCCAGAGTATCCATACCCATTGTTTCTACATTGGCGTAGGTGCGGCGCACATCGTCCGTCAGCAGGCGGTTCGGCAGCACCAGCACGCCTTCGCCCAACGGCTGCTGCGAAAGCTTCTCTGCCAGCTGCGAGCGCAGGCTGCAGCCGAGAGGTACATAAATCAACTTTGCCATAACAATCTCCTTCTGTTTATCCTTCAACGTAATGTTGGTCAAATCTTTATAATGCTTATTATACCATAAGCGACTGTCAAAGATTGTCTATTTTAAAAACAAACTTTTAGGCATAAAAAGAGGCTGCCACTTAATTGTGACAGCCTCGGGAAATACTATATTATATTATGCTTCGTATTCAGCTAACTTTGCAGCAGCTTTCGGACAGCCTTTTGCGGCAGCCAGCTCGAAGTAGGTCTTGGAGCAGATTTTGTGGCCCATTGCCAGATATTGCTCGCCCAGCTTGTACATATCTTCTGCATATTCAATGTCCTTCAGCTTTGCGGCAGCCTTCGGGCAGCCTTTGGCAGCAGCCAGTTCGAAGTAGGTTTTGCCGCAGATGCAGTGGCCCATGCCCAGATAATGCTCGCCCAGCTTGTACATATCTTCTGCATATTCAATGTCCTTCAGCTTAGCAGCAGCTTTCGGGCAGCCTTTGGCAGCAGCCAGCTCAAAGTAGGTCTTGGAGCAGATGCAATGGCCCATTGCCAGATAATGCTCGCCCAGGTCATACATATCTTGTGCATATTCCATGTCTTTCAGCTGTGCGATTGCTTCCTCGGAGCCTTTAGCGGCAGCCAGCTCCAGATAGGTTTTACCGCTGATGCAGTGGCCCATACCCAGATATTGTTTAGCAAGCATCAGGCAGCCTGCAACATATTCTTTTTCTTTAGCTTCGGCAGCAGCGATTTCCTCATCGGTAACGCCTGCTTTTTCTTTGAACCATGCCATGATAGCGTCCATGTCTTCAGCCTTGTGCAGCACGCTTCTGAATTTATAGTCAATTACCTTGGTAGTATACAGGTACTCAACACCCAGGTCCAAGTCAAAATAATCCAATCCGAAAAATGTCAGAATACCATCAATAACAACCTCAGCATTAGCAGGATCCTTCGCCAGCTTAGCAATTTGTAAATACTTTTCAGCAACAGTCGTCATTTAAAAAACCTCTCTTTTTCATTCTTTTGTAAGAATAATCAATTATTAGTTCCTTAGGAACCAATATAATCATATCACGATTGAAATTAATTATCAACTATTATATGGGAAATGGTAGGAAAATGGGAGATAAGACACTCAAAACATCAAAACTCCCTCGGGATCATATGAGGTTTTAGTTCCAAAATGTTCAATTTTCGTATTATATTTAGCACCCAAATTATAGAAGCGCAGGCTATCCTTCGTCAGATCAGCAATCTTAAGCAACTCGTTTTGTAAAAAAGTATAGTCATGTGGTTCTACCAAGCATTCAAACACAGAATTCTGTACCCGCTGCCCATACTTCAAACACATTTTAGCAATCTTGTTAAGTCTTCTCCTGCCAGCGGCATCCTGAGTATTAACATCATATGTTACCAATATCAGCATAGTATTTTCTCCTCACTTCCACAAATAGCTCGGATATTCATCTATATCTCCACGTATATATCTGGCTAAAAGCTGCGCCTGAACAAAAGGCACTAATCCCCATGGTATTTTTTCTTGCAAAAACGGATGCATAATTACGTCTTGCTTGCGTTTTTGCCAAGCTTCAAAAAATGTCTTTCGTCCATCGTCATTTAATAATACACTGCCATTTTCCTGATTATTAAATGATTTTTCATTAATCACACGATTATTAATCAATGTAAGCACAAATCTATCTGCTATAATGCTGCGAAACTCTTCCATCAAATCAAGAGCTAAAGACAAGCGTCCCGGTCTATCCCGATGCATGAAACCAATATACGGATCCAATCCGGCTCCTTCAAGTGCTGCAGCACAATCATTAGCCAAAATAGTATACGCAAAGGATAATAGAGCATTTACAGGATCGGTCGGAGGCCTTTTATTTCTATTAGTAAATCTAAAATAAGCCTTATTTTGCAATACAAGCTCATTAAACTGCGCAAAATACAAGCTTGCAGCATCGCCCTCCAACCCTCTAAGTATAGCCAAATCTGTACATTTTCTGGACAGCCTTGTTAAACGCATAATTTCACGGCTGGCTTGTTCAATATTAGCTACATCAACAGTTAAAGCATGGTCACGTTTGGCACGCTCCAAAACGCTACGAGAATTATACAGTTTACCAACAATAAAATTACGCGCTATTTTACAGCTAAGCTCCTCTGAATCCGAAATTCTGTACTGTTCTTTGCGTAACAATACATTGCTGTTATTATGTCCCATAACTCTCGCCAGAAATCTTCCGCTTGGTTTATAAAAACACACGGCTATCCCATGCTCAGCACATTTTCCCAATAACGCCGGACTCGCTCCCATATAGCCAAAATATAAAATCTGCTCAAACATACGCAACGGTAATTTTTTTATTGCAGTACCATTCCTGTTTATTACCACGTTTTCATTGTCCAGCGATAAATAAATATCTTCACTTGTCACAAATAAAGTATTCAGTAAATGTCTCATAATGCATCCTCATTTAAAAATTTTGCATAATAATCCGCCACAACTGTCTTCCTGCATATAACCGGCAAGCAAATATCCTTTAAAGAACATAAGCTACAGCCTTTTTTAGGCTTAACATTCGGTGTATAGCCCTGTCTATAATAGTTATGCATTTCACGCAACATAGATTCTACATTTTCACGCATAGAAGCAGTAAAAGCAATCTCTTCCCGACGATGTGTTTCATTATAATATAAAGCACCTTTAGGTATATCAACATGCAGCATTTCTTCCAAACACATAGCCTGACAGCATAATTGTAATCTGTCAGCATCAATCAGCTTACTCTTTCCGCGCTTATACTCTATGGGATAAGGTAGCCACAATCCTTCTCGTCCATATAAAGTGCATCCGTTTTCAGTCTTATTGAATTCTACAACATCACATTGTCCGGAAACGCCTAATCTTCTTGAAAAGATACTCAAAGAACGTGTAATTAACAGATTACCGCGTTTTTCTATAAAGCCATCATCATGACACCGTTCATGGACTATGTTACCCTCAATGGTTCTTACATTTTCCTGCCATTGATTTTCTATATGAATCAACGCCCATTGTCGACGGCAAAAGCAAAAATGCTGAATACCTGATAATTGTAAGAATTCATCTTCACAATATTCCATAAGAATTCTCCTTTCCCTTCAGGATAATCAAAATACGTTATTTGCATTAACAAAACCGAAAATCCAACCATGTTCCGTATTTCAATCCACGCTCCCTCGCGGGAGCGACTGTGTTGCCCAAAGGTCATAGGACTGATTTCAATCCACGCTCCCTTGCGGGAGCGACCCACTTCATGACAAGGACGTTTGGACTGACGCTGATATTTCAATCCACGCTCCCTTGCGGGAGCGACACCAAAGCAACTACTACATTCGCTACTACTGCTACTATTTCAATCCACGCTCCCTTGCGGGAGCGACACCAAAGCAACTACTACATTCGCTACTACTGCTACTATTTCAATCCACGCTCCCTCACGGGAGCGACGTATTGCCTTCTTTGCGATACCGCACGGCAACTTTATTTCAATCCACGCTCCCTTGCGGGAGCGACCCTTGCGCTACCTTCGCGGTTATACTTACCAGTGCATTTCAATCCACGCTCCCTTGCGGGAGCGACCATATCGCATTCCTCGGCAAATGTTTGGTCAGCAAGCATTTCAATCCACGCTCCCTTGCGGGAGCGACCTTTTTGGCTAGCTTTATGCAAAAATTAGCAGTGGGATTTCAATCCACGCTCCCTTGCGGGAGCGACGATGCTTTAGAGCATCCTAACTTTTTAGCACAGATTTCAATCCACGCTCCCTCGCGGGAGCGACCTGGTTACAATCTTTTCCGTTCTCCGATACTTGAATTTCAATCCACGCTCCCTCGCGGGAGCGACGACCTGACGAGCAGGCCGAAACGTACACTTATCAAATTTCAATCCACGCTCCCTCGCGGGAGCGACATTGTAACTGCCACTCGTGACCCCTTCTTCTAGATTTCAATCCACGCTCCCTCACGGGAGCGACTTATCATCGGATTAGGTAAAAAGTATCATTATTATTTCAATCCACGCTCCCTCACGGGAGCGA
>NZ_CAUDZA010000001.1:0-300770 GCF_958453765.1 Phascolarctobacterium succinatutens | reverse complement strand
AACAGATTCTAAATTCTGCTGCGTAATAAAAGTCTAACTTTTTGGGGTCACTACAGCTGGCGAGCTGTCGGAGGATTTTTCTTTATGGCTGATTCAGTTTAAAGCTGTCTAAGGAATAAATGGCCTGGGACAGATAGTTATCTGCCTGTAGCGCAGGCATTACGTACAGCAACTTGTAGGTTTTGCCGTTCTGCTGAGCTTCTGCGGTCAAAAGCAGCTTGTTGCCATGATAATCATTGTGGGCACTCAGGCGGCAGGTCCATATTAACTGATTGCCATGCTGCCATTGCCAGTATACTTTGGCATTTTCATAGACAGGCAGAGCTTCTGTTGCCTTAAAGCTTGCAGTGTCCGCAGGGTCAAGCACGGTTGCTGCCAGCATCAGAGTGTTGCCTGCAGTGCGCACCAGCATAGCTCCTTCGGCTTGCGGCAGGTCTGCCAGCGGATTTTTACCGAAGGCCTTGGGCACAGCCATACTATAGCCGCCGGCTTCACTGCTGACGCTGATGAAATCGCTTGCCTGCGGTGTACGCATGAACTGCCTGGGCAGCGGCGGCTTGCCTACAAGATTCAGCTTTGGTTTAGGCTTGGGTTTATCTGCCGGCGGCACAGGCTCGTTGCTGACAACAGGCGGTTTAGCTGCAGTATTTGCAGCAGCTGGTGTTGTTGGCACTTCTGCCATAGGTGCTTTTGCTTCATTCACTGTCATGGGCGCTTCGGCTGCTGTTTCTTCCTGCTTTGGCGTTGCCGGTACAGTAGGAGCAGTGCTTACGATGTTATTGTCTGCAGCGTTTTCCTCTGCTTGGGAAGAGTCAATACTGCTTTCGGCTTCCGTCGGCTCAGCCTGTTTGGTGGGATTATTGGCAACTATGGCCGGTTTCTGTTGATAATCCTGCAACATCTCTTCAGCTGTGGCCGCGAAGCTGCTGCCTGCAAGGCTGAGCAGCAAAGAGCAGATTAAGGCTGTGCGCCTCATAATTTATCGCAGACTTCGTTGATGGCTGCTTCGTCCACACGCATAGCGGCGATGGTTTTCTCCATCAGCTCGTCCAAAGGCCAGCCCAGGATATCGGCACCCTGTTTGATTACATCGCGGCTACAGCCGGCAGCAAAGTGTTTGTCCTTAAATTTTTTCTTCAGGGATTTCAGCTCCATGTCCTGTACGCTTTTGGAGGGGCGCATAAGGGCAGCGGCACCGATTAAGCCGGAAAGCTCATCGATAGCGAAAAGCACCTTTTCCATTTGATGCTCAGGTTCGATGTTAGCGGCAGTCAGGCCCCAGCCGTGGCTGGCAGTGGAACGGATAATGCTTTCGTCCACGCCGTGCTCGCGCATCAGCTCCTGAGATTTTACGCAGTGTTCCTCGGGATACAGCTCAAAATCCAAGTCATGCAGCAGGCCTACGATGCCCCAGTATTCCTCCTGGTCTGCATAGCCAAGCTCCTTGGCAAAGTAACGCATAATGCCTTCTACAGTCAGCGCATGACGTAAATGAAAGGACTCCTTGTTATATTGACGTAATAAATTCCAGGCTTCTTCTCTGTTCATATTATTTTCCTCCTAATGCTTTGTTATTTTTCTATAAAATGCTGGTGCTTAGCTCGCTTTTAAATATTTTCAGCCTTCGGATGCTTGGCACGGTAATCGCTTATCATATCGTGCAGCGTAGTGTGGTCAACTACGCCGTCAATGGCCTGCTGAATTTTTTTGTACAGACCGATGGTGATACAGGAATCAAACTGATCGCAGGGTGTTTTGCAGTCCAGGCAGGATACGGGAGCAAGACTGCCCTCGACTGTGCGCAGAATTTCACCGACAGTGTATTCATCAGGCGTGCGCGCCAGACGATAGCCTCCCTGAGCGCCGCGAGCACTTTGGACAAAGCCTGCTTTACTCAGCTGGTGAATAATTTGCTCTAAGTATTTATCGGAAATATTTTGCCGTTGGGCAACTGTTTTTAATGGTATATAGCTACCGGTGTGGTTGATTGCTAAATCGAGCATCAATCGCAGGGCATAACGTCCCTTGGTAGAAATTTTCATTACGGTCACAACCTTTCTAATGACTATATTCTACTATGAATTTAGTAGGAATTCAATAATGATTATCATATCTGTGTTATGCGGGCATAAATTAATGATTCTGTACACGGAATATGAAAATGCTAGTGCCATTTTATTGCTTTTGTGTTAAAATACCCTTATACAACTATTTTTGGAGGAAGCAAGATGGAAAAAAATAAATTAGATAAAACCTTTAAGCATTATCTGGGAGTTTTTACCGAGGATAAGGAACTGGGCAAGATTTTGAACAAGGTATCCTTCCAGGAATTATTCAATCCTAAGTTTTTGCAGGAAAACAGCAAATTTACTTCTATGGATGATATGATCTGGCGCAGCGGCTTTGGCATTATGAACCTGATGGAAGTAGAAAATGTTAATCAGGATAAGTGGAATGAGTATATTGCCAAAAATACCGAATGTGAAACTTGGCACGATTTTGGCAAGGTAGCAATGATTGACTGGATGAAAAACAAACTGGAAGAAGTAAAAAAATCCAAAAACTAAAATCTTCGTTGCCGGAGCTGAATGCTTCGGCAATTTTTGCCTTATGAGGGGAATAAACAATGGAAATAGTTTTACATGCATTAAACGGTGTGCTGACCATCATGCTGATGATTGCTGTCGGCTTTTATTTAGAGCGCAGGGGTTGGTTCAGTGAGGAAAGTGTGGCGCTGATTTCGCGTCTGGTGAATTATGTCTGCCTGCCTACATATATGCTGACCAATATTTTGGGGCAGTTTAAGCATGACCAGCTTATTACGCTTTCTCATGGCCTGATTGTACCGGTTATTTCGATGCTGGCAGGCTATTTTATCAGCAGGCTGCTCGGACGTCTGATAGGTGTTCCGCCGGAGCACAGAGGAATTTTTTCTATCTGCGTCAGCTTTTCCAACACAATTTTTATCGGCCTGCCGTTAGGTATAGCCTTATTCGGTGATGCCGGTGCGCCGTATATTATGATTTACTACATGGTGAACACAACGCTTTTCTGGACTATCGGCTTTCATGATTTGGCAAGCAGCAATGGCGTAACCATGCCGCTTTTCAGCCGTAAGACACTGAAAAGCATTATGTCGCCGCCGCTGATGGGCTTTATGCTGGGCGTAGTGATGGTACTGCTGGAATGGAATCTGCCTGAGCCGGTGTTCAAGTCCTTTCATTATCTGGGAAGCATGACTACGCCGCTGGCGATGCTGTTTATCGGTATTGCTATGAGCAAAACCCGTTGGGAAGAAATTGCCGTAGGCAAGGAGCTGGTAGTTGCTATGCTGGGACGCTATTTAATCTGTCCTTGGATAGTTTTCCTGATCCTGCCGTTTTTCCATCTGGAGCCGATGATGGAAAAGGTATTTGTCATTATGGCGGCCATGCCGGCGATGACAAATACGGCGATTGTGGCCAAAGGCTACGGCGGCGATTATAAATATGCTGCTATGCTGACGGCGGTAAGCACGGTGCTGGCGGTCTTTGCAATACCGTTTTATATGTGGTTGGTACACTGAAAAATATTTGCTGTTATAAATGTCGCTGTTTGTGATAAAATAAGCATAGAGTGGTTTAAAATATAAATGTTGCAAATGAGGAGGACTGAATTATGGAGTATAACAAGCTGTCTAACGAAATAATTACCAAGCTGCAGGCCTTGGTGGGCGTGCAGAATGTAGTGACGGATGCAGGGCAGATGGAAATATATGCCCATGATGAAGTAACTGACCCGGCTTATCATCATATGCCTGAGGCTGTCGTATTTGCGGAAAATGCACAGCAGGTGGCGGCTGTGGTCAAGCTGGCGAATGAATATCACTTCCCGGTTGTGCCACGTGGCGCAGGCACAGGTCTTGCCTGTGGTGCAGTGCCCATTTACGGTGGTGTAGTGCTTTCGCTCGAAAAGATGAATAAAATTATCGAGGTTAATGCCGATGCTATGTATGCGGTTGTAGAGCCGGGTGTGCGCACTTCCGATTTGCAGACTGCGGCTGCGGCCAAGGGAGCCTTTTATGCAGGCGACCCCTGCAGCGGTGATTCATGCTTTATCGGCGGCAATGTGGCGACCAATGCCGGTGGCAATCGCGCGGTTAAATACGGTACTACGCGTCATCAGGTATATGCCGTTGAGGTGGTAAATCCTACCGGCAAGATTGTGCAGCTGGGAGCACGCCTGCAGAAGCAGACTACAGGCTATTGCCTGGAGCAGCTGATAATCGGCAGTGAGGGTACTCTTGGTATCATTACACAGATTACAGTGAAGCTGCTGCCGTTGCCTAAGTACAGCATGGATCTGCTGGCGGTTTTTGAATCCCCTGAGGATGCTATCGGCACGGTAAACAAGCTGATTATGGCCGGTATTATGCCTACCTGCGTAGAATACATGGATAATATTACTATAAAATCCGTAGAGCGTTATCTCGGTACAACGCTGCAGGGCAGTGACAAGGGCAATTATCTTATCGTAGAAGTGGAAGGCACCGGAGAGGATGACCTTGATGAAAAGGCCTGCACAATGGATGAAATCTGCTCGGAAAACGGTGCCGGCGATGTGCTGGTAGCGGAGCACGATAAAATTTGGCAGGCACGTAAGGCCTTTGCCGAAGCAGTGCGTGCGGAAAGCCTGATTGTCTGCAAGGAGGACGTTGTCTGCCCGGTAGATCATGAGCCTGCGCTGCTGGCGGAAATTTTGCGTCTGGCTGATAAATATCAGCTGGTAACACGCATTGCCAGTCATGCCGGTGACGGTAATATCCATTTGAATATCCTGAAGCAGGAGCAGGAGGATTATGCGGACTGGGATGCCAGAGTCAAGGCCAATCAGCAGGAGCTGTACCGCTTTATTTACGCACACGGCGGCCGCTTGAGCGGTGAGCATGGCATTGGGTATAAACGCAAACAGCTTATGGAGGAATTCACTAATCCCGATGAGCTGGAAATGATGCGTGCGATTAAAAAAGCCCTGGACCCCAATAATATACTGAATCCGGGCAAAATTTTTGATATAGAGTAACATATATTAAGCAAAAAGGCATTGCCGAGAGGTGATGCCTTTTTTTGCTGCGTTGATTTTTTATATATTACGCATAAACTATATTGATGCTTGGAAATGTGTTCGTAAAATATCAGAAAACAGCAAACAAAAATTCATAAAATCATTGACAAAGTTCACGGTAAACACTATAATATAACCAAACAAAGATTTATTAGGCGGTGATAGATATGAAAAAGTTTTTAAGCATTATCTGCTGTGCTTGCTTCCTTTATGCCGGTTATAGTGCTGTGTTTGCTGATGAACCAGTTTACAAGGAATATAAGGTGACTGTTGCTGAGGGAGAAACTTTGTGGGAAATTGCCGGTCGTCATACAGAAGCGCGTGAGGATGTGCGTGAAGTCATTTTCCGCATTGAACAGGCGAACAAGCTTAATTCCAAACATATTTATCCCGGTCAGGTTTTAAGGGTGCCTCTGCGCGTTCATGATGACGGACTGATGGTAGCAGAAAAATAGATGAGAATATAATAAAAGATAGAAATAAAGGTTGGAAATAATAGAGGCTGTTGTATCTGCAGGGTGATACAATAGCCTTTGGTACTTTATAATCGAGATTGTGAGGCTCTTGATAACCTTTAGGGATGCGCTTCGGTTATAGGGAAATATAAATTCCGGGTAGTAACAATCTCGTTACTTTAATTTCACAGAATGCTTGCAAGGCTTTTGACGCTGCTTGTCGAATATAATAAGTATTCTAGGAGGTATGCGTTATGAGAAATAAGAAATGGATTGCGGCAGCACTTGTGTGTGGTTTTGTTTTAGGTAACAGTATGCCTGCGGCGCAGGCCGGCATTTTAGATAAGGTCCTCAAGGGCGGCGTTATCGGTTATGCTGTAGATGCTACCGCTCCGGCGTTGAATAATGCAATTAACTCTGTAACGGCCAAGTACGGTGTAAGTTCGACGGATGCTACGAAAGTAGTACCGGTTATTTCTGTTGGTGACGGCAGCCGTGCCGGTGCAGCGCAGGTTTCCGGCCCGCAGGCGAAGGTTGACCAGGTGAAGGCGGCGCTGATGATTGAGCAGACGCTGTTGGGCGTACGCTGCAAAGTGCTGATTCCGGTAGACAATGTGTCTTATAAAAATGTTAACCGTGTGCAGGGCGTGGGCGTTAGCGCTTCGCTGGACGTAAAGCTTTAAAAGAAGAGTGAAATAAGACATAAAAAACCAGCATATCATATTGATATGCTGGCTTTTTTATGGAGAGCTTATTCGTTTACTTTGTACCAGAAGGGACGTAGGAAGTGCAGATAGCATACCTCGTTAACTTCAGGACCGGGATCACGGCGCCCGATTTGTACGCGGATTTCCTGATCACCGATTTTTACCAGATAATCGATGATTTCGCCCAGGAAGGCCTTGCGGATAACTGTACCACGCACGCCGTTGGGATCGGTTTCGCTGGTAAAGCGAATCTCGGTCGGACGGCTGGCGAGGTTGAAGACAGTTTCGCCACGCATACGGTCAGGGATAACAAGTGCGGACGGAAGTGCATGCTGTGAGCCTTTGATGAAGGCCTGGTTTCCTTGCCAGGTAACATCAGTGAAGCTGGATACACCGATGAAGCTGAAAACAAATTTGTTGGATGGGTTGTTGTAAACATTGAGCGGTGTATCAATCTGCTGCATAACACCTAATTGCATAACCAGAATACGGTCAGAAAGTGCCATTGCTTCGGATTGGTCATGTGTTACGTAAATAATGGAGAAGCCATATTTACGCTGCAGGTCTTTGATTTCAAAGCGCATTTCCTCACGCAGATGCGGGTCCAGACTGGAGAGAGGCTCGTCAAGCAGCATGACATCAGGATTAATAGCCAGCGCACGTGCTAAAGCAACGCGCTGTTTGCCACCGCCTGACAGGTTGGCCGGGCTGTCTTCTGCTGATTTCAGCAGGTTGGTAGCAATGAGAGCATCACGGGTGCGCTGATCAATTTCACTCTTGGGCAGTTTGCGCAGACGCAACGGAAAAGCAACGTTTTCGTAAACGCTCATGTGGGGCCATACAGCAAAGGCTTGGAAAACCATGCCGAAATTACGGTTTTCCGGAGGTGTATAGTGATGCTTTTTAGGTGAGGAAAGCAGGCGGTCGCCTACCCATACTTCACCGTCAGACAAATCTTCGAAGCCTGCTACCATGCGCAGGGTGGTAGTTTTGCCGCAGCCTGATGGTCCCAGCATGGAGAAGCATTCACCCTTGCCGATTTCCAGATTCAGGTTATTGACAGCGGTTACATCACCAAATTGTTTGGTTACATTTACTAAACGGATATAGGACATAATTAACCCTCTACTTTCTTGGTAAAACGATTAATCAGCATCTGACCGACTACAATCAGGATCAGGGCGATACCTGCGAGGGCTGTAGACATAACCGTTTCGCCGTCCTCGTTTAAGGTATAGATAGCAACACCGATAGTTCTGGTGGTAGGAGCATACAGCATAATGGATACGGTTAATTCGCGCAGTGCCGGCAGGAAAATCAGGAAGAAAGCACTGATCATACCGGGCTTAACCAAAGGAATAACAATATCCTTTAATGATTGCCACATGGTTGCGCCGCAGGAGCGGGATGCTTCCATCAGGGAATCGTGTACCTGTTCCAGGGCTGCGGAGTTAGCCTTCAGAGAGAAGGCCATGTAGCGGGCGATGTAGGCTACAAGAATAATCCATACTGTGTTGTAGAGGTTAACGCCAAATTGGCCGCTCCAGGCAAGGATTACGCCGAGGGCGATAACGGAGCCGGGTACGGAGAAGGGCAGCATGCCCAAGAATTCCAAAATACCTTTGCCGCGAACCTTCATCTTAACAATTACATAGGAAATCATAACGCCGGCAAACATAGTGATAATTGCTGCTGCCAGGCCTAAGCTGATACTGTTGAAGATAGCGTCTTTGGTAACTTCATATTCAAAGAGAATATATTTGTAGTTGTCCAAAGACAGGTTTTCCATCGTAAAGGGCAGGCCGTAGGTCTTAACGCCGCCTACAAGGAAGATAACTGCCGTAGGCAGCAGAATCGTGAAGGCGATGTAAGCCAGGCAGAAAAACAGCAGCGGATAACGCAGGCCGCGCAGTTTGAGCTCCATAGGACGGAAGCTTTTGCCGCCGATAATCTGGTAATGGCCGTTGCTGAGAATTTTTTGCTGTGCCCAGATAATGCAGGCTGCGGAAACAACCAGTACGGTTGCCAGTACGGTACCGGTACGGATAGATTCAAAGCTGCCGCCGCTCTGGTGAATCTTTTCATAAATAAGTGTCGGGATGTTGTAAATACCCTGTTCAATACCTAAAACAGCTACAGTACCGAAGTGAGCCATGGAGTAAAGCATAATCAGCAGCGCGCCGCTCATGATAGATGGCATAACCAGCGGAATGGTGATTTTGCGGGTAATCGTAAACAGGCCGGCACCGGAAATACGGGCAGATTCTTCCAAGGTCGGGTCCATACGTTCCAATGCACCGCAAACCTGGATAAATACGAACGGGAAAAGATACATAACCTCTACGGCACTGATGCCATGGTAGGTGTAGATATCGAAAACCGGACCGGAAAAACCGAAGGTTTCGATAAAGAATTTGTTGATATAACCGGAGTTAGGAGATAAAAGCATTTTCCATGCTAATGCACCGATGAATGATGGCAACATAAAGGGGACAAGGAAAAGGCTTTTCATAAAGTTCTTATAGGGCAGGTCAGTACGTGTTACCAGCCAGGCAAAGAAGGTACCTACAATAGTACTGCCGATAGTGGTCATGCTGGCGATAATCAGTGAATTGATGAGGGCCTGGAAGGTTTCAGGCTCGGTGAGTACTGCATAAAAGTCGTGGCTGTTGAAGGAGCCGTCAACAAAGAATGCGTTAAACAAAATCAGAAGTACCGGCCAGGCAACGAAGATGACCAGTACGGCGATAGAGATAAAAAGAATCAGCTGAGCTACGCCAAAGCCGGAATCTTTTTTGATGGTGCCTGTGCTCATTATTCCTCTACCTCCTTCAATTGCTCTGCATCAAACCAGAGCAGGCTGCGGAAGGTGATGTAGCATTCGTCGCCTTCCTTAAACATCAGATTGTTATTGATAGCTTCATGTGTCAAAAGCTCTGTACGCAGGCTTTCGCCGTCAATATCGATGGCATAGTCCATGGTTGCGCCCAGGAAGTTGGCGCGATGGATAATGCCTTTCAGTCCGGGGCCTTCACGGTGGATTTCTACATCTGAAGGACGGAAGGCTGCTACCCAGGCAGCTGCTTTGCCTTTAGGTGCTTCCCAGCGAACCTCCTGAGTGCCGTTGCCTACGACAAATTTGCCGTTAGCTTCCTTGACTGCCAGGAAATTAGCAATGCCCATAAATTTAAAGATGAATAAATCAGCAGGCTTTTCAAAAATTTCGTAGGGAGTGCCGATTTGGCGGATATGTCCCTGGGCATCCATAATAGCAATGCGGTCGGAAATAGCCAGTGCTACTTCCTGGTCATGGGTTACATACATAACGGTGATGCCGAATTTGCGCTGCAGTGCTTTGATTTCAAAGCGCATTTCTTCACGCAGGTTAGCATCTAGGTTACTCAGGGGTTCGTCAAGCAGCATTACGGACGGGTCAGATACTAAGGCTCTCGCCAAAGCTACGCGCTGTTGCTGTCCGCCGCTGAGCTCGGAAGGAAGGCGTTTTTCCAAACCCTTCATGCCGACTATTTCAACCATATCCATAACCAGCTTGTCGATTTCATCCTTAGGGCGTTTTTCCATTTTCAGCGGATAAGCAATATTTTCGTAAACCGTCATATGCGGCCATACTGCGTAATCCTGGAACACGATACCAAGACCGCGTCTTTCCGGGGGAATATATTCGCCGCTGCTGCTGTCGGCAACAGTAGTATTATCAATACTGATTTTACCGGCATCCGGAACCTCGTGGCCTGCAATCAGGCGGATGAGGACAGTTTTGCCGCAGCCGGAAGGACCAAGCAGGGTAAAGCATTCACCTTTTTTGATATTCAGGTCCAAGTTTTGCAGTACCTGGTGCTTAGCGTACCCCTTGGCGACATTTTCAACTTTAATAATGTCTTCCATATCTAAATAAAACTCCTTTTTGTTGAAAAAAGGCGGTACAGGTCAAACCTGTGCCGCCATTGCTTTGACTTACTAAATTTGACTGAGCTTGTCTGAAGCTTATTTCTTAACCTGCATAATATCAGAGAACTTCTTAATGGTTTCTTCTTTGGTCTTTACAGCTTCTTTGTAATCAATCTTAATGGATTTTTCCAGAGCAGCCTTCGGAGCCGGCAGATTAAATTTAGCAGGGATTTCTACGTCCTCGCGTACAGGGATGGTGCCTTGCTTTGCAACCAGGGTTTGTGCTTCTTTGCTTAACAGATAATCAACAAACTTTTTAGCAGCATCCAATTTAGTGGTGCCTTTGAAAATAGCTACCGGGCTGGGAACTACCAGGAGTTCAGGCGGATAGCACATTTGCAGATGAGCACCTTTGGCAATCTTAGCGTTGGTGATATAGTCAACTGCTAAGGAAGAAACAAGCTCGCCAGAAGCGGTATCGTCGATAACTTGACCGGAGCCTTTACCGATGCGGCCGCCGTTAGCTTTGATATCTTCGAAGAATTTCCAACCGAATTGTTTTTCCAACAGTGCTACGCTCATGTAAGAGGTGCCGGAAAGAGCCGGGTTAGCAATACCGAAGCCGTTTTTGTATTCCGGTTTCAGCAGGTCAGACCATTGGGTTGGAGCAGTTTTGACTTTATCGGTGTTGATGATGATGCCCAAAGTACCAAGACGTGCTGCATGGAAGGAGCCATCATAATCGTTGAACGGGTTAACAGTTTCTTTTAATACCGGGCTTTGGTATTTTTCCAAAATGCCCTCATCTTTCATTTTATAGAAATCAGGAACTTCACTGGTCCAGATAACGTCTGCCAAAATTTTGCCGCTTTGACGTTCAGCAGCGATTTTAGCCATCAGCTTGCCTGCACCGGCAGACTGATAGTCGACATCAATATCCGGATTTTGTTTCTTGAAGCCCTCAACGATGCCTTTAATCAGAGATTCCTTCATAGAGGTATAGATGATAAGTTTTTTGTCATTAGCAGGAGCAGCTTTCTTCTCCCCGCCACCGCCGCCGCAACCAGCTGTAAGCATAGTTACGAGCATTACGAGCAACAGTGCCCATAAACTAGTTTTCTTTGCCATTGATAAAACCTCCTTGAAAATACCGCAGCAGTTGCCGACGGTTATTATTACTATTCCGCTTTTGTATACACATTGTCTACAAAAACGCAACAATACTTTACTTAAATTTAACATAAAATTTACTAAACTGCAAGATAATTCCCGAAAGTCGCACTGTTTTTTAATTTTAGTAAGCGGCAATGTGGTGCATTTTATTTTAACTAAGTGCGTTATAAATCTCAGAATTTGTTTGAACAATATTATTGAAGCAATAAAAAAGGCCGGCAGATAAACTGCCGGCGCAGGTCCGTATTAAATAATCGGCGATACGTTCAATGCCATCGGGCCGTGTTTACCGCGTGACAGATGATAGGAAACACGCTGGCCTTCCTGCAGACAGCGATAGCCGTCGGAACGGATGGCTGAAAAATGCACGAAAACCTCCTGACCGTTGCGTGCTTCTATAAATCCATAGCCTTTGTTATTATTAAACCATTTTACTGTACCAATACTGAGCATAATTAAGCACCTTCTTTGACAAATATTATACTAACAGCTGTTGTAATGGATTATAACATACAATCTTGCAGAAAACAAGAAAAATTCAGAAAATTAAAACGAAATAATTAGAGTAATAAAAAATCTTACTCTAAGATGCTCCATTTGTCGAAAATATGCAGCTTGTTGCTGTAAAGCTGTATCCAGCGGCCGACGAGGATGGCTGCGGCAATCGTGCCTACGCCTACGCCGCGCATAGCACCGAAGTGCATAAAGGAAATTGCCAGGCTGATAGCAACGAGTGTGCAGTCGAAGCAGTTTTTGATGATGCTGAATTTAATTTTGCTGATAAAAGAAATAACCAGTACGATACCTTCACCGGCTGCAACGAAAATTTTGGCACGGATACAGAGAAAAACTCCGAAGGCAAGGATGATGGTGCTAAGGATGCAGTCAAACCATTGCCAGAACAGTGTGTCCGGTTTTACCCAGCTCAACAGGTTCATCGAAAAATCTATGCAGTAGCCGAAGGCGAGCAGTGTTACCAGCTGGCCCAGCAGCTCATGCCAGTAAATTTGCCGCAGCAGAATGGGCTGGGCAATAATAAAAAGCAGATTCAGGACAATAGTTATTTCACCGATGCTCCAGGGTGTAAACATACTCATAACCCATGGTACACTGGAAATGGGCGATGTGCCTAAATCAGCCTTGCAGGAAAGAGCAATGCCGAGTGTCATGGTAAAGATACCGACGAGAAACATGCAGCAGCGCTGCGGAAAATATTGCTTATGCAAGCTAAAACCCCCTATTTGAAAAAAATAAAAGACGCTTATGTACGGCAATTAATGCCAGACATGAGCGCTATTAATATTATACCATTTTTATATGAAATGCGCAATACTGCGCTTTGTAAGGCGTAAAGCCTTTGCTTTTCAGCGGTTGATGTAGTACAATAATATATTGAAGAAATATATCCATAAAGGAGGATAACCTGTGATTCGTAAAACATCTGCCATGGTTGAGGCCGGTATTTTAGCTGCCGTTGCCATCGTTATGGCTTTAATAAGTATGTATGTGCCTGTGCTGGGTGCTTTTGTTAATTTTGTCTGGCCCTTGCCGATAGTTATCTGTGGCTGCCGTCATGGCCTGAAGTGGAGCATTATGACGCTGTTGGTTGCTACCGTGATTATCGCGATGATTATAAGTCCGATTAATGCCTTTTTCCTGGCAGCGATTTTCGGCCTTTTGGGCTTGATTTTAGGCGAGTGTATGCGACGCCATCTGCCGCCGATGAAAATGATGCTTTACGGCAGTGTCGGCGCGGTTATTGCGCTTATTCTGAATATCGTGCTGAGCTTCTGGGTACTGGGTATTGACCCGATTGAGATGATGTTCAGCTCCTTCCACCAAAGCTTGGAGCAGCTGACGGTTTATTACCGCGAGCATGGCATGAGTGAGGCCGATATCAAAAAGACTGTCGACGGTTATGCCGAAATGCTGCGCATGATGCGCATTATTATGCCGGGTGCTTTTCTGATGTGTGCGCCGCTGATGGCCTTTGTGAACTATATGGCTGCCAAAAAGATTCTGACGAAGCTGGGTGAAAGCTTTGAAGCCTTTCCTCCGTTTACGATGCTGCAGGTTCCCGGCTGGATTTTGTGGCCTTATGCTGCGTCTTTGTTTGCGGTAACCTATTATTATCAGCATGATCAGGCAAGCTGGATGTATACACTGTCTGTCAATGTGCAGACGGTCTGCAGCTTTGTGCTGGTGTTGCAGGGCATCGTGCTGCTGTACTGGTTTGTAGAAACAAAGCACAAGCCGCGTTGGTGGGCCAATATCGGTATAGCGCTGCTCTTTATAGTGCCTATCTTTACCCAGATTATGGTTTATGTAGGTGCCTTTGATATTGTTATGGACTTCAGGAAAATCCGTCCTGCAAGCAGATTCAGAAAACAAAGGTAAAGTTCGGCAGCTGTGCCGGATTTGAGGTGAAAATGATGTTCAGTAGGTTTAACCGGAATATGAATTCCAAAGCGGATACTAATATTTATTTGCTGATAATTGTGCTGCTGGCAATATTAGTCTGCTATCTGCAGCCCAAGCTGATTTTTCCTGCACTGATTCTTTTTGGTGTTATATACTATTTCAGCCGCCAAAATCTTATTAACAGGGAAATCTTCTTCAGCAGTTATCTGGATAATATTATCCGCAATATTGAACGTACCAACCATTTTGCGGTGCGCAAGCTGGATGTAGGCATTGCAGTTTTTTCCAAAGATGGCAAGCTGCAATGGAAAAATGAATTATTTGCCGCCTGGACAGGCAAAAGTAATCTGGAGGGCAAAAAGCCTGAGGAAATTCTACCGTTGGCGCAGAATGCTTTTGAGCTGATGAGTGTGCGTGACGGAGAGCAGGTTATTCAGATTGAGGACCACTATTATCGTATGCGCTATTACAGCGTAGAAACGCAGGAGCGTCACAGCAAAAAGGAAAATACCTCCAGCGGCCTGATGCTGTATCTGACGGATATCACGGATTATGAGCTTTTGCGCCAGAAATACAGCAATGATAAGCTGTGCCTGGCCTATGTGCGCTTTGATAACTACGAAGAGGTTATGCGCGGTCTGAGCGAAACCAATATGGCCAATTTGAATGGCGAAATCAACGAGCTGCTGACCAAGTGGGCTGCCTCCAAGCAGGGCTTTATCTGCCGTATGAACAAGGAAAGCAGTCTGATGGGTTTTTCAATGTCTGCCGTAATGGATATGATGGAAGATAAGTTCATGATTCTGGATAAGGTGCGCGAAATCCGCAGCGGCAATAAAATACCGCCGACTGTAAGTATAGGTGTAGCCTGTGACGGCGTTACGCTGGAGGAGCTTATCGGCAATGCCAATAAGAGCCTGTATCTGGCATTAGGACGCGGCGGTGACCAGGCTGTTGTTATGAAGGATAAGAATACACAATTTTTTGGCGGCACGAGCAGTGTCGGTGCCAAAAGTACGCGTGTGCGTGCCCGCATCGTAGCGCAGACGATTCATGAGCAGATGCTGCAGGCCGACCGTATCTTTGTTATGGGACACGTCAATGAGGATTACGATGCCATCGGCGCTACCATTGGTATGGCTAAGCTGAGCCTGTCGCTGGGCAAGGAAACCTATATTGTCAGCAGCGAGCATAATGCCTATTATAAGCGTATTACAGAGGTGCTGGATAATGAGAACATCATTCTTTCGGATAATGAAACAAAGTATATAGATATAATGCGGAGCGGTGCCGATGCTTTACCGCTGGTTACCAATAAGAGTCTTTTGGTTATCGTCGATCATCACCGCGAGGTGCTTTCTGCCAGTAAGGCTGTACTGCAGGCTTGCCGAAACCGCATTATCATCGACCATCACCGTCGTGCCGAGGATATTATCGGTGATACAACACTGCTGTATCTGGAGCCTTCCAGCTCGTCTACCAGTGAGCTGGTAACGGAGCTGATTGGTTATTTTGATGACAGACTGGATATTACTCCGGCGGAGGCAACTGCCTTGTATGCAGGCATTGTCCTGGATACGAAAAACTTTAATGTGCAGACAGGCGAGCGAACTTTTGAGGCTGCCGCTCTGCTGCGCCGTTGCGGTGCTAACCCGAATCTGATACGCCAACTGTTTAAGGATGATCTGAGCTTTGTACAGCAGAAGGCTAAGCTGATAGCCGGAGCTAAAATGCCGATACCGGGCTTATCTGTTGCAGTTATGCGTAATGCCGACAATGATACTATGTCTTCCGTGCTTGCCGCGCAGACAGCGGATACTCTGATTACTATTGAGAGTGTAGCTGTAGGCATGGCAATTGTTGAATATAAAGATGGCTCCCTGAGCATAAGTGCCCGCAGTGACGGCAGCGTCAATGTGCAGGTAATTATGGAAGAGCTGGGCGGCGGCGGTCATCAGACGGTGGCCGGTGTGCAGCTGGCAAATAAACGTGCCAGGGATGTAGAAGCGCAGATTATCGCGCTGACTAAAAAACAGTTAGAGGAGTGTCAAACAGATGAAAGTAATTCTTTTACAAGATGTTAAAAGCTTAGGCAAAAAAGGTGAAATCGTAGAAACAGCCGAAGGCTATGGCCGCAACTACCTGCTGCCGCGTAAATTGGCTAAGGAAGCTACCGCTGCTAACCTCAACCAGGCTAAACAGGACCAGGCAACCGCTAAGCATCGTGCAGCTCAGGCTAAGGATGAGGCTGTTGTTTTGGGGGCACAGGTAGAAAAGGTTGTAGTAACCATGAAGGTACGCGTGGGTGAAAACGGTAAAATGTTTGGCTCCGTAACCTCCAAGGATGTTGCCGAAGCTTTGATTAAGCAAACCGGTCTGAACATTGACCGTCGTAAAATCGAGCTGAAATCCGCAGTTAAGGGCTTAGGCGAATACACCGCCGTTGCTAAGCTGCATACCGACGTAACCGCTACCTTCAAGGTTATGGTAGTTGCCGAATAATTTCAGAACGAAGCTGATGCATGTGGCAGTCGCCGGTGGCGGCTGCCGCTTTTTCTTGTGAGCTCTGTTACCTTCCACTCTTGACGGCTGCAAGGGTATGATGCTGCCATGTCTGGCGGTAGCTGGGAAAAATTAACTTTTCCTAAGTAATTTATATCACAGGTACTTCCTTTTTTGATTATTTAGGTGTAAAATATTTGCTGTTACGCAATTGTTTTTGAATACTTGCGGAATATATGAGAATACAGGTCAAAAGATGATTTTGACCGACGAGAGATAAAAAAAACTAAGCTAATCTGCAATGAGAATTATGAGAGAATGAGAGGGATGCAGATGGAAGTAGCAGGCTTTTTGGCCTTAGGTATTTTAGTTGGCTTATTGGGGGCGCTTTTAGGCATTGGCGGCGGTATGGTGATTGTACCGCTTCTGGTGTTTGCTTGGGATTATGAGCCGCAGCTGGCCATCGGTACTTCGGTGCTGGTGGTACTGATGAATGCTGTTTCGGGGACCTGGGTGTATGTCAGGCAGAAGAAGGCTTGCGTAGATGCAGCCTTGAAATTTGCCGTGGCTACCGTTCCCGGTGCATTTTTAGGCAGCTATGCCGCAGAATATCTGCAGGGCAGGCTTTTTTATCTGGTGTTCGGCGCTTTTTTTGTGCTGGCAGCGGTGAATATGTATCGCAAGGCTAATAAGGAGGCGGCGGGTAAGACGGCCGGCGAGGTGCCGGAAGTCTATAACTGGAAGCTGGGCGTTCTTTGCAGCGTCGGTGTGGGCTTTTTAGCCAGCATTTTGGGCATAGGCGGCGGTATTGTTCACGTTCCCTTTATGGTTTATGTACTGAATTTCCCGGTGCACGTGGCCATTGCTACTTCTACCTGCATTTTGGCAGTTTCCTCGCTTGCAGGCTTAGTGTCGCATGCTATGCTGGGGCATATTGTGTGGACCAGCGGCTTGGCGATTGGTGCGGGTGCCTTTGTCGGTGCTCAGGGCGGTGTAGCCTTGGCGCAAAGGCTGCAGTCCGGCATTTTGATGAAGCTGGCGAGCGTACTGGTGCTGATTACCGGCATTAAATTTTTGATGAATGCTCTATAAAGAGCAGGATTTTTATAGTTAAATATATTGCAGTAATAAGAGTTCAGTTTTGCATAAAAATGTGAGACCAGATGCAAAAGTAATGACATCCGGAAGTTGAAAAATGCTATTGCCGTTGTTATGAAGAAGGCAGATATGTAAATGCAGTATTGAGCTTGCTGAAGATACGCAAAAGCAGTCGCCATCATCGTTGATGATAGAGCGACTGCTTTTTTTGCTGTCTGTTGTAACGCTTCAGGCGTTGCTTAGCATTATGTTTGTGTAAGCTGTGAAAAAACCTATATTAAAACTGAACATAGCAAATTGACGAGAAATGAATATACTAATAAGCTCAGATGCAGGTATAATACTACACATAACCTATTATTTGCATATATATTGGAGGTATTTACAATGAACGAACGTTATAAATTAAATGCACAGCTGGCACAGATGTTAAAGGGCGGCGTAATTATGGATGTTACGACACCGGAGCAGGCGCGTATTGCGGAGGCAGCAGGTGCCTGTGCTGTTATGGCGCTGGAAAAGATTCCTGCTGATATCCGTGCAGCAGGCGGCGTAGCACGCATGAGCGACCCGAAGCTGATTAAGGAAATTCAAAACGCTGTTTCTATTCCTGTTATGGCAAAGGTTCGCATCGGTCATTTTGTAGAAGCGCAGATTCTGGAGGCTCTGGAGATTGACTATATCGACGAGAGCGAAGTGCTTTCTCCGGCTGATGATGTTTACCATATCGATAAAACTAAGTTTAACGTACCGTTTGTCTGCGGTGCCAAGGATTTGGGCGAAGCATTGCGCCGTATCAACGAGGGTGCATCCATGATCCGTACCAAGGGTGAGCCCGGTACCGGTGACGTTGTACAGGCAGTACGTCATATGCGCAAAATGAATCAGCAAATTGCGCAAATCGCTGCGATGGAAGAAAACGAACTGTTCAACGCTGCCAAAGAGCTGCAGGTACCGTATGATCTGGTAGTTTATGTACACGAGCATAAACGTTTGCCGGTAGTAAATTTTGCAGCAGGCGGTGTAGCAACTCCGGCTGATGCAGCTTTGATGATGCAGCTGGGTGCCGAGGGCGTATTCGTAGGCTCCGGTATTTTCAAATCCGGCGACCCGGCAAAACGTGCACAGGCTATTGTTAAAGCAGTAACCAACTTCAACGATGCTAAGATGCTGGCAGAGCTGTCCGAGGATTTGGGCGAAGCTATGGTAGGCATTAACGAGCATGAAATTCAGCTGCTGATGGCGGAGCGTGGTAAATAATGAGAATCGGCGTTTTAGCACTGCAGGGTGCATTTATTGAGCACGTGCAGGCCTTGTGTCAGCTGGGCGCGGAAGCTGTAGAGCTGCGTCAGCTGCCGGATTTGGAGCAGCCCCTGGACGGCATCGTCCTGCCGGGCGGCGAAAGTACGGTGCAGGGCAAGCTGCTGCATGAGCTTGGTATGTTTGCACCGCTGCAGAAAAAAATAGCGCAGGGCTTGCCGGTACTGGCAACCTGCGCAGGTATGATTCTGTTGGCGAAAAAGCTGACGAACGACAGCAAGGTACATTTGGCAACCATGCCGATTACTGTTAAGCGTAATGCCTACGGCAGGCAGCTGGGCAGCTTTTTTACCGAGGCTGAATTCGGCAAGCTGGGTAAAGTGCCGATGACCTTCATCCGTGCGCCGTATATTGACAGCGTGGGTGAAGGAGTAGAGGTGCTTGCTACCATAGATGAGCACATTGTAGCGGCACAATACGGCAAACAGCTGGCTTTGGCCTTTCATCCGGAGCTTGACGTTGCTAAAAGCACAGCAATCCACGAATATTTTGTCAGCCTGTGCGCTGAAAAATAATTACAGCTTCAGGTAAGGCTTCAGCACGGTAAACAGTGTGTCTAAGGCCGGATACAGTTTATCATCCGCTAGGCCGGTGTAATTCATCAGCAGGGTGTGCGAGCTGTCACCGACCTTTTCATGATAATAGTCCGAAAGAAATTTAATCTGAATGCCATTGGCGGCTGCAGCTTGCACAAGTCGGGAATCCTTGGCATCGGTAGCAAGATGCAGCAGAAAATGCAGACCGCTGTCCTCGCCTTCTACCGTAAGAGCGGGAGCAACGTCGGACTGCGTGAGATACTGCAGCAGGCGGTCGCGCTTGCTGCGGTAGTAGGTGCGCATTCTGTTGATGTGGCGTTCAAAATAACCGTCCTCGATAAATTTAGCGAGCGTAAACTGCTCAAAATTAGATACAGTACAGGAATAAAAGCCAAGCTTGTCATAAAACAGCGATGCCAGGTGCGGTGGCAGCAGCATGTAGCTGATACGGAAGGTTGGTGCCAGTGTTTTGGAAAAGGTGTTGATATAGATAACCTTTTCCTCGGTATCAATGCTCTGCAATGGCGGAATAGGCTTGCCGAACAGGCGGAATTCGCAGTCGTAATCATCTTCGATGATATAACGGCTGCTTTTTTTTGCTGCCCAGCGCAGCAATTCGTAGCGACGGCTGACGGGCATAACAATGCCGGTAGGGAACTGGTGCGAGGGGCTGATGTGCAGAATATCGGCACCGCTGTTTTCCAGAACGTCGGCGCGGATGCCCTGGGCATCCATGGGCAGATAACGGCAGAAAACATCGTTGGCCTGATAAGCTGCTGCCAGCTGTGGATAACCGGGGTTTTCCAACGCATAAACGTGGCTACGTCCCAAAAGCTGCACGATGAGGTTATACAGTGTCTGTGTGCCTGCGCCGATGATAATCTGCTCGGGGGCAATGTTCAGGCCGCGGAACTGGTAGAGATGACGGGCGAGCGCCTGACGCAGCGGCAAAACGCCGCCGGCGCTGGTATCGCTGATGAGAGCGTGCTCGTCTGCTGTGGTGAGCGTATTGCGCAAAAGGCGCGCCCAGATATTATAGGGAAAGGTGTCCGGCGGGACGCTGCTTTTGGCGAAGCTGACGCTTTGCTCCGTTGCTTGTGTTTTGAGTGACGGAGCTGCTTTGCGTTCTGCTTTTACCGGCAGAGGCTGCTGCTCAATGCGCGCTACGTAGTAACCGCGCTTGGGCTGCGAATAGATATAGCCTTCGACAACGAGCTGGGCGTAGGCATTTTCCACGGTGATGAGGCTGATGCCTAAATTTTTGGCCAGCATGCGCTTGGAGGGCAGCTTTTCCTCGGCGTGAAGTACGCCGACGGTGATATCATTTTTGATGCATTTGTAGAGGTGAGCATACATGCTCTCACCCTGTAAATTGGCAAAGCTGTAGGTTAGCATAGCTTGTAATCCTTTCTTAAGTAGCAAGCTCAGGTATAAGTTTTGACTATATCGAAAATCTGCATAAGAGAATAATTGATAAGTTCAGATGAAAATATGATACTATGTATCGGCCAAAAAGTAAAGCAGGCGAAAAAATAGCCGAAAATAATAAAAAACAGCCTCTTCCTACCCGAAAACCGCTTTTTGGGTAGGGGAAAATTGCCGGGTTTACCTTATAATAAAATTACCCAAAATACAGTAACTGCAGGAAATGAGGTGCTACTATGAAAAATTTAAAAAAGCTGACACTGTTACATTCCAATGACCTGCATGGTGATTTCTTGGCTGAAAGAATTGATAATAAGCTTGTCGGCGGCGTATCCATGCTTTCCGGCTACATCAATAAGGTAAGGGAAGAAGAAGAGAATGTTATCTACTGCATCGCCGGGGATATGTTCCGTGGCTCCGTAATTGATGCGGAATACAAGGGCGTATCGACCATTGAGATTATGAATCTGCTGGGACCGGACGTTGTGACCATTGGTAACCATGAGGTAGATTACGGTCTGTCGCATCTGCTGTTTATCGAAAAATGCGCTAACTTCCCGATTATCAATGCGAACTTTCACATCTGCACGAATAATAAGCGTCTTTTCCAGCCGTTTTATATCGCGCATATCGATGGAATGAAGATTCTTTTCATCGGCATAATTACCGAGGACGTACTGGCGCAGACGAAGATGGATAAGGTAATCGGTTCCTTTGTAGATATCTGCGAGGCGGCAGAGGAAATCGGCCGTATTTGTAATACCTACAATCCAATCGATATCGATTTTACGATTATTCTTACGCATATCGGCTTCGAAGAGGATAAAAAGCTGGCGGCAATGCTTGATCCAGCTTGGGGCGTTGATGTTATTATCGGCGGTCATTCGCATACCTTTTTGGAGCATCCGGTAAAGGTTAATGATATTCTTATTGTACAGGCCGGAACAGGCACGGACCAGATCGGTCGTTTTGATATCATGGTAGATACCGACCTGAATGCGGTGGATACCTATACCTGGTCGACTGTGCCTATTGATGAAACCCATTGCCCGCGTGATGAGAGCCTGGAAAACTTCATTATGCATTACAAGGATTTGACAGATAAAAAGTACGGCAGACTGGTTACCCGCTTTGCCCGCAAGCTGGAGCATCCTTCCAGAATTCAGGAAACTCCTCTTGGCAGTTTGGTAGCGGATGCGCTGCAGGAGAGCTTGGGCATTGATGTTATGCTGATGGGCTCCGGTGCTATCCGCAGCTATAATCTGGGACCGGTAGTGTTATACAGCGATTTTACCGAATGCTTCCCCTATGATGAAGCTGTATATATGCTGCCGGTTACCGGCGAGCAGCTGACGCGCATGATTAAGCGCTTCCTGCGCGAGGAGGCCTTTACTGGCGAGCATACGGAATTTTATCAGCTGTCGCAGGGAATGCATGTAGTATGGAGCCGCAGCGGCCAATGCTTCAAGGAGCTGACATTTGAGGGCAAGCCCTTGGGAGCGCAGCAGATTTACAAGATTGGTGTTTGCAAATATCATTACAGCAGCCTGAAGCCGTTTTTGGATATTACGCCGGAGGAGGCTGAAGCCAACGGCAGAGTACGCGTGCTGGCGACCTCGTATCGCGATGTGATTGAGGAATACTTTATGACGCATCAGCATCTCAAACGTGAAATTGAGGGACGTCTGGTTATTGAGGATTAAAGGTAATATAATAAGCATAAAAAAGTATCGTCCCGGCAAAAATGCCGGGACGATACTTTTTAGGGGTATGTAGGAAGAATATGATATGTAAGATGCTAATAAGGCATCTGCAAGCTTAATTATTTACCTCAGATATTAAGCATGATAGTGGCAAACAGTTTACATCTGCTGAAGAGAGTATCTACAACAGCAAATTCTTCTGCCGTATGGTTGCGTGCGCCCTGTACGCCGAGAGCGCAGATTGTAGGAACGCCTGCAGCCGTAGCATAGGCACTGTCGCTGCCGCCGCCGACTGCTTTGGCTGTAGGTTTCGGTAAATTGCATTCTGCTGCTGCTTCCTGTACTAATTTAAGCAAAGCAGCGGTACCTGGAACCTCATCCATGGATTGGAATTCCGTAGCAGTCTTGAGAACAGTTTTGGTATCGGGAACGTATTGCTTAGCCGCAATAGCCTGTAATTTGGGTAAAAATTCTTCCAGTAAAGCATAGTCGGTATAGCGTGTATCGCAGGTTAATTTTGCGTAGTCCGGAACGGCGTTGCTGACTGTACCGCCTTCAAATAAACCTACGTTGAAGTTAATACCCTTGTCGAAATCGGTTAAGGCTTCGATATCAAGGCCCTTATGCATTAATTCAATGATGGCGCTGCGGCCGTTTTGCGGGTCATTGCCTACGTGCGCACCGCGGCCATAGGCTTCCATGGTAAATTCGTATCTGCCCTTGCGTCTGGTGACAACGCCCTGATCCAAGAAACCGGTTTCAAAGTTAAATGCAGCCAACGCACCCTTGCTTTCCGCCAAAATTGTTTCGGAAGCATTGCTTAAGTAATGAGCTACTTCTTCGTCGCCTGCGAGGATTACTTTAATACCATGCTTGGTATAATTATTTGCCAAAAGCACTTTTAAAGCTGTCAGCATAATAACAATACCGCCCTTCATATCAAGGCAGCCGGGGCCGTAGGCTTTTCCGTCAACAATTTTAAACGGACGCTCTGCTACGGTGCCGTCCTTGAATACGGTGTCCATGTGACCTAATAAAACGATAAAATCTTTACCGGTATCGCCAATTTTGCCGACAAGTGTGTTGCCTGCTTTTTCGAATTCAATCTGAGTTGTAGTAAAGCCAAGAGATTTTAAAACAGCTTCGATTTTTTGTGCGATGAAGTCAACGCCTGCTTTGTTGCCGGAACCGCAATCAACGTTAACTAATTCCTGCCAAAGCTGTAGCATGTTTTCCTTTTCGGCGTCTATCTGCTGCCAAATTTTGTTTTTGTCTAATAATGTATCTGACATTGTTTTTGCCCCCTCAAAATAATAAAAGACTAATAAAGGCTAAGACCTTTATTAAAGAATACATCTTTTCGCCTAGTGTGTCAATAGGAGATATATGTGTATGTAATTTAAAAATAAAAAGGCTGAGGTTACAGTTTGGTGCTGAACCTCAGTCTTTGGAGGAGTATTTATAATTTTATTTTGTATATTTTGCGTGGGCGTCCTTTTGTTTCAGACATTTCCGAGCGGATTTCTTCGGCATAACCATGCTCCGTAAGGCAGGTGAGAATGCGACGGGCGCTGCGTGGCAGGATTTGCAGTATTGTGGCAAGCTCCTGCGCATTAAGCTCATCGCGTCCGTAAATTTTTAATGCATGGCAAATTTTGCTTAAGGTGGCTTGGCTGAGAGATGTCTTTTTGCTTACTGCTTCCAGCTGTGCGGAGGCATACTGATAATCTATCTGTTGTGTGCTTCCTAAAGGACCGCTGATTGTTTTGTCGTCAAGTACGACATACCAGCTGCCTTTCTGGTCGGCGCAAGCATGCTTTAAAGCAATAACGGCATTATATTCTGCTTCGCGGGCACTGTTGCCTATGCCGATGCCGCAGGCACGCAGGCTTTTGTTTAAATCGCGCAGAATCGGCAGTTCGGGCAGGCTGGTGAAGCTGTTGGTGAGCTGCTCTAAGCTGCCGCGCGTGGTGAAAATATAAAAATTACCTTCGTTGGCGGGCTTCAATGAGCCGCTGATGTTTTTGGTGTAGCTGATGAGCTTTTGCGAGATAGCGATTTCCCGGCTGTATAAGTCATCTACGGAATAAAAATTATCTTTATCTCCCAGCAGATTAAAGCTGAATACTTGCACGGCAATTTGGCCTTCCCGGAGTTTTTTTATACGGAATTGCGTTAAAATTACGTTTAAAATATTGCGTACAGTGACACGCACCGGCATAATACAGAAGGCCGGAATGCCTTCTGACTCCAATAGGCTTTTCACATAGCAGCTTTTGGTGACAGCAGCTTTAGTGATGCCTTTTTTAAAGAGCTCACGATGAAAAGCAGCATATCCGTTGAGCGATAAGGCACCATGTTCATCGGATAAATGATTAATAACGTTATAGTTTATCTGCATATCATCCAGAGCGCGGGTAATGTCATAATAGGGGATTGTATCTATACTTAATTCATCTATTTTAAAGCCTTGGTAAATAGCAGTGCAGAGTGTTTTATAAAAGCTGGCACCACGGTAAGGAATGTAGTAGACGGGCTTTTGTGCTTTGCCCCAGTTTTTTATATGCAAATAATTTATCTGGTCAAAGACGAGCCAGGAGTCAACTTCCTGCTGGTGGTTATCGATAATATTCAGTGTATGTGTTCCGTCGGCATCAATGAACGTAGCAATTTCGTAGTCATTATATTCTTCTATAACTTCCCGAAAGATATCTATGTTCTCTGCTTCGCCGATAACGCCTAACCTTATTTTCATGTGAACCTCCAAGGAATAAGGAGTGGATTGTTTGTTATTCCTTATTATAGAATATATTATACACTGAAAATAGTTTTGATAAAAGGATTTATTGCTGCTCTAATTCTTTTATCCTATCGATTGCAGCAAGTCCGCAGCCGATGCCGTGGTCATGCAGTGCCAGCAGCTTGTGCGGCTTGATATCGAATTTATCAATCGTAAGCGGAATCTGCGGGCGGATGATGACAGCCTTGCCATCACGTTCCATTTTTTCGACAGCCTCCAGCTGCTCGTTGTAGAGCTTAGGACGCTGCTCCATAATTTCCCACAGCTTGGGATATTTTTTGTATACTGATTTAAGCAGGAATTTGGGCACGCCCTTTTTCTTGCGGTAGCCTTCGTTGCGTGTGAGTACTACAATCAGCTTTTCGTAGCCTGCGTCGAGTGCTTTTTGGTAGGGAATGGGTGCCAGCAGTGCACCGTCGAGCAGCGCACGGCCTTCATGCTTGACTACAGGGGCAACGAAGGGCATGGAGGAAGAAGCGCGCACAGGAATAAAGTCCTGACCCATTGCTTCCTGATCGTACCAGACGCTTTCGCCGTTAACGATATCGGTAGCTGCTACCTGCAGTACGCCGGGATAGGTACGGTAGGCTGCATAGTCAAAAGGGAGCAGCTGCTTGGGAAGCTCCTTGAAGATAAAGTCAAAGCCGAAGATGCTGCCGCTTTTAATCCAGTTGCGCACGCTGAAGTAACGCTTATCGGTGACGTAGTGTTCGATAATCTGACGTGTGCGCAGCGGCTGGGCAGACATATATGATAAAATATTGCAGGCTCCGGCAGATACGGCGGTGATGTAGGGAAAGGTGAGCTGATGCGCCAAAAAGGCTTCAAACACACCGGCGGAAAACATTCCCCGCATACCGCCGCCCTCCAGAACGAGAGCTGTTTTTTGTAAATGCATAGTAAAGTCCTCCTAATTGCTATTATACACTAGTGGTGGAGAAATACCAATATAAGGTGTAGCGGATGATAACAGAAAAACTATCCTGATATACAGAAGAATTTAGCCTTATCAGGCACTGATGAAGCTGTTAAAGACGCATGAAATAAAACCTTGTTGAATTTGAAATGAATAAAAGATAGCCTGCCAAACACGAGTAAGTGTCATTAAAGTAACTTTAGGAATAATTTTTTTGTGAAATTGTTGACAAATACGTGAAAGTGATATAAAATATAGGCATCGAGAGACTATGAGAGAAAAAACAATTTCGTGTATATGTCCATAAAAACGAATAATGGAGACTGAGTGATTATGAGAAATTTCATTCAGTCTCTTTTTGCTTTTTTAAGGGTAAACATGAAATTAGTCAAATGAGATAGTATTTTGAGAGAACAACTAAAAAAACTGATTGAGGTGCCTGCCTGGTGCAGGGTAAATTAGGGAAAGCAGTGAAAATCTGCTACGGTCACGCCACTGTGATGCTTCTTGAAGCAAGCTTTAAGGAGTTAAGTCAGATCGCAGCCTTGATTATGTTATATATTTCTGCGAGAGACGGAGTGTATACGAGAGATCTGTGCCCAGATTTATTGTATCCTTTTCCGCCGCAAGCAGAAAAGGATATTTTTATTTGCCGTGATGTCCGGAAATTACTGCAGTAAAGATATTCGCAATTATAAAAATTATTAAATTTTCTTATAGGATGAAAGGAGACTAATTAATTATGAGCGTTGAACTTTATGCGTTGTTTTCTTACGCATTTACCGCAGCAATTGCTCTGGTTATGATTGGTGCTGTAGTACTGCTCAACAAGATTATGGGCGGTAGTAATGATGAAGGAGGTATGGAATAACAATGGACGGAAATATCGTTGCACAATTATTCCCTGGCATCGCATCTTTGATGGTTCAAGATACAACCATTGCTATTGCCAGAATCGCACTTATTGCATTTGGTTTTATTTTAGCTTACTTAGGTTTTAAACGTACCCTCGAGCCGTTGATTATGGTTCCGATGGGCGTTGGTATGATTTGTATTAACTGCGGCGTGCTGTTCTTGGATGGCGGCAAGCTGGGTACCCTGTTCCTGGATCCGTTGATTTCCGATCCTGCACAATTGGTTGATATCATGCAGATTAACTTCCTGCAGCCGATTTACAACCTGACCTTCAGCAACAGCTTGGTTGCTTGCGTAGTATTCATGGGCGTTGGCGCAATGTGCGAAATCGGCTTTATCCTGGGCAATCCCTGGACTTCCATTATTATCGCAATCTTCGCTGAATGCGGTACCTTCGTAACTTTGGTTTTGGGCGTACATCTTGGCCTGACACCTCCGGAAGCTGCAGCAGTTGCTTCTATCGGCGGTGCTGACGGACCGATGGTTCTGTTCACATCCCTGATGCTTGCTCCGCACCTGTTCGTTCCGATTTCCGTAATCGCTTACCTGTATCTGTCTCTGACTTATGCCGGCTATCCTTGGCTGCTGAAAATGCTGGTTCCGAAAGCTCTGCGCGGCAAAGACATTATGTTCTATGCTCCGGAAGTTCCGAAATCCAAAAAATTCATCTTCATTCTGGTATGCTGCGCACTGCTCTGCCTGCTGCTGCCGATGGCTGCTCCGCTGATTATGTCCTTCTTCCTGGGCATGGCTATTAAAGAAGCAGAAATCGTACCTTACCAGGATTTGATTGAAAACACACTGCTGTACACCGGTACTCTCATGCTCGGCCTGCTGCTTGGCACCCTGTGTGAAGCTTCCACTCTGCTGAATCCGAAAGTTGCTCCGTTGATTGTTCTGGGCATTCTTGCTCTGGCAGTTTCCGGTGCAGTTGGTATCCTGGGCGGTTACGTTGTTTACTGGTTCAAGAAAGGCGACTTCAACCCGGTTGTTGGTATTGCCGGCGTATCCTGCGTACCGACCACTGCTAAAATTGCTCAGCATGCTGCTGAGGATGAAGATCCGTTTGCAATCGTTCTGCCTGTTGCTATGGGCGCTAACATCGGCGGCGTTATCGTATCCGCTATCGCTTGCGGCGTATTCATCGCAACCATTGGCATGGTTAAATAATTAACCTGATAAATTATTATGAAAATACAGCTTCGAGAATTTGATGTATTGAAATCAACAAATGAAACTGCTGTAGCTATGGCCCGAGAGGGCGCTCCCGAAGGAACCGTTATTGTTGCTGCCAGGCAGGATGGCGGACACGGCCGTATGCAACGTGTCTGGAGTTCGCCGCTTGGCGGCCTATGGTTTACCGTTATCCTTCGACCGCAAATCGATCCCCAATTTGCTGCTCAAATTACCTTGCTTGCAGGCGTAGCTGTGGCTAAGGCCGTACGCAGACTGTATGATACGGAAAGCGTGAAAATAAAGTGGCCTAATGACCTGCTGTTAGACGGTAAAAAAATCTGCGGCATTCTTTCTGAGCTACAGCTTGATGAAAACGGCGTAGTAGATTATGCTATAGTTGGTATTGGTGTAAACGTGGCGCTGTCAGCTGCAGACTTCCCTGCGGAAGTTGCTGCAACTGCAGCTTCCCTCAATGCCAGCCTGCATAAGGACTTTACCTGCGATCAGGTGCTGGCTGCTATTATGGAAGATTTTGGTATCTTGTATGACAAGTGGCTGCGGCAGGGCGCAGATGTCGTGATGAGAGAATGGCAAAAGCTTAATTGCACAGTCGGCAGACACGTGCTGGTGAAAGATAACGATCAGGTTATTTTTGCCGGTACTGTAATAGCCGTAGATGAAGAAGGTGCAATTATAGTGCGCAATGAGCAAGGGATAGTTCAAAGCTTTAACTTTGGTGAAATAAGTATCCGCTAAATGCTTCATAGATTTTTATTTGAGAAGAGAAGGAGTGATTGGGATGATGGCTAGTACTGCTCCAGGTTTCCTGGAAAATAGTATTGCGAGCCCCGGAATTGCAGCAATGATGTTGGCTTTGACTCAGACTATTTATGATGAGGACCTGGCCAAGCAGCTGGTGGCGAAGAAAGGGCTAAAAGCTGTAGTCACCGAGGTGGGAGGCAAAACAAATTTTTATGATTTCAATGAGAGAATTAACCGGGCTGTTATTGGGGCTTGTTTAAATTCAGGACTTATTGAAAAAAAGAGCAATGATATTCATGCAGTTATTCATGCTACAGAAGAGGCTAAAAGAGGGTTGTTAGTGAGTGTTAGCACAAGTGCAAGCCTGGCAATGAAAATTGCTGTAGTAAGAAACGAGCATTGGATAGCAGTTGCCCTGTTTGGAAAATCTGCACTGCATTACATGACTAATCATGAACGTGCAGGGTTAGGTGTAATGCATATATAGGTGCATATATTATCGGACTGAATCACAATTAAAATTTCATATTGGTGATAGAGAGAGCGAGAGCAGACAGCCGGTTTAAGCGGCTGTTACCCCTACTCTCTTTTTTTGTCCGATTTTTTATATGAAGCTTTTCTTAATTCAGAAAGGAGAGACCGTAATGGAGTTCAAAAAAGTTACCCGTGAGTGGGACACTCTGAAAAAGGACGCAATGGAGCGCGCAAAAAATGCTGCTCCGCTGGTCAAGGAAGGGAAAATCGTTGATGCTAAAGATACAGTTGCTTTGCTGGAAGCTGTAATCAAACCTTACGACAAAGTTAACATCGAAGGCAACAACCAAAAGCAAGCTGACTTCCTGGCTAAATGCCTGTGCCAAGTTGATCCCGCTAAGATTCATGATCTGCACATGGTTCAATCCGTGTTGACTCTTCCTGAACATCTGGATGTATTCGAAAAAGGTATTGCTAAAAAGCTGGATATGTCTTTCTCCGGTCCGCAGGCTGGCCGTATTGCCCAATTCCTGCAGGAAGGCAAACTGGAGTTAGGTGCTATTCACACTTATCTGGAATTATATGGCCGTTATTTCCTGGACCTGACCCCGCGTGTTGCTCTCGTTGCAGCTACTATGGCTGACAGAGAAGGCAATCTGTTCACCGGCTTCAGCACCGAGGATACTCCGGCTATCGTTGAAGCAACTAAATTCCGTCAAGGCATTGTTATCGCTCAGGTAAACCAAATCGTTGACAAGCTGCCTCGCGTTGATATTCCGGCTGACTGGGTTGACTATGTAATCCAATCTCCGAAACCGTTCTACATTGAGCCTCTGTTCACCCGTGACCCGGCACTGATTACCGATGCACAGGTACTCAAAGGCATGATGGCAATTAAAGGTATTTATGGTGAATATCAGGTTGAATCCATGAACCATGGCATCGGTTTTGATACCGCTGCTATCGAACTCTTGCTGCCGACCTACGGCGAAGAGCTTGGCCTGAAAGGCAAGATCTGCAAGAACTTCATCCTGAATCCGCATCCGACTCTGATTCCTGCAATAGAAACCGGTTGGGTAGAATCCGTTCACTGCTTCGGCGGAGAGCTGGGTATGGAAGATTATGTAGCTGCTCGCAGCGATATCTTCTTCGTTGGCCCGGATGGTTCCATGCGTTCCAACCGTGCATTCTCTCAAACTGCAGGCCACTATGCAATTGATATGTTCATCGGCGGTACTCTGCAGATTGACCCGTACGGCAATAGCTCCACTGCAACTGCTAACCGTGTTGCAGGCTTCGGCGGCGCACCGAACATGGGCTGCGACCCGAAAGGCCGTCGTCATTCCTCCGGCGCATGGCTCAAATGCGGCGAAGAATACGCACTCAACAAAGAGCTGTGGGGACCTGTACGTCGCGGTAAACGCCTTGTTGTACAATTGGCAGAAACCTTCCGTGAAAAACTGGCTCCTGGCTTCGTAGAAGAGCTGGATGCTTTCAAGCTGGCTAAAAACGCTAACCTGTCTATTGAACCTGTTATGATTTACGGCGATGACCTGACTCATATCATTACTGAAGAAGGTATCGCATATCTGCCGAAGTGCCGCAACATGGAAGAGCGTACTGCTGCTATCCGTGGTATTGCAGGCTTTACCGAAGTTGGCATGAAAGCAGACCCGAAAGAAACCAAACGTCTGCGTGAGCTGGGTATCATCAAAACTCCGCAAGACCTGGGTATCGATATGAGCAGAGCTAACCGCTCCATGCTGGCAGCTAAGAACGTACATGACCTGGTTGAATGGTCCGGTGGCCTGTACAATCCGCCTGCTAAATTCAGAAACTGGTAATAGGAGGAGCTTAAAATGGCATTACAAAATCTGGAATTTGAGTTTGAATCTGAAAATACCCAAACCATTAACCCGGAATGGTCCCATATGGGCGTAACCGGCTCTGGTGACCTGGAAGTTATGTTTACCAAAAAAGACCTCGGTGGCAAAGTTCAGGCTAAAGTTTGCACTCCTGTAGTTGGCTTTGATGCTGTTTGGGAAAAAATGCTGGGTAAATTCGTTAACGATACCGGCGTAGGCAACATCGTTATTGAAATCAACGACGATAATGCTACTCCTATCGTAGTATACATGAGATTGCGCCAGGCTCTGGCAGAAGCAACCGCAAAGGAGGCTGAATAAGATGAAAAACTGGAATGAATTGGAAAAAAGCAGCTTCTTTGATGCTAATGCCCGTGAACGTGCTGTAGGTCTGTGCGACAAAGGCACCTTTACCGAACTGCTCGGACCTCATGATCGCTTTGAAAGTCCGCATCTGCCGGTACTCGGTACTGCAGTAGAGTTTGATGACGGCACCGTAACCGGTGTTGGCCTGATTGGCAAGCACCCTGTATTCGTAGTTTCTATGGAAGGCAAATTCATCGGCGGTGCTATCGGCGAAGTTAACGGTGCGAAAATGGTTAACACCCTGCGCCTGGCTCTGAAAGCAGCTAAAGACATCAAAGCTGCTCATGCTGATGACTATGACGCTCGTCGTCCTCTGGTTGCTATCTCCTTTGAAACTGGCGGTGTTCGTCTGCACGAAGCAAATGCCGGCCTGCTGGCTCATGCTGAGGTTATGGACGCAATTCAGGATTGCCGCCGCATTCTGCCGATTGTTGCAGTTGTAGGCTCCAAGGTTGGCTGCTTCGGCGGTATGGGCTTCGTAGCTGCTGCTACCGACGTTATCGTTATGAACGAAGAAGGCCGTATCGGTCTGACCGGTCCTGAAGTAATTGAGCAGGAAATGGGCAAGGACGAATTCGACGCTTCCAACAAAGCTCTGGTATATCGTACTACCGGTGCTAAACATAAATACATCATCGGTGACTGCAACTATCTGGTTGAAGACACCGTCGGCGATTTCAAAGCTGCTCTGGCTGAGGTTGCTGACCTCTCTATGGAGGCTATCGAAAAAATGCGCCGCATCGGCTCTCTGGAGCTGGTTCAGGAACAACAAGGTCTGGTTAAGCTGGTAGCTGAAATGCAGCCTAAGGATTCCATGGACCTGTGGAAATACTATGGTAACGAAAACCCTGCTGAACTTCCGGAAATGACTACCGAAGAATTCCTGAAAGTTGCTAAACGCAGACCGCGTGCATAAGAGAAGGAGGTAAAGAAACATGGATGAAATGGAAAACACTATGATTGGCCGTGGCCGTGACGCAATTGAAATGATTGTTGACGCAGGCTCCTTCGATGAAAACAAAATCGGCACTGCTGAGTTCGACCCTGATTATGGCCCGGGCGCTGTAGTTGGTACCGCTAAGCTGAAAGATGAAACTGTAACTGTAATCGCAAACGATGCATATGCGTTCAATGACCGCTTCCCGGTTGTATTCGGCGGCGTAATCGGTCTGGAAGAAGGCTATAAGATGGCTACCGCAGTATACCGTACTATGGAAGCTGATAAAGATAAACCGGAAGCTGAAAAACGCCCGATTGTTCTGATCGTAGACACCCCGGGCAACGGCCCCGGCAAAATGGAAGAAATTGCCGGCATGAACAAATCTACCGGCGGTTACCAGCTGGCATTGGCTGAAGCACGCAAATCCGGTCATCCTATCGTAGCAATGGTAATCGGCCGTGCAATCTCCGGCGCATTCCTGTGCCATGGCCTGCAGGCTGACGAAATCCTGGCTCTTTCTCCGGAATTCGGCACTATGATTCACGTAATGCCTCTGACCTCTATCTCCCGTATCACTAAGATGGATATTGAGCGTCTGGAAGAGCTGGCAAAGGTTAACCCGGTATTCGCACCTGGCGTTAACTTCTTCTACAACCTGGGCGGCGTAAAAGAAATCGTCCACAAGGTTGAAGACATGCGCGACGTTGTTGCAAAGCATGTTAAAGAAGTACAGGAGCTTAAAGCTGCCGGCAAATATGAGCAGCTCGGTCCTTGGGGCCGTGGTCTGGACGGCAACGAACGCGGTGGCCGTGTAAATCGTCTGAAAGCTATGGCTAAAATGAACGAAGAGTTCGCTGCTGTTGCTGATAAATATATCAACGCATAATTATAGGTAGAAAGAAGGGGTAGTATGAAAGGAATTCTGGCTGAAATAGCATCGATGGTTAAGGACTTTGGTTCTGCACCTACATTTGCAGAGATGCCGCGCAAGACATTAGCTGACAAAGGCATTGCGGGACCGACCGCCGCTCATACGATAGAAGAGGTTCATACTCCCCTTAATCTTGCTTATCTTACTTTTACTACAGGTTCATCTGCTTTTCAAAATATTGTCGGCATTACTTTTGCTGAACTGCCTGCACGCGTGAAGGCTTCCTTTACGGTTCTGGAGCGGGCAGGTCTTAAAGCAGGGGATAAGGTTCTGGTTACTTATCCTCCTCTGGTAAATGTTTTCAGTGGTGAAGCCTTTAAAAAATATGGCCTGCAATGGGAATTTTTAGTGCGGTCCAGCAGAGATGCTTTTTTGGCAGCGCTTTATGAATTCCAGCCGAAGGCTGTTGTAGGTGAATCTTCTTTTATCAGAGCTTCCTTGGAAGATGCTAAGCATATGGGTGTTGCAGATGAGCTGCCAAAAGATATTGTTTTGCTTACTGCTGGTACGCCTTTGGATTTGGAACTGCTGCCGATAGCGCAGGAGGTTCTGAATGCGGAGGTCCATGACTTGTATGGCTGCCAGGAATTTGGCTGGCTGTGCATGGACGGAGTGCCGGTGCGTGATGATATAGAGCTTGTAAAGCTGCCTGATAACGGCGGGCAGGATATGTATGAACTGGTCGTAGGCGGTTTACCTATGGGTGACAGCTTCCCAGTTTCCGAAAGCGGTCACGTATGTAACCGTAATGGTAAGGTAATTACCTACCGACGTGAACGGACTTATCCTGAATATGAAGTGATTGTAAAGGCTACAACACTTACTTCTACTGTTACCTTAGGCCGTGTAGCAAGGTCGATATTGCGCATTAAGGGCCGTGTAGTCAAGATTAGTCCGGATGTAGTTACAGGTGCCGAGCACACTGTACTGGAACTGATACCTGATTACATTACAGCCGGCAAGCAGCAAGGCATTATAATCGAGGGATCGGCAAAGACCAGATTCTTTGATGATTTGGTACAGGCACAGCTCGATTATCAACAGAAAGCGAAGGCGGACCCGACATGGACAAAACGCAATTAAAAAGACATAATCTGGTATTTATATCGAAGCAGGGAAAAGACAAAATCTGGAGCGATATTTCCCCGCGCTATGATGGCGAAAGTAAGAACCTTGCAGAAGAGGTTTTACAGGGAAGCGTGGATATACCCGGTTTTGTGCGTCGTAATGATGCGGACAATACAGAGGGAATTGCCATTGGCTTTGTCCATCATAAACGTATAGGCGGAAACCGTATCCGCATAGGTGCTTTTACTGCTGCTGATGATATAGTTACGATTATGACACCTTATGAGGTTCTGACACGCAGGGCGTTTGCCTTTACAACGCGCAACCGTTGCATGCAGATAGTGCGCCAGCTATATGAATTGGCTGACGTATTCGACCTGCAGATTGGCGTACTTGGTTCTGCTGCCCTGGAGCTGATAACAGGACTGCCGTATACAGATGAAAACTCAGATATCGATTTAATAGTCAAACCGGCGGGTTATAACCGTCTGCTGCAGTTTTACCGCGCAGCACAGGCCTGCTGTAATGACATTAATATGGATTTTGAGCTTGATTTGCCCAATGGCTACGGTGTCAAGCTTGCTGAAATGTTTATGGAAACTCAGACTGTACTTGGTAAAAGTTTAGAAGATGTCTCCTTGCTTAATCGTAAGGATGTCATGCAATATTTGAAATCTGAAAGTCTTTGCAGCTGTCAGGCTTAAAAAGACTAAAATAAGCTTTTTAATAAAGTTACAATGGGGAAACAATCCCCTAATTTTAAAGATTAAAGGAGTAAGAAAATCATGGAAATTAAATCTCGCGTACCTGGTAAAATCGTTCGTTTTGAAAAACAAGTTGGTGACACTGTTGCAGTTCGTGACGTACTGATCGTTATGGAAGCAATGAAAATGAAACAACTGGTACCTTCTCCGGTAGCAGGCGTAGTAAAAGAGTACAAAGTACAACCCGGCGACCGTGTAAGCGCTGGTCAAGTTGTTGCTATCGTTGAATAATTCTGCTATACAGATAATCGTGTGCAAGGCCGCTTTTACGCCTTTCACCGTGATTTGGCATAAAACAATTTAAATTTAAGGAGAAATGAATCATGGAAATTAAATCTCGCGTACCCGGTAAAATCGTTCGTTTTGAAAAACAAGTTGGTGACACTGTTGCAGTTCGTGACGTACTGATCGTTATGGAAGCAATGAAAATGAAACAACTGGTACCTTCTCCGGTAGCAGGCGTAGTAAAAGAGTACAAAGTACAACCCGGTGACCGCGTAAGTGCCGGTCAAGTTGTTGCTATCGTTGAATAATTTTTAACGGTTTAACCCTTAGTTGTTTCGTCGCCCTCGGCTGTTTGAGGGCGGCGATAATAAAAAATTGTACTATGAGGTGAAAAATAATGGCAATTTATGGTGTAGCTTTATTGGCTGCCTGCTATATTGTAGGCATTTTCCTCGGTGACGTATTCGGTGGCCTGGTTGGTGTAAAAGCTAACGTTGGCGGTGTAGGCTTCGCAATGCTGTTTTTGATTTTGTTATCCAACAAGGGCATTGACGAAGGCTGGCTTGATTCTAAAGCTCAGAGCGGTATTGCTTTCTGGTCTGCAATGTACATCCCTATCGTTGTTGCTATGAGCTCTATTCAGAACGTTGTAGCAGCTCTGAAGGGTGGTCCTTTGGCTATTGGCGGCGGTGTTGTTGGTGTTGCCGTAGCTTTTGCTTTGATTCCTATCATTGGCAAGCTTTTTGGCAAGAAAGAGGTGAAGTAAGATGGATTTTACTGCAATGTTTATGAAGGTATGTACCAAAAATGGTTTGGTATTCTCCTTTATGCTGATCGGTATCATTACTTTAATTACTTATAAGCTTTCCGGACTGACCAAAGGTAAGGTTCATGGCAGTGCTATCGCAATCTTCGCAGGTCTGGTATTGGCTTATATCGGCGGTATTACTACCGGCGGTTCCAAAGGCCTGGCTTCCATTCCCATGTTTGCCGGTGTCGGCATGATGGGCGGCGGCATGTTCCGTGACTTCGCTATCGTTTCTACTGCTTTCGGCGCTGACCTGCGCGAAATCAAAAAGTGCGGCGTTGTTGGTGTAGTTTCCTTGCTGATGGGCGTATTAAGTTCCTTTGTTGTTGGTGCTGTTATGGCATACTTCATGGGCTATCCTGATGTAGTTTCCATGGTAACCGTTGGCGCCGGCGTTTGCACCTTCGTTGTTGGCCCTGTAACCGGTGCTGCTCTTGGCGCTTCTTCCGATGTAATTGCGATTTCTATCGCAGCAGGCGTTGTAAAATCCGTACTCGTTATGGTTGTTACTCCGTTTGTTAAAAACATGGTTGGTCTGGACAACCCGCAATCTGCTATGATTTATGGTGGCCTGATGGGTACTTCCTCCGGCGTTGCTGCCGGTCTGGCTGCTGTTGATGCTAAGCTGGTTCCGTATGGTGCAATGACTGCAACCTTCTATACCGGTACCGGTTGTCTGCTGTGCCCGTCCATTCTGTATTTAGCTACTAAGGCTATTATGGGTTAGGCTGCAGTTTAAAAATTTTCCAAGGCATATGATACGGAGAAAGTAGGCAGGAATAATGAGTGAGCTAAAATTTTTACTTCAGAGAGTAGACAAAGACGAAATAAAAATGGACTTAAATAATTACACCTGCAAACTTTCTCCTTTCGATGCTGATTTGCAAAAGGTCGGTCAATATCTGACGCAGGCAATATTGCTGGAAGTATCTACGCATCCTAAACCGGGTCTGGTAACCAGATTATCCAATGGTGCGCATAAGGATATGAGTATTTTTACCTTTATGATGAGCTCCGCTGTTCTGAGCAAAGCGTTCAATGATTTGCAGGATATCGGACAGGCACATAGAGGAACCTTGGCAGAGCTTTTCTGCAAGCTGCGCAGCTACGGCGTTGGCGCAGAGGCAGAGCTTTTGAGAGTGACTAAGGGAGTGAATACACAGCGGGGAATTTTATTCGCCGGCGGCATAGTGAGCGCTGTAAGCGGCTATGTTATGAATATGGGGCTGAGCAGAGATGCTTTACTGCCTCTGATTAAGGAAATGGCTGCAGGCTTAGTAGCCAGGGAATTGAAGAATCTTGACCATGCTGCAATGACAGCAGGCGAAAAGCTATATTATAAATATGGTATTACAGGTATTCGCGGAGAGGTTGAAAATGGTTTCCCGAGTGTGGTAAACTATGGACTGCCCGCTTTGGAAGATGCCTTTGACAAAGGTGCGACGATTAATGATGCTTTAGTGCATGCATTGATAGCTTTGATGACTGTTGTTGAGGACAGTAACATTATCTGGCGCACTGATTATGATACTTTGTTGGAAGTGCAGAGAATTGCTAAAAACATTCTGAGCCTTGGCAGTGTCTTCGCCGAAAAAGGCAGAATGGCTATAGCTGAGACTGAGAGGTACTTTTTGCAAAGGCACATTAGTCCGGGAGGCAGTGCAGATTTGCTTTCCGTTACTATTACTTTATATTTACTCGAACATAAGGAATTTCCCCGGGATATATTTTAGGGACATGGTATATCAGGCAATTCCTTGACATACACAGATGCATAGCACATAGATGCTAATACTCCTCCATTTAGCATAGCAAGGTACGGTAGGGACAGCCGTACCTTGTTGTGCGTTGGAAAAAGGTGAATAATGATGATAAATTTTGTTTTACAAGCTCTCGATGGTATTTTTACGATTGTTTTTGTAGTCGGTATCGGTTATGTACTCAGTAAAAAAGGCTGGTTTGATGATAAAAGCAGTGCTTTGATTGCTAAGCTGGTTACAACGGTATCACTGCCGCTGTATATGATTACCAGTCTGACGAAAAACTTTACGGCAGAAAAGCTTGTCGAGCTGGCACCTGATATGCTGCTGCCGGTATGCTCTATGCTTTTGGCACTGATTGTCGGCAAAACAGCAGCTAAGCTGCTGCATGTACGTCAGGGAAGACGCGGCGTTTTTGTTACCAACTTTTTTATAGCTAATACCATGTTTATCGGCTTACCGGTAAATCTGGCGCTGTTTGGTGATGAAAGCATTCCCTCCGTTATGCTGTATTATATGGTTAACCTGACCTTCTTCTGGACGTTGGGTGTGCAGAATATAGTTGCGGATATTGAGGGCAAGGCCGGCGGTATTTTTTCTATGCAGGTGCTGAAAAAGCTGTGGTCACCGCCGCTGATGGGATTTGTGGCAGCAATTCTGCTTATAGTGCTGAATATACCGCTGCCGAGGTTTTTGGCACGTGGCTTTCAGTATGTCGGCAATCTGACAACGCCGCTGTCTTTGGTATTTATCGGCATTGAGATAAGCAAAATCAACTTGCGTGATTTCAATTTTGAAAGAGATATTTGGGGCGGTTTGTTCGGCCGTTTCATTGTCTGCCCGCTGTGCGTGTTGTGCCTGGTGCCGCTGATTAATGTAGCGCCGATTTCCGTCAAGGTTTTTGCTATGCAGGCTGCTATGCCGGCAATGACACAGATGGCTATAGTCTGCAAGCAGTATGGCGGCGACAGCCGGTATGCGGCGGCGCTTTCGTTTATCACCATTATCGGCGGACTTTTGGTAATTCCTGTTTACATGACTGTGGTTAATATGTATTTTTAAGCTTTAACATAACAATTGAAAGGTGGCGTTTTTATGAATCCGGAAGAAATTATCCGCAAAATGTGGAGCAGCAACGCATTTATGAATGTCCTGAAAATCGAAATCAAGGAGGTGCACTGCGGTGGTGCAACCTTGGTGATGCCTATTGATTTTGATATTCATACCAATCATTGGCTTGGCGTGCATGGCGGTGCCATGGCAGCGCTGGCAGATTGCGTAACCGGTATTACCTGTGCCTCTGTCGGCAAAATCTGTACAACGCTGAATATGAATATTGATTATATCAGCAATGTGCGCGGACTGGGCGCACTGAGCGTTACAAGCAGAATTGTACATAAAGGCCAGTCTACGATTAATATTGTTTCGGAAATTAAGGATGATGCAGGCAACCTGATCTGTAATGTTACTTATATTATGTTCGTTATGGATAAGCTGCAGGAAGTACCGGAAAAATGGTAATAAAATAAAAAACTGCCTTGAGGCAGCCACGATAAATATCGTAAGCTGCTTCAGGGCAGTTTTGCTTTTACGCCTTAGCTTATCTGTACTTGTTAGTGTGCTTCTTTTTGGTGTGCTGCTCGCGGTAATCGGCCTGCACCTGATATACCTGATAGATATACAGAGCGCACAGGGGAATTGCTACAATCAGACCTAACCAGCGGTTGTTGAAGAAGTAGCTGCCTGCCATGCCGCCGAGCAAGCTGATGATAAGTACAATCAGCATATTAACCTTGATTTTCATTAAATATTTTTTCATTATATATTCCTCCCAGGTTTTATAATCAGTGAAATGTGTTATTGCCTGCGCAATCAAAGCAGTTGCGGTACAACAATATTGTCTTGGGGAACTTTTTCCGGACGGAAAAGCGGCAGCAGCTCTGCTGCTGTAATAGGCTCCGGCTTGGGCAGCTGGCCTGCAAGATAGCCCAAGAGGCCGATAATGGGCTCCGGACTGCCGAAGTGCTGCCTGAGGGCTGCAATTTCCAGATCACCGTCGCGCTTGGAAAGCCTGCGTCCTGCAGCATCTGTCAGCAGCGGAATGTGGCAGAAGGACGGCGGCGTAAGGTTCAGCAGGCGGTAAAGATAAAGCTGTACCGGCGTGGAGCTGAGCAAATCACAGCCACGCACTACCTGATTTACGCCCATGAGCGCATCGTCGATGACAACAGCCAACTGGTAGGCGTAGACGCCGTCGCTACGGCGCAGGATAAAGTCACCGCATTCGTGCGCCAGATTGGCCTGCTGCCTGCCGTAGTGCATATCCGTAAAGGCGATAAGCTCGTCATCAACCTTGATGCGCCAGGCGGGACGGCGCTGCTGCATTTTGGCGCTGCGCTGCTCTGCCGTAAGTTCGCGGCAGGTGCCGGCGTAAATAATACGTCCGTCGCTGGCGTGGGGCGCTTCGGCGGCGTGCAGCTCGCTTCGGCTGCAAAAGCAGGGATAGACAAGCCCCTGCTGCTGTAAAAGGTCGAAGCAGTGAGCGTAAATATCGCTGCGGCGGCTTTGGAAAAAGCTGTCGCTGTCAGTGCTGCAATACGCACCCTCGTCCCACGTCAGCCCCAGCCATTCCAGCTCGCGGGCCAATGCGTCAGCCTTGGCGAGGGAACAGCGCTGCGGGTCCAGGTCTTCGATGCGCAAAACTATTTTGCCGCCGCTGCTTTTGGCATAGAGCCAGGCCAGCAGGCTGCAGAAAACGTTGCCTAGATGCAGAAAGCCGCTGGGCGTAGGTGCAAAGCGTCCTACGACAGGCGTATTGTCCGCTGTCACTATTTCTCACCACCTTGACCGAATATCAATATATACTCTAATATTTTACCATAAACTCTCCTGCTTTGCTCAGAAGATTAGTTAGTATGAAGGAAAAAGTTTGCGGCAGCGGCGATTTCACTATAATCTCACTGTTTCGTCCGTCTTCTTTGCTGTATAATGTAATTATAAAAAATAAAATGCTTTGAAAGCTGCATAAATGAGGTGAGAAAATGACAGAATGTTTGGATGAGCACAAAATGAAATATGCTGTTGATACGGATAAAGAGGCGGAGGATATCTGCCGCTGGGCTGCTGCCCGTGCCGGGGTAATTGTTGTTGCTCCGGTAGTAGGCACGATGACGCTGATGGCGAACGAGGTTTATATGATTACTCGCCTGGCTAAGCTACGTGGTATTAAACTTTCCGAAAGTGCCGTGCTGGGACTTTTAGGTTCTTTGGGCGGTGCCTTTGTAGGACAGACCTTGGCAACGCTGATTCCATTTGCACCGGTGCAGATTCCCGTGGGCATGTCGGTGACCTACGCTGTGGGCAAGGTGGCGAATGCTTGGCTGGAAGCAGGCTGCCCGGAGGATTTGTCTGCCTTTAAAACAACCTATGAGGAGGCACGCATCGAAGGCATTAAAATGCTGGGCGAGCTGAAGAATATGGCCTGCAAGGATAAGCCGCTGGGCGATGAAAGCCGTCGCTTTGAGGTGGATGACGATTCGCCGGCAAATAAAAAGGTCGACGATTTGCTGCGTAAGGTAAAGGGCGTGTTGAAGAAGGACTGAGACACCTGCTTATGCCGGTAGTGTAGTTATTATGCTGCCGGCTTTTTTTATAATTCTTTTCCCAAGGTAAGGGGATTTGTTGTATAATATATACTTGAGAAAATATTTTTATGTGAGGTCTGAATATGCGCTTAAGAAAAAAACCATGGATTGAAGAAGCTATGAAGGAAGTGCAGGGAGAATACGTTTTCCTGCATGATATTGATAAGTTTAAGGGACATTGGCAGGAAATGTTTCCGGGCAAACGTCTGTGTCTGGAAATCGGCTGCGGCAAGGGACGCTTTACCATCGGCATGGCAGAGCTGTATCCGGATAAGGCCTTTATCGGCATTGAAACACAGCATGATATTGCTTATTTTCCCGCTAAGGCAGCGAAGGACAAGGAGCTGACGAATGTTAAAATCATTTGCGCTAATGCCGAAAACCTGCTGGACTGGTTCGAGCCCGGCGAAATCAAGGAGCTGTATCTGAATTTCAGCGACCCCTGGCCGAAGGCACGTCATGCCAAACGCCGTCTGACGCACCGCAACTTCCTGGCATTGTACAAGCAGCTGTTGGGCGAGGGCGGTCACCTGCGCTTTAAAACGGATAACCGCGCTCTGTTTGATTTTTCCGTAGAGGAATTCAAGGAGTTCGGCCTGCAGATTATTGCTTTGAGCTATGACCTGCATCATTCCGAATATGAGAACCCTGTACAAACAGAATATGAGCAGAAATTCAGTGCGCTGGGTACGCCGATTAATTTCTGCGAGGTAGTTTTTTAAATAGGGCTTTGCCATGAATAAGAGATTTTTGTTATGGGATAATCCCCGTCAGGCTATTTTTACTCTTATGGCCGTGCTGCTGCTGCTTGGCGGCATCAATGTGTTCAGTGCCAGCTTGTATGATAACGGACTGTCTTATCTGCTTCGCTATTACCTTTGTGCTGTGCTGGGCTTTGTGGGAATTTATTTTATCCGTAAAATAGGCTACAAAAGGCTGCTGAATAAAAGATTTCTGTGGATATGCTATTGCATAGTGCTGGTTATGCTGGTAGTAGTACATTTTTGGGGAGCAGCCAATAAGGGTGCTACACGTTGGATTTATATCGGTTCTTTTTCTATCCAGCCGTCAGAGATAGCTAAGCTGGTGCTGATTATGCTGTCAGCCAGATTTTTGGGCAATGCGATGAAGCTGGGAGAGAAGATAAGCCTGTATAAGGGCGAATGCCTTCTGGTAACCATGGCAACGGGTATAGCTGCCTTTGGCGTTCTCGTGCAGCCTGATCTGGGAACCGCGGCGATTATTGCTACGCTGGTAATGGGTATGTTTATTATTGCCGGGCTGCCTGCACGTTGGATAACAACTATTGTTGGCTTTGGTGCTGTTGGCGCTGTGCTTTTGTCAATAAGTTCGGAATATCGTCTGCAACGTCTGCATGTGTGGTTTGACCCATGGCTCGACCCGCAGGGCAAGGGCTATCAGATGGTGCAGTCGCTGCTGGCAATTGGCAGCGGCGGCCTTACAGGCACCAACTGGGGACACGGCGCAGCAAAGTTCGCTTATTTGCCGGAGGCTCATACTGACTTTGCTTTTGCTGTTTTTTGTCAGGAAAACGGCTTTTTCGGAGCGCTTATTCTGCTGCTTGTTTTTTGTCTGCTGGGAGTTGCTTTTTATAAGATTACAATCAGTACGCGGGATCAGAAGGGCTTTTTGCTGGCAGCCGGAGTTACCTTTTTAATCATCGGTCAGGCTTTTGCCAATATGGCGATGGTTTGCGGTATTTTCCCCGTTATCGGTGTACCGCTTATTTTTATCAGCTACGGCGGCAGTTCAATGATAATTTCGATGGCGGCAATCGGTTTGCTGCTGTCGGTTTATGATGAGGAAGAAAAGCAGCAGCTTCTGGATGCCGAGCCGCCGGAAAAACGCCGCAGTGATTTGCGTGTTGTGGGCAGCAGGAGGTGGCAGCAATGAAGCCTTTTGCTTTTTTAGACAGTAAAAGACGTTTTACAGCCTTATGTATATGTATGGTTGTAATTGTAGCCGGTGTGTTTTTGCGTTTAATCTGGCTGCAGGTAGTGCAGGCAGACAAGCTCAAGCAGCTGACGAAATCACAGCTGACGGCAGAGTATATACGCGGCACTCCGCGCGGACGCATTGTTGACCGTGACGGCGAGGAGATGGCTGTGAGCATTATGACGGGTTCGCTTTACGCAGACCCGGAAATGATGCAGGACGAGCAGGATGAAAAGAACAAAAAAACCGTGCAGCGTGATGTACGACGCTTAAGTGCGGATTTGCTGGCACCGGTGCTGAAAACGGATGCCCAAAAGCTTTATGGTATTTTTACCGGCGGCGGACGCTTTGTCTGGCTGAAGCGCACGATGGAGCCGAAGGAAGCAGCACAGGTACAGAAAATTATTAAGGATAATGATTTGAAGGGCCTGCATTTTCTGGAGGAAAGCAAGCGCTATTATACTAAAAAGCGTGCTGCGGCGCAGATTCTTGGCTTTATCGGTACCGATGACAAGGGCCTGAGCGGCCTGGAATATCAGCTTGATGATGTGCTGAAGGGCAGCGAAACAACATATTCCAAACTGCATGATGCGGTGGGCAAGCAGCTTTTAGGCTTGATGGTGAATGATCCGGGGCATGAGCTGCAGCCGAAGCAGGAAAAGCTGCCTACGGTCTATCTGACGTTGGACAGCAAAATCCAGTACGTGCTGGAGGATGCCATGGACGATGCTATGGCACGCACTAAGGCTAAGGGTGCGGCAGCCATCATCATGGACCCGTACACCGGTGAAATTTTGGGTATGGCCAGCCGTCCTACCTTTGACCCGAATAATTTCGGCAAGTACAGCCCCGACAGCTGGACAAACCGTGCCGTTTCCATGATTTACGAGCCCGGTTCGGTATTTAAGCCGATTGTCGGCTGCATGGGATTGACGGAGGGCATTATTACACCTGATACACCTATTCAGGACAACGGCCGTATCAAGATTGCCGACCGCGTAATCTATAACTGGGATGGCGAAGGCATGGGTACGGTGCCGTTTTCTACGGTTATCAAGTTTTCTATCAACACCGGTATGGTACAGCTGGGCATGAAGCTGGGAGCGGACAGGCTTATCAGCTATGCGAAAAAGTTTGGCTTCGGTACGCCTACTGGCATTGAGCTTCCCGGTGAAGAGGGAGGCATTCTGTATAATCCCAAGGATATGTATGAGCCTGACGTAGCGACGATGGCTATCGGTCAGGGCGTTGCGGTGACGCCTTTGCAGGAGCTGCGCGCTATCTGTGCGATTGCCAACGGCGGTGAGCTGCTGCAGCCGTATATCATCAAAAAAATTGTGGCTGCCGACGGAACCGTTATCAAGGAAGGCAAAAAGATGGTAGTACGCAATGTTATTACCGAGCAGGTTGCACGCCAGATGCGCGAGATGATGGAAAAGGTAGTCAGCGAGGGCGGCGGCAAGACTGCAGCAATCAAGGGCTACCGCATTGCCGGCAAAACAGGTACGGCGGAGAAGCTGGCAGCAGGCGGCGGTTATGCTGCCGGTCAGTACATTGCTTCCTTCGTGGGCTTTGTGCCTGCGGATAAACCGCGTTATGCTATGCTGGTTATGCTGGATACGCCTCAGGGAGCCTTCTACGGCTCGCAGGTCAGCGCCCCTATCTTCCGCGATACGCTGCAGCAGATACTTGTTGCCAAGGGTATTCAGCCCGCAGCGAGCGAAGGCCTGCCTTCTTTCGAGGAGATGAATGCCATCGGACAGAAGGATGAAAAGAAGCCGAAGCAGCTGCCGGTGCTGCAAAGAATGCCGGACGGCAAAATCAAGCTGCCGGATTTCAAAGGACTGGACATGCGCAATACTGTCGATTTGCTGGAGCCGTATAAGCTGAAGCTGAAGCCTTACGGCAGCGGTCATGCATGGCAGCAGAAGCCGCCTCCGGGCAGTGAGGTGCTTGAAAACACTACGGTAGAAGTGTGGTTTAACTAAAAATTTTTGTATTATTTTACTTCCCCGGGCAGGAAAAAAGCTGCTCGGGGAAGAACTATATAAGATACTTTGCCACCATGCGCAGTTTTTTACGCAATGAAATAGGAGGAGATAAACATGTTATCCGATATTGAAATTGCCCAACAGGCAAAAATGCAGAAAATTACTGATGTTGCTGCAAAATTAGGCATTAGCGAGGACGATATTGAATTATATGGCAAATATAAAGCAAAACTGTCCTACGATTTAATCCGCCGTGTTAAAGATAAAAAAGACGGCAAGCTGATTCTGGTTACCGCTATCACCCCGACTCCGGCAGGCGAAGGCAAGTCCACTACTACCGTAGGTTTGGCACAGGGCCTGGCTAAGCTCGGCAAAAAGGTTATCGTAGCTCTGCGCGAGCCTTCCCTCGGCCCCTGCATGGGTATTAAGGGCGGCGCTGCAGGCGGCGGCTATTCTCAGGTTGTGCCGATGGAGGACATCAACCTGCACTTTACCGGTGATTTCCATGCTATCACCTCCGCACATATGCTGCTGGCAGCAATGCTGGACAACCATATCCAACAGGGCAACGCTCTGAACATTGACCCGCGCCGTATTGCGTGGAAGCGTGTTGTAGATATGAATGACCGCGAGCTGCGCAACATCGTAGTAGGCCTGGGCGGCAAGGCTCACGGCGTACCGCGTCAGGACGGCTTTGACATCACCGTTGCTTCCGAGGTTATGGCTATTCTTTGCCTGGCAAGCAGCCTGCATGACCTCAAGGAGCGTCTGGCAAAAATTATCGTTGCTTACGATTACAACGGCAATCCTGTTACCGCAGGCCAGATTAAGGCTCAGGGCGCAATGGCAGCTCTGCTGAAGGATGCCGTTAAGCCTAACCTGGTACAGACTCTGGAAAACGTACCGGCAATCATCCATGGCGGTCCGTTCGCTAATATTGCCCATGGCTGCAACAGCGTTATGGCAACTCAGACCGGCCTGAAGCTTGCTGATTATACTATCACCGAGGCAGGCTTCGGCGCTGACCTGGGTGCAGAAAAATTCTTTGACATCAAATGCCGTTATGCCGGCCTGAAACCGGACGCAGCCGTTATCGTTGCTACCGTACGTGCACTGAAGATGCACGGCGGCGTACCGAAAACTGACCTGAAGACTCCGAACGTAGAGACAGTTAAAAAAGGTCTGGTAAATCTGGAGAAGCATATCGAAAACGTTAAAAAATTCGGCGTTCCCTGCGTAGTTGCTATCAACATCTTCGCTCAGGATACCGCAGAGGAGCTGGAGGCAGTTCGCGAGCACTGTGCTAAGCTTGGTGTTAACGTTGCACTGTCCGACGTATTCGCTAAAGGCGGCGAAGGCGGTATCGACCTTGCTAAGGAAGTAATTGCTTTGGCAGACAGCGGCGAGAGCAAATTTGCGCCGATTTATCCGTTGAAAATGAGCCTGAAGGGCAAGATTGAAACCATCGCTAAGGAAATTTATGGTGCTGACGGCGTTAACTATACTAAGGAAGCAGACAAAGCTCTCAAGGAATTTGAAGAGCTTGGCTACGGCAACCTGCCTATCTGCATGGCTAAAACCCAATATTCCTTCTCCGATGACCCGGCACTTTTGGGCCGTCCGAGCGGCTTCAAGATTACTATCCGCAACTGCCGCATTGCAGCAGGCGCCGGCTTTATCGTAGTTCTGACCGGTGATGTTATGACTATGCCCGGTCTGCCTAAGGTTCCGGCAGCAGAGAAAATTGATGTTACTGATGATGGTGTTATCAGTGGTCTCTTCTAAAAAAGGCTGACGGATAAAGCGCCATCCTTTAAGGAAATCGGAGGATAAAGCGCCATCTGCGTTCCTGTTTTGCTATCTATAATAAATCAACTATGCTTTTTGAGGTGAATTTACTATGGAAACTGTTTTAATGAGGGGTAAGCCTGTTGCTGATGTTTACCGTGAGGCTATTGCCAAAAAGATTGCTGTTGCCAAGCAGCACGACTTGGTAGTAACCCTGGCTATTTTGGTTGTGGGTGATGATCCCGCATCTCACGTATATAAGGACAGGCTGGTCAAATTAATTGAAAGTCTGGGCGGTGCCGCTAAGGTTATCACCTGCCCTGCCGATACTCCGGAGGAGGAGGTTATCAGCATCATCAAAAAGCTGAACCGTAACCGCTACGTTACCGGTATTATGCCGATGATGCCGATGCCGAAGCATATCAACAGCGATAACGTGGGCGCGGCAGTTTCGCCGAACAAGGACGTGGACTGCCTGAATCCGCAGAATATCGGTGATGTGTTCATGGGCCGCAGCCGCTTTGCTGCCTGCACTCCGCGTGCCTGCATGGCAACGCTGGCGCACTATGGCATTGAGCTGGAGGGCAAGAACGTTGTCGCTATCGGCCGCAGCAATGTTGTAGGCAAGCCGGTAAGCGTACTGCTGCTGCAGCAAAACGCTACTGTTACCATCTGCCATTCGCGTACACGCAACCTGCCGGAGATTTTAAAGCAGGCTGATGTTATTGTCGCTGCAGTGGGCAAGGCCTGCTTTGTGAAGCCGGAAATGGTTAAGGAAGGCGTTGTGATTGTGGACGTAGGCATCAACGCTGTTGACGGCAAGCTGGTGGGCGACGTTGACCCCGCAGTTGCCGAAAAGGCGAGTGCCTTTACGCCTGTGCCCGGTGGTATCGGTGTTGTCAGCAATATGATGGTAATGGAGTGCCTGACACGTCATATCTGATTTTGCTGCAGGTACAATAATTAAGTGGGGAGCTTTATGAAATATTTATGGGTTTTTCTCACTGCCTGCCTTGTGGGCATTATCTATTATAATTCGTCGCTGCCCTTGAAGCAGTCTTCCGAGATTAGCGGCTGGTTTGCTGCGCTGACGCAGCTTTTGGCGCAGCATCTGGATATTCATCTGGCGGGCGATGTTGAGCATCACATCCGCAAAATGGCGCATTTCTGCGAATTTGCGCTGCTGGGACTGCTGCTGTGCCGCAGCTTCAGTGCCTGGGGCGTGCCTAAGCTTACGGCAACCGGTTATATTCTCTTTTTAGCGCTTTTGGTAGCTGTAATAGATGAATATATCCAAGCCTTTTCGCCAGGACGTGCCAGCAGGGTGAAGGATGTGCTGCTGGATTTCAGCGGTGTCTTCTGTGCCTGGCTGGAATATCGCATCTGGGAGTGGAGCGCACGAAAATAATTAAAAATTGCAGGCTGCAGCTTGGCGCCGACAGGCGTCCGGCTGCAGCTTTTTGCTGTTTCAGAGTATTGGTGCAGAGAAAATAAATGCTTTTGCAGACATTTTGCCGCTTCTCCTGCTTGCACTCATCGTTATCCTGTGCTATAATTTTGGTTAACAGATGGTGCACGTTAAAAACGTCAAGGTTAACGTACCACTTATTTTTTTACAGCATAAGCCTACCGATTAAATAGGTTACAAAAGGAGAAGAGAATATGAACCCGCAAGCATTAGCACAAGAAATTATTGATGGCAGAAGATTGACACGTCAGGACGATTTAAAGGCATTTCTGACCTGCGATTTGCAGGCCTTATGTGAAGGTGCAGATAAAATCCGCAAGCATTTTGTCGGTGAGCGCGTGGATTTGTGCTCCATTATCAACGGACGCAGCGGCCGCTGTCCGGAAAACTGCAAATTCTGTGCGCAGTCCGCACATAACCACACCGATTGCGAGGTTTACAGCTTCCTGCCGGAGGAGGATATCGTGAAGCTGGCACGTCTGAACCAGGAGGAGGGCGTGCACCGCTTTTCCATTGTAACCGCAGGCAAGGCGCTGACCGGTGAAGAATTCGATAAGGCTATTCATGCGTATGAAACCATGCACCGTGATTTGAAGATTGATTTGTGCGCTTCCATGGGCTTCCTTTCCCGTGAGCAGCTGCATCGCTTGCATGAGGCAGGTGTCACCAGCTATCATCATAATATCGAAACTTCTAAGCGCAACTTTCCCAACATCTGCACTACGCATACCTATGATATGAAAATCAATACGCTGAAAATGGTCAAGGAGGAGGGCATGTGCGCCTGCTCCGGCGGTATTATCGGTATGGGCGAAACCTGGGAGGACCGTCTTGATATGGCTATCAGCCTTGCAGAGCTTGGCATTGATTCTATTCCGCTGAATGCGCTGATGCCGATTCCGGGTACGCCGCTGGAACATCTGCCGCGTCTGAGCGAGGCTGATATCCTGCGTACCGTGGCCTTCTTCCGTTATATTAATCCTTTGGCTAATATCCGCTTGGGTGCAGGCCGTGCACTGCTTACCAATGACGGTGAAACGGCATTTAAGGCAGGTGCATCCGCAACTATTACCGGCAATATGCTGACTACTGTGGCCTGCGCTACGATTCGCAGCGACAGAAAGATGTTGAACCATATGGGACGCGACATTAAGCCGGAATATATGACGGATGAAGAAGCTGCTGCTATTGATGCCAGAGCGGAACAGGCATAATTATAGCTTAAAATGAATTTTGCTGCCTGCGGAGGGACGAGGTCCTTTTGCAGGCAGCTTTTAGTTTTCTTGATTGGGTGGTGCCGCGGGAAGTGAATTTTCATTTTACGTAAAGATTCTTGTATGTTATACTTATAGCAGTTGCATGGGTAGCTCCGCGATAAGGAGAGGTCATGCCTGACTGTGAGAGTCAGTGGCATCTGTCGAGCTTGACAGGTGCTTTTTTGTTTATGTGGAGGTGTAGGTAATGACTGGTTTTATTGACAAAGATGGCATCTATAATTATAATATAATTATAGAGATACCTAGATTTGAGTGGGATGAAAATAAGAATACTATTAATAAAATTAAGCATCACGTAACATTTGAAGAAGCTAAAACAGTATTTGATGATGTTGAAGCTTTGGTTATAGATGATCCTGACCATTCGCAGAATGAAGAAAGATTCATTATTTTAGGTTTTAGTACTTTAGCTAATTTGTTGGTTGTTTGTCATTGTTATCGTGAAAATGATACAGTGATACGTATTATATCTGCTAGAAAAGCTACAAAGCGAGAAGTTAAGCAGTATCATGATTTCTTTAGAAGGTAGGTGTAATTATGAGAGAAGAATATGATTTTACTAATGCCAGAAAAAATCCTTTTGCGAAAAAGAAAAAGCAAATAACAATTAATATTGATGCGTCTACAATAGAGTATTTTAAAGCGTTGGCGGTTCAGAAGGGCATTCCTTATCAGGTTTTGATAAATCTTTACTTAACTGATTGCGCTGAGAATCGTAAGGATTTGGAGCTTTCGTGGAATTAAAAAATATCACAAGCATCTTTATACATCAATATCTCAACAGCTGCCTGCGGAGGGACGAGGTCCTTTTGCAGGCAGCTTTTTGTATACTGCTTTAACGGTGCGTTTTGCACCAGTTGCACCGGTTGAACCACTTTTTTCAGCCTTTTTGCTGAAAAATCAGTGGCTCGTAATTTTTAATATAATATAAATAAAGAGCCTTATTTTAGCTGTAAATAGCATAAAATAAAGCTTTAAAACCCTTACGAAGACTTTACTTACAGGGATATATATTAGGGGTTGTGGCGCAGTTTTTATGTTTGTACCAAAAGTAGTGGTGCAAGTGGTTCAAGTGGTGCAGCGGGAGCTGACAAGAAAATAACTCAAAACTATTTTACTATTTTCTTATAGATACCTCTATCCAGAAAATCAATAAAGCCTTTATCTCTGAGAAGCTGTAATTGCTGACGAATTTTAGCTTTGATATTGTGATTATTAGGATGCTTGATTGTCAGCAACGTTTCGAACTGGTACATGTCGGATAACGAAAACGTTTCTGTTTTGATGCTGTTCACGCAATTTAATATGTCTAAAAACCAGCCTCTGGAGCTTAGGTTGGCCGTATATAATAAGGATGCCTGTTGTACTTGCGCCTGAACCAGCTCTTGGGGGACAGGTACACTGTTATGAATGATATCGATTTTGGCCTGACTGGGAATTTTATCGATAAGAATATTGCAGCCAATCCAACCCTTGCGCTGAGCATTATCGGATAAAGGTTTTCTTTGTTCGATGATGTCAGGCACAAAGAAATGCTTAGGAATAATCCAAAGATTGTTTACTGTTAAAAGCTGCTTGCTGTAATTCAAAATAAAAAAATCAGGATTGTTGTTGCTGGTTATTCTGTCAATAAATGTATGATAAGCGCCATCGGCAATTTTGTGACCGATGCTTCCTGCTTTGCTTTTAAGCTCGTATTCATTATTGCAGTTAGGACAGTAGAAATCAGCGACAGCTTTGTTGTTGGGAAAGTGATTAAGTGAAGCATTCCCGCAGTGGGGACAATACATATATTCGCTTACCCAGCTTTCGGTCAGAATACGGATGATTTGCGATTGGCTGTGATAGCTTTGCGTTAAGGCAGTGTTAAAGTTGCAGTTCATTTGCTCACCTTGTATTAATAAAACACTAAATGTTTATTTTGTTTGCATATTGAGCTTCATATCAAGATATGCCAGCAACTCTTTTTGATTGGCTGTTGTTAAATTTCGATAACCTATAATCAGTTGTTCTTCTTGAGGATTAGAAATAATTAAATCCTGAGCCGGAGAATCTAGGGAAACTTCAATGTCATCTATGATTTTCAGTAAATGGTCCAGGTCGGTTCCTGTTGCTATGGCAATATTGTTCAAAGCGCTGATAGAGGGTATAATTTTTTTCCCTGTTTGGGGATTATAGCCTTTTTCTAGCATTGATATATATCCTTTGGAAAGTGAAGCTGATTTAGCAAATTGCTCCATAGTTAAATTATGTTCTGCCCGATATGAATTAATGAATGTTTTCAGTTCCATGATGTAAAGCTCCTTTTCGCTTAGTATATTATACATTTATAATTAATTCAAGATTTTAAAGACATTCTATTGACAGAAGAAGTTTAATATATTAAACTAAAACGTAGAGGTGATTATAGTGCTTTTGCAAATACGAAAGCAAAGATTACTGAAGGGGTTAACACAAGAAGAGCTTTCCAGAAGAAGTAAAATATCTAAAAGTATTATTATAGGACTGGAAAATGGCAAAATCACCGTAACTACAACGAAAACCTTGGTGAGAATTGCTGAAGCGCTAGAGTGTTCAATAAGCAAATTTTTTTTATAATCAAAGTTTAATATATTAAACAAGACGAGCGAAGCAGGAGTGTTGTTATGAGGCAGTTGTGCGAAAATGGAATATATGTATTCTACCAAACTGAAAATGCACAACTGCTCCTAGGTGACACATTTGAGCTGCTGCAAAAGCTTCGCCCTGAATCCGTTGACGTAATCTTTGCAGACCCGCCCTACTTTTTAAGTAATAACGGCATTACTTGCCGTAGTGGCAAAATGGTTTCTGTAAATAAGGCTGCGTGGGATATGGTTGATGATAAAGAGCACATGTTAGCCAACAAGCATCAATTTAACCGACGCTGGATAAACCTCTGCAAAAAAGTGCTTAAACCCAACGGCACTATCTGGATATCGGGAACTTTCCATAATATATTTTCGATTGGCATGGCTTTGGAAGAGGAAGGCTTTAGAATAATCAATAACATCACGTGGCAAAAAACTAATCCGCCGCCAAATCTTGCCTGCCGTTGCTTTACGCATTCTACGGAAACAATCATCTGGGCTTGCAAGGATGATAAAAAAGCAAAATACTTTTTTAACTATGCCTTGATGAAAGAAATCAATGGCGGAAAGCAGATGAAGGATGTCTGGACGGGAAGTCTTACCAAGCCTTCGGAAAAGAAGTTTGGCAAGCATCCTACACAGAAGCCGGAATATTTATTGGAAAGAATATTACGTGCTTCTACACAGGCCGGCTATATAGTGCTGGACCCGTTTTGCGGTTCGGGAACAACAGGTGTCGAAGCATTACGCAACGGCTGTAATTTTATAGGGATTGATAATGTAGAGGAATATTTGGAGCTTACGCAAAAACGCTTAGATAAAGAACAGGAGTCTTTGTTTATTTAACTCTTTCTTTACTAACAAAATCAGAACCCTAATCCCTTCTCCCTTTGTCCTCATCGTTACCTGATGCAATATTTTAGTCAACAATAGTAACGCAACAAGCATATATATACATAAATACCTAATCGGCTGCCTGCGGACGTAGCAACTTCTTCCGCAGGCAGCTTTTTGACGTATGCACTTGTAGAGATGTGCCTGGTGTTATATAATAAAATGTGTATGTATGAAATATGCACATGTTTATTGACAGTGGCTCAATGGAGGGCTTATGGACTTTAAATTTTTTAGGAACAGAATAAAGGTATCTCTATACAGCATAGGCATCTTCGCCTTCTTCCTGCTTGTTTCCCTGGTGAGCCTGTATATTGTGCGCGAAAAAATATTGGATAATTCGCATATTATGGGACAGCAGCTGGCAGCCCGCTTTGCCACAAGGGAAACAGGACGCATAAAAGCTCAGGAAATGCTGCTGCGCAGTGCCGCGCAGAACCTTGCACATATGCTGGAAATGAAGCCCGATATGACGGATGCAGAGCTGGAGGAGGCGCTGACGCATTTTACCGATTATATGGAAAAAAATGCTGATGTGGGCCGCTTTGATATGTGCGCTGTAGTACACGGGCATCTTATTGGCAAGCGATTGGAGGGACAGCCGACAGATGTTGCTTCGCTGAAATGGTATCAGGCAGCGCTGAGCAATAAAAGCGGCGTAGCCTATACTAATTTATATCAATACGGCAAGAATAATGAGCGCCTGCTGACGATGGCCGTGCGCTTTAGTGATAACAATGTACTGGCGATGAATCTTTATCCGGAGCGTCTGAATGGCCTGCTGAGTGACAATAAGCTACCGAAGGACAGCTATTACTACCTTTGCGATCCGTCCGGTAATATTATGTTTACCATCAATGACCGCAATCTGTCGATAGAAGAAGAGCAACCTTATGTAGATAAAATCTTTAAGGAAATCCGTGATTCTGACAGTGATGTATCTTATATTACCGACTATGAAGGCAATAAGCGCGGTGTTTACTACACGGTTTCGGAAAAGGGCTGGATATCTATTGTAACGATTCCATATGATTTCCTGATGGGTGATTATAAGGATTTGATGCAGTGGTTCAGCCTGACGCTGGCTATTTTCCTGCTGCTGGCTGCCGGCTTGGCGCTGCGCGAGCATATGCTGAATAAACAGCTGCAAAGCATCAATGAGGTTATCCGCGTTATGAGCAAGTCCTTCCTGGCTGTGTTCAGAGTGAATTATGTTACCGGACGCTATTATATGCTGAAAAGCACCAGCCCGGGGCCGCAGGAGCCGGAGGGCGATTATGATGAGCTGCTGCAGGAGCTGATAAAGAATGTGGAGCCGGAGGCTACCGAAGAATTTGCGACCAGCTTTGCGCGTGAGCATATCAAGGATCTGGTGGAGCGTCATATCAATGACTTCGGCGGTGAGTTCCGCTATCGCTTCGGCAAGGAATACAGATGGCTGAATGTCCGCCTGATGCGCGATGATTTGCTGAATAAGGACGAAGCGGTTTTCTTCTTCCGTGAGGTAGACGCCGAAAAGCAGAAGGAGCTGGAGCATATTCAGGTGACGGAGCAGGCGCTGCAGGTAGCACGCGAAAATGCCAAGTCCAGAAACATGTTCTTCTCTGCACTGTCGCACGATATGCGTGCGCCTCTCAACGGCATTATCGGCATGGCGGAGCTGGCAGAGCTGCACAAGGATGACTGCGGACAGGTGAAGGAATATATCCGCAAAATAAGCGCCGCAGGGCAGCAGCTGCTGACCTTGATTAACGATATTCTGGAAATGGCACGCCTGGACAACGGCAAGGTGGAGCATGTGCAGGAAACCTTTATGATTGCCAAGGTAGCGCAGGATACCAGCGATATTTTTGCGGCGCAGGCCGAGCTGGAGCAGAAGTTCTTTGACTCTCAGCTGATGCTGCAAGAAGATGAAATGGTGAGCGGCGATTTGCAGGGCTTGCAGCAGATTTTGAATAATATTTTGTCGAATGCGATTAAATATACCAAGGCGCATGGCAAAATCAGCTTTCTGGCACGTCGCGAGCTGAGCAATGAGCGCAACCGTGTGCATTATACCTTTGTCATTAAGGATACCGGCTGCGGTATGTCGGCCAAATTCCTGGAGAAGATTTATAAGCCGTTTGAGCGCGACAGCCGTTTTGGTGTGCCGCGCGTTACCGGCACCGGTTTGGGCATGACGATAGTCAAAAGCCTGGTGGAGCGTATGGATGGCAGCATTCACATCAGCAGTCATGTTGATGAAGGCACCTGCGTAATTATTTCGCTGCCGTTCAATATCGTGAAAAAGGTGGAAAGCAAGCCACAGGACGCGCAGCCGAAGCTGGAGGATTTTGCCGGCTGCAGAATTTTAGTAGCAGAGGATAACAGTATCAACATGGAGATTATCAGCGAGCTGCTGACGATGAATGGCCTGGAGGTTGTGCCTGCCTGCGACGGCAAGGAGGCTTTGGAGCTGTTTGAGGCTTCGGAGGAGGGCAGTATCAGTATGGTGCTGATGGATATGCAGATGCCGGAAATGGATGGCTGTGAGGCTGCCGAGGCTATCAGAGCTTTGCCGCGCGAGGATGCGCGTAAGGTGCCGATTCTGGCGCTGACAGGCAACAGCGGCAGTGATGACGTGGAACGCGCGATGGCTGCCGGCATGAATGATTTTATGGTGAAACCGGTACAGATGAAGCTGCTGGCGCAGATGATGAGTGCGTACCTGCAGCATTAAGAGCAGAAAGGGGTGCGAAGCCGTGCATTTACAGGAACTGCCGCAGTATGTGGCGATTGATATTCAGGAGGCGCTGGAAGAGCGCTTTATGGAAAGTGAAGCTATGTATGTGCGTTTTTTGCGCAAGCTGCTGACAAGCGATGATTATAAATTGATGGAGGAGGCTGCGGAGGCAGGTAACCTGCAGGAGGTGCTGCGCTATGCGCACAATCTGAAGGGTGTGTGTGCAACGCTGGGGCTGACCGGTCTGCAGGCGCAGTTTGCCGATATTGTGAGCCTGCTGCGCAGCGAGGACTATACCGTGCCTCATCTGCAGGCGAAGCTGGTTGCGGTGAAGAATGACTGGCAGCGCACGCTGCAATATATTGAGCAGCTGGAGAGTGCATGATGGAGATACTAAGTGTAGCAGTCGGCGGTGCTTTGGGCGCAGTGTGCCGTTATTTGCTGGGTAATTTTATCAGCAGGATGAGCGGCAGCGCCCTTCCATGGGGAACCTTCGCTATAAATATCATAGGCTGCTTTTGCATGGGCCTTTTGATGACGCTGATTGTGGAGCGCGGTCTGCTGCCTGCGGCCTGGCGCCTGTTCTTGTGCGTGGGCCTGTTGGGTGGCTTCACCACCTTTTCTTCGTTCGGCTACGAAAGCCTGATGCTGCTGACGGAGGGTAATATCGCTGCGGGGGCAGCGTATAGCGGCGGCAGCCTGCTTTTGGGACTTGTGGCTGCGGGAGCAGGCGTGCTGGCGGGTAAAGGGGTATAGAATTTTTGATTCCTCTGCACTATAATTAAAAAAAGACGTATTGACGGAAGGCCTCGTTACATTTTGAAGCCTTAAGCAATACGTCTTTTTATATTATTTTTATACTTTCCTGATATTCAGCACGGCAATCGCCGCAAATATCAGTCCCATACCGATTATTTTCAGCGGCGTCAGTGCTTCCGCAAAGAAGATGACACCGACGGCGGCAGCCACAAAGGGCTCAATCGTCGCGAGGATGGAAGCCTGTCCTGCTTCAATCTGCTCCAGTCCCTTGGTGTAGAGCAGATAAGGAAGCACGGCGCAGAGCAGGCCCAACCCTAAAACGCTGACGATGGACGGCAGGTCAATGGCTGCAAGACGCTGATAATCAAAATCTGCGAGCGGCCATGAAGCTGCGAGTGCGAGATAAAAGGTGTAGGCGGTGATGGTGAGTGATGAATATTTGCGCACTGCGTACTTGCCGAAGATGCTGTACAGCGCGTAGCCAAAGCCGCTGCCCAGACCGTAGAGCAGGCCGCTGAGCGTAAGCGTCACACTGCTGCCGAAAACGCCGGTGACGCAGGCACAGCCGCTGAAGGTGAGCAGCAGAGCGAGCGCCTTAGTGCGCGTGAAGGCTTCGCCGAAGCACAGCAGTGACATAAGCATAACAAAGACAGGGGCGGTGTAGAGCAGCAGCGCTGCTACCGCCAGACTTGTCTGCTGCATAGCGTTGAAGTAGCAGTAGTTGAAGAACACCAGGCTGCAGATGCCGGTGCCTACGAAGAGCCAGAGGTCACGCAGTCTGATGCGCAGGGCGGCACGCCCTGAGCGCAGCAGCGGCAGCGTGACGCAGATTGCCGCTGCCAGCGAACGCAGGGCAACTATTTGCATGGAACTTAAGCCTTGTGCTGCCAATGCTCTGACGAAGAGCCCGATTAAGCCCCAGCAGATAGCAGCAGTGATGATGTAAAGATAGGCTTTTGTTTTCATTGCTCAGCCTGCTTTTTGCCACGTCCCCAGAAGGTGTGGAATTTTTGCAGCAGCTCCTTGCCGGGCTTGGGCGGCCACAGCTCCTGTCTGTCGCTGTCACGCATGGCTGCCGCCAGATGCTCGTAGATTTCCGGATACTGAGCATTTAGCGCTGCGATATGCTCTTTGATGTCTTGTCGCATGGTGTGGCCGTCATAAGGACAAGGATTTTTGATAGGCCTCAGGCCCAGTTTTGCCACCAGCTCGCGGATTTCCTGCTCGCGGTAGTAGAGCAGCGGGCGCAGTACAGTGATGCCGGAGCGCGACAGCGGCGTTACGGGCAAGAAGGTACGCAACTGGCCGCTGGTCACAAGATTCATGAAGAAGGTTTCTACGGCATCGTCATTGTGGTGCGCCAATGCCACCTTGTTGAAGCCGAGCTCCTGCGCGCGGCGGTTGGTGGCTGCACGGCGGAAATAGGCGCAGGTGAAGCAGGGGCTGCCGCCTTTTTTTGCGTGTGCCGCCATCACGTCAACGTCGTCGCTGTAGTGTGTAAGGCCGAACTGCGCGCAGAAGGCCTCCAGCTCCGCCTTGGGAAAGTTGGGTGCAAACATGCCGTTGACGGTGTAGCAGGCAAGGTCGAAGGGAATCGGCGAATATTTTTTGATTTCCGCCAGCATGGCTGTCAGAAGCATGCTGTCCTTGCCGCCGCTGAGGCCGACGAGAATGCGGTCGCCCGGCTGCAGCATATCGAATTCTATAATAGCCCGCCACAGCTTGCTCAAATCCTTGGCGGGAACGAAGGTGCTTTTATTAGTCATCTGTATAATCTCCTTTTGCATTACATAGCATTATTTTAACACAATGCAGCTGCTTTTCCTAGCATAGTTCTAGGCTAAAGCGGCTGCTTTTCTTCGCCTAAGCGACGCGTTTTGTGATATAATATTTAAGTCAAAAATATTTTTACCCAAGAAGAGGATGCAGGTGCATCCGTGAAATATTATGGAGGCTAACGACTGATGACCGATACAATGCAAGGACTCAATAAAGAGCAGCTTGATGCAGTACAGACTATTAACGGACCGATGCTGATTCTGGCAGGCGCAGGCAGCGGCAAGACGAAGGTGCTTACCTGCCGTATTGCGCATTTGCTGCAGCAGGGCGTGCGTCCCTATCGCATTTTGGCGATAACATTTACCAATAAAGCCGCCGCGGAAATGCGCGAGCGCGTAGACCGTATGGCCGGTGCTGCGGCCAGAGATGTGTGGCTGTTTACCTTCCATGCCTTCTGCGCCCGTCTTTTACGCTATGAGCTGGAAAATCTCAACGGTTATGCCAATAATTTTGCAATTTACGATACAAGCGACAGCAAAAACCTGATTAAACAGGTGCTGAAGGAAATGAATCTGGATGAAAAGCGTTTCCCGTTGCCGGCGATTATCAGCCATATCAGCAACGCGAAAAATGCTTTGCTGCTGCCCGATGCCTACGCTCGTGAGGCCTCCGGCTACTATGAGCAGCAGGTGGCAAAAATTTATGATGCTTATCAGAAAAAGCTGCAGGCCAACAATGCCGTAGACTTTGACGATTTGCTGCTGCTGGCGCTGCGTCTGCTGCAGGAAAATCCGGCGGTTAGAGAAAAGTACCAGCGCAAGTTTGATTATCTGATGGTTGACGAATATCAGGACACCAACCATGCACAGTACCTGCTGACAAAGCTATTGGCTGCAGGCCACAGAAACATCTGCGTAGTAGGCGATGCCGACCAGAGCATTTACGGCTGGCGCGGTGCCGATATCCAGAATATCCTCGATTTTGAAAAGGATTACCCCGATGCCAAGCTGGTGAAGCTGGAGCAGAACTACCGCAGTACGCAGGTTATTTTGGATGCTGCCAATGCCGTTATCGACAACAACAGCGGACGCAAGCCGAAAAATTTGTGGACTGCCAACGGCAACGGTTCGGAAATTGTTTACTATCAGGCGAATGATGAAAGAGATGAAGCACGCTATGTGATTGAAAATATGCAGAAGCTGCAGCTGAATGAAGGCGCCAAGCTGGGTGATATGGCAGTGCTGTACCGCACCAACGCGCAGTCGCGTGTTTTCGAGGAACTGCTGATTAAAAGCGGTATCGCCTATACGATGGTCGGCGGTACGAAGTTCTACGAGCGCAAGGAAATCAAGGATGCGCTGGCTTATCTGCGTCTGATTTTCAACCCCAGTGACAGCCTGAGCCTGCTGCGTATTATCAACGTGCCGCGCCGCGGTATCGGTGATGCGACATTGGCACGCTTGCAGGAGTATGCCAATGCCAGCGGACAGACCTTGTTCGAGGTAGTGACCAATGCAGCGGATGTCCCCGGTCTTGCGAGCCGTTTTGCCAATAAGCTGGACGAGCTGAGCGAGCTGCTCTTTGAGCTGATGGGCGAGGCTGCCGATGTACCGGTAAAACAGCTTCTGGATGATGTGCTGCTGAAAACAGGCTATCTGGAGGAGCTGCAAAGCAGCAAGGACCCGCAGGACGAAAGCCGTGTGGAGAACCTGAAGGAAATGCTGAGCGTAACCGAGGAGTTCGCAGTTAAATGCGAGCGTAACGGCGAAGAGCCGACGCTGGAAAACTTCCTGGCTGACGTAGCGCTGGTTGCCGATATTGATGATGCGGAGCTGGGCGAGGAGGCCGTTACATTGATGACGCTGCACTCCGCCAAGGGCCTGGAATTCCCCGATGTCTTTTTGGTAGGTATGGAGGAGGGTATCTTCCCGCATTCCCGCACATTGATGAATGAAAATGAGATTGAAGAGGAGCGCCGCCTGTGCTACGTAGGCATTACGCGTGCGGAAAAGCATTTGTTCCTGAGCAATGCCAGAACACGAACTATCTACGGCCGCACGCAGTATTACACTCCATCCCGCTTCCTGCAGGAGGTGCCGCGTAATCTGGTGCATGTAATCAAACGTCCGGTAGTGCAGCGCCCGGCGATGACTTCGCAGGTACACAAGCCTACTGCCAAGGAAAACGCCAACTGGTTCGAGCAGCATAAGGCCAGCTTCTTTCTGAGGGAAAGCAGTGCGGCGGCAGGCTGCAGCTTCCATGTCGGCGATAAGGTTATGCATAAAAAGTGGGGCGCAGGCACGATTGTTACCGCTAAGGCTGCGGATGACGGCCAAGAGGTTACGGTTGCTTTTGCAGGCGGCGGTATCCGTAGCCTGCTGACGAAGTATGCTAAGCTGGAAAAGCTGTAAGCAGCGGCTTTCCTGATAAAAATGTTGGAGGATAAAGCGATGGCAGAAATGGATTTATTTGCTGATGAGCGCGCGGCAGATTTGGCTGAGGCCGAAAAGCTGCGCCGCGAAATCCGTCATAACGAATATTTATATTATGTATTGGATGCGCCGGAGATTACGGACGCCGAATATGACCGCATGATGGTGCGCCTGCGTGAGCTGGAGGCGCGTTATCCCGACAGCATTCCGGCCGATTCGCCTACGCAGCGTGTCGGCGGCCGTGCATCCTCGCAGTTTACCGAGGTGCGCCATCTGGAGCCGCTGCTGAGCCTGGGCAATGTGTTTTCCGCCGAGGAGCTGCGTGCCTTTGATGAACGTGTTCGCAGCGGTCTGCCTGCAGGCAGCAAGGTGGAATACGTTATGGAGCCGAAGATTGACGGCCTGGCCTGCAGTCTGATTTACGAAAACGGTAAGCTGGTTCGCGCCGCTACCCGCGGTGACGGCGTAGTAGGCGAAAATGTTACGGCTAACGTGCGCACCATCCGCAGCATTCCGCTGACGCTGAAGGTGCCTGAGGGTGAAGCAGTGCCGGAGCTTTTGGATGTGCGCGGTGAGGTTTATATGCCAAGGCAGGCGTTTATGCGTTTAAACGAGCAGCGCGCGGAGCGCGGCGAGAGCGAGTTTGCCAATCCGCGTAATGCGGCGGCAGGCAGCCTGCGCCAGCTGGACCCGCAGGTAACGGCAAGCCGCAGCCTGAGCTTTTTTGCCTATTATCTGGTAGGCGAGGGCGCGCAGCCCAAGCACAGCGAATCGCTGGCCTTGCTGGCACGCTACGGCTTTAAGGTGAGCGAAAATTATAAGGTTGTCGAAAATATCGACGAGGCGATTAAATATATCGGCGATTTCAACGAGCTGCGTCAAGGCCTGTCCTACGATACTGACGGCGCTGTTATTAAGGTCAACGATGTTTACCAACAGCGTATTCTGGGCGCTACAGGCAAGGATCCGCGTTGGGCTACGGCCTATAAATATCCGCCGGAGCAGGCGGAAACTACGCTGGAGGATATTGACTGGCGTGTAGGGCGCACAGGAGTACTGACGCCGACGGCAGTGCTGGCACCGGTAAAATTAAGCGGCAGCGTTATCAGACGTGCTACCCTGCATAACGAGGACTTTATCCGCGCCAAGGATATCCGCATCGGTGACAGGGTTATCATCAACAAGGCCGGTGAAATTATTCCCGAGGTATTGCGTGTAGTTGCTGAAAAGCGTACCGGTGACGAAAAAGAGGTAGAAATTCCCAGCGTCTGCCCGGAATGTGGCTGGCGTGTAGAGCGTCAGGGCGAGGAAGCAGCTATCCGCTGCACCAATCCGCACTGTCCGGCGCTCGGACGCGAGGGCCTCATTCACTTTGTCAGCCGTGATGCGATGAATATCGACGGCTGCGGTCCTTCTGTTATCAATGCACTGCTTGATGCGGGCTTAGTGCGCGATGCTGCGGATTTGTACAGCCTGCGCAAGGAGGATTTGCTGAAGCTGGAGCGTATGGGCGAAAAGTCTGCGGATAATCTGCTGGCGGCGTTGGACGAAAGCAAGAAGAACGAGCTGGACAAGCTGCTCTTTGCTTTGGGTATCCGTCATGTGGGTACCAAGGTAGCGCGTATTCTGGCAACGGAATTCGGCAGCATGGAAAAGCTGCAGCAGGCACAGCCGGAAGAGCTGGCGCAGATTCGTGATATCGGTGATAAGATTGCGGAAAGCGTCGTTACCTGGCTGAATGTACCGGCGAACATCGACCTGGTGGAGCGTTTGGCGGCAGCAGGACTGACGATGACGTTTACACCGCCTGCCAGTCAGGAGGATAACCCCTTCTTCGGCAAAACGCTTGTCTTTACGGGCACGATGCCTACGCTGGGACGCGCCGAGGCCAAGACGATGGCGCAGGATGTGGGTGCGAAGGTCAGCGGCAGCGTCAGCAAAAAGACGGATTACGTCATTGCGGGTGCGGAGGCCGGCAATAAGCTGGAAAAGGCACAGCAATTAGGCGTAACGGTTATTGATGAAGCAGAATTTTTACGTCTGCTTAAAGGTGAATAAGGCATAAAAATAGCGTGGCTGCGAGTAGCGGCCACGCTTAATTTTTTAGTGATGATATTTGTTTTTGTGTTCCTTGGCTAAAGCATCCCAAACCGGCAGCTGCAGCCCGGCGATTTCGGAGGTGAACGGAGTACTGTCGTTTTTTTCGAAATGCTTCCAGGCACGCAATACATATTTAAAGCCGATATATTGCAGCGGTAAGTTGCAGTATACCATGAGGATGTTGGCGAAGTCGCTCAATTCCCACAGTGCGCCTAAATCCATACCGGCGATGTTGGTGATAACGCCGAAGGAAATAACGATGAGGCACAGCACGCGGATGGTGTTGATGAAGGAAGCCTTGCTGGAAATGCGGTTAGCACACATTTCGGTGAAGGACATGAAGCCTAAGAGGCAGGTGAAGGCAAACAGGCCGAAGCAAACGCTTACAAGCAGCGTAACAACGCTGTAAAGAGTGTCGTTGCCGCCGGTAAGAGCACCGCAGGAGGCGAGAAATTTATCAAGCTTGCCCAGCTCAAACCAGGCACTGGCATCTGCCGTGAGCCACATGCTGCCCATGATAACGACAAAGCCGGTCAGAGTGCAGATAACGATGGTATCAAGAAATACGCCCAAAGCCTGCACACAGCCCTGCTCACAGGGGTGTGCAACCTCTGCTGCCGCAGCCGGCATGGTAATAGTACCCTGGCCTGCTTCGTTGGACATCAGGCCGCGCTTAATACCCTGGCTGAGCGCCAGACCGAAGGCACCGCCGAAAACAGCATCAGGCGCAAAGGCCTGCGTGAAAACGGAGCTGAAGAACAGCGGAATGCGGTCGATGTTGCCGACGGTCAAAGCGATGACGGTGAGTACATAAATAACTGCCATAACGGGAACGATGCGGTCGGTAACCTTCGTTACCTTTTTAATACCGCCGAAGCTGATAACAGCGGTGATAACGATAAGCACCGCAAAGGAAATCCAGTAGAGCGAGGAATTGGTAGGAATGCTTACACCGGAGATTTTGCTGGCGATGGCACCTACTGCGGAAATAGTGTTGAAGCCTTGTGCTGGGAAGCACAGCAGCGCATAAACAATGTACAGCATGCTGAGCGCAACGCCGGCAGCGGCGGAATCGTTCAATAATTTGCGTGCGTAAAATGGCAGGCCACCGACATATTCGTTATCACGCTTTTCCTTGAAAATCTGCGAAAGCGTGGATTCTGCAAAGGAGGTTGCCATGCCGAAGAAGGCGGAAACCCACATCCAGAACAGCGCGCCCGGGCCGCCGATGGAAATTGCGCCGGTTACGCCCAAAATATTGCCGGGGCCGACACGCATAGCGGTGGAAAGCAAAAAGGCTGTGAGTGAGGAAATACCGTTGCGCGTATGGTTGCGCTGCATCAGCACCTTTATAGCGAAGAGAAAGTTGTGTACCTGGACAAAGTGCAGGCGGAAGGTAAAGTAAATACCTGTACCGACTAATAAAATAATTGCCAGACTAAAATTTCCCAGAATGGGGATAGAACCGTACCAGTCGAGATTGCAGGGGAAATCCCAGAACAGATTGGAAACAATCTGGATTTTGGCGCAGATAGCGTTAACTGCATCAAATAAAGCTTGCATAAGACCTCTCTCCTATAGCTGTAAATTTATTTTGCCCTTGCGTTAAGGCGCAGCAAAGGCAGCTTCATTATCTATATCTTAACCTTTTTTATATTGCTTGGCAATGGGTGCGGGGAAGTATACAATATATAGCGAAACCTATTTTCTCTGCAAGAAAAACTTTTTGTGTTGATTTCTCATACATAATTTACAGACAAACAGCGCGATTTGTAATATAATATAAAGTTAGATAAGTAACATCTGCTGTCTTTCGCACAGATGTCTATATGTAATTTAGAAATGAGGGAATATGATGAAAGAGTATAATTCCGTATCAGAACCGTTTTTAGCGGATGTGCGCGCCGTAGTAGGTGACGCCAATGTTTTTACCGAGCCTGAAAAGCTGGAGCAATATAAAACCGACGAGGAATATGATCCGCGCCGTTTCCGTGTGCCTGAGGCTGTTGTGCGTCCTGCCAATGCCAAAGAGATTGCCGCAGTTGTGAAGCTGTGCAATAAGTACAATGTGCCGCTGACTGTCCGCAGCGGCGGTACCAGCCTTGCCGATGGCGCGATTGCTGTCTGCGGCGGTATTGTACTGCTCATGGAGCGCTTGAATAAAATTATCGAGATGAATACCGAAGCGATGTATGTTGTCGCCGAAGCCGGCGTGCGTACAGTTGATATTCAGAAGATGGCCAATGAAGCAGGCTATCTTTACGCAGGTGACCCCTGCAGCGCCGAAAGCTGCTTGATCGGCGGCAATCTGGCAACAAATGCCGGCGGCAGCAAGGCTGTCCGCTATGGCGTTACCCGTAATCAGGTTTACAGCCTGGAGATGGTTACACCGACCGGCGAAATCGTGGAGGTTGGCAGCCGTCTGAAAAAATGCAGCACAGGCTATTGCATGGAGCAGCTGGTAATGGGCAGCGAAGGTACTTTGGGTATTATCACCAAGGTTACTTTGAAGCTGCAGCCGATGCCTCCGTACCGCTTTGACCTGCTGGCAGTATTTGACGACCCGTTCAAGGCTCTTGATGTAGTGCCGAAGATTATGCAGGCCGGTCTGAACCCGACGAGCATGGAATATATGGATAATTCCTATGTGCGTGCCTGCGCCGATTATATTGAATTTAAGGGCGCACCGCATTATGAGGATGGTATTTACGTTATCATTACGGTAGAAACCTTCAGTGAGGATGAGCTGGACATGAAGATGGAGCAGCTTGACGAGCTGTGTGAAGCAGCAGGTGCCGTTGAAGTTCTGGAAGCGGATGACCGTATCTGGGCAATGCGCCGCAACTGCCAGGAATCTATTAGCCTTGTAAGTAAGGTTTCCCTGACCGACGATGTTGTTGTGCCTGTAGACCGCATTGCGCCGACCATTAAAGAAATTATGCATATCGGCAGCAAGTATCCCTTCCCGATTCCGGTAAAAATCAATGCGCATATCGGTGACGGCAATCTGCATATCGTTCTCTGCAAATGCGATTTGGATGATGTAACCTGGGAAAAAATCGTGCATGACTTCCATGAAGAAGTTTATGCCTATGCTTACGCTCAGGGCGGCCGCTTAGCCGGTGAGCACGGCATCGGTGCCAAGAAGCTGGCTTATATGGAAGAGTTTACGCCTGCCGGTGAGCTGGAGCTGATGCGCAGAATTAAGCTGGCTTGGGATCCGAATTTGATTCTGAATCCGGGTAAGGTGTTTAACGCATGAAGTCTGACGAATAAGGCATCATAGACGCAAAGACCCGGTTTGTCGCAAGCTTTGCGTAGCGAAAAACCGATGGTCGTGCTAATGTCGCTTGCGACGAGCTTCATCACAGTCACCTTGACGTACGTTTAGTACGCCGGCGGTGCCTGTTCTTCGCCTCTGATACCTTCTCGTCAGCCTTTAGAAAAGGTAGTGTATTATGAGCAATTACAATTCTGTAACTCCTGAATTTATTGATGAATTAAAAACGCTGTTGGGCGAAAAATATGTCAAAACCGATGCTGATACGCTCGACCGCTACAAGACGGACGAGGAGGCGGACGAGCGCTGCTTCCATCTGCCGGATGTAGTGGTAATTCCTGCCGATGCCGAAGAAATTGCCGGCGTAGTAAAGCTGTGCAATAAGTATCTCATTCCGCTGACCGTGCGCGGTGGCGGTACAGGCATCGTTGACGGCGCTATTGCCGACAAGGGCGGCGTAGTGCTTTTAATGGAACGCCTCAACAAAATTATCGAGCTGAATAAGGAAGGCTTGTACATGGTAGCACAGGCCGGTGTGCGCACTCTGGATATTCAGGCAGCGGCGAAGGCGGAGAATCTGCTTTATGCAGGTGACCCGTCGAGCAGCGACAGCTGCCAGATTGGCGGTAATCTGGCGACAAATGCCGGCGGCATCAAGGCTGTGCGCTACGGTGTAACGCGTAATCAGGTCTACGCTGTGCAGATTGTTACACCCTACGGCGACATTGTTGACCTTGGCTCGCCGCTGAAAAAGTGCAGCACAGGCTACTGCATGGAGCAGCTTGTTATCGGCAGCGAGGGCACACTGGGTATTATTACGCAGGTAACGCTGAAGCTGCAGCCCTTGCCTCCGTATAAAATCGATATGCTGGCGATTTTCCACGACCCGATGGCAGCAATTGGCGTCGTGCCGCAGCTTGTGAAAGCAGGTATCGACCCGACAAGCATCGAATATATGGATAATCCTAATGTGCGGACAACCTCGGAATATCTGGAGTTCCCCGGTGCGCCGCATATTGAAGACGGTATTTACGTTATTATTACGATAGAAACCTTCAATGAAGATGAGCTGGACATGAAAATGGAGCAGGCCGGCGATATCTGCGAGGCCGCAGGCGCTGTGGATGTTCTGGAGGCTGATGAGCGTATCTGGTCGATGCGCCGCAACTGTCTGGAATCTGTGAGCCTTATCAGCAAGGTGTGCACGACGGATGACGTTGTTGTGCCGGTTGATGAAATGAGCGATATGATTCAATACATCATTAAAACTGTGGCAAAATATCCCTTCCCGTTGCGCATCAACGCGCATATCGGTGACGGCAACCTGCATATCGTGCTGTGTAAGCTGGATTTGTCCGATGAGGAGTGGGAATCCGAACTGAGCCGTTTTACGGAAGAGGTTTATACATATGCTTATGCGCATGGCGGACGTCTTTCCGGTGAGCATGGCATTGGCAGCAAGAAGGCACACTTCTTGGAGCGCTTTACTCCGAGCGGTGAGCTGGAGCTGATGAGAAAAATTAAAAAAGCCTGGGATCCCAATAATATCCTGAATCCAGGCAAGGTTTTTAATTTATAAGACTATCTCAATGGTCTGCTGTAAAACTAAAATATGTAGCATTGTAGCTAAGTAGCAAAGGAGAGATTTTAGTATGACAAATTACAATCCCGTAACCGAAGAAGTCCTAGAGGAGCTGCGTAAAGCAGTCGGTGCAGAGCATGTAAAAAATGATGCCGAAACTCTGGAGCGTTACAAAACCGACGAAGAGCCGGATGCTCATTACCATCATCTGCCGGAGGTAGTTGTAGCACCGGGCAGCACCGAAGAGGTGGCTGCTGTTATGAAAATCGCCAATAAATATCTTGTGCCTGTAACTCCGCGCAGTGCCGGTACCAGTGTATCCTGCGGTGCGATTCCTGTTTTCGGCGGCATTGTGCTGCTGATGGAACGCATGAACAAGATTATTAAGCTTGATGCCGATGCTATGTATATGGAGGTTGAGGCTGGTGCGCTGACCTCTGATATTCAGGCTAAGGCTAACGAAGCAGGCCTGCTGTATGCCGGTGACCCCTGCAGTGCTGACAGCTGTATGATCGGCGGCAATATTGCAACCAACGCCGGCGGCAATAAGGCTGTACGCTACGGCACTACCCGTCATCAGGTTTATTCTATTGAGGTTGTTACTCCGACCGGCGAAATCGCCGAGCTGGGCAACCGCCTGAAGAAATGCAGCACCGGCTACTGCCTCGACCAATTGGTAATGGGCAGTGAGGGTACCCTTGGTATCATCACCAAAGCAACTCTGAAGCTGCTGCCGCTGGCTCCGTATCGTCTGGATATCCTTGCAGTTTTCACCGAGGTACAGAAGGCTGTCGACCTGGTGCCTGCGCTGGTTAAGGCCGGCCTGAATCCGACAAGTGTTGAATTTATGGACAACGGCTTTGTACGTGCTGCCAGCGATTATGCAGAACAGCGTCTGCCGCATTACGAGGATGGCAGCTACGTTATCGTTACCGTGGAAACCTTTAACGAGGACGAGCTGGATATGAAGATGGAGCAGCTTGACGAAATCTGTACTGCCTGCGGTGCAACCGACGTTGTTGAAGCAGACGAGCGCGTATGGAAGGTACGCCGCAGCTGTCTGGAAGGCTCCAAGGCTTTGAGCAAGGTATCTACCTCTGATGACCTTGTTGTACCTATCGACAAAATCGCTGTCTGCCTGAACCACCTGATGGAGGTTTCCAAGCAATTTGATTTCGAATGCATGTGCCTGGCTCACGCAGGTGACGGTAACCTGCATTTCAACTGCCTGAAGATGGATATGACCGACGAAGAATGGGAAAAACAGCTCGCAGAGTTCCACAAAATCTGCTACGCATATGTTTACAGCCTGGGCGGCCGTCTTTCCGGCGAGCATGGCATCGGTGCGAAAAAGATTGACGCACTGGCAGCTTATTGCGACCCGGTAGAAATGTCTATCATGAAGACTATTAAACGCGCTATGGACCCGAACAATATCCTGAATCCTGGCAAGCTTATCCGTGCCTGATTCTTTTTGAGCACTGCTGAATAATTTTAATATAGCGTCCGACGTACTCTTATATGCAAGAGTACGTCGCTTTTTTTATTTACAATATTCCTCGCCTACATTATAAATGTTGCCAACTTGATAGAGGCAGAGTTAAATAAATTGCGGAAAATTAAAAAACTATTGCTTGTAAAATACGCATATGTTATAATGCTGTCTATATAAATTTAATTAGGAATAATGAATATATATTATGAAAAGGGGAGGATGATGATGAATATGACAGAGGAATACAATCGCCTGATAGGCAAGCGTGTAAAAATGCAGCGCATTTCCGCTAAGGTATCTCAGACAGAATTGGCGAAAGAGTTGGGGGTAACTCAGACGCATTTAAGCAATATCGAAAACGGACGCGCGGGTTTGACAATACCCAATCTGATTAAGCTGCATCAGATTTTGGAATGTCCTATCAGTTCTTTTTTTGTGGATATCGAAGGGGAAAAGGAAGCTGATAACAGCAGCGATATAACTCTGGAAAATGTTATGGAGCTGGCAAGACTCCTGAAAAAGGCACGTGCCTGAAACAAAAAGCAAAGTCATTTTATGGCTTTGCTTTTTGTTTTTGTTGTGGCAGTATTTTTAGGAAAGCTGTTTTTTACTCAGGCAGGAATTTCGGGATTCATGGCGAACTATCCATATATTACATATTTTTTAAAGGAGCAATTAGATGAGTACATTCACCAAGGTCCTGTTGGCCACAGATCTGTCCCCGCAGGCTGATAAATTGACCGAGTGTCTGTTTTGCTTATGCCCCGATACGGAAACGGAAGTGGTTTTGGCTCACGTCTTTGATGATGACGATGATGCCGACCCTGACGGTAGCAGCTTTAAAAAAGCGCGCAGCCGATTGGATGGGTATAAAAATGATATAGAGCAGGCAGGCTATGAAGAAATTTCCATTGTAACCCCGGCAGGCGAGCCCTGCGAAACCTTAAGCAGGCTGGCGGAAGAAAACGACGCTGACCTGATGCTGGTAGCATCTCACCGCAAGGGCTTTTTGAAGCGTGCGCTGATGGGCAGCACTACCTATGAGCTGGCACGGGCTACAATGATTCCCCTGCTGATTAATAAGGATGAGGAAGATGAGGTTACAGAAAATCTGCTGGATACTGTGCTGATACCGACCGATTTTTCCCGTAAATCCTTAGAAGCGCTGAACGTTATCCGTAGCTTGCGTGAATATGTAGGCAAGGTATTGTTTGTGCATGTTGTTGAGCATAGCAGAAACAAACATGATTACAAGGAAAAATACGGCAGTGCCAAGATGTTTTTGCAAGAGCTGGTAGACGAAATGAAAATTTTCGGTATTGAAGCCGATTACCGCATTGCACATGGCGTAGCCTCCAGAAAAATTGCCGCTATCTGTGAGCGCGACAATGTCAGTCTGATTATGATGACTAAAACCGGTGCCGATATGACTAACGGTGATGACTTGGGCAGCACCTCGGAAAACGTGGTTCTGAATTCTGATTGTGCGGTAATGCTGCTGCCGGCTGAAGACAGTGATGAGGAGGATACCTTCTCCTAAACTGCCGCAGAAGAATTTTTTTGATGATTTTATAAAAATTTTTACAAAAAACGCTTGACTTTCATTAAAAATGCCAGTATAATACTACTTGCAGTTATGTTGACTGCGGGTACGTATTGTGCTGGCAAATTGAAAATAGTTTAAAGTTTTCAACCTTGGAGAGATGACCGAGTGGTTGAAGGTGCACGCCTGGAAAGCGTGTGTACGGGAAACCGTACCGAGGGTTCGAATCCCTCTCTCTCCGCCACTTAAAAATCTGCCGCACTGAGCGGCTTTTTTAATAAAATCATATAGCTTGTTTCTCTGTAGGATCGTAGAGCCGGGTCCTGCGCAATGGGAGCCTGTGAACCAGGTCAGGTCCGGAAGGAAGCAGCCTTAAGCGGATACTTTCATGTGCCGCGGGGAAGCCCGTCTTTGCGGTCCTACAGGGAAATAAACGAAGAAAATCCGTCGCATGTGCGACGGATTTTTTTGTGCTGCGCTTATTTGCTGAGCAGCTCGATTTTTTTCATATAGGGAGCAACGATAGTAGCGATGGCCTGAGGATTTGCTGCCTGCCAGGCGGCAAAGTCCAGACCGCTTTGGGCGATATGCTTGCCGATTTCCAAAAGCACGAAGGGGATATCTTCGGCGAGCAGTGTGCCTGCTTCTTCCCCTAGGCGTTCGCTGCCCTGCAGTGAGCAGCCGTTGATGTACATAGTGAAGGCTGGGTGTGCTGTACCCTTGATGACCTTAACTGTACCGCGGAAGCCGAGTTCGCCTATTTGGTGGGTGCCGCAGCTGGAAGGACAGCCGGAAATATAAATCTGCGGCAGAGCATCACTGGCAGCGTACTGCGTAGCCATTTCTTCAAAGCAGCTTGTCAGCAGGCTTTGTGAATCTCCCATGCCCATCTGGCAGACGGTGGAGCCGATGCAGGCCACGCTGCTTGTGAAGGCATTATAGGCTGTGTCAGGCGTGAGCGACATTACCTTTGCTGCTTCGGGAGCAGTGAGGTTGATAATATATACACTTTGGTCGGGTGCAAGACGCAACTCGGCGGCTTTAACGTTCTGCAGATAATCCGCCAGAGCTAGGAAGCTTTCAATTTTGGGCAGTCCTGCCTGTGGATGATAATTTACGGCGTAAAGACCGGGCTGCTTCTGTGAGGTAATGCGGAAGCCGGTGATGAGCTTGAAGTCGCGCTTGGTGATTTTTGTTGCCTCAGGCTGCAAATCAAGACCGCCTTCCTGCAGTGCCTGCAGGAGACGTTCGCTGTAGGCTGCTTTGTAAGCGGCTTCGCCACCCAAAAGCTCAGGCAGATAACGGGTGCGTGCTTTGGCTCTTTGCGTATAGGTGCCGCATTCGCGGAAGGTGGCGAGCATTGCTTTGATATGATACAAGATTTTTTCGGGAGCAACAGCCTCGGCCATTTTTATACCGATGCAGGGAGCAGGTCCCAGACCGCCGGCGCTGTAGACATCGAAGCGACCGTCGGGACGGGCGGCGAAGCCTAAATCGCGCATGGTAGCGTGCGTAAGATTTTGCGGGGAATTGGAAAAGCCGGTTTTAAATTTGCGTGGCAGCTTGCCGTCGGGAATGGTAGCGACGAGATACTGCGCTGCTGCTTCGGCGTAAGGCAGCACGTCAAAATATTCTTCGCGTTCCACACCGCTTAAGGGCGAGCAGAGCACGTTGCCGGGATAGTCACCGCCGCAGCCGAAGGGGATGATGTCCGCGTCCAGGCATTGCTCCAAAATTTCAGCGGCAGCCTCGGCGCTGAGATCATGCAGCTGTATAGTCTGCCCGGTTGTGAAGTGAATGCGGCTGATGTTATATTTGCGGATCATCTCGGCTATGAAGGCCAGCTTTGCAATAGTGATGCGTCCGGCGCTGCAGCGCAGGCGCAGCATATTGCTTTTGCCGTCGCGCTGGGCGAAGCTGCCGAAGTAACCGGAAAACTCCTTATAGGCAATTTTGCCGATTTTCTCGTTATGATAGTCGGCAGTCTGCCCGGAAAATTCCGGCAGCTGCCTGCGTAAAAAGTCCTTGTCAATTTCGGGGATGGTCATTGCTGTAGCCTCCTTTTGATTAGCTGATAATATTATATAATACTTTAGTGCATTAGTAAAATATTTGTTTTAACGGGAGCCGGGGGACTGCAAAACTTCAATTTACATTTCAGGCTATTTTGAGTATAATAATTATGTATGTAATGAATTCCGGGGAGGTGCGGTGATGGCTTATGTAGCATTATACCGCCAGTGGCGTCCGCAGGATTTTGACGCTCTTGTGGGACAAAAGGCTGTGAAAACAACCTTGAAAAATGCTTTGGCAAGCGGCAAAATTGCCCACGCCTATTTGTTTTCCGGTCCTCGCGGCACCGGTAAGACCAGTATGGCGCGTATTCTGGCCAAGGCTCTGAATTGCGAGCAGGGGCCGACTGCCGAGCCCTGCGGCCAATGCGGCAACTGTCAGCGCATTGTGCAGGGAACCTCTCTGGATGTAATTGAAATTGACGCTGCGTCCAATACCAGCGTAGATAATATCCGTGACCTGCGCGAGCAGGTAGCCTTTACACCTGCCGAAAGCCGTTACAAGGTTTATATTATCGACGAGGTGCACATGCTTTCTACAGGAGCTTTCAATGCTTTGCTGAAAACATTGGAGGAGCCGCCGGCACACGCTGTATTTATTCTGGCGACTACGGACCCGCAGAAGGTGCCTGCAACGATTCAGTCGCGCTGTCAGCGCTTTGAATTCCGCAGGGTAACGGTAGACGAAATTGCGGAGCACTTGGCAATGGTAGCAGCAGGCAGTGGCATTGAGGCCGATGCGGATGCGTTGCGCTTAATAGCGATTCAGGCTGAGGGCGGCATGCGTGATGCTCTGAGCCTGCTGGACCAGTGCGGTGTCATGGCCAAGCGTGTTACGGTGGCTACTGTGCGCGAGGTACTGGGCATCGTAGGGCGTGAAGCGCTGCACGAGCTGACGGGAGCAATAGGCCGCAGGCAGCTGCCGCAGGCGCTGGCTACGCTGAATCTGCTGTTGGAGCAGGGCAAGGATGTCAAGCAGGTGCTTACAGAGCTTATTGAGTATCTGCGGGCGCTGGTGCTTTATCTGGCAGTTCCTGACTATGAAGAAATTTATCTGACGGATACTAAAGAAGCGTTGGCGGAGCTGGCGCCGTTGTTCGGACGTGACCGTCTGCTGGCGGCGGAGGAAAGGCTGCACAGCGCTATTCAGGAGCTGCGCGGTTCTATGCGTCCGCGCATTACGGCAGAGCTGTGCCTTTTGGATTTATGCCGCGTAGAGGGCAGCACATTGGCTGCTTTATCGGCAAGAATAGAACAGCTGGAGCGTCAGCTGGCAGGCGGTGTGATGCCTGTTTATCAGCAGGCTCCGGTTAACGCTCAGCCTGCGCCTGCTGTGGCAGTGCAGCAGCCAATCGTACAGGAATATGCCGCACCGGCAGCACAGCAGCCGATTGCACAGCAGACACCTGCGGCAGAGCCTATGCAGGCAGCAAAAGCTGCTCCGGCTAAGAAGCCTGCAGTTAAAGCGCAATCGCAGCCTGCTGCCGATACGCTGGCTGCAGCGGTGAACGCCGCTCCTAAGCCTAAAAGCGCTAAAGTGCAGCAGACAGAGGAATATGCCGGTGATTTTGCAGCCGGTGAGGATTTCTGGAAGCAGGCTTTGGAGATTATGAAGGCAGAAAAGAAGAATTCTATGGTATCCTGCGCTAAGAACGGCAGAGTCTTCAGCTTTGCCAACAACATTCTGCAGGTTGCCTTCAAGGCACCGTTCCTTGCGGACAGGATGAACAAGGATGATTATCGCAAAGCCTTCGAGGAGGTCCTGCTGCGTCTGGCAAGACGTGAAATCAGACTGGAGGCTGTCATTGAGGGCAAGGCTAAGCTGCCGCATCCCCCTGTAAAGCAGGAAGTGCAGCAATCGCCCGAAAGCGAAACGCAAAATCTGCAGGCAGCGCAGCTGCCGGAAAACCTGCGCAAGGCATTTAATGCCTTAGGCGGCAGTGTAACGGATATATCAGACCAATGAAACCTAATTTGAGGCTCTGAAGCCTTGGCTTATGTTTCTGAGAATATATAATATCAATATATGTAAATATCAAGGAGGAATTTAATTATGTTTCCAGGTGGCATGGGTAATATGCAGGCAATGATGAAAAAGGTACAAAAAATGCAGGCTGATATGGCAAAAATGCAGGAGGATCTGAAAAGCCGTACTGTAGAAACGTCTGTCGGCGGCGGTGCCGTAACCGTTGTTGTCAGCGGTAAAAAAGAACTGAAATCCATCAAAATCAATCCGACCGCTGTAGATCCCGAGGATGTAGAAATGCTGGAGGATATGATTCTGACAGCTGTCAATGACGCTATGAAGCAGATTGACGAGCTTACCGAAAAAGAAATGGCTAAGGTTACCGGCGGCATGAAGCTGCCTGGCATGTTCTAAGCTGATGGCAAGAATGATCAGGCCGCTGGCTAATTTATATGAGCAGCTCAGGCGTTTGCCGGGCATCGGCTCAAAAACAGCTATGCGACTGGCCTATCATGTGATTGACATGCCTGCGGAGGATGTGAAGCAGCTGGCGGCGGCCTTGAGCGGTGCCAAGGAGCAGATTCACTACTGCAGCCGCTGCTTTAATCTTACTGACAGCGATGTATGCGAGATTTGCCGTGACAGCTCGCGCGACAGCTTTACTATCTGTGTAGTGGAGCAGCCGCAGGATATTGCGGCGATGGAGCGCAGTCATGGCTATCACGGACTGTATCACGTGCTGCACGGTGTACTTTCGCCGCTTGACGGTATCGGTCCGGAAAAGCTGCGCATCAGAGAGCTTCTCTTGCGCCTGCAGCAGGAATCGGTCAGTGAAATTATTATTGCGACCAACTCGGATGTAGAGGGTGAAGCGACTGCTACCTATCTGGCACAGCTGCTGAAGCCTGTAGGAATAACCGTCAGCCGTATTGCTCATGGTCTGCCGATGGGCGGCGATTTGGAGTATGCTGACGAAATAACCTTGTCTAAAGCGCTGGAAAACAGGCGCACAATGTAGAAAGGACCGGCGTTATTTAATATGGAATTTAATGCTATTTTGTCACCGCTTGGTGCCTTCGGACCGATGATTGGCGGCGTACTGCTGCTGTTACTGGTAGTAAAGCTGCTGTCAATGCCGTTTAAGCTGGTGTGGAATGGTCTCTGCGGCGCACTGCTGCTGTGGTTCATCAATCTGGTAGGCTCGTTGGCGGGCTTTACCATGAAGATTACGGTTATCAAGGCTTTGATTGCTGGCTTCTTCGGTGTTCCCGGTGCTCTTGCCGTAGTGCTGTATGAGCTTTTAGTTAAATAAGATAATTTGCCTTTGCCCCTGCACGTTGCTGCAGGGGTATTTTTATGCGCTTCGACGGGATAATCGTAAATAATATTGTATACAAACCAATAATACTGTATACAATCGGACTTTTCCATGATAAGTTGCTATAATTATCTTAACAGTTTTTTTACTTAAATATCTGGGGGTTGTAAAAATGAACTTATCTACAAAAATTTTAATCGGCCTTGCGCTTGGTATTATTGCAGGCCTGGAGCTGGGTGCTGAAGGTGCCGGCTTCGCCAAGACCTGGATTGGTCCTCTGGGAACAATTTTCATGAACATGATCAAAATGGTTATCGTACCGCTGGTATTCTCCAGTCTGGTAATCGGTGTTACCAGCTTGGGTGATATCAAAAAGGTAGGTCGTATCGGTGTTAAAACTGTAGCGTACTATCTGGTAACTACTGCTTTTGCTATCGTTATCGGTTTGGCAATCGGTACTATCATGCAACCGGGTGTTGGTTTGCATATGGCTGCTGATACTGCTAAAGTTGCTGCTAAAGCTGCACCGCCTATTTCCAAGGTTATCATTGACATTTTCCCGACTAATCCGCTGGAAGCTATGGTTAAAGCTAACATGCTGCAAATCATCGTTTTCTCTCTCTTCGTTGGCGCCGGTATTACTGTTGTCGGTGAAAAAGCTAACGCTCTGAAACACACCATCGATGGTCTGGCTGAGGTTTCCTACAAAATCGTTGGCATGATTATGGCTGTTGCTCCGATTGGTGTTTTCGGTTTGATTACTCCGGTAGTTGCATCTAACGGTCCTGCTGTTCTGCTGCCGCTGCTGAAGGTTGTTATCGCTGTATATCTGGCTTGCCTCCTGCATGCAGTTCTCGTTTATGGCTCTATGATCAAATTCCTTGCAGGCATGGGCTTCATCCAATTCATTAAGGGTATTGCTCCGGCGTCCCTGATGGCTTTCAGCTCCTGCTCCTCCGGTGGTACTCTGCCGCTGACCATGAGCTGTGCTCAAAAAATGGGCGCTTCTAAAGAAGTTTCCAGCTTCGTTCTGCCGTTGGGCGCAACCATCAACATGGATGGTACTGCTGCTTATCAGGGTGTATGCGCACTGTTCATTGCTCAACTGTACGGCATTGACCTCACTGCTTCCCAATACATGACCATTATCGTTACCGGTACTTTGGCTTCTATCGGTACTGCAGGTGTTCCGGGCGCAGGCTTCATCATGTTGACCATGATTCTGACCAGCCTTGGTCTGCCGCTGGAAGGCTCTGCTCTTATCGCAGGTATCGACCGTATCCTGGATATGCCGCGTACCTCTGTTAACATCACCGGCGATGCTGCTGTAACTCTGCTGGTTGACAAGAGCGAAAAAAAGCATGCAGAAGCTGAAGCTCCTCTGTACTAATTAAAATCTGTCTTTCCCTTGGCGTCAGTTGCATTAGCGGCTGGCGCTTTCCTTTTATTCAGAAACATAATGTTTAAAGTGCAGTTTTCAAGGATTGTTACCTGGATTTTACAGCTTAGTTACATTTGTTGGCAGGAAAAAACTTTTGCTGCGCAGAAATTTATAAATACTATTTAATTTTGCAGGCAAAGGTGTTAAAATAAGGTGTTATTATGAATGAGATGGAAAAATTACAGTATGTATTGTTTGAACGTCTGCATCGCCGTGCTCCCGGCATTGATAAGCTGGACCGCTTGTGGGATGCTGCCGTGCTGCTGCCCTTAGTGCGTACTCCCGAAGGCATCAGTGTGCTGTTTGAGGAAAGGGCACATACGCTGCGCAGTCAGCCGGGTGAGGTGTGCTTCCCCGGCGGCAAGTACGAATGTGAGGATAACAGCTTCCGCAATACCGCAGTGCGCGAAACCTGCGAGGAGCTTGGCCTGAAGCCGGAGAATATCACCATCTGCGGTGAACTGGATTGTCTGGTAACGCATAACGGACCGATTATCCACCCCTTTGTTGGTCTGATTGATGATATCAGCAAGATTACGTACAGTAAAAGTGAGGTGGAGCGTATCTTTACTGTGCCGCTAAAGGTGCTTTTGGAGCAAAAGCCAAGGCGTGGCTCCGTGCAGCTGGCAGACCATCCGGGTGACGATTTCCCATTTGACCTTGTGCCGCAGCGTAAGCGTGGCTGGCGCATGAACAAGTCCTACTATGTGTATTTTTACCTGTATGAGGACAAGGTTATCTGGGGCTTGACTGCACGCATGCTGTATGCTTTCCTGTACCGCAGCCGCAAGGAGCTGATGGAATATCTGGCAGAAGAAATTGATTGAGAGGTTATATAAGGATGAAAAGCATTCTCCAGACAAAAATTTTAATGATTGTAACGGCTATCTGTGTAGTAGGCTATATTGCCTTCGGTTATTTCTTTCCAGAAACGGGATTGGATAATCTTGCGCCGACAGACAGGCTGAATCTGAAAAAGAATATCGTTGTTCTGGGCGTTGACGAACGCTCCGATGATGTGGGCCGCAGTGATACGCTTTTTGTCGTAATGTTCGACAGCAACAATAAAAGCGCTTCCCTGCTTTCGGTACCGCGTGATACACGTGTACGCATTGACGGTCACGGCTGGGATAAGATTAACCATGCCTATGCTTACGGCGGACGTGAGCTGACACAGAAAACTGTAGAAGAGCTGCTGGGTATCAAAATCAACAATTACGTAATGGTTGATTTTAAAGGCTTTACCGGTCTTGTTGATGCTATCGGCGGTATTGATATCGATGTTGAAAAGGATATGTATTATCATGATACCTGGGACGGCTTTACCGTTGACCTGAAAAAGGGCCGTCAGCATCTGGACGGCAAAACAGCAATCCAGTATGTACGCTTCCGCGATGAAGAAGGCGATATCGGCCGTATCCGTCGCCAACAGCATTTCCTGATGGCAGTGTACGATAAGATTACCTCTGCCGATATGCTGCTGCATATCCCCGGTCTGGCTAAGCAACTGACCTCTATGGTAAAGACTGATATGCCTCTTAGCGATATGATAGATTTGGGCAGAGCGCTGCATTCCATGGTTAAGGAAAAGGGTCTGTCTATGGCGATGGTTCCGGGTACACCGAAGTATATCGACGGTATCAGCTACTGGCTGCCGGATATTACCGACCTGCGTGAGCTGATGGTCAAGATGCAGGGTGCAACTATGACGGAGCACTACAAATCTGCAGCTGAGCTGATGGAGAAGGAATATAACAATGCTGTGGAAAAGGTAGAAAGGGGCGATGACAGCGAGGAAAATAAGGAAGCTGTCAAGGAAGAAAAGGAACTGAAGGCTAAGAAAGAAGAAAAAGCGAAGGAAGAAAAGAAGAAGCAGGCTGATAAAGACAAGGATGCAGGTAAAAATACTGCTTTCCAAGAAGCTTCCTCCGACAGCCGCGGAGTTGTACGTCTTGTTAACTGCAGCGGCAGCAAGACAGCAGGCGCAGATGCTGCCGCGCGCTTGCGTAATGCCGGCTTTGAGGTTATCAGCGGCGGCAGCGGCGAAATAATTGCCAATACTGTTGTTGTTTCTACAACTAATAACGGTGCTGTTGTCAATCGTCTTTCAAACGTTCCCTTTGCGCATCAGATGCGTATCAGCCGTGACGGTGCTGCAGACTGCGATGGCGTAATTATGCTGGGTTCAGACTTCAAATAAGCTGTAAGCGGCCGCAGGTTTGATACTGCGGGGCTATGATAATCAATAATGTAATTGTCCACGAATCGTAAGGCTTGCCGGAAGTTCGTGGACAATTTAGTCAGCTAACGTAAAAAAATTTACAAAAAACTCTTGCATTTTGTATACAAAGATGGTATACTAAGAGCATCAAAACAGCCCCTCATTTGGCCCTTCTTCGTAAGGGCTTTTTTTTTTGCCATTTTTAGAAATTTAGTATTTAATTTTGGAAATATTGTCAGTTAGCTATAGTCAATGTAGCAATAGTTTTCAGAATATGGTACAATATAATATAATATAATATGGGAGAAGAACGGATATAACTTATATAGAGAATATTCATAATTAACAGGAGGCTTATATGCACGATGAAATACATGTTGTCGTAGATAGTATTTCGGCAGCAGACGAAACAGCTTTGAAGGATGATCAACGTTGCCACATTCTGCGTTTGATTATTCGTCACGGAGATTTGGAATGGCAGGACGGGGAACGCTCGCTGGCAGAATTGTTCGGTATGGTAGACGCAACCGGTAAGCTGCCGATTACTTCTCAGCCGCCTATCGGTGTTGTAGTGGAGCTTTTCACCAAGCTTGCTCAGGAAGGCAAAAAAGTTATTATGCTGACAGTAGACAGCGTGCTCAGCGGTACCTATCAGACCGCCTGCGTTGCTGCACGTCAGGTAATGGATGATATAAAGGGCGCGGATATCCGTGTAATCGACAGCAAGACTGCTGCCTGCCCTATCAGCGGTATTGCTATGGAAGTACTGAAGCATACAGCTGCAGGCATGGATATTGACGAGGCCGAAAAAATGGCGCGTGAGATGGTTGCGCGTACAGAAACATTTTTCAGTGTAAATACATTAGACTATTTGCAAAAGGGTGGACGCATTGGCGCAGTTGGCGCTTTGATAGGAAGTATTTTTGGTATTCGCCCTATTGTGCACTTAGATAAAGAGGGCAGACTGGAAGTTGCTGACAAGTGCCGTACCCGTAAAAAGGTTATGAAGCGCATGGTTGAGATGGCTGCTGAAAAGGCACCCATTGAAGCAATTTTCGTCGCTCATGCAGAGGCTTTGGCAGATGCAGAGGATTTGAAAAAGCAGTTGCAGGGATTGTTCCCGAATGTACCGACTATGCTTACAGGTATCGGCACCGTTTTGGCTGCTCATCTCGGACCCGGTGCTATCGGCGTATTTGTCCGTCGCAAAGCCTGAAAGGAAAGGTGTGGGGTTTAGATGAATAATAGCAAGGTAATTACCGGCAAGCAGCTGAAGGATATGCTGCTGGGTGCTTACCATAGCTTTGAAAAGAATTTTGAAGCTATTAATGATTTAAATGTTTTTCCGGTACCGGATGGCGATACCGGTACTAATATGATGCATACTATGGCGTCTGTGGCAAAGGCTATCAGCGCAATGAGCGATGAGGCCGAGGCCGGCGAAATCGGTGCCGCAGCTGCCCGCAGCGCTATTATGGGCGCACGCGGCAATTCCGGCGTAATTTTGTCGCAGCTGCTGCGTGGTATCGGCAAGGGTGTTGCCGGTAAAAAGACGCTGAACAATACAGAAATAGGCAAGGCTTTCCAGTTTGGTATTTTATATGCTTACCGTAGTGTATCCAAACCGGTAGAAGGCACTATTCTGACGGTAGCCCGTGGTATGGCTAAGGGTGCTTATAATGCTGTCCGCGGCAACGTTAGCCTGGAGAAAGTACTGCTGGAGGCTATCAGTAGCGGCAAGGAAGAGCTTGCAAGAACTCCGGAGCTGTTGCCAGCATTGAAGGCGGCCGGTGTTGTTGATGCCGGCGGTCAGGGCCTGATTGTCTTTTTCGAGGGCTGTCTGGCAGGCCTGCGCGGTCAGGACTGCGAAGTGCTGCCTGTTACACCGCGTGCCAAGATACAGATTCAAAAGGGCGAGCCGCTTGATTTGGAATATCCTTATTGCACCGAATTTATCGTTAAGGAGGCTAATGTTGATAAGCAGACTGTCAGCAAGGCCTTGGAGGGCATGGGCAATTCCATGATTGTGGCAGTGGTAGAGGATATTGTAAAAGTGCATATCCATACCAAGCATCCCGGTGATGCGCTCAATATGGCGCAGACATGGGGTACGTTGCATGATATCAAAATAGAAAATATGCGTGACCAGCACGAAAACCGTCTCTTTACTGCTGAGGATATTCAACCGGTAAAGCATGGCGTTGGTGTGCTTACTGTTGCAGCCGGTGACGGCATTGCCAAAATCATGCATGAAATGGGTGCTGCAGAGATTATCAGCGGCGGTCAGAGCATGAATCCTCCGGTAGAGGAGTTTGTCAATGCTATTGAAAACGGTACCTGCGAGCAGTACATTATTCTGCCGAACAATAAGAATATTGTTTTGGCGGCTGAGCAGGTGCGTAAGCTGCTGGGTAATTCCAAGGTAGCCTATGTTCCTACTACCAATATGGCACAGGGTTTGTCCGCACTGCTGCATTTTGATGCAACACGCAGCATGGATGAAAACACTGTTATTATGACCAAGGAAGCCAAGGAAACAGCCAGTGGCAGCATTACCGTAGCTGTACGCGACAGCGTAGTAAACGGTATTGCTATCCATGAGGGCGATTATCTTGGTATCTTAAATGATAAAATTGTTTGCAACGGCAGCAGCATGGAGGAAGTGCTGCAGAAGATGCTGACAGATGGGGATTATGAACTGATCAGCTTATATTATGGTGCCGATGTAACCGAAGAGCAGGCTGAAAAGCTGGCAGCTGAAGTGGAAGAGCTGAATGATGAGTGGGAGGTTGAAACCTTTTACGGCGGACAACCGCTGTATCCGATTCTGTTGGCAATGGAGTGATGAATATGCTTACAAGTCAGGAATTAACCAACCTGTTGCGCGAGCGTGGCTATAAGGTCACCCCTCAAAGACTTGCTGTATATGAAGCCTTGGCTGATGAAACATGGCATCCGAATGCAGAGATGCTGTTTAATAAGCTGCAGCCGAAGTTTCCTGCTATGAGCTTTGCTACGGTGTATAAAACCGTAGAAATTCTGCATGATATCAACGTTATTCAGATTCTGAATACAGGAGAGGACAGCTTCCGTTATGATGCCGATATCAGCGAGCATTATCATCTGCGCTGCTTGAAATGCGGTGCGGTAGACGATGCGCTGATGGATGACGGCGTTAAGCTGCAGCTGACACAGGATGTAGAAAAGCAGAGCGGTTATACTATCAGCCGCCGTCAGTTCTATTTCTTTGGTCTGTGTCCGAAGTGCTCCACGATGCATTAAACTATAAAGAAGTGTACCGATTCTCTAGCTGATTGGTACACTTTTCTTTATATATTGAGTAATTATGTCAGATTTTTGTAGCGTTATTTTTACCAAAATGCCACAATAGCAGTTTGTGAATTTGCTATAATAAAGATGTTATATTGATAGGAGTGAAGGCTTGGTGCTAAACGACTTTCAGATTGTGATGCTGGCCAGCGGCAGCAAGGGGAATGCCGCTTTGATAAGCACAGCAAAGCAACGCTTTTTGGTTGATATAGGTATCAGCTGCAGAGCGTTGACAACGAGAATGAAGGAAATAGGCGTCAGCGTAAACGAGCTGGACGGCGTGTTTATTACACATGAGCATGTCGATCATGTCCGTGGGCTGGCAACATTTTTAAAAAATTATCAGGTGCCTGTATATAGCAGTGCGCTTACCTGGCGTGCAATATTAGCCAAGGACAGCAGTCTGGTGCGCCAAAACTGCCGTCTTATTGACAATAACCGTCTGCTTTGCGGTGATCTGGAGGTGCAGAGCTTCAGCATACCGCATGATGCCGTTGACCCGCACGGATATACCTTTACGAGCCGCAGCAACGGCTCTAAGTGCACATATCTTACGGATGCGGGCTTTGTGACCGATACCATCCGTGAGGCGGTTGCCGGCAGCAGTGCTTTGGTGCTCGAAGCCAATCATGATGTGGAAATGCTGAAAAACGGTCCTTATCCGCGTCATCTGAAGCAGCGTATTTTAAGTACGCTGGGACATTTATCCAATGATACTGCCGGGCATTTTCTGACGGAGATCGAACGTCTGCCGGAGCATATCGTGCTGGCGCACCTGAGCGAGCACAATAACCTGCCGCAACTGGCGCATGATACGGTGCAGAATATTTTGCATGATAATAACCGCCTGCAGGAAACAGAGCTTTTTGTGGCTGCCCAGAACAGGGTAGTAGCAGACAGTCCGCTGCCGGCAGTCTTAGATTTAAAATAAGGAGTGGATACAGATGAACAAGAGTATCTGGAAAAAATCGGCCAATATTTTTGTCTGTGGTCTTTTAGGTGCGGCAATTCTGGTTGCCGGCTGCGGCGACAATAAAACATCTGCCGCAGTGCATGATAAGCCTGCTGCCAAGACTGAGCAGCAGCTGAGTGCAGCACGCAATACGCCGATTGTGGCAGCTGCCAAGAAGGTTGGTCCTGCTGTCGTAGGTATTACCAACAAGGCTTATGTGCGCGACTTCTTCAACCGCACACAGCTGATGGAGCGTGGCACCGGCAGCGGCGTTATTTATGATAAGGCCGGCTATATTGCGACTAACAACCACGTAGTTGAGGGTGCATCGGAAATCATCGTCAGCCTGCCTGACGGACGTACCGTTAAAGGCAAGGTTCTGGGTGCCGATGCCGTAACCGATTTGGCTGTAGTAAAAATTGATGCGGATAACCTTACCGTTGCCACCTTTGGTGACAGCGATACACTGCAGGTCGGAGAACCGGCAATTGCTATCGGCAACCCGCTGGGACTGGAATTTCGCGGCAGTGTAACCGCAGGCGTTATCAGTGCGTTGAATCGCAGCATTGAGGTAGGCGAGCGTAAGTTCAACCTGATTCAGACTGATGCGGCAATCAACCCCGGCAACAGCGGCGGTGCGCTGGTAAATGCTGATGGTGAGGTAGTAGGCATCAACAGTGCTAAGGTTGCTGTAAGCGGTGTTGAAGGCATTGGCTTTGCTATTCCTATCAACACAGCTAAACCGATTCTGCAGGAGCTGGCAGAGCGTGGACGTATTGCAAGACCGTATCTGGGTGCTTCGCTGATGGATCAGGAAATTGCTGACCGCTACGGCTTTGAAATTAACCTGCACGGCGGCATCTTCCTCGTAAAGGTTGTTCCCGGCAGTCCGGCAGCAAAAGCTGATATCCGCCCCGGCGATATTATCCTGAGCTTTAACGGCAACAAGGTAAAGACTGCGCTTGACCTGCGCACTGCTCTGTCTAAATGCAAGGTAGGCGACAGAGCCGAAGTAACTATTATGCGTAACGGTCAGAGAGAAAGCAGAACTGTGGTGTTGGAAGAGGTTCCGAAGGATTACGGCAATTGAAGATAACGATAGCCTGTGTAGGCAAAATTAAAGAAAAATATCTTACTGCGGGGATAGAGGAATTCAGCAAAAGACTGACACCCTTCTGCAAGCTGGAAACGCTGGCAATTAACGAAGAGCGTATGCCCGATAATCCCTCCCCTGCGGAAAAGCAGCAGGTGCTGGAGCGTGAAACGCAACGCCTGCTGGCAATTATTCCGGCAAACTCCTATGTGATTTTGCTGGATGTCATCGGCAAGCAGCTGAGCAGCCCGGAGCTGGCGGCAAAGCTCGACGAGCTGGCGCTTGCCGGCAACAGCCATATCACCTTCGTGATTGGCGGTGCCTTTGGCTATACTGATGCGTTGCGTAAGCGTGCTGATTTGGCGCTGAGCTTTTCTAAAATGACCTTTACGCATCAGATGATACGTTTATTGCTGATTGAGCAGATTTACCGTGCTTTTAAAATCAGCAGAGGCGAAAAGTATCATTGGTAAGTTAAGCTGAATAAGCAGTAAAAAAGAGTCGTGCGCAGGCACGGCTCTTTTTTGTTGCAACAGAAATGAAACGTAAAAATTTGCGTTTCATTTGCGTATTGGTTTTGAAACGGAAATAAAGAAAAAGTGCAACGTAAATTTTACGCTACACTTTTCTACTTTCTCTTATGCATTTGGGGAAATGTATAAGCTTAGAAGTTATCCATATGTACTTCAAAGAAACCTTGCGGATGAGCGCAGACAGGGCAAACTTCCGGAGCGCTGGGGCCGACTACAATATGACCACAGTTGCGGCATTCCCAAATGGTCAGGCCGCTGTCTTTGCTGAAAACCTTCATTTCTTCGATGTTTTGTAAGAGTTTACGATAGCGTTCTTCATGACGTTTTTCGATAGCTGCAACACCGCGCATTTTTGCTGCGATTTCAGGGAAACCTTCTTCCTCAGCTTCTTGTGCCATTTTTACATACATATCGGTCCATTCATGGTTTTCGCCTTCAGCTGCTGCTAAAAGGTTAGCTGCAGTATCGCCTAACTGGTCTAATTCCTTGAACCACATATAAGCGTGAGCTTTTTCATTATTAGCGGTTTTCTCAAATAATTCAGCGATTTGATCATAGCCTGCTTTGCGGGCTACAATACCAAACCAGGTGTATTTGTTGCGTGCCATGGATTCGCCAGCAAATGCCTCCAACAGGTTCTTTTCGGTTTTGGTGCCTTTTAATGATTTCATATTATTCCTCCTTACTTCTGGCAAACTTATTTTAGAGCGGTATAAAAATATTGTTTCGCTTTATATCTGCCTGTTGATATTCTATCATATAGAGTCAGTGTTAACAATGTATATATAAAGAAAATATTAATCATGCTTAAAAAGGTTTTGCTGACAACTGGTAAAATTATTACTCATTCAGAACGAGTATAATAAAAGAGCATCAGTTGCTACAATTATTGTAGCAACTGATGCTTTTAATTTGCAGGGTATTATACGATTGTGCCGCCGCCGACAACTACGTCACCGTCATACATTACCACGGATTGTCCTTTGGTAATGGCGCGCTGAGGCTCGTCAAAAACGAGCTGCAACGTATCTGCATCAGGCTGGGTAACAGTTGCCCATTGCTCCTGCTGATGGTAGCGGATGCGTGCTTTCACACGACGCGGTTCGGTGATAGCGTCGCAGTCGATAAGGTTAATGTTCTTTGCTGTAACGTTCTTGGTGAACAGTCCCTCGTTTGTTGTGAGGATAACAGCGTTGTTCTTGGTGTCAATCTCTTTAACGTACATAGGCTGCGGCAGCGCTAAGCCCAGGCCTTTGCGTTGGCCGACGGTGTAATGGATAATGCCTTTATGTCTGCCAAGCACGTTGCCTGCCTCATCTACGAAGTTGCCGGGCTTGAATTTCCTGCCCAAGCGTGCTTCGATAAAATCAGCGTAGGTGCCGGTCTGGATAAAGCAGATATCCTGACTGTCATGCTTTTGAGCGTTGACGAAGCCATGCTTTTCGGCAATTTCGCGCACCTGTGTCTTATGCAGGCCGCCGAGTGGGAACATAGCGTGTGCCAGCTGCTCCTGCGTGAGGGAATAAAGCACGTAGCTTTGGTCCTTCAAAGGATCAATTGCCTTACGCAACAGGTAACGGCCTTTGGCTTCATCATAGCTGATTTGCGCATAGTGGCCGGTGACAACATAGTCACAGCCAAGCTCCTGTGCACGCACGAAGAGCTGGTCGAATTTCAGATAGCGGTTGCAGTCAATGCAGGGGTTAGGTGTTCTGCCGTTAACGTAAGCGTCAACAAAGCGGTCGATAACGTCGCGTTCAAAGCGGTCGGCAAAGTTGAAAACGTAGTAAGGCATGCCAAGGCTGGTTGCTACGCTGCGGGCATCTGCTACGTCATCGATAGAGCAGCAGCTGTTGGCTTTGGAAACGCCGATATCCTCGTTGGCAAAAAGCTTCATGGTTACGCCGGTGCATTCGTAGCCCTGCTCTAGCATCATCAATGCGGAAACGCTGGAATCAACGCCGCCGCTCATAGCGATTAGTGCTTTTTTGTTCATAATTTTTCTCCTTCTGATTTATCTAAAGTGCGGCATACATCGCCTCTGTCGGTTACTATGTTATAGCCTGCTATTTTTACGCGTGCCTCCAGACAGCCACGGCATTGGGCTGCCTCCTCGCCGGTACAGATTTTGTTGGCGTACAGCTCGTATTTTTTGCGTACCCCTACAGGCGAAAGGTTAGGCATTACGACGTTGCCACCGGCCTGCAGTCCCAACTCGCGTCCATTGGGATGGATGGTACCAAGGGCTGTTGTCGAAGGCAGCAGCGCGTAAGGGAAGAGCAGTCGCAGGATAGACAGCAGGCGCAACGTCTGCTCTAAAGTACCGCTTGGCATATCCTTAAACGGCGTGTGCTCGTGTGTAATATAAGGACCTATGCCAATCATATCAGGCTGCAGCTTTTGCAGAAAGCGCAGGTCGCTGACAAGGTTTTGCGGTGTCTGGTAGGGGGAGCCTACCATGAAGCCAGAACCAACCTGATAACCGATTTCCTTGAGGTCAAATAGGCAGCGCTTACGTTTTTCCAGGCTCATACTGGCAGGATGCAGCTTGGCGTAATGCTCTGCATCCGCTGTTTCGTGGCGCAGCAGATAACGGTTGGCGCCTGCATTGAAGTATGCCTGATAGCTGGCACGGCTTTTTTCGCCGATGGAAAGTGTAATGGCGCAGTCCGGATGCTGCTTGCGAATGGCGCTGACGATAGCGCAGATTTTGTCATCCGTATAATACGCATCCTCACCACCCTGTAGCACGAAGGTACGGAAACCGAGCCTATAGCCTTCGGCACAGCAGGCAAGAATTTCCTCCTGTGTAAGGCGGTAGCGTTCCGCAAGGCTGTTGCCGGCGCGGATACCGCAGTAGTAGCAGTTGTTTTTGCAGTAATTGGTGAATTCAATCAGACCACGGATATAGACCTTGTCATCGTAATATTTACGGCGGAGTTTATCCGCTTCGCAGGCGAGCAGCTTGTTGGTGTCAGGTTCAGTGCTTGTTATCAGCGTCAACAGCTCTGCGTCGCTCAGATTATGCTCACAGGCGAGCTTTTTTATTAAATTGGCAGCTGTTGACAGCATAATTTTACCTCCGTAAGCGGTTTACCGCTTCTGTAACCTTAGTTATAATTGTTTGGACTTCGTCCATTGTATTGTATTCGCACAGCGAAAAGCGCAGGGCGCTTTGAGCTGTTTCGTGGCTCAGGCCGAGAGCCAGCAGTACATGACTGGGCTCTAGCGAGCCTGCGGAGCAGGCAGAGCCGGACGAGCAGCAGATACCTTCGTTGGAAAGCAGCGAAAGCAGTGTTTCGCCGTTTACTCCCTGAAAGCTGTAGTTGACAGTACCGGGCAGGCAATGCTCACGGCTGCCGTTGAAACTGGCGCCGTCAATTTTATCTAAACCGTTGCGCAGAGCATCGCGCAGACCTGTGATATAAGCAGTATTTTGCTGCATATTTTCCTGTGCATCTTTAAGCGCTGCGGCAAGTCCGATGATGCCGGGAAGGTTTTCAGTACCGGCACGCTTGCCGCGCTCCTGACCGCCGCCGCGGATAAGACTTGTAAGCTGAAGATTGCTCTTGGCGAATAAAAGGCCGATGCCCTTCGGTCCATGGAATTTGTGCGCGGAAAGCGAAAGCATATCGATGTTATCGCGCTGTACGTCAATAGTAAGATGTCCTGCGGCCTGCACGGCGTCGGTATGGAAAAGCACGCCGCGCTTGCGGCAGAGAGCACCGATTTCGCGTATAGGCTGGATGGCACCTGTTTCGTTGTTGGCGTACATGACGGAAACCAGGCAGGTGGTATCTGTAATAGCTTCTGCTACCTGCGTGGCGGTGACGATGCCGTCAGCCTGCGGACGCAGCAGTGTTACGGTAAAGCCTTCCGCTTGCAAAGCTTCGAGCGTGTGCAAAATAGCATGATGCTCCATGGCAGTGGAAACGATATGGCATTTGCCCTGCTTTTTGCCGAGGGCCGCAGCGCTGATAAGCGCCTGGTTATCTGCTTCGCTGCCGCCGGAGGTAAAGAAAACTTCCTTCGGAGCACAGTTAAGTACCTGTGCCACCTGCTGCCGTGCGCTAAACAAAGCTGCTGCACTGCGCTGACCTAAAAGGTGCACGCTGGAAGCATTGGCATATATTTCCTGAAGATAGGGCAGCATTGCTTTAACGGCAACGTCGCTCATTTTTGTTGTAGCTGCATTATCTGCATAGATAAATTGCTTTTCCATAATAGTAAAACATTCTCCTTCAATAGCGGAAATCCTGCTTTTACTTTTATATTATACGCTTACCGGCGTTAGATTTACAGAGTCAGCGTCTTTTTGCGGCGTATTTTGAGTAAAATTCAATTCCTACTGTATCAATATGTTTCATATGGTACATTACAGAGCTTTTTTTGTCAAGAGAAGAAAATTTTAATTCTTTTTGTTGACAGTAAGAAAAAAATCAGTATAATAATACCTATAAATCAACTATGATTACTAGAGATTATAAACAGAGGAAATGAGGGATTTTACCGATGAGGAGCTTACATTTTAATACACGATGTTGACTTTGGTTACCTGTTGATATAGAGCAAAAACTAAACGAAGAAAATTACTGATTATAGAAAGATAAAGGAGCGATTTATTATGGCAATTTATACTAGCATTACTGATTTGATTGGCGGCACTCCGCTGCTGGAGCTGAAAAACTACGAAGCTGAAAACAAGCTGGAAGCAAAGATTCTGGGCAAGCTGGAATATTTCAATCCCGCCGGCAGCGTCAAAGATAGAATTGCTAAAGCAATGATTGATGATGCAGAGGCTAAGGGTGTTCTTAAGCCGGGGGCTACTATTATTGAGCCTACCAGCGGCAACACCGGTATCGGTCTGGCATCCGTAGCTGCTGCCCGCGGTTACAAAATTATTTTGACTATGCCTGAAACCATGAGCGTTGAACGCCGCAATCTGCTGAAGGCTTATGGCGCACAGCTGGTACTGACTGACGGTGCTAAGGGTATGAAAGGTGCGATTGCCAAAGCTCAGGAGCTGGCAGAAAGCACTCCAAACAGCTTTATCCCCAGCCAGTTCACCAATCCTGCTAACCCTGCAACTCACAGAGCATCTACCGGTCCGGAAATCTGGCAGGATACCGAAGGAAAGGTTGATATCTTTGTTGCCGGCGTAGGTACCGGCGGTACTCTTTCCGGTGTAGGCGGATACCTGAAATCCCAAAATCCCAATGTGAAGGTTGTTGCTGTAGAGCCTGCAGGTTCTCCGGTACTTTCCAAAGGTGTTGCCGGTCCGCATAAAATTCAGGGCATTGGCGCAGGCTTTGTACCTGACACTTTGGATACCAAGGTTTATGATGAAATCATCGCTGTTGAAAACGAGGATGCCTTCAAAACCGGTCGTGCTATTGCCCATAAGGAGGGCGTGCTCATAGGCATTTCCTCCGGTGCTGCTGTATATGCGGCAACTGTGCTGGCAAAACGTCCGGAAAACAAGGGCAAGGTTATCGTAGCGCTGCTGCCTGATACCGGCGAGCGTTATCTCTCCACTCCGTTATTTGCTGAATAAGCAGATAAAATACATATCACATCCCATTTCCTAACCAAAAGAAAGCAGTCCGCGCGGACTGCTTTCTTTAATTTAGAGCGCAAAAAACCGCCGGCTTTATGTAACCGGCGGTTAAGCATTAAATTGAATAATTATCAATGCTGCGAGCTTTATAATTATCGAGAATATCCTGCAGGGTGATATTGTCCAGATAGTCCGCAATAACCTTGTTCAGTCCCTGCCACAGCGGTAAGGTAATGCATTCGTTGCGGCGCTCGCAGCCTACAGGGTTAAAGTCCAGACAGGCTACCGGTGTAAGGTTGCCTTCTGTAAGGCGCAGGATGCTGCCTACAGTATACTCACGCGGTGCGTTTACCAGACGGTAACCGCCCTGAAAGCCACGGTTAGCCTGCAGAAAGTTGGATTTATTCAGAATAGGCACAATCTGCTCCAAGTATTTTTTGGAAATGTTTTGTCTTGCCGCAATGTCCTTGAGGGCAACGAAGCCATCCTGCTGATGCTCAGCCAGATCCAGCATCATGCGCAGGGCATAGCGTCCTTTAGTTGATATTTTCATTGATTCTCCACCTTTGAGTTAAACTCGGTAATTATCTATAAACCTACTTAAATTATATGCTATTATGGATAATAAGTCAAATCGAGAAGGTTTGGTTAGCGGAATAATAAGCAGAAGACAGAAGAGTTTATTGTAAGGCAGATTTTTATAAAGAGAATGCACAGCTTTTATCCACCAATCCACAAAAGTTATGCACACTGTGGATAACTTTTGTGAAAAACTGGGGATAAGTGGGAAATTATCGGGATAAATCCACCGGGAGAAGTGAATAACCTAATTTAAAAAAAATCATTTTTACATAGTACTTGCAAGTTATCTCAAATAGTGCTATAATCACTAGCTAATACTTGATTGGGAGGAAATAGTCTTGGAACATAAAAATATTTATCAACTTGTTCTCGCAGGCGTATTGTGCGCTATAGGTTTGGTTGTACCTATGGTTATGCCGAAGGTGATTATCGGACCGATGTCCTTTACTTTGGGTGCGCATGTGGCAATTTTTTTGGCAATGTTTATTTCGCCTAAGGTGGCAGCTGCTGTCTGCCTTGGTACAACGATGGGCTTTTTCGTAACCACACCCCTGATTATCGCTGCGCGTGCAGCAACGCATATCATTTTCGCTCTGGTCGGTGCATTAATTATTAAGCGCTATCCGAATATTATGGAGAGCTTCGTGGCCGGTATCGGTCTGAATCTGGGACTTGCTGTATTGCATGCTCTGGGTGAGGTGCTTGTGGTAGCGCCTTTCTTCTTCAGCGGTTATATGTTTACACCGGAACAGTTATCTAACGGCTTTGTGATGAGCGTTATCGTGCTGGTGGGTGCGGGTACAGTTTTGCATTCGGTTATGGATTGCAGTATTTCCGTGCTGCTGTGGAAATTTGTCAGAGCGGCGGTGCCTTCTATCAAGCTGATTCGTGGCTAAGATGAGATTTTAAAATTTAAAATTAAAAGCGTGCAGGCTTACTGCTGACTGATGTCAGCTTGTGCAAGCCTGCACGCTTTTTTTATAATGCTTTATCTATTATTTTCTTGCTTTGGCAACCTCAGCGAAGGCAACTTCTGCTGCGTCGATAGTCTTTTGTAAATCCTCGGGACTGTGAGCAACGGAAACGAAGTTTGTTTCGAATTGGGAAGGAGGCAGATAGATGCCCTGCTCCAGCATGGAGTGGAAGTAAATTTTGAAGGCTTCCAAATCGCTGGCTGCAGCGCTGTCAAAATCAGTTACCGGTTTATCGCTGAAGAAGACGGTAAACATGCTGCCGAGACGGTGAATCTGTACAGGCACACCAGCCTTAGCTGCGGCCTTTTCCAAACCGCCAGTCAGAATAGCGCAAAGGCTTTCTGCGCGGTTGCAGACATCGTTCTGCTCCATGTAGGTGAGTGCGGCAATGCCTGCAGCCATAGCCAGCGGGTTACCGCTTAAGGTGCCTGCCTGATACATCGGGCCAGCAGGAGAAACCATTTGCATGATTTCACGCTTGCCGCCGTAAGCAGCAACAGGCAGACCGCCGCCGATTACCTTGCCGAGGCAGGTGATATCGGGGTCGATGTCATAAAGGGACTGGCTGCCGCCCTGAGCGCTGCGGAAGCCGCTCATAACCTCATCACAGATAAGTAGAGCACCATACTTTTTAGTGATCGCACGCACGCCTTCCAGAAAGCCTTCGTGCGGAAGAACCAGGCCCATGTTGCCCGGAGTAGGCTCCATGATAACGCAGGCGATTTCTTCGCCACGCTCGGCAAAAACCTTTTCCAGAGCAGGAAGATCGTTGAACGGTACGGTAATAGTGGTTGCTGCTACTGCCTTGGGGACGCCCGGGCTGTCAGGTACGCCGAAGGTAGCTCCGCCGCTGCCTGCTTTTACAAGCAGGCTGTCATGGTGACCATGGTAGCAGCCGATGAATTTAATGATGCAGTCACGGCCGGTGTAGGCGCGTGCTAAGCGCAGAGCGCTCATGGTTGCTTCGGTACCGCTGTTGACCATGCGGACCATATCCATGGACGGAACAAGGTGGCAGATTAATTTTGCCAGCTCGGTTTCGGCAACAGTCGGAGCGCCGTAAGAGGTGCCCTTTTCAGCAGCAGCCTTGATAGCGTCGGTTACACAGTCGGGTACATGGCCCATGAGCAGCGGACCGTAGGACATAACGTAGTCGATGTATTCGTTGCCGTCGATGTCATAGATTTTGCTGCCCTTGCCGCCGGAGATGAACGGCGGTACACCGCCGACACTGCGGAAGGAGCGCACGGGGCTGTTAACGCCGCCGGGGATATATTGGCGTGCTTCCTCAAAAGCAGCCTGAGATTTTGTATGTTCCATTGTTATATCTCCTTATTTGCCTTGCAGCCATTTTGCTACATCAAGCGCATGGTAGGTAATAATCATTTTGGCACCGGCACGCTTGAAGCCCAGCATGGTTTCCATAACGATACGTTTTTCGTCAATCCAGCCTTTTTCAGCTGCAGCTTTAACCATAGCGTATTCGCCGCTGACATTATAAACACACAGCGGACGGTTAAATGTTTCGTGTACACGTTGTACAACGTCGAGGAAGGCCAGAGCCGGTTTAACCATAACGATGTCAGCGCCTTCTTCAATATCCAGAGCAACCTCACGCAGAGCCTCGTCGCTGTTGGCAGGGTCCATCTGGTAACCCTTGCGGTCGCCTGCGGACGGAGCGGAGTCTGCTGCGGCGCGGAATGGACCGTAATATGCGGAAGCAAATTTTGCGGAATAAGCCATAATAGGAATATGGTTGAAGCCTGCTGCATCCAGTGCTTCGCGGATAGCCTTAACATAACCGTCCATCATATTGGAAGGAGCAATCATGTCAGCACCGGCCTGAGCATGGGAAACGGCAACCTTAGCCAGGAGCGGCAAAGTTTCATCGTTGTTTACGGTGCAGCCGTTTTGCAGTACGCCGCAATGACCATGTTCGGTGTATTCGCACAGGCAGACGTCGGTAATGATAACCAGCTCAGGATATTTTTCTTTAATCAGCTTGCAGGCTTGCTGTACAGGCTCGTTCATGTCCCAGCCGCTGCTGCCGACAGCATCCTTGTAGGACGGTACGCCGAAGAGCAGGACAGCGGGAATACCCAGCTCAACAACTTCGTCAACACATTCCATAACGCGGTCGATGGACCAGTGGTAGTTGCCGGGCAGAGATTCGATTTCATGTTTAACGTTTTCGCCGGGAACGACGAAAAGCGGATAGATTAAGTCCTTTACGGAAACATCGGTTTCACGGATCATTGCACGCAGATTTTCAGTAGCGCGTGTGCGGCGCGGACGGTATACAGGAAAACCGGTAATACTCATCTTGATACACTTCCTTATTTATTATAAAAATTTGTGATAGCGGTCATGAGGCCGTCGATTGTATATTCAGCGGCATTGATAGCCGGAGTATAGACATGCTTTTTCAGGGTATCGGCAGTAACAGGGCCGATGGCAGCCAGAGCAGCCTTGTTCAGCAGTTCCTTCTTATCGCCGAGAACCTCCAGCAGGTTGGTTACGGTGCTGCTGCTGGTGAAGGTTACGATGCTTGCTTCGCCGCTTTCGAGGGCTTCGATGAGCTCATCCTTGTTTTCGCAGTCGGCAACGGTTTCGTAAGCAGTTACGACGTCAACGATAGCGCCGATTTTGCGCAGGGATTCGGGCAATACTTCGCGTGCAACCTTAGCACGTGCCAGCAGGATTTTGTCACCGGCGGTGATTTCGCCAGCCAGTGCTTCAGCCAGCTCCTCTGCTTTGTAAGCAGAAGGAATGAGGTCGGCGGTGAGGCCGTGCTCTGCCAGAGCCTTGGCGGTGGCGCTGCCGATAGCGGCAAGCTTAACGTTAGCCAGGGCGCGGGCATCCTTCTTAGCTGCGCCCAAACGCTCGAAGAAGTAATCTACGCCGTTAGCGCTGGTGAAGACAAGCCATTTGTAGTCATTGATATTGGCAATAGCGTTGTCCAGCGGAGCGTAATCTGCTGCCGGAACAATTTTGATAGCCGGAGCTTCGATAACCTTGGCACCCTGTGCTTCCAGCTTTTTGGTGAGAGCGCTTGCCTGTGCACGTGCGCGGGTAACGATAACGGTTTTGCCGAAGAGAGGCTTGTTATCGAACCATTGCAGCTGCTCACGCAGGCGTACAACCTCACCGACGAGGAAGATAGCAGGCGGCTTCATGCCGGTTGCCTTAACGTCAGCGGCAGCTTTGCCGAGGGTGGTAATCAGTGTGCGCTGTTCGGGATGAGTGCCCCAGCGGATAACGGCAGCCGGGCAGTCGGCGCTGCGGCCGTTAGCGATGAGCTCGCGGCTGATTTTTTCAATATTTTCTACACCCATGAGGAAAACGAGAGTGTCAACAGAGGTTGCCAGACCCTTCCAATGGATGGTGGATTCGCCTTTAGTAGGATCCTCGTGACCGGTAATAACGGCAAAGGAGGTTGCTACATGACGATGGGTAACAGGGATACCGGCATATTCGGCAACGGCAATAGCACTGGTTACGCCGGGAACGAACTCAAACGGCAGGCCTGCTTCACGCAGCTCGATGGCTTCTTCGCCGCCGCGGCCGAATACAAAGGGGTCGCCGCCCTTCAAACGTGCTACAACCTTACCTTCGGCAGCCAGTTTTACCAACAGCTTGTTGATATCAGGCTGGCGCATGGTGTGGTTAGCGCTGGCCTTACCAACGTAAACCATTTCTGCATCCTTGCGGGCGAAGGCCAGGATACGCGGATCTGCCAGACGGTCATAAACAACAGCGTCTGCAGTCTGCAGACATTCCTTAGCTTTGAGTCCCAAAAGTCCCGGGTCGCCGGGGCCTGCACCGATTAAATATACTTTACCTTGTTTCGTCATAATGTCACTCTCCTTAAAGAATTGAGGCCAGAATTTCCTGACCGCCGGCAGCCAACATTTTTTTGCCAAGCTGTTGACCGAGGCTGACAGCGTCATCAGCCTTGCCGTTTATTGTATCACGCAGAATAGTGCTGCCGTCCAAGGCAGCAATGATTGCTTCAATGCGAATGTTTTCACCTTCAACGTCGGCATGTACACCGATAGGAACCTGACAGCCGCCTTCCAGTAAGCCCAAGAAGGCACGCTCGGCATCGGTAGCTTGTTTGGTGTTCAGGTCGTTTAGGAAGCTCAGCATATCGCGTACTTCTTTATCCTCGGTACGCGCTTCGATTGCCAATGCTCCCTGGCCTACAGCCGGCAGGCAGACATCAGCAGGAATCAGGCTGGAGATGCGGTCACCGTGACCTAGACGCTCTAAGCCTGCAGCTGCCAGAATAATAGCATCGTACAGTTCCTCGTCCAGCTTACGCAGACGGGTATCAACGTTGCCGCGCAGGTCGCGGATTTCCAGATCCGGACGCTTAGCTAACAGTTGTGCCTTGCGGCGCAGGCTGCTGGTGCCGACTACAGCACCGAGCGGCAGCTCTTCGAAGCTGCCATATTTGTTGCTGACAAAAGCATCGCCGACGTTGGCACGCTCGGTAATTGCAGTCAGGCACAGGCCTTCCGGCAGAATGGTAGGCATATCCTTCAGGCTATGCACAGCCAGGTCAACAGTACCGTTTAAAAGATCTTCTTCAATTTCCTTGGTAAATAAACCCTTGCCGCCGATTTGCGCTAGGGGTACGTCTAAAATACGGTCGCCTTTGGTGACAATTTTTTTCAGTACAACCTCACATTCAGGATACTCCTTACGCAGTAAGGCTGCAATATGATTACTTTGCCAAAGCGCTAAAAGACTTTGTCTAGTCCCAATCGTCAATTTTGCTTTCATCACCAAACTCCTCTCCGGTTTCATTTAATAAAAATAAATCACACATCATTTTTTTATAGCGTTCTTCCTCAGAAGTACCTGCTACAGCATTCATAGCCTTCATAGGCTCGCGCAGAAATTTATGCTCCAGGCGTTGAGTCATCAGGTCGATAATGCGCTTTTCATGGTCGGTAAGCTCTGGCATTTTAATGAAGGCCTTCTTTAAAACCTTCTGGCGCAGGAAATTCATTTTATCATGCAACTGTACCATAACAGGGCGCATGGTGTAATAACGCAGGCGCTCCTTGAGGGCACCAATCTCTTCGCTGATAATCTGCTCGGCAACGTGAGCTTCTTTTTCACGGAAGTTTTTGTTGGTATCAACAACGCCTTCCAGATCATCAATGTTATAAATAGTTACGCCGGCAACATCGGCCAGTCTGGGGTCGACGTCACGCGGAACGGCAATATCAATCAGAATCAGCGGTCTGCCGTTGCGCTTGGGCAGCAGCGGTCCTAAATTTTCTACAGTAAGCACGTAATGCGGCGCACCGGTAGAGGTAATGATAATATCGGCATCAGCGGCATGCTCGAACATGGCACGGTAGGGAATGGCTGTACCATGGAATTTGTCTGCCAAATCCTGAGCTCTTTCATAGTGACGGTTGCTGACGCAGATGGTTTGCGCGCCCTTGTCCAACAGATGCTGTGCGGTGAGCTCGCTCATATGACCGGCACCGACTACCAAAATCTGTGACTTGCTCAGGTCGCCTAAAATTTTGATGGCCAAGTCAACAGCGGCGCTGGAAACAGATACACTGCTGTAAGCAATTTTTGTTTCGGTACGCACACGTTTGCCGACAGCAATTGCCTTATTCATGATGGTATTGAGAATTGTATCTGTCATACCGTTATTGCGGGCAATCTGATAAGCATTTTTAATCTGGCTGAGAATCTGGCCTTCGCCGACAATCAGTGAATCAAGACTGGAGGCTACACGGAACAGATGCTTGACGCAATTTGTTCCGTTCAGATTGTAAAAATAATCGCTTTGGTAATGTTCACCTGCTAAATGCTTGAGCAATGATTTGATAAAAGGAATTGCTTCATGCGGATTTTCGATAACCATGTACAGCTCTGTGCGGTTGCAGGTGGAAAGCAGCATGGCTTCGGGAATGTTATCGTAATTGCGCAGGCGGCGCAGAATACTTGCCACCCTGTCATTGGAAAAATTAAAACGTTCACGGATCTCAACGGGGGCGGTCCTGTGATTGAGTCCTAAAACTGTTAACTGCATCTAATACCTTCTCCTTTGCTTGAGCAGCCTTACCTGCCATAACTAAATTTAGTAAATCCTGTTTCAAAACACTGCGCCAGAATTGCGTCCGCTCCTGCGGCGTACTTTCGATGTTTTTGACAGCTTCCCTCTGCAGCAGCAGAAAGCTGTTGAAGTCAGCCAGCTCGGGTGTCAGAATGTGTTCCAGCTGTTTTTTCAGCAGGCGTGTAAAAGCAGGCATGCCGCCTGTTGCTAACGCAATAGTAATATCACCTTCGCTGATGGCTGAGGGGACAGTGAAATTGCTCAGCTCAGGTTCGGTAATATTATTGACGAGGCAGGGCGCAGCCTCTGAAATCTGCCTATTTACAGCCTTATTATCTGTGGCGGCAATAACCACAAATGCATTCTGCAGATATTCCGGTTTGTAGTAATCCTTGATGAGCGTGCATCCCTGCGCTGAGGCGAGCTTTTGCACCTCGTCACAGAAAAGTGGGGCAACAACTGTTACTTTAGCTTCGGCAGCCAGCAGTGTTGCCAGTTTACGGGCAGCAACAGCACCGCCGCCGATGATTGCGCAGTTTTTGCCTGCTACACGCAGCATAGCAGGATAATGAAAATTAGTTTTAATAAGCATATAATTAACCACCTATAGGAACGTGATAATGAGTGTCATTAAATATGTTTCCTAACCTTTATATAATATCATATCTGAAGCAATTTATAAAGATATTGAAGGCTTTTTAAGTGTGAAAAACATAAGAAAGTGCCTGAAATAAGAAGATTGGCGGAATGATTCCCAAAAACGCTGAAAATGTTCGTTGAAAACTAAAAACTCCCGCTGTAATCCGTTAAGATTGCTCAGCGGGAGCCTTATTAAGTCTTATTAATTTTTATTGGTTAATTATTTGCCGAAATATCTTTTCAGCAGGCCTGCGAAAGCTTTGCCATGGCGAGCTTCGTCACGAGCCATTTCGTGAACGGTGTCATGGATAGCATCCAGGTTCAGAGCCTTGGCACGTTTAGCCAGGTCGGTTTTACCTGCGGTTGCACCGTTTTCAGCTTCTACACGCATTTCCAGGTTCTTTTTGGTGGAGTCGGTTACAACTTCGCCCAGCAGTTCTGCGAATTTAGCAGCATGTTCAGCTTCTTCAAAAGCAGCTTTTTCCCAGTACAGGCCGATTTCCGGATAGCCTTCGCGGAAAGCTACGCGGCTCATTGCCAGGTACATACCAACTTCGGAGCATTCGCCGTTGAAGTTAGCGCGCAGGTCAGCTTTGATATCTTCAGGAACGTCGGAAGCGATGCCTACAACGTGCTCGGCAGCCCAGCCCATTTCAGCAGCCATTTCCTGGAATTTGGAAGCGGGAGCGCCGCATTGCGGGCATTTTGCCGGAGCAGCTTCACCTTCATATACATAACCACATACTTGACATACAAATTTTTTCATATTAGTTCCCTCCATGTTTTTATATTGCATTGCTTAATTTTATTTTTGATTTGCACAGCTTGTGTGCCCTTGACACTTATATAATAACACAAGCTGCAAGAGTTGTCAATAATAATTATCCGTTAGTTTTCGTTTTAATTTAGTTAGCTGTAGCTGACAAATTAAAATTTGAGAGTTAAGCCCAGATTAACGCCTTTAGCCTTCATGTCGAGGTCTTCGCCAAAAGCATCATCAAATGTCTGATTGTAGTAAGAAGCGTTAACTTCCAGGTTGTTCAGAATAGGTTTGCTGATGCCGATTTCATAGCCGCTGTTTCTGTTGCCGTAGCCAACATTTCCCCAAACAGTGAAGAGTGCGGGAATATCATAGGCAGCCTGCAGACCGATTTGACCGGAGTTTTTGGTTTTACCGCCAAAGTCACCGGAGGTATCAGCGTTCAGATAACCTGCGTAAGCGGAAATACCAGGCAGAACTTTATACATAATATTGAATTGTTGGGCGCGGGTTTTGGCTTCGTCTGCTTTGTAATTATTCCATTTGTAGTTTAAAGCAGTTTTTTGGCCGATGCCGACAGTTGCGCCAAGATAGGTGCTGTTGGATTTGCTGAATTTATAGTTGTCACCTTTAAGACTGGATGGCAGAGTAATGCCTGCATCAATAGCAACCTTGCCTGCGTCATAATTCTTCAGCGGAGAAGCATAGGCGCTCAGGCTGCAGGTGGTTGCAAGGCAGATTGCTGCACCGAAAGCTAATAAAGCATGTGTGGATTTCATTTTGCATCGCTCCTTTTACAACATAATTTTGATCTTAACTTAATTTTAGCATATAAAGACAGTTATGCAAGCAAAAAGCAGTGATGTGTTTATGACAAATGTGTTAAAAGTACTTGTAAAATCACGCGGAAAAGAGGATAATTATAATGTATATCTATCTATAAACAAGGGGATTTTATGAGCGCAGATTCTAAAGCTTCGAATAGCAAATTTTTAAAGGGAACCTTAATCCTTACGGCCTCCAGTATTGTGGTCAAGGTTATCGGTTCTCTGAACTGGATTATTTTATCACGTGTATTGGGTGGCGAAGGTATCGGTCTGTATCAGATGGGCTTTCCAATCTATCTGATGGCAATAACCGTATCAAGTGCCGGCGTACCGGTGGCAATATCTATTATTACCTCCGAAAAGCTGGCGAATAAGGATTATCGCGGAGCCAAGCGAGTCTTTAATGTTTCGCTGCGAGTGCTGCTGTTGACGGGCCTTTTGTTTTCGTCCTCACTGTTTTTTGGTGCGGACTGGCTGGTTAATAACCATATCATCCGCGACAGCCGTGCGTATTATTCTATTATCGCTCTGGCGCCTGCGGTTTTCTTCGTAACCTTTCTGGCCAGCTTCCGTGGTTATCTGCAGGGCTGGCAGATTATGACGCCGACGGCGGTCAGTGAGATTGTTGAGCAGCTGACGCGTGTTATTACCATGCTCGTTTTTGCCGACCTCTTTATGCCGTACGGTTTGGCGTTCGCTGCAGGCGGTGCCAGCATGGGCGCCGGCGTAGGTGCGTTCTGCGCACTTTTGGTGCTGATGTGGTTCTATCGCCGTCTTAAGCAGCGTCTGCAAAAGGAAATGGCAGAGCAGGATGACAGTGCGCCGGTAGAAAGTGCCGGACATATCATCAAGCGTCTGCTGAAGCTGGCTCTGCCTGTTTCGCTGACCAGTCTGATGCTGCCGATAGGTGCAAATCTGGACCTTTTGATTGTGCCGCAGCGTCTGGAAGCAGCCGGTTTTAATATTCATCATGCGACCGAGCTGTTCGGTTATCTGACAGGTATGGCTGTACCGTTGGTTAATCTGGCAACAATTTTTACGGCGGCAATGACTATCAGCTTGGTGCCGTCTATTTCCGAATCGCGTGCGCTGAGCAGCTTTGAAGCGATTCGCGATAAAATCCGCATTGCCTTCCGTGTGGCAATGATTATCACCTTCCCGTGCTTTATGGGCCTCTATTGTCTGGCAGAAAAGGTTGCGGCGCTTGTGTATAACGCTCCCGGTGCGGCGCCTGCGATTCAGACAATGAGCATCGGTATTCTGTTTTTAGGTATGCATCAGATCAGTACAGGTATTCTGCAAGGCCTTGGCCGCACGGCAATCCCTGTAATCAATATGATTATTGCCTGCATTGTAAAAATCGTTATGAGCTGGTATCTTACTGCGGTGCCGGAGCTGGGCATCCGTGGTGCGTCGATGGCGACGGTAGCAGATTTTGCCGTGGCAGCGATTATCAATATGGGCTTTATTTACAAGCTGACAGGCTATAGCTTCTCTGTGGGCAGCATTATCCGTCCCTGCTTTGCTTCCGGTGTTATGGGCGCGGCGATTTACGGCGTGCTGATGCTTACGGAAAGCATGGGTATGTGGTGTGTGCTGTTTGCTATGGCGGCATCTGTTCCTGTCTATGCATTGGCGCTGCTGGCTTGCGGTGGTCTGAATAAAGAGGATTTGGACAACGTGCCCTTTGTGGGACGCAGATTGTTGGCAGTAGGCCAACGCTTTGGTCTTTTCAAGTGAGGTAATTAAAATAATGGAGGAAAGGAAATGTGAGCTGCGCTTGCCTAATGGCAAGGTAGTAAAGTTTTCGTATGCTAAGCTCAAGGCAGGCATTGCTGTTACTGCCCTGGTGCTTGTAGGAGCAGTCGGCGGAGCCGGCTATTTATATCATCAGCTGGCGGATTATCGCAGTGAAGCAACTGATTATGCTGCTTATAAGCAAAATAAGGCTGAGCAGCAGACAAAGCTGCAGAAGCTGTTGCAGGATAACGAAAGAATGCTGCGTGACATGGCGGAAATCTCTAATCTGGAGAAAAAACTGCGCCGTGCCGTTATCCGTGATGTAGACAGCAGCAAGCTGGGTGAAGGCACGAGTATGGTGGATTCAACAACGGCAAAGGAAAGTTCTGCGAATACATCCTATACGGGCAAGGGCGGGCCTGCTAAAATGGATATCACTGGGACTATGGCAGTGCTGACTGCGCAAAATGCCAATATCAAAAAGATGCTTGATAGTACCAAAAAATCTGTCAGCGAGCTCTTAAGTGAGGTTGAAGGCTCCGGTGGCGGCATGGCGTCCTTCCCGGATAAATGGCCTACAGACGGTGGCACTATCAGCAGTAATTACGGTGTGCGTACTGGTCCGATTGAGGGCGGTTATGACTGGCATCCCGGTCTGGATATAGCGGTTGACTTTGGCGCACCGGTTTATGCTACGGCTGCCGGTACGATTGAACAGGCAGGCTGGAACGGCGGCTATGGACGCTATGTGCGTATAAATCATGGCAATGGCTACGAAACAGCCTATGGCCACATGAGCGGCATTGCCGTTGCTGCAGGGCAGAAGGTTATCAAGGGTGAGATTATCGGCTTTGTAGGCAGTACAGGCTACAGTACAGGTCCGCATATTCATTATGAGGTGTTGGCTGACGGACAGAATATCGATCCGTTCTATGTGCTGAAAAATAAATAAAGACTGCGGTATATCAATATAAGCGGTAAAACAGTTCAGTGCTAAGCTGACCGTTAAAATTAAAAATAGATTTTGCAAGCCACTATGACAAATTTGTTGTAGTGGTTTTTGTATGCCTTGGTCAGAAATTATGAGAGATATGCAGAGATGGATTTAGTGTAAAAAATACGTAAAACATTCTTTGGAGCGCTATTATTGCTTTACAGCAGGAAATGCAGGTGTTATCATTATCTTAATATTATAAATAATTACAGGCGAGGAGGTCCGCATTATGTCCATCAGAGAAATTTCCTTCCCTTCTGCCAACGGCAGAGATACCATCAAGGCCTGGTCCTACAGTCCTTTAGGCAAACCGAAAGCTATTGTACAGCTGATTCACGGCTACGGTGAGCATTCACGCCGCTATCTGCATATGATCAGCAAGTTCAATGAAGCAGGCTTTGTAGTTTTTGCTGATGACCATCTCGGTCACGGTAAAACCGGCTATGACGGAGGCACCTTGGGAGACCCGCATTCCGGCGGCTATATGACCTATCTGAAGGATGAAAAGGCTTTGCATGATATTGCTAAAGAGGCTTATCCTGAGCTGCCGTATTTCGTTTTCGGCCATAGCTGGGGTTCTATGCTGGCGCGTGCTTATGCGTCAATCTACGGTGAGGATATCAAAGGTATGATGCTGTGCGGTGTCTGCTCGCAGTGGCAGGGCTGTGAGGATGCCTATGTTAATGCAGAATTCAAGGCTGCTTATGAGGCAGATCCGTATCAGCCATGCGGCGTTTGGTTTGAGCGTGTTTTCTGCGGCATGACGGACAGAGTGGAAAATCCCAACAGTCCGGCAGACTGGATTGCAACAGATCCGCGCATTGTTGAGGATCATGCAGGCGATATGTTCAATACCTTCGATACTACGCTGGAGCTGTGCTATGATTTCGTGCAGTTATATCATTATATTGAAAATGATGAGTGGGCTGCCAAGGTGCCGCAAAATATTCCCAGCTATCTGATTGCCGGTGACCAGGATCCTTGCGGTAATTACGGTGAGGGCTTGTATCATGTAGCAAATCTGCTTGCCAAAACAGGACATAAGGTTTCCGTAAAGCCGTATCCTGGTTTCCGTCACGAAATTCACAATGAGCTTTGCTTGCGTGATGAAGTTGAAGCCGGTCTGATTAAATTTATGGACGATTGCTTAGCTTAATATAGTTATAAAGTAAAAGGGACTGCCATAAGGCAGTCTCTTTTACTTTATAATCTCCCAAATATCGCCCACATTTTCAGCCAGCAGCTTAGCGCCGTGTGCTTCCAAAAAGGCGCGTCCTCGGAAGCCCCAGCATGCACCGATGCAGGCAACGCCTGCATTGCGGGCGGTGTCGAGGTCGGTATCCGAATCACCGATATAGATAGTGCTTGCGGGCTCAGCCTTTAATTGCTGCATGATTGCCAACAGCATATCTGGCGCAGGCTTTTTGGCTATACCGGCGCGCTCGCCGCAGGCAGCGTCGAGCTGTCCGTCAAAGTATTGCTTAGCCAGCGCCTGTACGCCGTAATCCGCTTTGTTGGAAACAATGGCTGTACGGCAGCCTGCAGCATGCAGCTGCTGCAAAAGCTGCGGTACACCTTCGTAGGGGCGGGTGCTGTCGGCACAGTGCTGCTTGTAGTATTTGTTGAAGCTTGCAAAGACTTCCTCCTGCAGTTCTGCAGGCGTGTCAGCCGGTACCGCACGCTCAATCAGCTTGTGAATGCCGTTGCCGACAAACAGGCGTACTTCGTCTGTGGTGCGTTGAGGCAGCTTGTGCTCTGCTAAAGCATGGTTGGTAGCGGCAGCCAAATCTGCCAATGTGTTGAGTAAGGTACCGTCAAGATCAAAAATAATGGTTGTATATTTCATGATTAATCTCCTTTTGAACTTCAGATTTTCTTCCTCGTCTATTGTAGCACAAATAAGGCAAATGCTTTATAATATTGTTATATTTTAAGTATGGAGGATAGAGCATGACTTATGATTACGCTCGCTTAGCGAAAATTAAGTGTTTTCTTTTTGATATGGACGGAACCATTAACCTGGGTAACGAACTGATTCCGGGTATGGAGGGCTTTTTTGATAAATTGAAGGCAGCAGGCAAGGAATATTATCTGCTGACAAATAATTCTTCCCGTAGCCACGAGCATTATGTGCAGAAGATGAACGGACTGGGCGTACCTGTTACACGTGAGAATATCTTGATTTCATCAGATGCGTTGACCAACTGGATGCAGAAGAACAAACCCGGTGCGAAGCTGTTTGTGCTGGGAACGCCGCAGCTGTTGGCAACAATTGAGAAAGCAGGCTTTACGCTGACAAATACATTAGAGGAGGGCGCTGATTATGTAGTTGTCGGCTTTGACCAAACACTTACCTATGACCGCCTTACTACCGCCTGCCGCCTGATTGACAAGGGTGTGCCGTACGTTGCTACGCATCCTGATGTGCGCTGCCCGATTGAAGGCGGCGAATTCATTCCTGATACCGGTGCAATGCTGGAGCTGATTAAAACTGCTACCGGCAAAAAGCCACAGCTGATTTTCGGCAAGCCTTACAAGTATATGGTGGATGTGGTTTTGGACAAAACCGGTTATAAAAAAGAGGAAATTGCTATGGTGGGTGACCGCCTGGCAACTGATATTGCCTTTGGCCTAAACAATGACATTCTTTCTGTGATGGTGCTGACAGGTGAAGCAACCATGGAAGATGTGGAAAACGGTTCTATTAAGCCGGATATTATTTTACCGCATGCTAAGGAAATTCTGCAATATCTTGGTTAATAACGGATAAATATTTTGTCTTGATAATGAAAGGAGTATTGCTATGGCTGTTTTGGAGCAGACTGCTGTATTGACTGATGCTATTCGCCCGGTGCCTGCGAGTGAGCTGGAGGCGCGTCTGGAGAAGTTTCGCCGCCTGATGGATGAAATGCATCCCGGTTGGGAGATGGCTGCAGTCAATCATAAGGTTGCAATGTATTATTTCACGGGTACGATGCAGGATGGTGTACTGCTGATTCGTCCGCAGGATGCTGTTTTCTGGGTGCACCGCAATTATGAGCGCGCAGTAAACGAATCGCATTTCAGCGATATCCGTCCGATGCACAGCTTTCGTGAGGCTGCTGCCTATTATGGCAGTGCGCCGCGCATTATGTATGTAGAAACGAAGAAGGCTACCTTGGACTGGGAGCGTATGCTGCATAAGTATTTTGCCTTCGAAGAGGTTGGCTCCTTTGATGCGGTACTGCAGGAGCTGCGTCTGCGCAAGAGTGCTTATGAGCTGCAGCAGATGGAACACTCCGGCGCTATTCACGAAACAGTGCTGGATGTTATTGCACCGAAGCTGATTCATGCGGGTATCAGCGAGGCTCAGCTTGCTATCGAGCTTTACAGCGAGATGGTGCAGCGCGGCTCGCACGGAACAGCGCGCTTTAACCAGGCCTTGGGCGAGGAGGTTATAGGTATTGCTTCCTTTGGCAAGAGCGGTTTAGTACGCACCGGCTTTGACGGCCCCGGCGGTACCGGCGGCACCTGTATAGCAGTGCAATCCATAGGCAATGCCTTCCGCAAGCTGAAGTCCGGTCGATTGGTTTATCTTGATGTTCCCTGCGGTTTTGACGGCTATCATACAGATAAGACGGTTGTATATTATTTCGGCAGTCTGCAAAAGGACGAGCAATGCGCAAGACTGTTGGCGGCACAGCAGCGCTGCCTGGAGCTGGAGCAGGAGGTAGTATCCATGATGGTTCCGGGTGAGCCGATTGAAAACCTGTATCTGCGCACTATGGAAAAGTTCGAGAATGTTTACGGTGATGCGTTTATGAACGGCGGTAAATTCCTGGGTCACAGCATTGGTCTGGTGATGGATGAAGCGCCGGCTATAGCAAAGGGCTTTAAGCAGCCGCTAGAGCTCGGTATGACCTTTGCCGTAGAGCCTAAAATTGCTTTGCCGGGTTTAGGCTTGGTAGGTACGGAAAATACCTATGTGGTTACGGAAAAGGGCGCACGTTCACTGACAGGACGCTCACACGCATTGCGTGAAATTGAATAGTAGTACAGTACAACAAAAATGCTGCGGGCGCAAAGCCTGCAGCATTTTTCAGTAATAGTCTTATTCAGCTAATTCCTTGGCGCACTCTACGAATTTTACTCCGGCAGCAGCCATTTCCTGCATAGCGCTTGCGATGGTTTCGGGAGCAATGCCGCGGCAGGCAGCCTTGTTCAGGATAACGTCGAAGCCTGCAGCCTTCAGCTGCAGTACAGTGTTTTTTACACAGTAATCGGTTGCCAGACCGCCGCAGATAACGGTGGTGATACCGTGGCAACGCAGATATTCGATGGCACCGGTGGAAAGAGTGTCCTTCAAGTCATGGTAGCAGGCACCGTAGGGATGCTTATCTGCTTCAATGCCTTTGAATACCTGATAATCATAGGCAGCTTCATCAAGGCCGTCGATAAAGTCAAAGCCTTTGGTGCCGATAATGGCATGTGCCGGCCAACGGATATCAAGATCAGGATAGCCGCTGATGGGAGTGAGCGGAGCGTGCTCGGCGTCGCTGATCCAGAGCGCGCAACGGCTGTGCGCGTCGCGGGAAGCGAGGCGCAGGATGGCGAACTGTGCCTGGGCGTTCAGCTCGGGAGCGATGGTGTCGCCTTCGGCAACCGGCAGCTCATCGGGGCAGACCGGGGTGAAGGTGTTTTGTGCGTCAATATCAAAGGAGGCAATATATTTTTTTTCCGGTAATTGCATAGTGAACCCTGCTTTCTGTTTTAATTTAGACTTATTGTAGTATACCACCGTGATTTTAGCAATAGGGAAAACGCTTTTGCTATAGGAATATACGGTGAGTTAAATAAAATGTTGCAAGCAGTATATTGTTCCTCTCAGAAAAATTTTTCGTGTCACTCTTTCACAAAGAATTCATTTGTCAAAAGTATTGTTTTGATTTACACTATAGCTAGAATTCTTGGTTAATATGGTGAATGATGATAATTGTAAAGTGAGGCAGACTGATGGCAACATATATTATTGCGGGTTTGTTAACAATATTGGTGATTTTGGCAGTGCGCAGTTATTTTGGTAAAAAGTATCGCGGCGGGTGCAACGGCTGTTCCGGCTGTCCGCATGCTAAAAACTGTACCTCGATAAAAAAATAAAATGTTGACAAAATCCCTTGTTGGTTATATGCTAATATTAGAGTTTTGTAAAATATGAATGTATGCTATACAAAATTCTTGGGTAAGTTTGATGCCGCGGCAACGATGCTTTGCCTGCGGCTTATTTTATGGACGATAAGCTTAGGAGGATGCCATTGTGCATATTCAACGTGGTGCGTGGGCAGAAATAAATTTAGATGCAGTTGCACATAACGTGCAGATGGCTAAGGCCAATCTGAAGCCGACAACCAAATTATGTGCTGTCGTCAAGGCAGATGCCTATGGTCATGGCGCTGTGCGCGTAGCGCAGGAAGCAGCGCGTAACGGTGCAGACTTTTTTGCGGTAGCTCTCCTGCAGGAGGGCGTGAAGCTGCGAGAGGCCGGTATTGAAACACCAATTCTGGTGCTTGGCTCAATGCTGCCGGAGGTTGCGGAAATCTGCGTGCGCTATGATATCAGCCATGCAGTATTTGATGAAGAACGCTTATATGCTTTGAATGCGGCGGCTTTGAAGCTGCATACGAAGGCTAAAATACATATTAAGATTGATACAGGTATGCACCGTATCGGTGTGCATGTGCGTGATGCCGGCAGGTTTGCCAAGCTGGCAGCGTCCTTGCCCGGTATTTATATTGAGGGCGTATTCAGTCACTTTGCGACTGCCGACGCTGATGATAAGCAGTATGCTGCCTATCAGTTTGAACGCTTTCAGGAGGCGCTGCGCCTGATTGAAGCGGAGGGAGTGCATATTCCTATACGTCATATCGCCAACAGTGCTGCGCTGACGGAGCTGCAGGAATATCAGCTGGATATGGTGCGTCAGGGAATTACCCTGTATGGCCTGCACCCGGCGCATATGATTGACTGCTACAAGGATTTTGAGCCTGTTATGACTGTGAAGACGCAGGTTGCTTTTGTGAAAACACTGCCGCCCGGTGAAACCATCGGCTATGGCAGAACCTATACATTGACGAGACCCAGTGTTATCGCTACTGTGCCTATCGGTTATGCCGATGGCGTAAGCCGCCGCTTGTCTAACCGCGGGTATATGCTGGTTAACGGCATGAAGGCGCCGATTATCGGACGCGTGTGCATGGACCAGACGATGCTGGACGTGACGGATATTCCGGACGTTAAGCTGGGCAGTGAGGTTATCGTGTTTGGCGGCCGTGAGCTGCCAATGGAGCTGGTTGCGGAATGGGCGGATACTATCTGCTATGAAATTATCTGCGACGTGAGCCCGCGTGTGCCGCGCGAGTATGTACGCGGCAACTAAAAAGAAGCATTGGCGTGAGCCGCTGCTTCTTAACTAAATACGCTTTCCCTTATTTTATGGCTGCTGGACGCATTTGCGAAAGGCAGTCCTTTTTTATGCTTTTAATTTTCAGCAAAAGGTATCTTTATAGCGCTGTTGGCACTGCTTGATAATTTCCTTTGCTTTGTCTACGTCATGCGCCTCTTCAAGAGCGGTGCTTTTGCCTTCAAGTGATTTATACACGCTGAAGAAGTGAATCATTTCATCGCTGATATGCTGCGGCAGCTCGCTGATGGATTTGTAGGAATTATACATCGGGTCGCCGAAGGGGATCGCAATGATTTTTTCGTCCATATCACCACTGTCCTCCATGATGATAACGCCGATGGGGTAGCAGCGCATCAAGGTCATCGGTACAACGTTTTCGGAGCATAAAACCAATACGTCCAGCGGGTCGTTATCTGCTGCATAGGTACGGGGAATAAAGCCGTAGTTTGCAGGATAGTGAGTTGCGGTGTACAGGATGCGGTCCATTTTGAGCAGGCCGGTTTCCTTGTCCAGCTCGTACTTTACCTTGCAGCCTTTGGGAATTTCGATAACTGCAATAAAATCGTCAGGAGAGATACGTTTGGGGTCAATGTCATGCCAGATATTCATAGTCATTTCGTGTTTGCCTCCTCTTGTGTTTTGGGACAGAAATAAATATGTTGCTTACAAATTCCTCTCTTAATCATAGATGTTATGGAGGCCGATGTCAAATTTTGCAGGATGATTTTGCACAACTTTTACCAAGCATTATTATATCCTCATATAAGCACTCATTACGCACGCTCCGCGTGCTCCATTAGCTTGAAGTTCGGCGTGCTGCGAAGCATCGAAACTGATGCCGCCGATAGCGTAAACCGGCAAGTTTACAGTGCTGCAGACAGCCCGCAGAAAGCCAAGTCCGCGCGGTGCAAGACCTGCCTTGCACTGAGTAGTGTAGATGTGCCCGGCGATAAGCATGGTGGCGCCTAACGCCTGCGCTTCCTGCGCTTCACCTACGCTGTGAACGGAGGTGGAGAGCCAGGTGAAATACGCACGCTCGTACTCCGATATTTGTCGCAGAAGTGCCAGCGGCAGATGCAGCATGCTTATGCCAAGCTCGCGTGCCAGCTGCCAATCGCTGTGCAAAATGAGCGGTATACCTGCAGCTTCGCAGCTTTGCTGTGCTTGCAGCGCAAGCGTGCAATAGGCTGCTTTATCTAAAGACTTCGCACGCAGGATGACAGCCTGCGGACGCAGCTCCGTCAGCTTTGTCAGACGCTCTATTTGCTCAGCTAGCGGACGGGGACAGCTGGCGCTGTCCGTAACGGCAATCAGCGGCAGCTCAGACATAAACGTACTCCGACATTACAGGCTGCAGGCCGATTTTCAGCAGGGCATCGTAGATTTCCTGCAGGCTTCTGCTGTCATCAATCTCAAACTGCTCGTCACCAAGCTCCTGCTTTTTACTGTGCGCACCGATGCCTGTGTTGACGCCGGCGGAAATCTTGTTGGCGGCAATGAGCATCAGGTTATCACGTACGCGCGCGCATTCGCGGCTGGAAACGGTAATCGAGGCGAAGGGCATGAACAGGCGGTAGGCACAGACAACCTGCAGCAGCTGACGTTCGTGCACGTCCATCGGTTTAATCTTGTCATTGTTGATGATGGGGCGCAGGCGGGGGCAGGAGAAGGCGATTTCCGCATGCGGATATTTCTTTTGCAGCAGGTAGGCATGCAGGCCGGTAGCGATGGCGTCGCGACGGAAGTCGTCGAGGCCGAGCAGAGCGGCGAAGCCGACGCCACGCATCTTGCCGCGCAGTGCACGCTCCTGTGCGTAAAAGCGGTATGGGAAGATGCGCTTATGACCTGCCAGATGCAGTTGTGCGTATTTATCCTTGTTATATGTTTCCTGGAAAACAGTTACGTAATCCACGCCGCATTCATGCAGGTAAGCATATTCATCGCTGTTGAGCGGATAAATCTCTACGCCGACAACCTTAAAGTATTGGCGGGCTTGCTTGCAGGCTTCACCGATGTAATGCACGTCGCTCATCTTGCGGCTTTCGCCGGTAAGAATAAGGATTTCCTGCTGGCCGGTGGCGGCGATGGCCTGCATTTCGGCAGCAATCTGCTCGCTGCTCAGGCAGGCGCGCTGAATTTTATTGTGACTGTTGAAGCCGCAGTAGATGCAGTAGTTTTCGCAGTAGTTGGCAATGTACAGCGGGGTGAAAAAGGTAACGTTATTGCCGAAGTAACGCTGGCGCTCAATTTGTGCGGCGTGGGCAATTTCCTCTAAAAGAGGCAGAGCAGCAGGCGAAAGCAGGGCCGCGAAGTCATCGGGCGTACGCTCGCTGTGAGCGAGGGCTGCAAGCACGTCTGCTTCAGTGTATTGGTTGTAATCGTAAGTAGCACGGGCAGTCTGCACCTTGTCAAAAATATCGGAGTCGATAATTTCCATGCCTTCCTGATACTGCATCGGATCGGTCAGCTGTTTTTCGCTGAAGGCTGCTGCCTGCTCATCATAAATACTGTTGTTAAAAAATTTATCTTCGTTCTTCATGCTGTCACCTCAATCATGCAAAAAGCCTGTCAGCGGGGAGCTGGCGCAGGCTGCATCACGGACACTGCCGCAGCCTGCAAGATAAGCCTTGCGGCCGGCGTTGATGGCATCGCGGAAGGCACTGGCCATGAGCGGCAGGTTGCCGGCGCTGGCAATCGCGGTGTTCGCCATGATAGCCGCTGCGCCCATTTCCATAGCTTCGCAGGCCTGTGACGGTTTGCCGATGCCTGCGTCGACAATAATCGGCAGGTAGATTTCGTTGATTAAGATTTGGATAAAGTCCTTGGTGCAAAGGCCCTTGTTGCTGCCAATCGGTGCACCCAGCGGCATGATGCAGGCAGCACCGGCGTCACGCATGTCACGTGCACTTTGCAGATCAGGGTACATATAGGGCATAACGATGAAGCCTTCTTTGGCAAGAATTTCTGTTGCCTTGAGGGTTTCATGGTTGTCGGGAAGCAGGTATTTGCTGTCTTTGATTACTTCGATTTTTACAAAGTCGGTGTGGCAAAGCTCGCGTGCGAGGCGGGCGATGCGCACTGCTTCTTCGGCGTTGCGTGCACCACTGGTGTTGGGCAGCAAGGTGACGTTTTCCGGCACGTAATCAAGAATGTTGGCAAGAGCGCCGCTGTTGGCGCGGCGCAGAGCGAGCGTAAGGATTTCCGCACCGGCCTGCTCTACGGCTGCTTTGATTAAGTCCAGCGAATATTTGCCGCTGCCTAAAATAAAACGGGAATGAAATTCGTGTCCGCCTAAAGTCCATGTATCGTTAGTCATTTTAATTCTCCTCCAAGTTTAAAATAATGCGTGCAGCAAGCAGTGCCTGCTGCATGGCGCAGAGCGCGACGCGCGCACCGCAGAGCGGTAAATCGTGAAAATCGCTGCTGCCGTCGCCGCAAAGATAAAGATTTTTTGTGATTTTTTTACTGGTGATTTCTTCTGCTTTGCCGAAGCCTGCAATGCCGCTGCCGGCGATAACCTTTTTATCGCTCCAGGTACTCAATACAGTGCTCACGAGCATAGCCTTGCCGGCAGCATCATCAAGCGCTTCGCAGATGATGTCACAGTCACCTAAAAGCGTGGGGATATTTTCCTGAGTTACCTTGACTACCTGCGAATGCAAAGCTGCGTAGGGGTTTATCTGGCGCAAATGCTTCACAAGGGCGTCTGCTTTGTATTGCCCTATATCATCAAGAAAATAATATTGACGGTTGAGATTGGAAAGCTCTACCTTGTCGAAATCATAAAGATAAAGCTGAGCTATGCCAAGACGTGTTAAGGCGACTGCTATATTGCTGCCGAGTCCGCCGAGGCCGACGACAGCAACGCGCGCGTTATGCAGAGCGTCAAGCTGCGCCTGTGTCAGTCCTTTGCCAAGTGCTGCGTTTATTTCCTCCTTGCTAATCATTCAGCCACCTCCTACAAAGCTGACAATTTCCAATTTATCGGCGTCGGTAATTGTTGTACTGCCAAAATCCGCCTGCTTGATGATATTGCCGTTAAGTTCTACGGCAACAAACGCAGTGCGATAGCCGAGCTGCGTAAGCAGCTCGCTGAGAGCGATGGGGCAGCCTAAGGCCTTTTCTTCTCCGTTGATAAGCATGATTTTCTCCTTTCGGGTAATAAAAAAAGCTCATGAAAAAGCTACACCCGTGGTGGTGTACCCCTTCATGAGCTAAATTTCAGACTCACTCTAAGCTTTGTTAATGAAGTTGTTAGCATAAGTATAATGTTTTTGTCAGTAAGTGTCAAGGAGATAACTTATATATGCTGGCAGAGAAATATTTGCCTGCAGCACGAAATAGGCATATAATGGAAGCAGTAAAAAAAGAGGGGGCTTTGCTTATGAAAATAACAAACAGCAAAACAGATATCTGTGCCAACCGCTTCGGTGGAAATGGTGACGTAATTATTGAACATTATCTTGACGAAAGCATGCTTAATGACAGCGTAGTAATGTACGCTAAGGTAATTCTTAAACCGGGCTGCAGCCTTGGCTATCATATCCATGACGGCAACAGTGAAACTATCGTAGTGCTGCAGGGAACTGCCGAGTACAATGATAACGGTAAGGCAATAACGCTGCACGCAGGTGACAAGGTGCACTGTCCCAGCGGTGAAGGCCATGCTATCGGTAATCCGGCAGATGCTGCCGAGGATTTGCTGCTGCAGGCTCTGGTAATCAAAAAATAATTATAGCTTTTATGTCTAAACTAAAAGGACTGACGCCTTGGCTGTGCGTCAGTCCTGAATTTTTTTATTTACCTTTAAAAAGACTTCCTAAAATACCGCGTACCAGCTTGCTGCCGATTTGGCTGCCGACTGTGCGGGTAGCGGAATTAACGGCGCTGTCAAATACCTTGTCCAACACGCTCTTGGTTTGGCGGCCGCTGCTTCTTTGAGCAGCACGTTCTGCTGCAATGCGCTCACGTTCCGCAGCTTTGGCAGCACGTTCTGCTTCCTTGGCCTGCTTAGCTTCTTCTTTTTCTCTCAGCGCTGCTTCCTTCGCTTCAGCTTCAGCCTTCGCTGCCGCTTCGGCTTCCGCATGTGCCTCTTCTGCCTTTTGTGTCAGCAGCTCGTAGGCGGATTCACGGTCAACAGCTTCTGCATATTTGCTGTAGAGCGGGCAGTCCTTAATCAGTTGCTGGCGTTTATTATCGTCGCACACGCCAAGATAGCTGCGCGGCGGCATTACATAGGCACGCTGTACGATAGAAGGAATACCTTCGGGGTCCAGCATAGAAACAAGCACCTCGCCTGTACCAAGCTCGCCTAAGGCTGCTTCGGCATCTAATGCCGGGTTTTCGCGGAAGGATTGTGCGGTAGCTTTAAGGCTCTTGCGTTCCTTGGGAGTGTAGGCGCGCAGTGCATGCTGCAGCTTGTTGCCGAGCTGTGCCAGTACACTTTCGGGTACGTCTGTAGGCTGTTGGGTGATAAAGTAAATACCGATGCCCTTGGAACGGATGAGGCGGACAATCTGTTCAATCTTATCCAAAAGGGATTGCGGTGCATCCTTAAAAATCAGATGTGCTTCGTCGAAGAAGAAGACCATCTTGGGTTTATCCAAATCGCCTGCTTCCGGCATCATTTCGTAGAGCTCGGAAAGCATCCACAGCAAGAAGGTGGAGTAGAGCAGCGGGCGTTGGAACAGTTCTGTAGCGTGCAGCAGATTGATAACGCCGCGGCCGTCTTCTGCCGTAGCAAACCAGTCCTTGATATCAAGTGCCGGTTCGCCGAAGAAAATATCCGCACCCTGATCCTCCAGACGCAGCAAAGCTCTTTGGATAGCACCGATGCTGGCGGGAGTGATATTGCCGTAGCTGGTCTTGAACTGGGCTGCGTTATCACCGACGTATTGCACCATGCTGCGCAAATCCTTGAAATCCAACAGCAGCAGGCCTTGGTCATCTGCTACGCGGAAAACAATATTCATTACACCGCTTTGAGTTTCGTTCAGCTCCAGCAGACGGCTGAGCAGATCAGGTCCCATTTCCGAAACGGTAGCGCGTACGGGAATGCCTCCCTTGCCGTAAACGTCCCAGAAGCGTACCGGATAACCGGCGAATTTCCATTCCGTTTCCAGACCCAGCTTGTTTCTTAAGCGCTTGCGGAAGCCTTCGCTGTCCTCACCGGGTAGGCACATACCGGAAACGTCGCCCTTGATATCAGCCAGAAAAACAGGTACGCCCATTTCACTGAAGCTTTCTGCCAGCACCTTGAGCGTAACGGTTTTGCCTGTACCGGTAGCACCGGCAATCAGGCCGTGACGATTTGCCATTTTGGGATACATATAGATACCGCCCTTGTCGTTTTGACAAAGCCAGATTTTATGCAGTTTAGGGATATACATCTTGCAATCCTCCTTGCGGTATTATGATTTAGTATGAACGCTTGCCCCAAAGAGGATGGGTACAGGGGCGCAGCGCAAGACGATGAACCTGCTGTGCCGCTTCTTCAAGAGGCAGGTCCTCACGGCTGCCGCCGCGTTCCAGCACGCAAAGAGGCGCTTCGCTGCCAACCTCTCCACCGGGCAGGTAAATATATTCTTCGTTATCATTGTCGCCGAAAATAATTCCGGCGAGCAGTTTTTCTTGCGTAACTTTAGACATTTTCTAACCTCAGAACATTCTCTTCTTCCACAGCAGGAAGGCAGTGCCGATGGCAATACATGCCGCCAGACTGATGACGATAAGGAAACCGAAGGGGTTTTCCGCAAAGGGGACAGGTACGTTCATGCCCCACAAACCGCTGATGAGTGTAGGAATCGCCAAAATAATGGTGACGGATGCCAAAAATTTCATGACTAGGTTCAGGTTGTTGCTGATGATGCTGGCAAAAACTTCCATCATGCTGTTAAGAATGTGGCTGTACATTTCAACCATTTCTACAGCCTGCTTATATTCGATGATAACATCGTCCAGCAAATCCTCATCTTCTTCGTATACTTTTATAAGATGCTGGGACTGCGTCGCATTACGCAGACGCAGCAATCTTTCCAGTACAATGGAATTACTGCGCAGAGAGGTGGAAAAATAGGTCAAGGACTTCTGCAGATCAAGCAGGTTGAAGAGCTCGCTGTTTTCCATGGACTGGCGCAGGTGAATTTCCAGTTCATCCGTACGGCGGATGATGATACGGATATATTTCAGATAGAGAGTAGCGGATTTATAAAGAATCTGGAACAAAAAGCGCGTTTTTTTGAAGGTGCTGAACATTTTACTGTTGTGCGTGCCAAAGTCTGCAGTTACGGCGTTAGGTTCCAAACAGATAGTGGCAATACCTTCTTCGGTTACTACGATACCTAAAGGCAGGGTGTCATAATCTTTATTGCTGCGTAAAAAAGGGATGTCGACCAAGATCAGAATCTGGTCATCTTCTACTTCAATACGCGATTTTTCTTCTTCGTCCAGTGCGGCACTCAAAAAATCCATCTGGATTTTTGTCGCTGCCGCTATTTCCTGCAGCTCTTCTACAGAAGGAGCCACTATGTCAAGCCAGTAGCCCTTTTCCAGATGTTCCAGCTCCAGCTCGTCCAGTCCTTGGTCGGTACTTTTTAAAATTTTGTACATAGTAGGGTTCCTCCTTTCCTCTTCCTTTATGTAGACGTGCGATAAAGCACCGTCTGCGTCACAACGGCTCCTAGACGTACAAGAAGTACGCCGTCGTCGCCATTGCCTAGCATCCGGCACTTTCTCCCACGCCTATATAAGTTTGGCACTGCGATAAAGCACCGTCTGCGTCGCAATAGCTGCGCTTACAGATGCTCTTCGATGGCTTTTGCTAATTGGTCGGCGCAGCTTGTGCCGCGGCCGCGGCAGTCATTGCCTTTGAGCAAATCGGCAACTGCTTTAGCGTCCTTGCCTTCTACCAGCTTGCCGATAGCAGCCAGATTTCCAGGGCAGCCGCCGTCAAAGCTTACATTGTGCAGCTTGCTGTCAACTATATCAAAATGAATCTCGCGGGAGCAGACTCCGCTAGTTTTATAAGTAAACATATTTCTTTCCTCCATTGTATCACAACATACATTAAACAATTCGACAAAAATAAATAAAATCCTTTTTCTTACGCTTGCGCAAGAAAGATTTTACGTAAATTTTATTTCAAAAATTTCCCGCTGCAGAAAAGTTTTGGCGGGAGCTTTAATTTACTAAAAAAAGTTGGTATAATATAAGACAAATTATTGTACGTTGTAGGATGGTAGCATGGTTTATATTCTTACAGCACAAGTATTATGCTTTTGTAGCATGGAAGAAAGGTAGTGTAATTTTTATGTCTATTCAGTTGGTAATTGTCGTAGTGTACATCGCGTTGCTTTTTGGCATCAGCTTGTGGGTTAAGCACAAGGCTGATTCGGGTTCAACAGCGTTTTTGCTGGCCGGACGTAAGCTGAACACGATTCTGGTAGCTGTCAATGTTACCGGTCTGGCAGTCGGTGCCGCTTCTACCGTAGGTGTAGCTCAGCGTGCTTTCAGTGTTGGTCTGGCAGCAGGCTGGTATAACGGTGCCTGGTCTATCGGTGCTATTGTTATGGGCCTTTTGGCAGCAGGTAAGCTGCGTTCCATGAAGGTTTCTACTATCCCGGAATTCTTTGAGTTCTATTATGATACTAAAGGCCGTGCCATCGCTGCGATTGGTCTGGTTATCATTATGTGCGTTATTACTGCTTTGCAGTATATGGCAGGCGGTGCGATTTTATCCTCGCTGTTGCCGGAGATTTTCTCCTTCCATGGCGGTATGATTATGAGTGCCGTGGTATTTATCGGTATCACCTTGATTGGCGGTCTTTGGTCCAGCGGTCTGGCAAATATCGTCAGCGTTACCTTGATTTATATCGGTATTATCTACTCTGCAATCCAATCTGTATCCAACGTAGGCGGTTGGGATGCAGTGCTCAGTAAGCTGCCTAACCCCGAGGTTATGGGCAGTCCGGTAGCAGGCCTGGCTTTTGCTACTATTCTTGGCTGGATTATCGTTATGATTACCCAGACTATTACTGCGCAGGGCCCTGTACAGATTGCCTGCGGTGCGAAAAATGCCAAGGCTGCCCGCAACGGTTATGTTCTGGCCGGCCTGATGATTTTCCCGGTTGGCTTCATCTGCGCTGTGTTGGGCGTTGTCTGCAAGGCTATGTATCCGGAAATGCCGGTGGCACAGGCTGCACTTGCTATGCCCAAGGTTGTTATGACTCTGGATCCTCTTGCCGGCGGTGTAACTCTGGCTGCTTTGTGGGCTGCGGATGTATCTACTGCCTGCACTATTCTGCTGGGTGCGGCTACGCTCTTCAGTAATGATATTTACAAACGCTTTATTAATCCTGCTGTTGCGGAAAATAAATTTGTCATCATCAATCGTCTGTCTGTTTTTGCTGTCGGCCTGATTACTCTGTGGTTTGCCTTCAATGCGGCAGGCATTGTTAAGACAATGATTGCCGGTTTGTCTATGACCTGCGGCCTGACCTGTGTGTTCTTCTTTACGATGTTCGCTCCCGGCCTGTGCCGTCGCAGCTCTGCTTTCTGGACTACATTGGTGAGCCTTATCGGCATCGCTCTCTGGTTTGTTCCCGGCAGCCCGCTGGCAGGCATCAAACCGCTTTTTGCCAACGAAGTAATTTACTTTGAATGGCCTATCTGCATTATTACCTTCCTGTTGGTAGCAATGCTGGATAAAAATAAAATCAAAGAGGTTGTAGAGGTTCCTGAAGAGGACGAGTAATCTTTGCGCCTGCTGATATAAAAATAGTTTTGTGAGGGGTGTGACTAACATGCATGAATGTAGTAAAAGCTGCATCAACAGCATCGAAATCGGCCGTGCTGCCTTGCGTATTGCACTTACCTCCAGTCGCATGGAGGAAACGAAGGTAAAGGAACGCTTAGCGGAGCATGGTATCCGTTCGACAGCTGTTGATTTCGGCGGTGAATTTATTCCTTCTATTGTAAAAATTGTCGAGCGCGCTGTAGTTGCCGCGCAGCGTCAGGGACTGGTAACCGAATCTCATGTAGGTGCCGGTGCTGTGGCCGGAGCGGCGCACGAAGCGTTGGAACAGGTGAAGGTTAAGGCCTTTGGCTTCAACGTCGGCGGCAAAATAGGTATTGCTCGCGCCGGAGAGCATCTTTGTGTTGCTATTTATATGGGCGTTGGCGTGCTGAATCTCAATGAGCTGTGTGTCGGACTGGCACATCGTTCGCTGGCCAGTGATGAATAGAGGTGCTTTATGAGTATTTTGGATATTATCGGACCGGTGATGATTGGTCCCTCCAGCTCGCATACTGCCGGTGCTGTTCGTCTGGGACTTTTGGCCGCCAGTATTCTTGGCTCTAAACCGGTAAAGGCAGAAATTTATCTGCATGGTTCTTTTGCCGAAACCTATAAGGGACACGGCACGGATATGGCGCTGCTTGCTGGCCTGATGGGCTGGCTGCCGGATGATGAACGCATTCCGCAGGCTGACAGCTTTGCGGAGAAAAACGGCTTGGAATATTCCTATCATAAAATTGATTTGGGCAATAAGGCTCATCCCAACACTGTGCTTTTTAAGCTGACTGCAGAAAATGGTGCCCGTTGTGATATCGTCGGTTCTTCTGTTGGCGGCGGTCAGGTACAGGTTACGGAAATTGACGGGTTCCCTGTAGAGCTTACTGGACGCCTGCCTGCTATTTTGACAGTGCATATTGATACAAGAGGTGTTATTGCGCTGGTTACCAGTACCTTGGCCAATGTCGGCGTAAATATCGCTACAATGCGCTTGTTCCGCAGCGACAAGGGCGGTATGGCATCTATGGTTATTGAATGTGATGAGGCAGTGCCGCAGGAGATTATCAATCTTATCAGTGCGCTGCAGCAGATAGAATCGGTGCGTTTTATCGCCAGTGTTTTGTAAGGGGTGCAGCATGAAAAAAGAAATGCTGTCTTTGAACAGCTGGATTAAAGAGGCTGCTGAATGGCAGCAGCCGTTAGACGAATTTCTCATAGACTACAATATGCGCGAGTTGGAATGCAGTCAGGAAGATTTACTGGCGAAGATGCAGGAAATGCTGGACGTTATGGAGAAATCAGTAGAGCATGGGTTAACCGGTGTCCGCTCGCATAGCGGTCTGACCGGCGGCGATGCCAAAAAGCTGGCTGCAGCTGCAGGCGCCGAAGGCTTTGTCAATCTTTTGGGCGAGAAGGCTTTGGATGCAGTTATCTATGCTACAGCAGTTGGTGAATGCAACGCGGCTATGGGCCGTATAGTTGCTGCTCCTACCGCAGGTGCCAGCGGCGTACTTCCGGGAGTGTTCTTCACCCTGAAAAAGCACTGCGGACTGGACGATGCAACCTTGCAGCGTGGTATGGTGGTTGCCGGCAGTATTGGTATGGTAATCAACGAGCGCGCTTCTCTGGCAGGTGCTATGGGTGGCTGTCAGGCAGAATGCGGCAGTGCTGCGGCTATGGCAGCAGGTGCTGCGGTTTCTATGCTGGGTGGCACACCGCAGCAGGTTGGTACAGCAGTAGCAGTTGTTTTTAAAAACGTGCTGGGCCTTGTCTGCGATCCTGTGGCAGGCCTGGTAGAAGTACCCTGCATTAAACGTAACGGAGCCTGTGCTTTGCAGGCGCTGTTGGCAGCAGAGCTGGCGTTGGCCGGAATCAGCAGCTTTATAAACGCTGATGAAGCAATTGATGCCATGAAGAGCGTGGGGGATGCGCTTCCCTGTGCTTTGAAGGAAACCGCAGGCGGCGGTATGGCCGCAACGCCTTCGGCTATAGAGTGGGCGAAAAAATACTTTGCCCGTAAATAAAAAAGTAGCAAAGGAGACTTTAATCATGGAAGTTATTGCAACAACAAATGCACCCAAAGCTTTAGGTCCTTATTCTCAAGCTGTATTAGCAGGTTCTATTCTGTTTGTATCCGGTCAGATTGCTATCAATCCGGAAACAGGTGAAATGGTTCAAAGCTCTATCGAAGCTGAAACTCAGCAGGTTTTAGACAATATTGAGGCTATCCTGACGGAAGCACGCTTCAGATTCATGGATGTTGTAAAAACTACTATTTTTGTAGATGACATCAAGAATTTTGATGCTATTAATGCTGTTTATGCAAAAACCTTTAAGATTGAGCCGCCGGCACGCTCATTTGTACAGGTAGCAGCTCTGCCTAAAGGCGCTCATGTAGAAATTGAAGTTATTGCCCGCCGCTGATTAACTGCTGCGAAGCAATTTTTGACTATGTCCGGTGATTGCCGTAAAATTTTTTATAAAAATTAAATTTTCCTATTGACGCAGTGCCGGGAATATAGTATAATACTATTCGTCGCCAAGCTATTCAGCTTGGAAACAAGATGGTGGCTGTGGTGAAGTGGTTAACACGGCGGATTGTGGCTCCGTTACGCGTGGGTTCGACTCCCACCAGTCACCCCACCTTTTCAGATTTGGATGAATCTGAATAACCACTAATAAGCTTGGGGCGTAGCCAAGTCGGTAAGGCACGGGACTTTGACTCCCGCATGCGTTGGTTCGAGTCCAGCCGCCCCAGCCAATGATCCACTAGCTCAGTTGGTAGAGCACCTGACTTTTAATCAGGGTGTCCCGAGTTCGAGTCTCGGGTGGATCACCACGAATTTAAGGCCGTTCTTCGAAAGAAGGACGGCTTTTTGTTTACATGGACAGTTGCCATAGATGTTCTTGTTATGATATAATATTTTATATGCGAGTGTGGCGGAACTGGCAGACGCACTAGACTTAGGATCTAGCGCCTTTCGGCGTGCAGGTTCGATTCCTGTCACTCGCACCAACCTTATAAATCAGGCTCACGTGGAATGGTCACGTGAGCTTTTTGATTATATGCTTCAACTGTTAAACAAAAGAATGCTGTTGGAGGTTTTACTGCTCACGTAGCAATAGCTGCGTGAGCTTTTTTGTACACTGAAATCTGTAATAGTGTTTACACTAATAAGCTGCAATCGAAAAATAATTTACAAATATTACACTTTCTGTTGACAAAAAAACTGCTTGCTGAAATAATAAAAAAACACTGATTAGATGATGCCGGCAAGCCTGACAGATTTGTAAGAGCATCAGAACTGTAGACATGTTATTGCAGGAGGGAAAGATATGGAGCAGATTTTATCGATTGTTGTACGTAATCAGCCTGGCGTACTGATGCGTGTAGCAGGCATGTTTTCACGTCGTGGCTTCAATATTGACAGCTTGGCTGTAGGCACGACGCAAAATCCGGAGTTCTCACGTATGACAGTGACGATGGAGGCTGACGAGCCGACCATTATCCAGGTTACCAAACAGCTGGCGAAGCTGGTTGAGGTAGAACGTGTCAAGGTACTGCCTCCTAAATCCAGTGCTACCCGCAGCATGATTCTGGTTAAGGTAAAGGCCGGAAATAAGCGTCCGGAGCTGTTGCAGCTGGCGGAAGTGTTCCGTGCGCATGCTGTGGATGTAACCGGTGAGTCACTGATATTTGTTGCTACAGGTGATGAAGGAAAGCTGCGGGCTTTTGTTGATGTCATGCGCCCGTACGGCGTAACCGAAATGGTACAGACCGGCCTTGTTGCTTTAGAGCGCGGTGATACGTCGCTGGCTGTGGAGAAATCACGTTTTGAATGGCCGCCGCTGGATGATGGTCATGCGGCAATATAAGAGATAGATTTGCGGAAGGAAGTGAGCGTATGCAGTTAAGCGGCGCAGAGATTATGTGCAGAATACTGGCAGAAGAAGGGGTAACAACGGTTTTCGGATATCCCGGGGGTGCGATTCTCCCTTTTTATGATGCATTACGGCAAAGTCCGATACAACATATATTAACGGCGCATGAGCAGGGTGCTGCGCATGCGGCAGACGGCTTTGCGCGTGCTTCAGGTAAGGTGGGCGTGTGTATAGCTACATCAGGTCCCGGTGCAACCAACCTGGTCACAGGCCTGGCAACGGCATTTTTGGATTCCGTACCGGTGGTGGCCGTTACAGGTCAGGTAAACAGGGCGCTTATCGGCCATGACGCGTTCCAGGAGGTAGATATCACCGGTATTACAATGCCTATTACCAAGCATAATTTTTTAGTTAAAAAGCCGGAAAACCTGGCGCAGACATTGCGACTTGCCTTCCAGCTGGCGCGTGAAGGACGCCCGGGACCGGTGTTGGTAGACGTGCCGCGCGATGTGCAGACGGCGCTGATAGATTTTGAGGAAGCCAGTCTGGCGGAGCTGCAGCCGTTGGAGCCTGATGCTGAGCGTGTGGCAGCGGCCGCAGCGGCTATCAACAAGGCACAGCGCCCGGTAATGCTGGTCGGCGGTGGCGTTATCAATGCCAATGCAGAATATGATGCCATGCATTTGTGTGAAAAGCTGCATATTCCGGTTGTCAGCACGTTGATGGGGCTTGGTGCGATTAGTGCCTACCGACAGCTGTTTTTGGGAATGACAGGCCTGCATGGACATGAACGTGCCAATAATGCCGTTAAGGAAGCTGACCTGATTTTGGCTGTCGGCAGCCGCTTTAATGACCGCGTTACGGGCGAGCGCAGCAGCTATAGTGCCAACAAGCTTATTATCCATTTGGATATTGACCCTGCTGAGGTAGATAAAAATATTGATTCGGGCATAGGCATCACTGGAGATATGGTGGCAACGCTGAATGCGTTGAAAAAGGCAGCGCAGCCGCACGATTTGAGCTCGTGGTGGGACAAAATAAACTCCTGGCCGGGGATGGACGATGATTTTGGAAACGAGGAGGCGCCCAAGTTTTTTAAAGCATTGAATCCGGTGCTCAAGGACAAGGATTATATTATTACTACGGACGTAGGCCAGCATCAGATGTGGGCAGCGCAGCATTTGAAGATACAGTTTGCCCGCCAGTGGCTGACAAGCGGCGGATTGGGAACGATGGGATTCGGTCTGCCTGCTGCGTTAGGCGCACAGATGGCGCGTCCGCAGAGCCGTGTCATCAGTATAAGCGGTGACGGCGGCTTTAAGATGACAGGCAGCGAGCTTTTTACTATTGCAAGCAATAATGTGCCTGTTATCGCTATAGTGTTCAATAACAGCGGACTGGGAATGATACGCCAGCTGCAGACGGTGCAGTTTGCCAAACGCTTTACGGCCTGCGAGCTGCCGGGCTATGTTGACTTTGTAAAATATGCTGCTGCCTTCGGAATTGAAGGTGAGCATGCGGATACGCCGGAGGCTTTGGCTCAGGCAGTGGCCAAGGCGTGGGAATGCAGGAAGCCTTATCTTATAGAGGTTTGCGTTAATCCTAAAAATATGGTGCTCCCGATGGTAGCTCCGGGACTGGGAATTAATGATTTTGTAAAATTCGCTAACGATGAGATAAACTGAATTGGCTAAGATTTTGCTTAGTTACTCTTAAAACTCTTGCTGAAACAGGTTAAAAATGTTACGATAAAGGGACAGAAGAAAATATCATCTGTCCTTTTATTTTTTTATGCTTTGGAGAAGAAAATGGGAAATTTATCACAAACTTCTGCTCCGGTGTACGAGGCACTGGAGCGTTTTCGTAAAAAACGCGTTGTACCATTTGATGTACCAGGTCATAAGCGCGGTCGTGGCAACCCGGAGCTTCGCGAGCTGCTGGGAGAAAAATGCGTAAACCTGGATGTCAACTCTATGAAGCCTCTTGATAATCTCTGCCACCCTGTTTCGGTAATCCGTGACGCAGAGGAGCTGGCAGCAGAGGCTTTCGGTGCGGCACACGCATTCTTTATGGTAGGGGGTACGACCTCGTCCGTGCAAAGCATGGTGTTGTCCTCTTGTAAGGCAGGCGATAAAATTATCCTGCCGCGCAATGTACACAAAAGTGTGATTAACGCGCTCGTACTTAATGGCGCGATTCCGGTTTATATCAATCCGCAGGTTGACAGTAAGCTGGGAATTTCTCTGGGGATGGAGATCGGCGAGGTAGCTAAGGCGATTAAGGCAAATCCCGATGCTACGGCAGTGCTCGTAAACAATCCTACTTATTATGGTATCTGTTCGGATTTGCGTTCTATCGTCAAGCTGGCGCATGAGCATAACATGCTCTGCCTGGTAGACGAGGCGCACGGTACACATTTTTATTTCGGAAAAAATATGCCTGTTAATGCGATGGCGGCCGGTGCTGACATGGCATCTGTTTCCATGCACAAATCAGGCGGCAGCCTGACGCAGAGCAGCCTTTTGCTGACGGGCCCGAATGTTAACTGGGAGTATGTAAGCCAGATTATTAATCTGACGCAGACTACCAGTGCTTCGTATCTTCTGCTTTCCAGCCTGGATATTTCACGCCGTAACCTGTATATGCGCGGCGAGGAATCCTTCGGCAAGGTGCAGGAGATGGCGGAGTATGCCCGCGAGGAAATTAATTCTATCGGCGGCTTTTATGCTTACGGACGCGAGCTGAAAAACGGCAGTAGTATTTATGATTTTGATGTTACCAAGCTTTCGGTCTATACGCGTGATATTGGTCTTGCAGGCATCGAGGTTTATGATTTGCTGCGCGATGAATATGATATCCAGATTGAGTTCGGTGATATCGCCAATATTCTTGCTTATATTTCTATCGGTGATCGTATTCAGGATATTGAACGTCTTGTAGGTGCTTTGGCGGATATCAAGCGCCTGTATTCCAAGGACCCGTCGCAAATGCTCAATACCGAATATATCGCGCCTAAGGTTGTTGTTTCGCCGCAGAAGGCTTTTTATGCCAAGGACGAATCTTTGCCTATACGCGAAACTGCGGGACGCATCTGCAGTGAGTTTGTAATGTGCTACCCGCCGGGAATTCCTATTTTGGCGCCGGGTGAGGTTATTACCAAGGATATTATCGATTATATTATTTACGCTAAGGAAAAGGGTTGCTCAATGCAGGGACCTGAGGATCCGGATGTTAATAATATCAATGTATTAGTATAAAGGACGTGATTAAATGGAGCTATGGTTTTCTGACTATCATACAGAAGATGTGAAGCTGGATATCAAAATCGAAAAGCAGCTTTTCGGTGCGGATACGGATTTCCAAAGAATAGACGTTTTTGAATCTAAGGAATTCGGCCGCTTTATCAGCTGTGACGGTACCATAGTCTTTTCAGAAAAGGACGAATTTGTTTATGACGAAATGATTGTTCATGTGCCTATGGCAGTGCATCCGCATGTGCGCAAGGTACTGGTAATCGGCGGCGGCGACGGCGGTGTAGCGCGCGAGCTGACGCATTATGATGAAATAGAGGAAATCGACGTAGTAGAAACGGACCATGTTTTTATCGATGTCTGCCGTGACTATTTTCCGGATAACGCCTGCGGTCTTGATGACCCGCGCGTAACTGTTTTCAACGCTAACGGTCTGCGCTTTTTGCGTACCAAGGTTGATGAATACGATCTGATTATCAGCGATGCTATCGATCCCTTAGGTCATGCAGCGGGCCTGTTTACCAAGGAATTCTACGGTAACTGCTTCCGTGCGCTCAAAGAGGACGGCATCATGGTTTATCAGCATGGCAGTCCCTTCTACGATGAGGACGAGGAAACCTGCCGCGCCATGCACCGCAAGGCCAGCCACAGCTTTCCCATCAGCCGTGTATATCAGGCGCACATTCCGACCTGTCCTTCCGGCTACTGGCTGTTTGGCTTCGCTTCTAAGAAATATCATCCGCTGAAGGATTTTGATGCCAAGAAGTGGCTGGAGCGTGGTATTAAAACATGGTATTATTCCGAGCATCTGCATAAGGGAGCGTTTATGCTGCCTAAGTATGTTGAAGATATGCTTGAGGAAGAAGAGAGATAATTTATTTAATTTATGAACAGGAGATGATTTGAATTATGAGTAAATTATTAGTAATCGGCTGCGGCGGTGTTGCCGGCGTAGCTATCGCAAAATGCTGCCAAAACAGTAATGTTTTCACCGAGCTGTGTATTGCCAGCCGTACGAAGTCCAAATGTGACGCAGTTAAAGAAAAGCTGCAGCCCACGACCTCTACTGTGATTACTACAGCACAGGTTGACGCTGACAGCAAGGAACAGCTTGTACAGCTGATTAAGGCTTACCAGCCAGACGCAGTGCTAAATGTTGCTCTGCCTTATCAGGACCTGACTATTATGGATGCCTGCCTGGAATGCAAGGTTGATTACATCGATACCGCTAACTATGAGCCGGAAAACATTGACGATCCTGCATGGCGTGCAGTTTATGACAAGCGCTGCAAGGAAGAGGGCTTCTCTGCTTACTTCGATTATTCCTGGCAATGGGCTTATAAAGAAAAATTTGAGCAGGCCGGCATCATGGCTCTGCTCGGCACCGGCTTTGACCCCGGTGTTACCAGTGTATTCTCTGCTTATGCACTGAAGCATTATTTTGATGAAATCGAAACTATTGATATTCTGGACTGCAACGGCGGCGATCACGGTTATCCGTTTGCTACCAACTTCAACCCCGAAATTAATCTGCGTGAGGTTTCTGCTCCCGGCTCCTATTGGGAAAACGGCCATTGGGTAGAAATCCCGGCTATGGCTATTAAACGCGAGTATGATTTCCCTGAGGTTGGCATGAAGGATATGTATCTGCTGCACCATGAGGAAATTGAATCTCTGGCGAAGAATATCCCCGGAGTAAAACGCATCCGCTTCTTCATGACCTTCGGCCAAAGCTATCTGACACATATGAAGTGCCTGGAGAACGTTGGCATGCTGTCCACCAAGCCGATTAACTATGAAGGCAAGGAAATCGTTCCTATTCAGTTCCTTAAAGCGCTGCTGCCGGATCCTGCTTCCCTCGGTCCTCGCACCGTAGGCAAAACCAACATCGGCTGTATCTTCACCGGTACCAAAGATGGCAAGAAAAAGACCATTTATATTTATAATATCTGCGACCATCAGGAATGCTACAAAGAGGTCGGCTCTCAGGCTATCAGCTACACCACCGGCGTTCCTGCAATGATCGGTACTGCTCTGGTTATTACTAAGCAATGGCAGGGCAAAGGCGTATTCAATGTGGAAGAATTCGATCCGGATCCGTACATGGATATGCTGAATAAGTTCGGCCTGCCTTGGGTTGTTGACGAAAACCCGGCTACGGTAGAATAAGATGACGGACGCCAAGAAAACTGTAATGCCGGCATATGTTGTCGACAAGGCTGAGGGTGCTTCCCGTCTGGCTGATTTGCAGAAGAATTTGCGCGCAGAGCGTGAGGAGGCGGCGCTGAAGGCGCTGCCGACTCCCTGCTATGTGGTTGATGAGGCTAAGCTGCTGAATAATCTGCGTCTTTTGCAGCATGTGCAGCGCGAAAGCGGTGCGCATATTCTGCTGGCACAGAAATGCTTTTCTATGTTCCGCCTGTATCCGCTGATGGGCGAATATTTGGCAGGCACGACGGCAAGCGGCATTTATGAAGCGCGCCTCGGTCATGAGGAGATGGGCAAGGAGAACCATGTTTTTGCACCTGCTTTTAAGGAGCAGGATATGCAGGAGCTGGTGCAAATCTGCGACCATATCATTTTCAACAGCTTTGCGCAGTTTGAAAAGCATAAGGCTGTCTGCGCTCAGGCCGGTGTGAGCGTTGGTATCCGCGTGAACCCGGAATGCTCGACGCAGGAGGGTGAGCATGCAATTTATGACCCATGTGCCTATGGCTCACGTCTGGGCGTAACGCTGGCGAACTTTCCGGAGGTTTTGCCGCCGGAAATCGAAGGCCTGCATTTCCATACGCTGTGTGAGCAGAATGCTGATGATCTGCTGACTACCTGGAAGGCTTTCGAAGCGAAGTTCAGCAAGTACTTTAAGCAGCTTAAATGGTTGAATCTGGGCGGCGGCCATCATATTACGCGCAGTGATTATGATGTGGAAGCGCTGATTGATTTAGTAAAATATATTCGTAATACCTATCATGTTGAGGTATATCTGGAGCCCGGTGAGGCTGTGGCGCTCAATGCCGGTTATCTTGTGACCGAGGTGTTGGATATTGTGCATAACGGTCTGGATATTCTTATCCTTGATGCCTCGGCTGCCTGCCATATGCCTGATGTGCTGGAGATGCCTTACCGTCCGCCTCTGCGCGGCGGTTATGAGGCTGACGAAAAGCAATATAAATACCGTTTATCCTCGATGACCTGTCTGGCCGGTGACGTGATTGGCGATTACAGCTTTGACAAGGAAATCAAGGTTGGCGATAAGCTGATTTTTGAGGATATGGCGATTTATTCCATGGTTAAAAATAATACCTTTAACGGCATTCCGCTGCCTGATATTGTGCTGCTGCACAAGGACGGTACTACAGAGCTGGTACGCCGTTTCGGTTATGAAGATTTTAAAGGACGTTTGTCATGATGTTAGAGAAAAACTTTACTCCCGCTGCTGACGGCTTTCACATGCCAGGCGAATACGAACCGCATGACGGCTGCATTATCGTGTGGCCGCAGCGTCCGGGCTCCTGGAGCTTTGGCGCAGTTGCGGCCTGCGAAGCGTTTACGGCTGTGATTAAGGCGATTGCGGCGAGCGAAAAGGTTTATGTTATCTGCGGTGCTAAGCACTTTGCTGTGGCGCAGAAATATCTTGCAGGTGTCGCCAATGTTGAGCTGGTTGCTATGGAAACGGATGACAGCTGGGCGCGTGACATCGGCCCGACTTTTGTTGTACGCGACGGCGCACAGGGACGTGAGCTGCGCGGTGTGAACTGGCGCTTCAATGCCTGGGGCGGCGAGGTAGACGGCCTGTATCCCGATTATGAGCAGGACGATGCTTTTGCGGAAAAGTTTGCCGAGCATTATGGTGCTGCCCTGTATGATGCTGTTCCCTTCGTGCTGGAGGGCGGTTCTATTCACTGTGACGGCGAGGGCACGGCACTCGTAACGGAGGCCTGCCTGCTGAGCGCAGGACGCAATCCCGACCTTTCCAAAGAGCAGATTGAGCAAAAGCTTAAGACTTACCTGGGCGTGGAAAAGGTTTTGTGGATTCCGCGCGGTATTTATAACGATGAAACAAACGAGCATGTAGATAATGTCTGTGCCTTTATCCGCCCCGGTGAGGTGGTGCTGGCGTGGACAGATAACGAAGCTGATCCGCAGTATGCCTTGAGCAAGGCAAGCCTGGATGCTTTGGAGCAGCTGACGGATGCCAAGGGACGCAAAATCATCGTGCATAAGCTGCCCGTGCCTGCGGTGCCTGTGTGCATTACCGAGGACGAGGTAGCAGGCTTCGACTTTGTCGAGGGTGAGGATATGCGCGAGGCAGGTGAACGTCTGGCGGCTTCGTATGTAAACTTTTATTTCAGTAATGACAGTGTTGTAGTGCCTGCCTTTGGCGGTGAGAATGCGGCTAGCGATACGTTGGCGGCGGAAATTCTTGCCAAGCTCTGTCCGGAGCGTAAGGTAGTGCAGATACCGGCGCGGGCAATTTTGACCGGTGGCGGCAATATTCACTGCATTACACAGCAAATTCCGAAGGGAGTGTGCTTATGAGCAAGGTAAAGGTGGCAGCAGTGCAGATGCGCTGTGCGCCGACCGTAGAAGAAAATTTGCAGCACGCTGAAGCGCTGGTGCGCGAAGCTGCAGCGAACGGTGCGCAGATTATTCTGCTGCCGGAGCTGTGGGAGCGTCCGTATTTCTGCCAGCAGCGCCGCTATGATTTCTATCAATATGCACTGCCTACGGAAGAAAATCCTGCGGTGCAGATGGGCAAGCGTTTGGCAAAGGAGCTGAATATCGTTCTGCCTATCAGCTTTTTTGAGCGTGATGTCAACGAATTATATAATTCCATCGCCTGCATTGATGCTGACGGTGAGATTTTAGGCGTTTATCGCAAAACACATATTCCTGACGATCATTTTTATCAGGAAAAATTTTACTTTAAACCCGGTAACAGCGGCTTTACGGTTTTCAATACCAAGTATGGCCGTGTCGGTATCGGTATCTGCTGGGACCAATGGTTCCCTGAGACAGCACGCTGCCTGGCGCTGAACGGAGCAGAGCTTTTGTTCTATCCTACGGCAATCGGTTCCGAGCCTATCTTAGACTGCGACAGCATGCCGCATTGGCGTCGTGTTATGCAAGGCCATAGCGCAGCCAATCTGATGCCTGTGGTAGCCGCAAACCGCATCGGTTTGGAAACTGTGGAGCCCTGCGAAGGCAATGCGGGCCAACAGTCCTCCTTGCTGTTCTACGGCTCTTCCTTTATGACCGACGGTACCGGTGAGCTTGTACAGGATGCATCGCGTGATCAGGAAGAAATTCTTTATGCGGAGTATGATTTGGCAGCTTTGGCTGAGGACAGACTGAGCTGGGGCCTGTTCCGCGATCGCAGACCTGAATGCTACGGCAAAATTGCCGGTAAGTAAATATTGAAGCTATAATAAAAAATCACAATCGGTTAATAATATAACCGGTTGTGATTTTTGCTTTATCCGATATTGAGCTCGTGCTTGAGAGCATCCTGTAAAATTTTGGAGAAGTTCAGCTTTTTGGCAATTGCCGCATCATTTAACCATTTGGGGATGGTGAGAGTTTTTTTGACTGCTTTGGTAAAGTGCTCTTTGGCATATGCTTCTACATCAACACTTACTATATTAACAAAGGCTTCTGCGTAATCGCTATATTCTTCGTTAACGTCAATAGTGTTTAATTCAGATGGTGCCGGAACAGCTTCATTGCTGAGCTTTGCTTCGTAAAGAAAGCCGGCAAGGCAGTCTGTTGCCATTTTCATAGCATCTTGTAAATCCGTACCACAGGTTGCCAGGTGGTTAAGGTCTGGGAAAATTACGGTGTATTGTCCGTCTTTTTCTTTATAAAAGCACGCAGGATACATTGATAACATAAAATCACCCTTTCTGAAAATCTAAACCGGCTTGTTTGAAAATAGCTTTAACTGTGCCTATGGGAATATCTCCCTTATGGTTAGGAACAGTTACTTTATTAGACTGGCGTGGATGTACGTAATAAAAGTGGGAGCCTCTGGTCGAATATAATGTCCAACCGGCTTTTTTCAGTAGCTTTTCCAGTTCTTTAAATTTCATGATATTGCTCCTTTCATAATTGTATCATTTAACACGTATAAAAACAATACGTATTGATGATGCTATTAAAAAAGGAGTATTGCAGTTGGTACTACAATACTCCTAAGAGAACGACAACAGTATTAAATTTGTATGTTAGACTTATTATATCATAGAAAATATGGTTAGAGGTATATTTGCAAAAATTTCATAAGATGTTTGGATTAATGATGATAAAATTTTGACTATCTCATCCTCCTACTTTGTCATCAGGCAGATACATAATGGTTATGCTGTAAATAATGATGGTGCAGACTGCCAGACAGATAGCTATTATTGTGAACAGCTTCAGCCAGGGAATTTCCTGCTGCAGATACTTGCGGCAGTAGCGCCAGAAGCAGGTGATGGTGAAGATGTTGAAAATGCTGCCTAAAATGAGCATAGTCCAGACGCTTTTGGCGAGCGGCAGGTAGGAAAGGCTGAGATTGATGGCTGCGAGCACAGGCATGGCAGTCATAGTGTTGTAGATTTTGCCGTCTGCTATGGCAAAGCTGGCGGTGAGAACAACGCTGCCTAAAATCAGCGGCAACAGTGAGGCGCAAAGCAGCTGTGTGTTGCCGGGATTATATTGCTGCAGCCTGCTGCGCCAGAGAAAACGCCCGAAGAGCTTATAGAGGATTAAGGCATAAAGTGTTATCAAAATGCCGCTGGCAAGTGTATCCATGCCGCCGAAGCCAATGAAAGCAACAAGAAAATGAATTACAAAAAATCCTAATGCCCCCAAAAAGAAGAAGAGCTGATTATAGAGCCAGTACCAAAAGGCTAATGGCAGAAAAGTACGCATAGCAGAACCTCCTCATATAATGTATTCAGCAAATGCTTGTTGATAGTTTAGTGCTCACTTTTATTATAATATGAGTGCGGTGAAAATGCTATGCTTTTGCTTCGTTGAGTAAAATTAGCTTGAATTTTTGCTGAGAATATAAAAAGTCCGATTCGTCTGTTCTGACAAATCGGACTTTCTTATTTGGCTGATTTTTTTAGCTTTACCATTATTACTCAACGTAATTGTTGGCTTTATCATAAAGTTCAGCAACATCCTTGGAAGGACCGCCGCTGAGCAGGGAAACAATGACGCCTGCTATAAGGCTGGCAAAAAAGCCGGGGATAATTTCGTAGATGCCGGTGGAGGCTGCCATAGTCAGGTACCAGCCGATATCGACAACAGCACCGACGATGATGCAGGCTACAGCACCCTGGAAGGTGAAGCCGCGCCAGAAAAGGCTGAGCATGATAGCAGAGCCGAAGGCTGCACCGAATACGCCCCAGGCGTTGGCAACCAGCTCCATAATGCTGCCTGCACGCGGGGAATCGGCAATAAGCAGCGCAACGAAGGAGATAACGAGTACGACGATGCGGCCAGCCCAAAGCATTTCCTTGTCACCGGACTGGTATTTACGGATTACAGGCTTATAAACGTCGCTGGCAAAGGCAGAAGCGGAAGCGAGCAGCTGACTGGAAGCAGTACTCATGGAAGCTGCCAATACGCCGGAGAGCAGGATACCGCTCATCAGAGCCGGGAAAATGCTGCGAACCATGGCGATGAATACCAGAGAGTTTTGGTTGATGTTTTCATCCAGGCCCAGATACATACGGCCAACAACGCCTACCATGGTAGCGAAGAAGCAGATGAGGGCGGTCCAGCTGATAGCGATAACAGCGGATTTCTTCATTTCCTTTTGGGATTTGAGGGACATGAAGCGGATGATGATATGCGGCATACCGAAGTAGCCGAGACCCCAGCCGAAGCCGGAGATAATATCAGAGGTTTTGGCAACCGGATTCCAGTAATCGGGCGGAATGCCGGCAACAGCCTGTGGATTGATTAAGGATACTGCGAAGATAGGTGCAATCAGCAGAGAACCTAAAATCATCAGGCCTTGGTAGAAGTCGGTCCAGCAAACAGCGGAGAAGCCGCCTAAGAAGGTGTAGCCGATGATGATAAAGGCTGCCACATACATGGTGTAGGTCTGATCAATGCCGATAACGGTGTTGAACAGAGTACCGCAAGCCTTGATGCTGGATGCGGAATAAATAGTGTAGGCAATCAGAAAAACAATTGCACAGATTACCTGCAGCACGTGGGACTTAGATAAAAAGCGGTTGCTGAGGTACTGCGGAATAGTGATGGCATCGTTGGCCACGATGGAAAAACGACGCAGGCGCGGAGCCTGGAAAATCCAGCTTAAGGAATAGCCGGTGAGCAGGCCGATACTGATCCAGGCCTGACCGAGGCCGAGAGCGTAGATAGATGTCGGCAAGCCCATGAGCACCCAGGCACTCATATCAGAAGCACCGGCAGAAAGCGCGGTTACCCACGGTCCCATCTGACGGCCGCCGAGAAAGTAGGTTTTTTCACCACCCTGACGATTTTTATAGAAGAACCAGATGCCGATTGATAGCATGAACAACAGGTAGATAATGAATACTACCATTTCTGTATAATTCACAAACACCCCTCCAAAATTTAAGAATAGATAACATTATTATACACTTAATCTTTGTGCTACTGCAAGCAAATAATAAAAATAAAGTGCTTAATCTGCGGCGGACAGTGTTTTGAGGACTAATCCGAACACTGCTTGCTGCTGATTAAGCACTGAAAGTTTACCATGTGAAATATGTATAAGCTGTAAAGAGAGTCAGAATGATGATTTCGCAAAGCAGGACTGGCTTAAGCGTTTTGAAAAAGTTGGCTTTAAAATAATCGACGGTGATAACAAGACACATATGCGTCGGGGTAAGCATTTGTCCGGCAATACCGAAGGCCATGGCAACGCCGGCCAGGTTCAGGCTGCCTGTCTGCATAGCGGCGACAATGGGCATAACGATGGCCACGTGTCCTTGCGACATACCTGTAAGCACGCCGATGATGAAGCTGACGCAGGCGATGATAACAGGCACCGGCAGCGGAGAGCTTTGGAAGGCTGCGACGATTTCCTGCAGCACGTGGGTGACGGTCAAGATCTGAATGAAGTAGAGGATGCAGAGCACATTGAGAAACATTTTGATGTCCAGCGCACCGATAACAACATCCTTGAGACCGACCTCACGCTTAGTAAAGCGCAGGACCAGAAACAGGCAGGCTGTGACCAGGCCCATGCCGGCGGAGGCATTAAAGCTGCAGAATACTACGAGAATAAAGGTGATAATGACAGGCGAGAGCGCCAACCATAAATCCTGTGTACACTGACTGTCATTGGCAATGGTTTCGGTACGGTTATTATCTGCTTTAATGGGGCGGATGAGGACAAACCAGCCGGCGGCGAAGGCCAGGACGGTGAGCCAGGCCAGATGCAGAATAAATTCACCGTAGCTGACACCGGCGATGTTGCAGGCCATAATCATACCGGGGATAATCGGGCTGGAAAATTCAAAGATGTGGCGGAACCAGAAGTTGATGGCTGCCTTGTGGTCTTGTTCGATAGGCAGATTTTTGCTGGCTTCCTCTACAATGGGAGCCGAGAAGCGTGCGCCGCCCAACGACGGCAGCAGTCCTAAGAAGGCAGGCATCACGGCCAGGGTTACCTTAGCGCTGGAAAAGATGCGCTGCAGCGCCTGCACCATACCTGCCAATGCACCGCTGGTGCGCAGCTCGATTTCCAGGCACATGACAAAATAAAGGGCAAAAAGAATATCATAGGTGCGCGGCATTGTTAAGGTTTCGCGTAATGCCTGCACCAGATACGGCAGCTCCGGTGCTTTCATCAGCCAGATAAAAATACCGCTGGTGAGCATACAGGGGCCGATGGGGATGTGACGCCGCAGCATGAGGATAATCATGAGCATGGCGATTGTAAGCAGAAGAAATATATTCATAAACAGTTTTTCCTTTCGATTGCGTAATTGTTGGCAAGTACCAAGTAATTGCTGATGATGTTTATTTATTATACACCCTGCCACAAAAAAATCATAATAAAACTGTAAAAAATCTTAGTATGGGATGTAAATAATGCTATAATGTAAGCAGAGATACAGAAACGGAGGTCAGATTATGCAGATAGAAAGATTAAGGCTGAAGAATTTCCGTTGTTACGATGAGCTTGATATTGATTTTGAACCTAGGCTGACAGTTATTGTAGGTGAAAACGGCAAGGGCAAGACGGCGATTTTTGATGCGCTGGCAATTGCTCTGGAGCCCTATCTGCGCAGCTTTGATGCCAGTGGCCGGCAAATTACTCCCCAGGATGTGCGACGTGTGCCTGTTTATAAAAAGGATATGCGTCATATTGATGGTATGGAATGCCATTATCCGGTAGAAATTAAGCTGGAGGGTGAGGTTTACGGCAAAAAGCTTACCTGTACCCGCCGCCTGCTGGAGTGTAATGTGCCTGAGGATGATGCTGATGAGCTGTGCGAACGTGGCTGTGCATTGGCGCACGATGCCAAGGAGAACGGCAACAGGCTGCTGCCGGTGCTGGCCTATTACGGTACTCAGCGCATTTGGGTAGACAGCAAGCTGATGACAAATTTTCATAAATCGCTGATGGAACGCAATGTAGGCTACGAGGAATGTCTGGAGCCGTCTTCTTCCTACAGCACCTTCGGAAAATGGTTTGAGTACGTTACCAAGTGTGCGCAGTCAGAGCAGCAGTACAGCGCAGAGGTGAAGCGCAATGTGATGCTGAAGAATGCGATTCAGAACGCTGTAGACGTGTGTCTGGAAAGTACCGGCCTGCGTGATTTGTATTATAATTATCGCCTGAAATGCTTTGTTGTCAGTCATCCCGATATGGGTGAAATGGTGGTAGATGAATTGAGCGACGGCTTCCGCAGTATTATCAGCATGGTGGCTGACCTGGCCTATCGCATGGCGCGTCTGAATCCGCAGCTGCGTGAGGATGCGGTAACCAAGACTCCGGGGCTTGTATTGATTGATGAGGTAGAAATGCATCTGCACCCGCTGTGGCAGCAGACGGTACTGCTGGATTTACAGAAAACCTTCCCGATGGTACAGTTTGTAGTGACTACGCATAGTGCGCAGGTGCTTAGCAGCGTGCCGGCAGAGAGCATACGTGTATTGGCCTGGGGCAAGCAGTTCGAAGGCGTGCGCCACGTAGATTTTTCCTTGGGTGCCAACAGCTATCAGCTGCTGCAGGATATTCAGAATGTGAGCCCACGTCCGCAAGCTCTGCCGATTGTGCAGGATTTAAAGCGTTATCTGCAGCTGGTGAGCGAGGATGCCTGGGATACGCCGGAGGCGCTGGAGCTGCGCAAAAAGCTGGATAAATGGTCCAAGGGCAAGGAGCCTGCTCTGCTGCGTGCGGATATGGATATCCGTATGCGTCAGTTCCGCAGGAGGCGCTCATGAAACGTGTTTATAAAAGCAAGGAAGAACCTGAGCTTCTCAGGCAGTACAGGCTGCATAATCCCGAGGAAACCTGGGAGCATTTCCGCCGTCGCTGCCGCAGGGGTTATAAACAGGTGCGGGAAGCAATTTTGCGTGACCAGCACGGCCTTTGCGCCTATTGTGAGGTAGGCATTAAGCTGGCGGAGGAGGAAGGCGAGGTTGACGACTTCCGCGTGGAGCATTTTTATCCGAAAAATGCTACGCAGGAGCATGGGCACAACTATCATCTGGATTGGCGCAATCTGTTGGGCGTATGCCACGGCGGCAGTCAGCCGTATGTGCCTGATCCCGAGTGGCGCTATTCCAGCCAGAAGCGGGACCGTAGCTGTGATGTGCCGAAGGGTGGGCGTGAAATTACAAACTATATTCTCAATCCGCTGAAGATTCCCGGCAAAATCCGCCTGTTCCGCTATGCCGAGCATAGCGGGCGGATGTATGTAGACGAAGATACCTGCCCCAAAGATTTGCAGGGGAAGGCGCGCAGCACTATCCACGAGCTGAATCTGAATGCGCCGCGGCTGATGCGTATGCGCCGAGAGGTAATCCATACGCTGGAGGACCAGATAAGTGATGAGCTTAGTAAGGGCCGTGAGCTGGATGAAGTTCTGGAAATGCTGGCGACCATCTGTCTGGTGCCTGATTATAATGGCGTGACGCTGCCGTTCTTTTCCGTTATCCGTTGGTATCTGGGTGAGGCAGCGGAAGAAGTTATCCGTTCGAGCGGAGCAAAGCTGTAGCATTTAAATCCTGTCTGCAATGCAGGCAGGATTTTTTTGTTTGATGAAGAATAATATAAAATGGTTCTTGAACAATGAAATTTTGCTAAATACACTATAAAAAAAGGAGAATAGAGAAATGCAAGTTACGAACAAGGCTTTTAAGGCCTACGATGTACGCGGCGTTTATCCCACAGAAGTTAACGAGGAAATGGCTTACCGTATAGGACGCATTTTTTCAGCAATGTTCGCTGCGGAAACTGTTGTTGTCGGACACGATATCCGCCTGAGCGGCAGAGCATTGGTAGATGCGCTGACAGAGGGACTGCGCCATGGCGGTACCAAGGTTATTGATATCGGCCAGTGTGGTACAGAAATGATTTATTTTGCTACCGCGCATCTGAAAGCAGATGGCGGTATTATGGTTACTGCCAGCCATAATCCTAAGGAATACAATGGCATGAAGCTGGTGCGTCGTGATGCGCGTCCTATTTCCAGCGATACCGGTCTGAAGGAAATTGGTGAGATGGTTGCTACTACAAAGCCGTTTGCACATCAGGTGGTAGCAGGCAAGACTATGGGTGCCTTGGAGCAGCTGGATATTATGCCTGCTTATATTGAGCATTTACTGACTTACGTTGATACGAGTGTGCTCAAACCGATGAAGATTGTTGCTAACCCCGGCAATGGTGGTGCTGGCCCGATTTTGAAGGAGCTGGCTAAGCATTTGCCGTTTGAGTTTATTACGCTGAACGAAACGCCTGACGGCACCTTCCCCAATGGTGTGCCTAACCCGCTGCTGCTGCCAAATCGTGAGGCTACGGCCAAGGTTGTGCGCGAGAGTGGTGCTGATCTGGGTATTGCTTGGGATGGTGATTTCGACCGCTGCTTCCTTTTTGACGAGAAGGCAGATTTTATCGAAGGCTATTACATTGTCGGCCTGCTGGCGGAGGTTTTCCTGCACAAGGAGCCGGGTGCGAAGATTATGTTCGACCCGCGCCTGACCTGGAATACGGAAGCTATTTTGCAGCGTGACGGCGGTGTGCCTGTGCGCTGCAAGAGCGGCCATGCCTTTATGAAGGAATGCATGCGCAACAATGACGTGCTGTACGGCGGCGAGATGAGTGCGCATCATTATTTCCGCGATTTCTCCTGCTGCGACAGCGGCATGATTCCCTGGCTGCTGGTTACCGAGCTGATGTGCCGCAGCGGCAAAAAGCTAAGCGAGCTGGTAGGCGAGCGCGTTGCTATGTATCCCTGCAGCGGTGAAATCAACCGCAAGGTTGCTGATTCCGCAGCAGTACTGGCAGAGCTGGGCAAAAAATATGCTGACGGCGAGCAGGATCACCTGGACGGCCTGAGCGTTGCTTATGATAACTGGCGCTTTAATGTGCGTGTATCCAATACGGAGCCTGTAATGCGCCTGAACGTAGAAACTAAGGGTGATAAGGAGCTGCTTGCTGCGAAGACAGCAGAATTATTGGAAGTTATTGGCGGCGAAGAAGCTTAACTTTCCTGAGTATCCGTGTTTTTTCGTAAAGCACTGTCTGCAGCGTTGCTGCTATGCATATATTTCATTTGAGTCTGTAAAGGAGATAAGATTAAATGTTTAAACCTGTACGTAAAGCCGTTATTCCGGCAGCAGGCCTGGGCACACGCTTTTTGCCTGCTACCAAAGCAACTCCGAAGGAGATGCTGCCTATTGTTGATAAACCGACCATCCAATATATTATCGAAGAGGCTCTTGCTTCCGGCATTGAGGATATCCTGATTATTACCGGCCGCAGCAAGCGTGCCATTGAAGATCATTTCGACCGCAGCATCGAGCTGGAGCTGAACCTGGAGGCCAGCGGCAAAACCAAGGAGCTGGAGCTGGTTCGCAAAATTTCTGATATCCGCATTCACTATATCCGCCAAAAGGAACCGCGTGGACTTGGCCATGCTATTTTGTGCGCTAAGCATTTTGTGGGCGATGAACCCTTTGCTGTATTGCTGGGTGACGACGTTGTTGACAGCCAGGTGCCTGCGCTGAAGCAGCTGATCGATGTCTATGATAAAACCGGTGCCAGCGTTTTAGGTGTGCAGGAGGTGCCGCAGGAGAAGGTATCTGCTTATGGCATTGTTGCCGGTGAACCGACTGGTGAAGCACGCACTGTCAAGGTAAATGATATGGTAGAAAAGCCTGCGGTAGAAGAAGCGCCCTCTCGTCTGGCGGTTTTGGGCCGTTATGTAATTACACCGGAAATTTTCCCGATTCTGGAGCAAACTCAGCCCGGCCGTGGTAATGAAATCCAGCTTACCGATGCGCTTAAGGTATTGGCCAAGGAGCAGCCGATGTATGCTTATGATTTTGTAGGCCGTCGCTATGACGTAGGTGATAAGCAGGGCTTCCTGGAGGCAACTGTAGAAATGGCGCTGAAGCGTCCTGAGCTGCGTGACAAGTTCCTGACCTATCTGCAGGGAATCGTTGCAAAGGATAGCAAATAATTAATGAATATCCTTGTTACCGGCGGAGCAGGTTATATTGGCTCCCATGTAGTGGAGGAGCTGCAAAAGAGCGGCTTTACTCCTATTGTTTATGATAATTTTTCTACCGGCCATGAGGCGGCAGTGCCTGACGAGGTACAGCTGGTAGAAGGCGATATCCATGATGTACGCTTTGCCAAGCACATTATGGAGCAGTTTAAAATTGATGCGGTGATTCATTTTGCTGCCAGCAGTCTGGTAGGTGAATCTATGACCGACCCGGCGAAATATTATTTTAATAATGTTGAAGGCAGCCTGCATCTTTTAGAGGCTATGCGTGGTGCCGGTGTGGACCGCATGGTATTTTCTTCTACCGCAGCTGTTTACGGTGAGCCGGAAGCAGTACCTATTACCGAGGACAGCCGTCTGGCACCGACCAACGTTTACGGCCGTACTAAGCTGGCAATTGAAGGCATGCTGGCGGATTATGATCATGCCTATGATATGCGTTATGTAGCTTTGCGTTATTTTAACGCTGCCGGTGCTTCTCCTACGCGTGATATCGGCGAGGATCACAGCCCGGAAAGCCATCTCATTCCGCTGATTCTGAAAACGGCGCAGGGCGTGCGCAAGCAGGTTTCTATCTTCGGTACCGATTATCCGACGGCTGACGGTACCTGTGTGCGTGATTATATTCATGTCTGCGATTTGGCGAAGGCGCATGTGCTGGCGCTCAAGCATCTTTTGAGCGGCGGCAGCAGCCGGGTGTATAATCTGGGCAGTGAAAACGGCTTCAGTGTGCGCCAGATGATTGACAGTGCCAAAAAGGTTACCGGTGTTGACTTCCCCGTTGTGGAGGAGGCGCGTCGTGCCGGTGATCCCGCAGTGCTCATTGCTTCTTCGGCTAAAATTCGTGAAGAGCTGGGCTGGGAGCCGCAGCACAGCAGTGTAGATGAGGTTATCAGCACTGCGTGGAAGTGGCATAAGGGCCATCCGCATGGCTATTGCGGCTAAAAGTAAATAAGTGCATACTAAAAAACCGGTTTCCCAGGCTTTTAAGCCGATAGGGAAACCGGTTTTGTTATGTGTTGAGAAAGCTTTTCTTAGCAATAACTGTCTAAGCTAAGCAATAACATTGCATAGCAGTCTGCTTATTTGCGTTTGTTGAGGAACTTGCCGATTTCGAAATGCTTGCCTGCCAGCAGGCAGTCGATACGCGCGGTAACTACATCGTTATTGCTGAGCTGACGTGCTTTAATCAGCGAGCGGCGGATGGCAGGCGTGATAAATTCCTGTCCCCAGTCATCGACAATGCCGCAGGCGATGCCGCGCGGCAAATCGAAGATAGATTCCAGGGCAGCGCAGATAATAGCATCGCTTTCACCTGGATGTGTGTTGAGATAACGCAGCGGTACCAGCAGGTCGTTTTGTTCTACGCAGTAGCGGGGCAGGTCTGATTCTATTTGACGTAGCACGCGTTCGGAGCGCTGCTCGCCTTCGTAGGAAAGCAGGTACGGGAACAGCGGTGTTTCGTCCGGATGCGCCAGCCAAAAATCGAAAAGCCGCGGCCAAATGTCTATATCAAGCTCCACTGCCAGGTTGCACAGCTGGTAATCGAGCTTATCATCCTTGATTAAATTATTTTCTATTTCAGGCTGCCAGTCCTTGCGGTAGATGATTTTTTCGCAGGCGGCAATCTGCTCATGGCATTGGTTAAGCGTGAGCTGCATATGGTTCTGCTCATCGCAAAGCTGCTGCAGCGCTGTAACGTAGCTGATTAAGTCCAGTACATCCTCCGGTTTGCTGACATGTACTTCCGCCTGCTTGAGCAGACATGTAAGCAGCTTGTTCAGATGGATATCGCTGATGTTGAACTGCTCTTCGATTACCTCTGCCGGGAAATGGTTGAGCATAATCAGATAATTGCCCACGATGATGACAGCGCTTTTATACTGTGCGTAGTTAAGCGGATGTGCCAGCTGTTCCTCTAAATGTGTTTCTCTGATGAATTTGACGGACAGCGGCGGATATTCTACGTCGATATCGGGACCGTTTTGCAGCAGCCAGAGGCGTTCCTCCTCATCACGGCAGTGGCAGTCGGTAATGCTGAAAACCTTGCCCCAGCCGCTGGTGCAGCGGATAAGCTCCCAGATAGCGTTTTGCGGGTTGAAATTAGTTACGCGGCAGGAATATAAAAAGGCGAAGGTAAATTCCTCGCAGTGTGCTATGCGCAGCAAATCCTGCCACAGCTCCGGCTCCTGCTGACAAATTTTTTCCATGCCGTACATGCCGAAAAGCAGCAGGGCGAATTTTACCTGCTCACGTCCGTCGGCGTTGTAGAAAAAGCGTCGCGCCAGATCAAAGGCAACACTGTTGATATCATTTTGGTCTAAGGCTTCAATAAAGGGATCGCAATATTCCGCAAAGGCCATGCCCTTCAGTTCATTGTACAGTTTGCTGCGCTGCTTGGTGGTAGGTTCCTTCAGATAAGCCTGCAGCAGCTTCAGCAGTATGCTGGCGGATTTGGGATTGGGCAGGTTGCCCATTGTATAGTGAAAGGCATCCTCGGAGCCAAGGGGACGGGGAATGGTGGCGTAGCGGTCATCGCACAGATTGGTAGCAGTAAAGCGGCCATGCTCGTCCAGATGGCTGTTTACATATTGATAGATTGTCTGCTTCATGTGCTCACCTCGTAATAAAAATATGTATTGCAGCAAATAATGCTGTTTTTAAAAAAGCAAAGAGTAACTATATCATAACATAGAGGAAAAATAATGACCAGCAAAAAAAGTAAGGCTGCTGTAGCAGCGGAAATCCGCCACGGCAGCAGCCTTAAGTTTAAGCGTATGTAATTTACATTTGAGTTTTGATTTCCAGGAGGCAGTCGCCGCTTTCTACGCGTTCGCCTGCAGCTACATGGATAGCGCTGACGATGCCGGAAATCGGTGCCGAAAGCGTGGTTTCCATCTTCATAGCTTCGGTAACAATCAGCGGAGTGCCCTTGGTAACGGACTGGCCTTTTTCTACCAGAACCTTGACAACGGAGCCTGAAAGGGAAGCGCCGATTTCACCCATGTTGCCTTTTTCTGCTTTCTTGCGTGTAACAGTGGTGGTCTTGGCGTTGCGGTCCTTGATTTCGATTTCACGCGGCAAGCCGTTGAATTCGAAGAATACGGTACGCATACCGGCAGCATTGGCTTCGGAGATGTGGTCCAGCTTGATAACGAGCACTTTGCCTTGTTCAATTTCAACCTTGATAACCTCGCCCGGCGTCATGCCGAAGAAGAAGGTAGGAGTATCGAGAACGGATACATCGCCGAATTGGTTGTAACGGTTTACCCAGTCGATGAATACCTTAGGATAGAGGCAGTAAGCACTGACTGCTTCGTCCGTAGTAGGTGCATCCAGTTCCTTGAGCTTAGCGCGTACATCCTCAAAATCTACCGGAGGCAGTACAGCGCCCGGACGCTCGCTGATAGGTGCGCGTCCTTTGAGCACCAGCTTCTGCAGTTTTTCGGGGAAGCCCTGGTACGGAGTGCCGATGCGTCCTTCGAAGAATTCCACAACGGAGGCCGGGAAGTCCAGAATATCGCCCTTAGCGTAAACATCCTCTTCCGTCAGCTCATTCTGCACCATGAAGAGTGCCATATCACCGACAACCTTGGAGGACGGAGTAACCTTGATTAAATCGCCGAACATCATGGATACGCGGTGATACATATCCTTGATTTCCTCCCAGCGATGGATGAGGCCCAGAGCCTGTGCCTGCTGTTTGAGGTTGGTATATTGTCCGCCGGGCATTTCGTGTACGTAAACCTCGGGGTTGGGGAAGTTTTCGGTTCTGTCGGCAGCCTTGTAGTAGGGGCGCACGGTTTCCCAATAACGGGACAGCTCGTTCATAGCGTCTACGTCAAGACGCGGTTGACGCGGATGACCGCTGAGTGCGTAGTACAGGCTGCTGCCGCTGGGTTGGGAGGTACCGTTGCTCATGGCGCTCATAGCAGTATCTACGATATCAACGCCGGCATCAATAGCACGCGCGTAGGTGTAGATAGCGTTGCCGCTGCCCTCGTGGGTGTGCAGATGGATAGGTACGTTGACATAGGATTTGAGGCTGCTTACAAGGCGGTAAGCTGCTTCCGGTTTCAACAGGCCTGCCATATCCTTGATGGCGATGATGTTGGCGCCGGCTTTTTCCAGCTCCTTAGCCATATTGATGTAGTAATGCAAATCGTATTTATCGCGGTTGGGGGCGAGAATATCACCGGTGTAGCACAGTGCTGCTTCTGCTACCTTACCGCATTCGCGGACGGTGTCAATGGACAGGCGCATATTGTCCAGACCGTTGAGGCTGTCGAAGATACGGAAAACGTCGATACCGTTCTTGGCTGCCAGCTTGATGAACTGCTTAACAACATTATCCGGATAGCTGGTGTAGCCTACGGCGTTGGCACCGCGCAGCAGCATCTGGAAGAGAATGTTCGGAGCAGCCTGACGGAACTGTGCCAGACGTTGCCAGGGGCTTTCATCGAGGAAGCGATAGGCTACGTCAAAGGTAGCGCCGCCCCAGCATTCAAAGGAGAAGAGTCCGGGCAGTTTACCGGCGGTGTCGCGCATAACGCGCAGCATATCGGCAGTACGCAGGCGGGTTGCGAAGAGGGACTGATGCGCATCACGGAAGGTGGTGTCGGTGAGCAGAACCTCCTGCTGTGCCAGTACCCATTCAGCCAGACCTTCAGGTCCGCGGGTATCAAGAACGTGCTTGGCACCCAGTGCCAGAATGCCGTTGTAGGGCTTGGGCATATTCAGCGGTGCAAAGTCCGGCTTCGGCTGTACGCCGACGTTGGAATAACCGTTGACAGTAATGTCAGCAATATAGTTCAGCAGCTTGTTGCCACGGTCCAAGGTTTTTTGGAAGACAAACAGCTCCGGTGTATTATCAACAAAGTCGGTTGTGTAATCGCCCTTGATGAAGTGCGGGTTCTGCAGTACATTTTCCAAAAACTGGATATTGGTTTTGACGCCGCGGATACGGAATTCTTTTAAGCAGCGCAGCATCTTGGTAATTGCAATCTGGTGAGTGAGGCCCCAGGTGGTAGCCTTAACCAGCAGAGAATCGTAATACGGAGTGATGACGGAGCCGGTGAAGGCGTTGCCGCCGTCCAGACGGATGCCGAAGCCGCCGCCGCTGCGGTAGGTAATCAGCTTGCCGGTATCGGGCATAAAGTTATTGGACGGGTCCTCAGTGGTAATACGGCATTGGATAGCGTGGCCGATGGTTGTCAGCTCATCCTGCTGCGGCAGGGCGATTTCCGGGCCGTGCAGGTTGTAGCCCTCGGCAATCTTGATTTGTGTCTGTACAATGTCGATACCGGTAATTTGCTCGGTAACGGTGTGCTCAACCTGAATGCGGGGGTTAACCTCGATGAAGTAGAACTTGCCGTCGGGAGTAGCCAAAAATTCTACGGTGCCGGCGCTGATGTAGTCAACATTTTTCATCAGCTTGACAGCAGCGTCGCAGATAGCTTTGCGTTGTTCTATAGGCAGAGCGAAGGCCGGAGCAATTTCAACCAGCTTCTGGTGGCGGCGCTGTACGGAGCAGTCGCGCTCAAACAGATGCATTAAATTGCCGTGGGTATCGCCGATAATCTGTACTTCGATGTGTTTCGGATTTTGCAGATATTTTTCCAGATATATTTCATCATTGCCAAAGGCTTTTTTAGCTTCGCTTTTAGCCATGTCGTAGGCAGTTATGGCTTCTTCGGCGCTGTGAACAACGCGCATACCGCGGCCGCCGCCGCCGTTGACTGCTTTAATGATGATAGGATAGCCGCATTTTTCACCAAAGGCCAGTACCTCATCGAGGCTGTTTACCGTGCCCTTGCTGCCGGGAATCATGGGGATGCCTGCCAGCTCGGCTTGCTTACGGGCGTTTATTTTGTCGCCGAACATTACCAGGTGTTCCAGGCGAGGGCCTATGAAAATCAGTCCTTCCTCAGCACAGCGGCGAGCTAAATTGCTGTTTTCAGATAAAAAGCCATAACCGGGATGGATGGCATCTACGTCATGCTCCTTGGCTACGCGCAGAATGTCTTCGATATCAAGATAAGCGTCGGTCGGACTTTTGCCTTCGCCTACCATGTAGGCCTCGTCGGCTTTGTTGCGATGCAGGGACAGGGTGTCCTCCTTGGAATATATAGCAACAGTACGGATTCCTAATTCGTTGCAGGCGCGGAAAACGCGGATGGCGATTTCGCCGCGGTTAGCAACTAAAACTGTATTAATTTTAGGCATAAGTTTGACCTCCTTAGATAGTTACATGCTAATTGTATAGAAAACGGCATGTAAATTCAAGGGATAGGACGCATGTATACAAGTATTCTTGCAGGGGACTGGGAGAGTGTGATTTTTTAACACTTTTTGTGTTGACGATACAATCAGCTTCACATTTTTTTCGTTTGTTTATTGCTATAAATAGGTATACAATAATACTTATAAAGCATAGCGAGGAGATGAAATGATGAACGATAACAATGATAAAAAACGGCCATTGACGTATTATTATATGCTGATGCTGGTTTTGATTCTGGTATTCAATTCCGTAATCATGCCAATGTTCTTCAACCCGAAAATGAAGGAGGTTTCCTATAATAATTTTCTTCAGATGGTGGATGAAGGCAAGGTATCTAAGGTAGAAATTACCGATAAGCGTCTGGCTGCGGTTGATAAGAACAACGAAAAGGAAATTTATGTTACCGGCAGAGTGGAGGACCCGGAGCTGGCTAACCGCCTGATGAAAAGTAAGGTAGAATTTACGCAGGTTGTGCCCAAGGAACAAAGTCCGCTTGTAACCTTTTTCACCAATTGGGTACTGCCTATTCTGATTTTCTTTGGACTTGGACAGCTGTTTATGTACTTTATGGGCAAGCGCATGGGCGGCAACGCCATGAGCTTCGGCAAGAGTAATGCCAAGGTCTATGTGGAAGCGCAGACAGGCAAAAGCTTTGCCGATGTAGCAGGTCAGGACGAGGCTAAGGAGGCACTGATGGAGCTGGTGGATTTTCTGCATAATCCCGGCAAGTACAAGGATATCGGTGCTAACATGCCGAAGGGTGCATTGCTGGTAGGCCCTCCCGGTACGGGTAAAACCTTGCTGGCGCGTGCGGTAGCAGGCGAAGCCAAGGTGCCGTTCTTCAGTATCAGCGGCAGTGAATTTGTAGAAATGTTTGTCGGCATGGGTGCTGCCCGTGTGCGCGATTTGTTTAAGCAGGCGCAGGAAAAGGCGCCTTGCATAGTATTTATCGATGAAATCGATGCCATCGGCAAACGTCGTGATAACGGTCAGTTCGGCGGCAATGATGAACGCGAGCAGACTTTGAATCAGCTGCTGAGTGAGATGGACGGCTTTGATGGCAGCAAGGGCGTAGTAATTTTGGCGGCTACCAACCGTCCGGAATCCTTGGATAAGGCGCTTTTGCGTCCAGGACGCTTTGACCGCCGTATTCCGGTTGAGCTGCCTGATCTGAAGGGCCGTGAGGCTATCCTGAAGGTTCACGCACGCAGTGTGCGTATGGCAGACAATATCGATTACGGTACGTTGGCGCGGGCAACAGCCGGAGCCAGCGGTGCAGAGCTCGCCAATATTATCAATGAGGGTGCTTTGCGTGCCGTAAAAATGCATCGTAACGTGGTGGAGCAGGAAGATCTGGAGGAATCCATTGAAACCGTTATCGCCGGTTACCAGCGTAAGGGTGCGGTAATTTCTCCCGCAGAGAAAAAGGTTATTGCCTACCACGAAATCGGTCACGCACTTGTGGCTGCTATGCAGAAGCACAGTGCTCCGGTTCATAAGATTACTATTATTCCGCGTACCAACGGCGCTTTGGGCTACACCATGCAAATCAGCGAAAATGACAGCGTGCTGATGACCAAGGAAGAGCTGTTCAACAAGATTGTAACCATGACCGGCGGCCGCAGTGCCGAGGAGGTTGTTTTCGGCAGCATTACCAGCGGCGCTTCCAATGATATCGAGCAGGCAACCAAGCTGGCACGCAGCATGGTAACGCGTCTGGGTATGACGGAAGAATTTGATATGATGGCTACCGAGGTTGTGGCCAACCGTTATCTGGGCGGTGACGCTGCCCTGCAGTGCAGTGAAACTACAGCCGGCAAGATTGATGCCAATGTTTTGGCGTTGATAAAGGAGGCTCACGCAAAGGCACGCACGATTTTGCAGGACAACAGAGATAAGCTGGATGTACTGGCACAGTACCTGCTTGAGAAGGAAACTATCACCGGTGAGCAGTTTATGGCTTTGCTGCAGCAGGAGCAGGCTAAGGAAGCTGCCGGCGAGAACAAGCCGGAAGTATAAAATAAGTGCAAGCTTAAACGCAGTTACGTATTCCGTAAAACGGCAACGTGACTGCGTTGTTTTTTGCACGCAGCGTTAATCGCGAAAAAAATAAAAAAAATTAAAATTAGCTATTGCTAACTGTAAAAATATGTGCTACAATAATCATGAAGTTAGTGATGGCTAACCAATGTATATCGTCCCTTCCTGATTTTGCATTGCAGCCTTGACCTTTGACCTTTGACCTTGACAATTTCCTTAAGTGCATTGGTTAGCTCCTCTACTTTTAAACAAGCTGCTATTTGCTTTTTAAGCAAATTCATATTTTCTCCTCCAAAAACAGACAGAACGCTGAAAATCCGTTAGGCAAGCGGGTTTCGGCGTTCTGTTTTGTTGTGTTGGCATTATTTTGGTACAGTTTTATATAGGTTTCTGTTGCGGCGGAACTCGTTTTTCTAAGCGTAATTTTATTATGCAATTGAGGCTGTATTGCAGATTTTTTATTTGCACAAAAACGGCCTTAGCGTTATAATAATCTATTACTGCTGTATGATTTTTTGTTTTGAGGTGGATTTTATGAAAAACTGGAAGCTTATTCTGGCTATCCTCACGGCTAATGTCGTATTGATGGCTGCAGGCTATACTATGCTTATTCCCTTTTTGCCGATGTATCTGATGAACGAGCTGGGAGTGAGCGCAGACGATGTAAAAATGTGGAATGGTGCGATTTTTTCCATAACCTTTCTGATTGGAGGTATCATGGCGCCTATCTGGGGTAAAATGGCTGATACGCGCGGCAAAAAGATGATGGCGGTGCGTGCGGGTGCAGGCCTGGCTCTGTCGTACTTTTTGGGCGGCATAGTAACTACGCCGGAGCAGATGTTCGGTGTGCGTGTGCTGCAGGGCTTTGCTGCCGGCTTGTGGAGCGCCTGCCTGGCGATTGCTACCAGTCTGGTGCCGATGGAAAAGCTGGGCGTGAGCTTGGGCATTATGCAGGCAGGACTGACCTGCGGCAACGTCATTGGTCCGCTTGTAGGCGGTTCATTGGCAACGCTGTTTGGCATGCGTGCCTCATTCTTCGTTGCAGGTGGGTTACTGACGATTATTACGCTGGTATTTATGTTCTACATTCCCGAGCCGCCGAAGGCGGAGCCGAAAAAGCTTGCGGCCAAGCCGCAGGTACAGCTTTTACAGCAACCTGTAATTCGTGAAACGCTGATTTACATTGCTGTAGCTCAGATGGTTATCCTGCTGATTCAGCCGATTTTGAGCCTTTATGTGGCAGAGCTGAATCATGGTGAGGGCAACATTATGTTTCTTTCCGGCGTGGCCTTTTCACTCGTAGGCATTGCCAGCGCTATTACTGCGCCGAGCTGGGGACGCTTCGGACAGGAGCACGGCTTTTATAAAGCGTTGTGCGCTGCTACGCTGCTTTCCGGCTTGATGAGTGCGGTGACGGCAATGCCGCAGACACTGCTTTTGTTCTGTGTCTGCAATTTTTGCTATGGCTTGTGCTGTGCCGGTATTCAGCCTTCGCTGAGTGCGGTTTTGGCCAGCAATACAACTACCGACCAGCGCGGACGCGTTTTTGGCTTTATGTTCAGTGCTCAGCAGTTCGGTTCCATGGTAGGGCCTGTACTTGGCGGAGCTATTGCTACATTTGCGCCGTTGCAAAGTCTTTTTGTAGTAGCCGGCGTGATTCTTTTCGGCATCAGCGCTTGCGTTTGGCTTCGTCATGGTCATGAGCAAAATATTGTTGCTTAGACTGCTTAGAACGTTATAATTGCAGATAATTTTCAGGAAATTAATCAGTTTAGAAAAACTCTGTAAGTCTTGTAATATGAGGCTTGCAGAGTTTTTCTTTTGCTTGCGGTAAAAATAAGATTTTTATGTCACACAGATTTCACATATGTGACAAATAAAATTAGACAGAAAATTCACAAATAGTCTATAATCGGCCATGTGGAGGTGATGAAAATTAGGCTTAGAGGAGGCGTGAGCCTGGCGGAGCAGATTAGCTTCTACAGGCAGCTGGCGGTTATCCTGCGCAGCGGCCTGTCATTGCTGAATGCTCTGCAGCTATTGCAAAAGCATGGCAGCGCTAAGCAGATGCTGCTCTGCTATCGTCTGCAGCAAAGGTTGCGCCGTGGCAGCAGCCTGGCACAGGCCTTGGCAGCGGAAGCGGATTGCTGTACTCAGCTGGCAGTTACTTTGGTGGCTGTGGGGGAAGAAAGCGGTGAGCTGGCCATGTTGCTGGAGCAGTTGGCAGATTATTACAGCCGCCAGCTTAAGCTGCGGCGTTTTGTGCAGAGGGCTGTAACTTATCCGGCATTTTTGCTGCTGGCATCGTTTTGCGTGCTGCTGCTGTTTTTACTGTACATCCTGCCGGTGCTGGCGGATACCTACAGCGCTATGGGCGTGCTGCCGACGGGTACATTGGCTTTGCTGCTGATGCTGAAGGATGCTTTGCTGCAGCAGCCGTTGGCAGCGCTGGCGTTGACGGCAGGCGTAGCAGCTGCACTTTTTTTGCTGGGACGCAGGCTGCTGCGCTGTTTTTTACGCAGCCGGTTAAGCGGAAATTTTCATGGCCTTTTATTAGAAGTACGCTTTTGCAGATTGCTGGCCTTGCTTTTGGAAAGCGGTGTAGGCATAACAAAAGCGGTGGCGATTGTGACGGATACCATGGATGATGAGCAGTATGCCGGGCAGCTGCGCCTGCTGAACAGCAGACTAAAGCGAGGCATTGCGATTGAACAGGCTGCAGGCGGCGCGAAAGAGCTTTTTTCGCCGCTGATGCTGGAGCTTGTATGCGTGGGCGCATCTACAGGCTATCTGCCGCAAATGCTGCAGGAAGCAGTAACGGCCGGTGAGCAGCGTCTGCAGCAGCAGCTTGGCAGGCTGCAGGAGCTGCTGGTGCCCTTGTTGCTTTTAGTGGCAGCGATTATCATAGCGGGAATCGTCTGCATAGTTATCGGTCCGCTATTTGAGATGCTTTCGGCAATGCCGGAGTAAATTCAGGAGGTGCGATTATGTTAAAAACAATGCGTAAACAGGGAGGCTTTACTTTAATCGAGGTAGTAGCAGCGGCGGCGCTGATTGGCATTATGGCTACCATGCTGCTGCCTTCGCTTTCGGGTGCTAACGACAGAGTGAAGAATGCCCGTCTGCAAAACGATCTGGTGACTATCGACCAGGCAATTCAGCTGTATAAGATGGATGCAGGCACGGTGCCGGCAGAGCTTACTACATTGGACAGCGAATATCTGGGCGGTAAGCTGGAATTCAAGGATGCCAAGGGCGAGGCACTTACCTATACACCCAATACAACCGACGGCACCTATACCCTCAGCGGCAAAAACAGCAAGGGTGCGGCAGTAACATCACCTGGCAGTAAAGCTAACGCCGGTGAACAATAAGACAGCAGGCTATCTGCTGTTGGAGCTGCTGCTGGCACTTGGGTGCCTGGGACTTGCGGCAGTAATGCTGTATCCCGGAAGCAAGACGCTGCAGCGCCAGTATTACAGGCAGCAGCTGCGCTATACAGCATATCTTTTGGCGGCGGATATCAGACAGATGCAGCAGCAGACGCTGTTTCAGCCGGAAAATTATATGTACACGCTTAAAGTCAGCGATAAGGATAAGCATAGCTACAGAATTGAGCGCGCGCATAAAATCTGGAAGCGTGTAAGGCTCGATGCTGACATCAGCCTGACGTGCGAAAAAGCGATTAAGAATCTCAGCTATAATGAAAACGGCAATCCGACAGCCATTGGCGGTTACAGGCTGGAGCATAGACAGCTGCCTGATATGCACTGCCGGCTGACGGTGCAGCCGGTTACAGGCAGGGTGACTGTTTATGAAAAATAGCAGAGGTTTTTGCCTGGTACAGGAGCTGGTGTGCTTCTGCCTTACGGCAGTGCTGCTGGCGACAGCGATACAGGGCTTTTACCGCAGCAATTATCTGCTGAATGAAAGCCTTGAACTGCAGCAGGCTGTGGAGGCCGCACAGCAGGTGCTGGCGGGCGAAGAATATAGCGGCCGCTTTGACGTGACGCAAAGGATTAGCGCCGGCAGCACAGACGGCTTGGCGGTACAGGAGGTGCAGGCTGCTTATGGCAAGGTCAGGGTTACGCTTATCCGTGCGCTGCCGACGGCAGAGGGGCTATCTGCTTCTGGAGCTGCTGTTGGGACTTTTGCTGGCAGTAGTGCTGGTGACGTTGGTCTTTAAAGCAACAGGCACTGTCGGTCGCGGCTTTGGCTGCCTGCAGGATGAGCTGCAGCTGCAGGAAGCCAGACGGCATATTTTGGCGCAGCTGGAAAAGACAGTCTGCTATGATGCACAGAGCGTGCGTCTGCAGGCTGACGGCAAAATAAGCTGCAGGATGCTTGAGGGGTGTAAACAGGTGACTGTTTACAGCGATAAGCAGGGAGTATATCAGAGGACGCGTACCAATAAAGGCACGGGTGTGAATCCGGTGTCGCTGGAGGAGGTAGGCGTTTTCGGATGGCAGGTGCGACGCTGCTCGCCGCAAATGCTGTGCGTAAGCTTCGATCTTTACCGTAACGGCAGAAGCATGCGGGTGACGCAGTATCTTATTTGTTATAGTGCGAGGATAACAGATGATGCATAGCGCAAAGGGAAGTATATCGCTTCCGTGCCTGCTGGCAGCGCTCTTGCTGGCACTCAGCGCCCAGCTTTGCCTGCTTTATGCAGTAAAGGGCTATGAGGCGGAAAAGGATTTTTTACGGGGGCAGCAGCTGCGGCTGCTGTGCGGCTCCGTATTGCAGGCCATAGGTCAAAAACCGCAGCCTGCGGGTACGCAGCTTTGCTATGAGGGCGAGCTGCAGCCGGGCAACGAACCGGTAAAAGTGACAAGCGAAAGCAGTTACAGCTCAGATGGGCAAATAGATTACCTGAAGGTGTCTGCCATAGCCGCTAATCATGTTGGCGCAGTACAGCGGCTGCACAGGCTTAGGGTGAGCTTCAGTCCGCAGATGCTGGCTTTGGCAACTAAGAGCGTGCTGGCAGGGCGTTCGCTGATAGGAAGTGAATATCTGCAGCAGGCAGCGTTATATACAAGCACAGAAGAAGTAAGGCTGCCGCAGATTAGCTTTCTGCAGAATAAATGCTCTGCCTCGCTGAACAAAAGGACTACGGAGGAAAACGGCCTCAGCGCCCGCTTTTATTATCTGAGGAGTAATACTTCGCTGAGTCTTGGCAGCAAAGGCCTGCAGGGTGCAACATTGATAGCCAATAAGCTGTCGATAAATACCGCACCGGGTTCATATTACCCGGACCGCATAGTGCTTATCAGTGAAGAGGGCGATATTACGCTGGGCGACGGTACCAAAATGGCACAGGCGCTGCTGCTGGCGAAGGGAACGGTGACGATAGGTGCAAGCTGTCAGCTGAACGGCTTTGTTCTGGCAGACAAAATCGTGCTCAGGGGAACAGCAGACCTTATTCCTGATACAGGTGCTGTTGAACCGATGCTGACACCGGCCTTTAATAAGCCGTAATTTTATTAAACAAATTGCATAACCAAAAAAGAACTAGCTGGAGCTATGACTGCTCTTGCTAGTTCTTTTGCATTGCTTATTCAGCCGCAGGTTTTTCAGCCTTAGGCTTTTTCTTGTTGTGGGCCTGCATAACCTCTTCGATATCGCCGGATTTAATCCATTCCTCCAGCGCTGTAGCCATTTCTGCTACAGCTGCTTCGATGGCGGTTTTGTCATCGCCCTGGAAGGCATGCAGTACATGGTTGACAACTGCCTTGTTGTTGCGTGCCGGGTGGCCGATGCCGATTTTAAAGCGTGGATATGCGTCGGTGCCTAAATGCTCGGTAATGGATTTGATACCATTGTGACCGCCGGCGCTGCCCTTGCGACGGATGCGCAGCTGACCTACGGGCATATCCATATCATCCTGGATAACAGCGATATCATCTGGGTCGATGTGATAGAAGTTGGCGTAGGCACCTACGGCAACACCACTGAGGTTCATGTAGGTGGTAGGCTTGATGATGATGATTTTTTCGGGAGCGCGGTATTCTGCCATATAGGCACTGCGGTCCTCTTTACCGAAGCTCACGCCGAGACGGCGAGCCAGCTCGTCAACTACCATAAAGCCGATGTTGTGACGGGTATTTTCGTATTCGCGGCCGATATTGCCAAGGCCGACAATTAGTTTCATATTGTTGCTCCTTTTTATTTATTAAGTTCTTCGAGGGTGACAAATTCATATCCCTCTGCACGCAGACGGTCGATGATGAGGCCGACTGCCTCAATCGTCTGGTCACGCGGTGCGGAGTTTTTGGGACTGTCGCCGTCATGCAGCAGGACAATAGCACCGGGGGCTGCGTTCTCGCAGACTCTGTCGGCGATTACCTGCACGCCGGGGTTCGTCCAGTCGCGGGGAATGATGCTCCAGTTTACTATCTGCATACCTGCATCATTGATAGCCTTGACAGTGCTCCAGTCCTTGAAGCCGTGCGGCGGACGCATATACTGCGGTGCAGTACCGGTGATGCTCTGCAGCGTTTCCTTGCCGTAGGCAATGTTGGCGGCAGCTTCGCTGCTGCTGAACTTAAGCAAATCCTTGTGATAGCCTGCATGCAGAGCAATCAGATGTCCTTGTGCTTGTACGAGCTTTACTGTTTCCGGATGCTTGGCAGCGTTTTCGCCAACCATAAAGAAGGTGGCATGCACGTTTTTGGCAGCCAAAAGCTTGAGCAGCTTCTGGGTATAGGGCGGATAAGGGCCGTCATCAAAGGTGAGGGCAATGAGCTTGCGCCCATGGGTGTTTTCCGCATGTGTTATAACCTTGCCGTAAAAGCTGTTGCCCGGAAGTACGGCGAGCAAGAGCAACGCGCCTGCAAGCGCAAGGCTGAGAGCAGCGCTTATAGCGGCAGTCTTTCTGCTGATTTTTTTGTATATCCCCAGCCACAGCAGCAGTACGCCGGCAAGGGAGCAGATGATAAGAAGATAAATGATACGCATAATTACTCCAAATATTAAAGCCGGTAGTTTTGCCGGCTTTAATCATAACAAAAAGGCTTGCCAGAGGCAAGCCTTTTTATATTACGCTTAGTGTTTGGTATCGAATAATTGGCTTACAGACCAGTCATTGTAAATGCGCAGAATGGTTTCTGCCAGAATCGGCGCAATGGAGAGCACCTTAATTTTCGGGTGCTTTTTGGAAGGAGCCAGAGGAATGGTGTTGGTAACAACCAGCTCGGTGATATCGGATTGAGCAATGCGGGACAATGCCGGATCGGTCAGGATCGGGTGAGTGCAGCATGCATATACTTCTTTAGCACCGAATTTCTTCAGAGCGCGTGCGCCTTCGGTCAGGGAGCCTGCGGTATCAACCATGTCGTCTACCATGATGCAGGTTTTGCCTTTAACGTCGCCAATCAGGTTCATAACCTCAGCAACGCCAGGTTCCGGACGACGTTTGTCGATGATAGCCAGCGGTGCATTCAGCATTTCAGCGAAATTGCGGGCACGGCTTACGCCACCAAGGTCCGGAGAGATAACAACCATGTCTTCCAGATGCTTGGATTTAATGTATTCTGCCATCAGCGGGCCGCCGGGCATATGGTCAAAGGGGATGTTGAAGAAGCCTTGAATTTGTGCAGCGTGCAGGTCTATGGTTACTACACGGGTAATGCCTGCGGTTTCCAGCAGGTCTGCCATCAGCTTAGCAGTGATAGGCTCACGGCCGCGTGCTTTGCGGTCCTGGCGTGCATAGCCATAGTAGGGGATAACAGCAGTGATGTGGTTAGCGCTGGCGCGTTTGAAGGCATCAGCCATAATCAAAAGCTCCATTACGTTATCGTTAACGATAGGGCCGCAGGTCGGTTGTACAATGAAGATATCCTTGCCACGTACACTTTCGTTAATCATTACCTGAACTTCGCCGTTGTTGAAACGGTTAACTACAGAATCACCAACGGTGGTTCCGAGGTAAGCAGCGATTTCGCGTGCCAGATCAGGGTTTGCATTACCGGTAAATATTCTTAACTTATTCTCGTCAGACAACATGTCCAATCCCTCCAAAATTACCTTGTTGTAGTTTGCTGGTGCGATGAGCAAAACTTTACTTAAATTTAATTATACACAAAAAACACGTAAATCACAAGTTTTTTGTAAACTTTTTGACACATATGTGACTATAAAAGGTTATTTACTTTCGTTGCGGTATTTTTCGGCCCAGCCTTCGATATTTTTCTGGCGGGCACGTGCAATACCCAGAGCATTTTCGGGTACTTCCTTGGTAATGGTGCTGCCTGCACCGATGTAGGTGTTGGCCTGTACGGTTACAGGTGCAACAAGGTTGGTGTTGCAGCCGACGAAGGCGTTGTCACCGATAACAGTGCGATGCTTCTTCTTGCCGTCGTAGTTTACAGTGATGCAGCCGCAGCCCATGTTAACGCCGCTGCCGATGTCGCTGTCGCCGATGTAGGTGAGATGCGGCAGCTTGGTGCCTTCGCCTACGTTAGAGTTTTTAACCTCTACATAGTTGCCGATTTTAACATGGTCGCTGATAACGGTGTCGGGACGCAGATGAACGTACGGACCGGCGGTAACGTGGTTTTTAACCTCGCAGTCATGGCCGTAGATGAATTGCAGATGGTTGTCGTCACCAATTTTTACATTAGTGAAGCGGGCGTTAGGACCGATTTCGCAGTCCTCGCCGATTTCGGTTGTGCCTTCCAGCCAGGTGTAGGGATAAATAACGGTATCGCGGCCGATTTTTACGCTTGCTTCGATGAAGGTGCTGGCGGGATCCATGATGGTTACGCCTGCATCCATCAGCTTATCCAAAATGCGTTGGCGCATAACGCCTTCGGCAACGGAAAGCTGCTTGCGGGAGTTGATGCCCATAACCATATCGCTGTCGGCAGTGGAAATACCGCCAACCTTAGCGCCTGCTTCGTTGAGCTTTTGCAGTACGTCGGTCAGGTAATATTCGCCCTGCGCATTATCGTTGGTCAAGGTAGCCAGCACGTCAAACATTTGCGGGCATTCCATGCAGTAAATACCGGTGTTGATTTCCTTGATAGCCTTCTGATCTTCGGTAGCATCCTTTTGCTCTACGATGCCCTGTACATTGCCGTTGGCATCGCGTACAATGCGGCCGTAGCCGAACGGGTCATCCATAATTGCCGTAAGTACGGTAGCAGCAGCGCCGCTTTCCTGATGTGCTTCGCAGAATTTTTTCAGCTCTTCGCCGTCCAGCAGCGGAGTGTCGCCGCACAGGATGAGCGCAGTGCCGTGGAAGTCCTTCAGGGCATCGGCAGTTTGCATTACAGCGTGGCCGGTGCCAAGCTGCTCGGCCTGCAGGGCGATAGTTCCCTGATTGCCTACCATTGCTTCTACCAGCTCTGCTTCATGGCCTACGATAACAACCTTTTTGTCTGCGCCGGCAGCGCTTGCAGCGTCAATTACGTGCTGCAGCATGGGCTTGCCGCCTACCTTGTGCAGTACCTTGGGGTATTTGCTGCGCATTCTTGTGCCTTTGCCTGCGGCGAGGATTATTGCTACTAATTTTGACATGTGAGTTCTTCCTTTCCTGGCCGTCTATAAGGCACCATCTTACGACACCTTCTAGCCAGCCTGACATATTCTATATTATTTATTTACTTCCAATGTTACCTTCTGCTGCTCTTCGTCTACGTTATGCAGGGTGAAGAAGGCAGTATAATCTTCTACCAGCTTGCGGTCCGGTGCAGCGGTGGCAATTAAAAAGGCTTTGCCTACAACCTGAGCGCCAACCTCATGTGCCAAAGCAATCATACCCTTGGCGGTGCCACCGCCCTTCATAACATCATCCACAATCAGCACACGGTTGCCGGGATGCAATGCGCGCTTGGGCATGGCCATGTTTTGGATAACCTTGGTGGAACCGCTGACGTAATTGATGTTGACGGTGCTGCCTTCGGTAATATCACTGGTGTGACGGGCGATAACGAGTGGCACGTTAAAGGCACGCGCTGTCTGCATAGCAAGCGGAATACCGCTTGTTTCAACCGTCATGATGCAGTCCGGTGCCAGCTCCTGCAGACGGAGCATAAAAATTTCACCCAGACGCACTACGGTTTCCGGATGGCAGAGAATATCGGTAGTATAAAGCATACCGCCTGGCAGGATGCGGTCCGGAGAGGTGAGGCGGGCAGCCAGCTCTTCCAAGAAGGCTGCGTCATCCTCCGGCAGATGGCCGGGGATAAAGCGCACGCCGCCGGCAGCGCCGGAAACGGTTTCTACCTTGCCGAGGCCGTAAAGCTCCAATCCTGATTTTACGGCTAAAACATCCTCGCTGAGGGTGGATTTGGCGATAGCAAATTTTTTGCAGAAATATGAAAATGAAAACAGCCGATATGGATGATCGGCTAAAAGTTTACTTAACGCTGCTACGCGTTCAATTCTTTTGGCTTTTACCATATGTAAGCGTCCTCCTTGCAAGTTCTAAGTCACTTGGTTTATCTATATCCATGCCGATACATGCATGACGGGTGATGATGGCTTTGCAGCGCATTTCCAGAAGTGCGGAGGTGCGTGCTTCCGCATCGGCCATTGTCAGGCGATGGCACAGGAGCTTTATTAAAAAGCCCCATCCGAGCCAGTTGCACAGCTTAAGCGGTGATTTGCGGCGGGCAAAGATTTCGCGTGCTTTTTGCTGACCGCCGGGAATAATCTCTTTGGCCATCAGCATCATGTTGCCGCCGGTAAAGACGCCGTCACGCAGCTTGCCGTAGGTGCGCTGGGCATCGGGATAAGCACTCAGGCAGGCATCCTTGGGGATGATGGGATAATAAAGCTGGCCTTCGGGGAAGGCATTGCAGGCTGCAAGAAAGTCGCGTACTGCAAGGGAGGTCAGCAGCGGAATGTCGTCGCATACTCCCAGCAGCTTTTCACTGGCATCAGGGCCTAAGGCTTCGGAGGCAGCGAAGGCTGTAGCCGGCAGGTCGCCTGCGGCTTCACATAGCAGAACGTCGGCCGGTAACGTACCCTCTAAAAGCGCCAAGGCTTCGGGGCGGGCAGCTACGACAATACGGCGGATGCGTCCGCTTCCCTGCAGGGCTGCAATGATATAGTCTATGAGGCGCTTATCGCCAAGCGGTGCCAGGCAGCGGTGTTCGGTGCCGGCATAGGACTTCAGCCAGGGACTGAGGCCGCCTGCTACAATAAAAGCATCTATATTAGCAGTTGTCATGCTTACGCCTTCTTCTGCGGCAGATGCTCGCTGAGGGAACGCATGAGGGTATGCTCGGCGTTTTCCAGATGGATACGGGCTGCGTACTGCGCACGTTCTACATCATGTGCGGCAATAGCTTCTACCAAGTTGCGGTGCTCGTCCATAGTTTCCACCAAACGTCCCGGGTAGCTCATGGAACGGCCGCGGATAGTAGTCATCTGCTCGCGCAGGTTATTGATGATGCTGCGCAGACGCTCGTTGCGGCTGGCAGTGTATAACATATCGTGGAAAGCAGTATCTACTTCGACGATTTTATCCATATCGTTGTTGGCGATATGCTGGCCGATTTCAATAAGATAACCGTTAAGCTGCTCAAGCTCCTCATCCGTAATACGCTCGGCAGCCAGACCGGCAGCCAGAATATCAAGGCTGATACGGATTTCGTAAATTTCGGTGATATCTTTAATGGAAATATCGGCAACATAGGTACCGCGACGGGGAATCATAACTACAAAGCCTTCCAGCTCCAGCTTACGGATAGCTTCGCGCACGGGCGTACGGCTTACGCCCATTTCGTCAGCCAGCTGGATTTCCATGAGGCGTTCCCCGGGGCTGAAGGTGCCGTCAATAATGGCTTGACGGATATTTTCACAGACAAGCTCACGCAGAGGCTTGTAGCTGTCTAGTTTTATAGGCTGCAAATGTCCGGACATATTAGTTTCTCCTTCCGATAGTTGTCGTAATAGCTGTTTCTACATCAAAATCTGTCAGTGCCTGCTGCACACGTTCCGCAGTTTCTTTGTCAGCGGTAAGACCGAATACTGTCGGGCCGCTGCCGCTCATAAGAGAATAGTAGGCGCCTGCTCCCAGCATAGCAGCCTTAATAGAGGCTATAACGGGGTGTGCCGGGATAGTTACTGTTTCTAAAACATTGCCCATGTAGGGAACGATGGCTTTGTCGCCTTCGCGCAGATATGCTTCCAGCTGCCAGATGCAGGGTGCATGAACTACACGGCCGTGGTTAAAGTTCTTGTAAACCCAGGCGGTGGAAACCTCCAGTCCGCGGGGCTTGGCCAGTACCAGCCAGGTTTCGGGCATGTCCTCCAGCTTGGTGAGGACTTCACCGCGTCCTGTTGCCAGCATGGTGCCGCCTTCGATGCAGAAGGGGATATCGCTGCCTAATTGTGCAGCGAGCTGTTCCAGTTCATAATTTTCCAGGTTAAGCTCCCAATAACGGTTCAGACCGCGCAAAACTGCTGCTGCATCACTGCTGCCGCCTGCCAGTCCTGCCGCCAGAAAAATTTTTTTGTTCAAGGCGATGTGAACGTTCGGAATAATATCGCAGTGACCTGCGAGCAATGCGGCTGCTCTGTAGGCCAGGTTATCAGGACCGCAGCTGAGGTTGTGCAGATTGCAGCTGATCTGAATGCCGTTGCCCTTGCTGATAACAACCTCGTCGCTCAGACCGACGCTCTGCATAATCATACTTACCTCATGGTAGCCGTCCTCTCGCTTGCCGAGAATATCAAGTCCCAGATTTATTTTGGCGTATGCCGTTTCTTTTATTTGCTTCATTATAAGTTCACCTGCCTAATGTTGTATACAGTATTATTTTATACTGCTTATGCCTGCATAGCAAGAATTTTTTTCGAACGTTCGGGATTTTGGCGAGAAAAATATTTAGTTGTTGCCTTTCTGCGTTAAAGTGTTACAATATATACATAAAAAACATATTCAGAATATTTTGCTTGCAAAGGAGAACTCTATGAATCCCGCTTTGAAGAAAAAACTTTACCATTATGCTATGGTGACCTTGGCCTGTGCGATTATGGGTATTGCCATGAATACCTTTTATATGCCTAATAAGATGCTCAGCGGCGGCATCGGCGGCGTTGCCGTACTTGCTTATTATGTTGCCGGCCTGCCGATGGGCGCTACCAGCTTAATCTGCAACGTGCCGCTGTTCTTTTTAGCCTATAAGTATATGGACAGGGAATATACTATCAGCGCGCTGTATGGTATTATTGCTTTTTCTGTATCCCTGGATTTCTTTCATTTTTTGTCGACCTATACTGTAGTGCATGACAAGCTGCTGGCCTGCATTGCCGGCGGTGTGCTTTACGGCATCGGTGCTGCGTGCATGTACCGCGTGGGCGGCTCCAGCGGCGGTACGGATATTATCGGCGCTATTATCCAGAAAAATTATTCTATCTCTATCAGTACGACAGGCTTTGCCTTCAACATCTGCCTGCTGCTGGCCAGCGTTTCCTTATTCGGTATTGAGCCGGTGCTGTATACATTGCTTACCTTTTTTGTGATGACTAAAACCTGTAATGCGTTTACGACAGGCTTTGATTATAAAAAGAAGGTTATCATCATCAGCGAGCATCACGAGGAGATTGCGGAAGCGATTATTAAAATCGTTGGCCGCGGTGTTACCTATATCAGCGGCGAGGGCTGCTTTACGCATCGTCACCGCGAGCTGGTTTTTGTAGTCATCAAGCTGACGCAGCTGGCAAAGGTACGCTCCATTGTGCGCGAGATTGACCCCAGTGCTTTTATGATTATCAGTGATGTTAACGATGTCTTCGGCCGTGGCTTTACGCTTAAGCCGTCCGGGCCTAACTTCCCCAGACCTAAATTCCCGGAGAAGCATGAATAAGAATTTGCGTTGTTCCCCTGCCTGATTGTGTGCAGGGGATTTTCTTTGTCTAAAATAACGAAAATATTTTTATTATAATACAGACATGTACGCTTGAAAGTGCTATAATAAAAACAAAGCTGACAGTAAAGGAGGAGAAGGCGTTGCAGCGTACCTATATTGCTATAGATTTGAAATCGTTTTATGCATCGGTAGAATGTCGTGAGCGCGGACTTGATCCTCTGGATACTAATCTGGTGGTGGCGGATGAGCGGCGGACGGATAAAACCATCTGTCTGGCGGTGACGCCTTCGCTGAAAAGCTACGGTATTCCGGGGCGCGGGCGCTTGTTTGAGGTGAAGCAGCGTGTGCAGCGGATAAATGCCGCACGGCGTTTTGCTGCTCCCGGCAGGCAGCTTTGCGGTTCGTCGTGCTCTTATGCGCAGCTGCAGGCCGAGTCGCAGCTGGCACTGGATTTTATTATTGCGCCGCCGCGGATGGCTTATTATATGGAATATAGCACGCGGATTTACGAAATTTATTTGCGTTATGTTGCGCCGGAGGATATCATCGTTTATTCTGTTGACGAGGTTTTTATGGACGTAACGCAGTATTTTGAGCTTTACGGCTTGTCGGCGCGGGAGCTGGCGATGCGTATTATTCTGGATGTTTTGCGCGAAACGGGTATTACCGCTACCGCAGGCATCGGCACTAATTTGTTTTTGGCGAAGGTGGCGATGGATGTGCGGGCGAAGCATATTGCTGCGGATGCCAACGGCGTGCGTATTGCGGAGCTGGACGAGCAGAGCTTTCGGCGTGAGCTGTGGCAGCACCGGCCGCTGACGGATTTCTGGCGCGTAGGCCGTGGCTACGCAAGCAAGCTGGAGGCGCGGGGCATATATACTATGGGTGATATAGCGCGCTGTTCGGTATATAATGAAGAGCTGCTGTACCGTCTTTTCGGAAAAAATGCGGAGCTTTTGATTGACCATGCCTGGGGATGGGAGCCTTGTACGATTGCCGATGTGAAGGGCTACCGGCCGCAGGTCTGCAGCCTGAGCTCGGGACAGGTGCTGCATCGTGCGTATGAATCGGCGGAGGCACTTTTGGTGCTGCGCGAGATGGCGGATGCGTTGGCGCTGGAGCTGGTGAGCAAGGCGCTGGTGACTGACCAGATAGTGCTTACTGTGGGCTATGACATCGATAATTTGAAGCAGGGCAGCAGCTATCAGGGCACGGTGAAGATTGACCGTTACGGGCGCAGGGTGCCGCAGCATGCGCATGGCAGCTTTAATCTGGGGAGCTTTTCTTCTTCATCTAAACTGCTGGTGCAGGCGGCAGCGGATTTGTACGAGCGCATTACGGACAGCAATCTTTTAGTGCGGCGGCTGACTTTGGCAGCGAATCATGTGCTTCCGGCGCAGGCTGCGGCCAAGAAGCAGGAACAGGAGCTGAGCTTGTTTGACTTTGGGAATGAGGCAGTGCAGCAGGCTGTAGGGCAGCGCGAAAACAGATTGCAGCAGGCACAGCTGGAGATTAAGCGGCGCTTTGGCAAGAATGCCGTTTTGAAGGGCATGAGCCTGCTTGACGGGGCAACAGCAAAGGAGCGCAACGAACAGATAGGAGGGCACAAGGCATGAACGATAGTTATGAGGATATTATCAATTTGCCGCATCATGTATCAAAGCGGCACCGGCAGATGCCGCTGGCAGAGCGGGCGGCGCAGTTTGCACCCTTCGCCGCGCTGGAGGGACATGCTGCCGCCGTAAGCAGTACGGCGCAGCGGGTGCGCCTGCAGATGGAGGAGCAGGAGAAGCAGCAGGCTGGCTGGGACTGCTGAAAGTGGTCATACAAAAAAGAAGCTGCGGCACATAGGTGCCTGTCAGCTTCTTTTTGCTTAAGGTATATGGTTATAATTTAGATTTTAGCCTTGCCGCTTAAATCTGCCAGCGTAAAGTTAAACAGCTTATCATAATTTCTGCGGATGGCAACCTGCGCTGTCAGGTCATGCAGATTATATACTACGGACCATTGTGTCATGCTGGTTGCTTCTTCGGTTTCCGGCTGGCTGACCAGGGAAAGCAGGGACATAGCTTCAAAGGGCGTAAAGATGCTCTTTTTAAACTTTACAGCAGAATCCAGTACAGCAAAGCGGTCATAGGCGTGTCCCAATCCATGCATTTTGGGTGCCAGATAATGGTTGGCAACATAATTGGTATCGATAACAGTCATATCATCAATAGTATATTCCAAAACAACGTTTTTTCCGTCTGCATCGCTGAGCAGAAAATGGAAGTTGGCAGTTTCCATAGATGAATTCATATCATATTTTTCCAATAATGCTAAAGCTTCGTCTACATTGGCTGCCTTATCAAGCATCAGGCGCAGAGCAGCTGTTGTTGTAATCTGAGGCTTGCCGGTGCGCTGATGCGTAGGCTTGCCGTCCAGCTTCAGCACGCTGACAGCAAGGCCCTTTTCGTTCATACCGTCCATAATCAGGTATGGCATTGCTACTGCTGCCGATAAATCACTCTTGCCGTCGCTGAGGCTGCCGATATCGTATCCTACCCAGCCTGCATCCGCCATACCGATAGAGCGATAGCCGTCCTTAGGAGCAGTACGTACCATTACGGCAGTCATTTTCATTTTATAGTCAAAGTTGCGTCCGTAGATAGGCTTGCCTTCTTCCGTGCGTCCGGCGAAGGCACTGCAGCCGGCGTCAATGGCGCCCGGAGCCGGTTTGGCTGCGCCGAGAAGCTCCCTGCCGACGAAGGCCAGCATGGTGTCAACGCTGTTGACATTCTGCTGCAGCATTTTGTCCAGCTTATAGTCTGCCGTATAATCCATTACGTACAAACGCCCGTTATCCAAATCTTTAATGGTAGAAATTGATGCCTTTTGTGCTTTGTCGGTTACAGAGGCAGCAGGATTTTTAGCCATGATGCTGCTGCAGGGACACATAATAAGTGTTGCCATAAGTAAAGCGGTGATTGTTTTCATGCCGGAACCTCCTCTTTGGTTTTCATAATAAAATGTTAAAAGCTGTAGCTCAGGGCGCCGTACCAGCCGGAAAGCTTGTACAGACCGGTGCCGTCATCGTTTTTGATTTTTAAATCCAGAATACGGTAGCCGGCGTTGGCGCTGAGGTTTTTACAAGGACTGTATTTTACGCCGATATCAAGGTCGTAGGTGTGCCCGCGGCCGCCTAAGGGCAAGCCAGAAAGCTCGCTGTAAAGCTGCAGCCGGTGTGCCTCATCAAGGTAATGCTTGCCGCCGATGCCGAAGGCAGGGGCGAACTGGTTCAGCTGCTTAGCATACTTTTTGTTAAGTGCCGGTACGGGACTGCTGAACTGCAACGCAGTATCGAAGCGGTAACAGCGCAGGCCTGCGAGCCAGTAGGCGGTGCCGTTTTCTGTTGTTTTGATGGGAGAAAGATAGTTAAAGGAAGCATAGTCCAGATTCAGCTTGGTGCGGCTGTCCACCGGAACCAGGCTGCCTTGTGCCGGAATGTGGTGTGAGGCATAGCCTTTTTCGTGGATAGCTATGTAATCTACATACCAGTTTTTGCCACTTAACCTGTATTCGGGTGCATTACCGTTTTTAATGTTGAGCGTATCGCGGAAATTACTGTAAGCAGCAGGCACAATTCCGTGAGATGTAAATTTCAGTTTAGGTGCATAATAACGCAGCTCCAGCTGCAGATCATCATCTGCTGTCTGTGCGCTTGCCAGAGCAGGCAGAAGCAGCAGAATTGTTGTGAAAAATGAGCTCTTGGACAGCATTCTCATCCCTCCCTTTCTTAAATTTAATTTTAGCAGAAAATGTACAAAAAAACTATAAATTTAACATAAATTTTCGCTGTGTTACGATAGAGGAGTTTACTTGACTTTTTTCCAGAGCAGATTTACAGCAGATAGAAGCAAAGTGAGGTTAAAAAAGCCTCAACGGTGATTATTTCTGAAAAATCATCTGTAAAAAGTCTGCGATATGAGATAAATCCGTAAGAATTTTTAACAGGCAACATCCGGAGAACCGAAACAATATATAAGTTATGCCAAAAGGATATATTCCCTTGATGATATTATGCTATAATAAATGGGAATAATTAGGGATAATTTTGCGGAAAAAAAGGCTTATTTCATTATTTTTGTAATAAAAGTAATTGACGCAAGTGTCAAAAATGTTATACTATATAAGGAATGAATAGTTAAGTGTTTTTCGTGTGCAAGGAATCAGGTTTCGGTGGAGAAAGAAATAAATGTTAAGTGCTTATGGTTTTCCCTTTCTGCTTGCCGCTCTGGTGAGCTATATATTGACCCCTTATATTAAAACATTAGCCTTTAAAATCGGCGCGATTGATAAGCCCGATAACCGCAAGGTGCATAAGAAGATTATGCCGCGTCTTGGCGGTCTGGCTATTTATATTGCCTTTATGATTGCCGCAGTGGCAAGCTTGGAGCTGACGAAGGATATTGTCGGCATTCTGCTTGGCGGCAGCGTGATTGCCATCGTAGGCGTACTGGATGACAAATATCAGCTGCCGGCAAAGGTCAAGCTGCTGGGGCAGATTTTTGCTGCCTGCGTACTTGTGGCCTTTGATATCCGTATCGAATGGCTGAACAATCCCTTCGGCGGCTATTTTTATCTTAACGAATGGTTTATTTCTATACCGCTGACAATTTTCTGGGTTATCAGCTTTACGAACGTTGTCAATCTGATTGACGGTCTGGATGGCCTGGCGGCAGGCGTATCTGCGATTGCTTCGATGACGGTCATTCTGGTTGCGGTTCAGATGGGTTATTACCATATAGCTGTAATGACTGCGGCTCTGGCCGGCGGCATTATCGGTTTTATCCGCTATAATTTTAATCCCGCTACTATTTTCATGGGCGATACAGGCAGTATGTTCATCGGCTATATGCTGGCAGCTATTTCTGTTTACGGCGCAGTCAAGACTGCTGCTACCGTAGCGCTGATTGTACCGGCGATTGCACTGGGCCTGCCGATTATGGATACAGCCTTTGCGATTATGCGCCGCTACAGCAACGGCCGCCCTATTTTCCAGCCCGATAAGGGCCATTTGCATCACCGCCTGCTGGCGATGGGCATGAACCAGAAGCAGGCAGTTCTGCTGATGTATGCTATTACAGCCGTGCTCGGTATCGCAGCTGTGCTATGGGCAGAGTTCGACGGCTTTTATGCCGCACTTATTATAGCGGTTATTATTACGGCAGTTGCCGTTGGTGCTAAGAAAATCGGTATTCTGAACGACAGATAAGGGGGAGGAAGAACCGTGGAGAAGATAAAGTTAATGACAGTTTTCGGCACTCGTCCGGAAGCCATCAAAATGTGCCCGCTGGTGCTGGCAATGCGTAAATATCCCGAATATATCCAGCCGATTGTGGCAGTTACCGCACAGCATCGCGAGATGCTTGATCAGGTACTGGATTTGTTTGGCATTACGCCTGATTATGATTTGAATATTATGTCGGCAGGTCAAACCCTGTATGATGTTACTACCCGCGCGCTGATGGGCCTGAAATCCGTAATGGAGGAAGCAAAGCCCGATATGGTGCTGGTGCATGGTGACACCTCGACTACCTTTGCCGGTGCTCTGGCTGCCTTTTATGCGCAGATTCCCGTAGGCCATGTGGAAGCAGGCCTGCGTACCGGTAATAAATATTCTCCTTACCCGGAGGAAATGAACCGCAAGCTGACCGGTGCGATTGCCGATATGCATTTTGCGCCTACCTCTACCAGCAAGGCTAACCTGCTGAAGGAAAACATCTGCCCCGAGCAGATTCTGGTAACAGGCAACACTGTTATTGATGCTCTGCAGACTACGGTGAAGGAAGGCTACCGCTTTGAGGACGAAGAGTTCAATAAGGTATTTGCCAGCGGTCATCGTCTGATTCTGATGACTACCCACCGCCGTGAAAACCTGGGCGAGCCTATGCGTCATGTTTACCGCGCGTTGAAGAGTGTGCTGGAAGCGCATCCCGATGTGGAAGCAATCTTCCCGGTACACAAAAACCCCAAGGTGCGTGAAATCGTCCGCGAGGAGCTGGGACATTTAGACAGAGTGCATCTGATTGAGCCTATGGAATATGAACCGTTTGCCAATTTGATGGCTAAGGTTGATATCGTGCTCACAGACAGCGGCGGAATTCAGGAGGAGGCTCCTGCCTTAGGCAAGCCGGTTCTTGTTCTGCGTGATACCACCGAGCGTTCGGAGGCTGTTGAAGCCGGTACGGTTAAGCTCGTAGGCACCGCTTATGATGATGTGCTGCGCGAAACCAATCTGCTTTTGGATGATGCCGAGCATTATCGCTCCATGGCGGAGGCTGCCAATCCCTATGGTGACGGCAAGGCCTGTGAGCGCATTATCCATGCGATTTTAAGAAAAAATGGCTTTGATGTAGAAAATTTGCCGGAATTTGCGTCTAAGGCGTAGACAGAAACTGTGAAAAATATTAAAATTAAAAGAGTAAATATGATTAATTTGTGAATTCGTGCTGTGGTGAAAAAATCATGACTAACAAAACACCCGATAAGGAGCATATGCGGATGCTTGAAGCTTTGGCTACTGTGTCCTCTCTGGCGTTTATGGCCGTGATTGATTTTCTGCTGGCGTACTTCGGCGGCGACTGGCTCGACCGTCATCTGGAAACCGGCGACCATACGATGCGGGGCATCTGCATCGGCCTGGCAATTGTTTCACTTGTTATGACCTACTATAATCTGATTCAGAGGAGCGTCCTTTCACGGGACACTGAACACAAGAAGGATGAAAAGTAATTTTGATTTGACGCCCATAGCGAGAAACGGCGCGAACGCCTTCGTAGCGCGCATCTGTATGTGTGCGCTGCTCGTAGCGGTGCCGCTCTGGTTATGGCAGCGCAGTGCCTTTGCCCACGGCGTGCTTTGCGGTGTGCTGGCAGGTACTATAGATTTGTCCATTCTGTTTTTAGGCATTAAAAAATCTCTGCCTTATGTAGAGGTGCCCAAGCAGGGACTGAAAATCATGAAGCGTTTCCGTTGGGCCCGCTTGGCGGCCGCGGCTGCGTTTATTATTACGATGTTAAGGATGAAGCTTGCTGTGCATGGCGCATTTGGCGGGTTTCTTCTGATACATATATTTTTTATCTTAAATCTATTATTTATCGCGTACCAACATCAAAATGAGAGGGCGTGAAGAAAGGAGTGTGTAAAAATGGGAAATGCAGCAGCTGAAGGTGCAGAAAAATCCGGAGAGATTATCCATTACCTTACCCAATCTACCTTTTTAGGTGAGGTCAACATGCAAACCATGTACATGACCTGGGTAACCATGGCAATCGTCTTCGTACTGTTCCTTCTGGTTTGTAAGAACCCGAAAATGGTTCCTTCCGGACTGCAGAATGCAATGGAAATCATTCTTGATTTCTTAAATGGTCTGATGGAAGACAACCTGGGATCCAAAGGCCGTAAATTTATGGCACCGTTCATCGTTACCTTGTTTATGTTTATCCTGGTAGCAAACGAACTGGGCATTTTGCTTCCGCAGATTGGCGTTCACTGGACTTCACCTACCAATGACATTAATACCTGCTTTGCGCTTTCTTTGCTAATTGCGTTTAGCGCGTACTGCGTTGGTGTGGCGAAACAAGGTATCGGCCACTTTAAACATTTCATCAGCCCGAGTCCGGCATTCCTGCCGTTGCATCTTTTGGATGCAGTGACTAAACCGCTGACCATGGCTCTTCGTCTCTTTGGTAACATCCTGGCAGGCGAAATCCTGTTGATCGTACTGTATCAGCTGGCTCCGTGGGTAGTTCCTGAACTGTGGGTAATGTTCTCCCTGTTCATTGGCTTCGTTCAGGCTTTTATCTTTACCATTTTGTCTTTGGGCAGCTATGCACTGGCATTTGCTAGCCACGACGAACACTAAGCTTTTTAAGCAAAAAAAATTTAAAATCACAATTTCGAAAGGATGAAACAAATGTCTGAAAATGCAATCATTACTGCTGCATCTGTAATCGGTGCAGGCCTTGTTTGCTTGGGTGCTGCTGCTGGCGCTGGTATCGGTAACGGCAACATGTGCGGCAAATCTATTGAATCCATGGCTCGTCAACCGGAAGAAGCTGGTAAAATCTTTACCAACATGCTGGTTTGCGTAGGCTTGATCGAATCCATGCCTATTCTGTGCTATGTAATCGCTATCGTTCTGGTATTCGCTAACCCGTTCATTAAATAATTTAATTTTGCAAGATATTACAAAAAGGAGCGTGCTATAATTGGTTAACTTCAATGCAACACTTATCGCGCAGATCCTGAACTTTTTGGTTTTAGTTTTCGTTCTTGCAAAATTCGCTTACAAACCCGTATGCAACATTATGGAAGAGCGTAAGAACAAAATTGCAAGCGATCTGGAAGCTGCAGAAAAGGCTAAGACTGACGCAGAAGCAGTTAAAGCTGAATACGCTGCAAAGCTGGCTGAAGCTAAACAAGAAGCTCAAGCTATTGTTGATGCTGCCCGCAAAACTGCTCAGGCTGCTCATGACAAGATCATGGCAGACACCAAAGCTGAACAAGATCAGGTTATTGCAACTGCTAAAGAAGCAATCGCACTGGAACAGAAAAAAGCTATGGACGAAGTTCGTGCACAAGTTATCAACCTGTCCATGATTGCTGCTAGCAAGATCGTAGAACAAAAGTTAGGTTCTGAAGAAGACAAAAAAATGGCTAGCAAAATCGTTGATTCTATCATGAAATAATTTTGCTGCTTTCCCTATTAAGCCGGAAGTATGCCGCTGAAATGCGAAACAGCAGGCAAAACCCCGGTATTCGGAGGTGATTGGTACAATATGAAGACAGAAGAAAATATTGCTTTAATTAAGCAACAATTGTCCGACTTCAAAATCGATCTGGGCTCCATTAAAGAGCTGTTAGATGTAAACGTTACTACCGCCAAGAAATTGTCGGCTGACGAGTATCAATCCATTTCTGTAATCCTGACCGAGAAACTGGGCCGCGATATTTTCCTGAACAAGAAAGTAGACCCGTCCATCCTCGGCGGCATCATCGTACAAGTTGGCGATAAGGTATTCGACGCTTCCGCACTGCGCAAGCTGAAGAAAATGGAAATTGCTCTGAACGGCATCGACGTTCACGAGTACACCAAACCGGAAGCCCTGGGTGATGCTCTCAGCAACAAGCTGGAGAATTACAATGTGGATGCTGATCTGGAAGAAGTTGGTATCGTAGAAAAAATCGGTGACGGCATCGCAACCGTTATCGGTATGAAAAACGCTATGGCTGGCGAATTAGTTGAACTGCCCCACAACGTATCCGGCATGGTTCTGAACCTGAACCCGGACAGCGTTGGTATCGTACTGATGGGCGGCGAGACCAAAATCAAAGAAGGCGACGTTGTTCGCCGTACCGGCCGCATCATGGAGGTTCCTGTTGGTGAAAACCTGCTGGGCCGTGTAGTTAGCGCTATCGGTGACCCGATCGACGGCAAAGGCGAAATCGCTGCTGCAGCTCGTCGTCCGGTTGAATCTCCTGCACATGGTATCGCAGATCGTAAATCCGTTGATACCCCGCTGCAAACTGGTATTAAATGTATCGACGCACTTGTTCCTATCGGACGTGGTCAGCGCGAACTTATCATCGGCGACCGTGGTACCGGTAAGACTGCAGTTGCAATCGACACCATTATCAACCAAAAAGGTCTGGGCGTTATCTGCATTTATGTAGCTATCGGCCAAAAGGCTTCTAACATCGCTCGTATTGTTCGTACTTTGGAACAACACGGCGCTATGGAATACACCATCATCGTTGCTGCTACTGCTGCTGACTCCGCTCCGCTGCAATACCTGGCTCCGTACGCTGGCGTAACCATGGCTGAATACTTCATGGATCAGGGCAAAGACGTTCTGTGCGTATACGACGACCTGTCTAAACACGCTGTTGCATACCGTGCAATGTCCCTGCTGCTCCGTCGTCCTCCAGGACGTGAAGCATACCCTGGCGACGTATTCTATTTGCATTCCCGTCTGCTGGAACGCGCTGCTAAGCTGAACGATGAACTGAAGGGCGGTTCCATCACCGCACTGCCGATCATCGAAACCTTGGCAGGTGACGTAGGCGGCTTCATTCCGACCAACGTAATTTCTATTACCGACGGTCAGATCTTCCTTGAATCCGAGCTGTTCTACTCCGGTATCCGTCCGGCTATCAACTCCGGTCTGTCTGTATCCCGTGTAGGTGGTGCTGCTCAGATCAAAGCTATGAAGCAGGTTGCAGGTACCTTACGTCTGGATCTGGCTCAGTTCCGCGAGCTGGCAGCATTTGCTCAGTTTGCTTCTGACCTCGATAAAGCTACCAAAGCACAGCTGGACCGTGGTCAACGTCTGACCGAGGTTCTGAAACAAGGCCAATACAGCCCGTTGTCTGTTGAAAAACAGGTTATGGCTATTTACCTTGGTACCAAAGGCTATCTGGATGACGTAGCAGTTAAAGATGTAACCCGCTGCGAAAAAGAATTCCTGGACTTCATGGAAGCTAACCATCCGGAAGTTGGCGGAGACATCATCAAAACCAAGAAAATCACTGATGAGAACGAAGAAGCTCTGAAGAAAGCTATCGCCGAGTTCAAGGATACCTTTGTTAGTGAAGGTAGGTGATTAACTAATGGCTACTGCACGCGAGATTCATCGCCACATGAAAAGCGTAGGTAACATTGGCAAGATCACGAAGGCTATGAAAATGGTTGCCGCTGCCCGCCTCAGAAGAGCGCAGGAAAGAGCTGCTGCAAGCCGTCCGTATGCCATCAAGATCAAAGAAGTGTTATCCAGCGTTGTGAGCGATCCGAGCATCCTTGCAGGCTTAAGTGCCAAAAAACACCCGCTGCTTCAACATCGTGATGTTAAAAAAGTTGGTTATCTGGTGCTCGCCTCTGATAAAGGTCTGGCAGGCGCATATAGTTCCAACGCTTTGAAAAAAGCAGTTGCGGAGATTTCCGAATGTGAGCATGACGTAGTCATTATCACCAGCGGCCGTAAGGCCAGGGATTTCTTCCAACGTCGCGGCTATAAAGTGCTGAGCAGCCACTTCGGCTACTCCGACAGACCGTCTTACGCAAATGCAGTAGAAATTGCTCAGGATGCAATCAAACAATTTGCTGACGAGCATTTCGACGAGCTGCATATTGTGTTTACACTTTTCAAAACCGCTTTGTCCCAAATTCCTACCAGCGACAAGATTCTGCCGGTAGAGCCTCCTGTAAAGGAGAAAGGCAAAGCTAGCGCAAGCTTTATTTTCGAGCCTGATGAAGACGAAACTCTGCAGGTACTTGCACCTAAGTATCTGGAAACCGTAGTTTACGCCGCACTGGTACAATCTGCTGCCAGTGAGTTGGGTTCTCGTATGACTGCTATGAGCTCTGCTACCGATAACGCAGGCAAGCTGGTACAAAACCTGGAGCTGTCCTATAACAAGGCACGTCAGGCATCCATTACCCGCGAGCTGAACGAAATCGTTGGCGGTGTAGAAGCTCTGAAGCAGGCACAAAACTAATTAGATATTTCGTAGGGAGGCTAAAACCTTGAATACAGGTAGAATCGTACAAGTTGTAGGCCCTGTTATCGACGTAGAGTTTCCTCCTAAAAGCATGCCTGCTATCCTCAACGCACTGCACATTGACGGCACCACCGATGAGGGTAAAGTAAAAATCCACCTGACCGCAGAAGTTATGCAACACATCGGCAATAACATTGTCCGCGCTGTTGCTATGAGCTCCACCGACGGTCTGGTTCGTGGCATGGAAGTTGTAGATACCGGCGCTCCTATCAGCGTTCCGGTTGGTCCTGGTGTACTGGGCCGTATCTTCAACGTTTTAGGTGAAACTGTAGACCATGATGACACTCCGGTTGAAGCAGCTGATCACTGGCCTATTCATAGACCGGCTCCGAGCTTTGACCAACAGGCTACAGCTACTAAAATTTTGGAAACCGGCATTAAAGTCGTTGACCTTATCGCTCCGTATGCAATGGGCGGTAAAATCGGTCTGTTCGGCGGTGCTGGCGTAGGTAAAACCGTTATTATTATGGAGCTTATCCATAACATTGCTACTGCACACGGCGGCTATTCCGTATTCGCAGGCGTTGGCGAACGTACTCGTGAAGGCAACGATCTGTGGGGCGAAATGAAAGAGTCTGGCGTTATCAACAAGACTGCTCTTGTATACGGCCAGATGAACGAGCCTCCTGGAGCACGTATGCGTGTTGGTCTGACCGGCCTGACCATGGCAGAATACTTCCGTGATGTTGGCGGCCAGGACGTACTGCTCTTTATCGATAACATTTTCCGTTTCATTCAGGCTGGTTCCGAAGTATCCGCATTGCTCGGCCGTATGCCTTCCGCAGTAGGTTATCAACCTACTTTGGCAAACGATATCGGCGCACTGCAAGAGCGTATTACCTCCACCAAGACCGGTTCTATCACATCCGTACAGGCTGTATATGTACCTGCGGATGACTTGACTGACCCGGCTCCGGCAGGCACCTTCGCTCACTTGGATGCAACCACCGTATTGTCTCGTCAAATCGCAGAGCTTGGTATTTATCCGGCAGTTGACCCGCTCGACTCCACCAGCCGTATCCTCGATCCGCTGGTAATCGGCGAAGAGCATTATCATGTTGCTCGTGGCGTACAGGCTATCCTGCAACGTTACAAAGAATTGCAAGATATCATCGCAATTCTGGGTATGGAAGAATTGAGCGAGGAAGACAAAGTAACTGTTGCTCGTGCTCGTAAGATTCAGAAGTTCCTCAGCCAGGCATTCTTCGTTGCTGAACAGTTCACCGGTACCCCCGGTCAATATGTTCCTCTGAAGGAAACCATCCGCGGCTTCAAAGAAATCCTCGAAGGCAAGCATGATGACCTGCCGGAAGGTGCTTTCTACATGGTTGGTACCATTGATGACGCTGTTGCCAAGGCTGCAACTATGAAGGATTAACAGATGGCTACTCCGTTTTCTTTTGAAATTGTCACGCCGGATAAGATGCTGTTCGCTTCTGAAGAAGTAACTTATGTGGGTTTCCGTGCTTTGTCCGGTAATCTGGGTCTCAAAGCTAGACATATGCCTATCATTGCGACCATGGATATTGCGCCGATGAAGCTGGAGTTCACCGACGGCAGCGTTAAAGAATTTGCTGTTTGCGGCGGCTTTCTGGAAATGAAAGACAATAAATGCACCGTTCTGGCAACTATTGCCGAAGCTGATGCAGATATTGATACCGCTCGTGCAACCGCAGCTAAAGAACGTGCAGAGCAACGTCTTGCTTCCAAGAGCGAAGACATTGACACTGTTCGTGCCGAAAACGCGCTGAAGAGAGCTGTTGCCCGCTTGCGTACTACTCACAAGCTGTAATAAGCATTGCGACAATGCCAAAAAAATTACCCCCGTCCGTCAGGGCGGGGGTTTTTATATGCGCGGAAAACGAATTTTCCGTGTTGTTTGTTGTTACTTAGCATAAGCAGGCTGCAGGTGACAGTGTTATAGCTAAAAAAGCGTCACAGCGTCACTAAGCGTCACGCGGTTTTGGCTTCCAGCTTTTGCAAGGTAATATCAGAGCCTTTATTAGCACGCTTATGATGATAATAAACTCCATAGTCTTGATAAAGTCTGTCAACTTTGACATTGAGCCTGCGGGTAAGAATGTGGGGCTTCATATCATCAGTACTTATATTAAGGTCCTGCAGCATTTGCGTTGCGCTGCCGCGCCAAATTTTATTCTCGCCGCTTACTAAAGCTGCTACCTGTTCCAGCAGCATATCTTTAGGTTCCTCCCATAATTGCTGGTTGGAACGGATAAACTGCCAGGTACAGCTTTCCGACGAAAAATCAATAATAATTTCCTGGTCCGGCAGTTCTCTGCCCACAATGTTTAACTGGGCACGCTTGTCGGTACGGTTTTTCTTTTGCAGAATCATTGCCCCGTCGGCAGCACCAAGCAGGCCGGTAGTGCCGGAAATCATATCAAATTTATCTTCCGCCTCCATTTTTCTGGTGTGATGAACAACAATAATACAAATGTTATGGCGGCAGGCTATTTCCTTGAGCAGGGTAATAATGTGATAATCCGAAGCATAGCTGTAGGCTGCACTGCTGAATTCACGGATTTTTTGCAGAGTATCAATAATTATCAGCTTGGTAGCAGGCTTGCTTTGCAGAAAATCCGTTAATTGTTCTTCAAGTCCCTGATTTAAGCTGTCGGCCTTGGTAGCTAAATATAAATTGGCGTTACCTTCTACACCGAACATGCGCGAAAAACGTTTTTGCAGACGCACCAAGTCATCCTCCAATGATAAGTACAGTACGGAAGCAGGTGTTACCTTATGGTTAAAAAATTCCATGCCTGCGGCAACATGGTAAGCAAGTTGAGCCATGAGGAAGGATTTGCCTGTTTTGGGCGGTCCCGCCAAAATATACACACCGCTGTATAAAAAATTGTCGATTAAGGCTGTGGCCGGTGTGTAGCTGGTGTCATACAGATCGGGCAGACTGACTGCTTCCAGAGAAGAGGAGCAAGCAGATGTTGGACTGTTGGGGGGATAGAATACATTGTCTTTTTGCATTTCAATACACTCCTTTAACAAATATAGTTAGTAAAATACTAACCTGTTTAGTACTTATCTTGATGATACTAAACTATTAGAGTAAAGTCAAGCGAAAAGAAAATTTTTCATAAACTTCTTTGCTTAAAAAAGAAAAGGTGCTATACTATACTTAACAAAAAAATTAAGTAGGAGGTGCTTGGCGGATGATAATAAGAAATAATATCGGTGAACGCATCGGCTTCTTTCGCCGTTTACATAATTACACCCAAAAGGAATTAGGAAAATTACTGGGCTTTAGCGATAAAACCTGTGATGTACGTGTTGCCCAATACGAATCGGGTGACAGGGTGCCCAAAGAAGAGATGCTGAAAAAAATTGCCGCTATATTCGGAATCAGTCCTTACGCTTTAAATATACCGAATATAAGAACCTGGGCGAGCAGAATGCATATTTTCTTTGCTATGGAGGATAAATACGGCGCGGAAATTAAAAAGATAGATGATGAATATTACTTGCGGATTGAAAAGACCTATCCTGAGCACCCAACTATAACCGGTGTCAGAAATGCGGTTTTACAGGAATGGGTTGACATGTATTCCGCTTTGCAAAAGGGTGAAATCAGCAGGGAAGAATATGACAGATGGCGTTATAACTATCCGCTGCAGGGAGAATACGGATATATTACCTTCGGGCGCGATGAGGAGGAAGAAGTTGCCACCTATCCCGAGAAGTATTTTTCTCTGCTTAACCTGCAGCAGGATGTACAGAATCTTGCTGACGAAAATCAGGAAATCGACGAAGAAACTATTACTGATTTAGAGGCACGCTATAAGGATGCCGAAAGGATTATCAGTCAGGAGCTGGCGGAGCTGCGCCGGGCGATTGAAAGGGCCAAGCAGAGCAAGTGACGCTTAGTGACGCTGTGACGCTATTGCAGTGGGTAGAGGGATAAAAAGAGCTTGCGGAAGCTCCGATTGTATACATTTCCCTTCCTCTCCCCAAATGGTGCCATTTGTGGTATTATTTACATAGTGTCGTTTGGCACCGCTTACTAAAGTTGATACAAGGAGTGATAGATTATGACAACTGCAAAGGAATTGCAAAAGAATTTGACATGGGAATTCCCCCATATCGCTAAGAAGAACACTGCTGCCAAGGAAGCAGCGTTCGCCTACTGCGAAGGCTATAAGGAATTTTTGGATACAGCTAAAACAGAGCGCGAATTTACCGCGAAGGCTGTAGAAAAGCTGGCAGCCGCAGGCTATGTTCCCTTCGAGGAAGGCAAGGCATATAAACCCGGCGACAAGGTTTATTTTGTAAACCGCGGAAAATCTCTGGCTATGTCCACCTTCGGTACAGCACCGCTGGAGGCAGGCGTGCGCCTGAACGCTGCGCATATCGATTCTCCTCGTCTGGATTTGAAACCGAACCCGGTATACGAAAACCATGAGATGGCTTATTTCAAAACGCATTATTACGGCGGTATTCGCAAATATCAGTGGGTAACCGTGCCTCTGGCTATGCATGGCGTTATCATCAAAAAGAACGGCGAGATGGTGAAGGTATGCGTGGGCGAAAATGCCGGCGATCCTGTATTTTGCGTAACCGATTTGCTGCCGCATCTTGGCGCTAAGCAGAACGAGCGCAAGCTGAGTGAAGGCATTAAGGGCGAGGAGCTGAATATTGTTATCGGCAGCCTGCCTTTTGTTGACGAAGGCGAAGAAGAAGGCGTAAAGGATACCGTAAAGCTGAACGCGCTGGCACTGCTCAACGAAATGTACGGTATTACCGAGCATGATTTTATGCGTGCGGAAATTGAATTTGTTCCCGCAACCAAGGCGCAGGATGTAGGTCTGGACCGCAGCCTGATCGGTGCCTACGGCCAGGATGACAAGGTTTGCGCTTATACTGCACTGACTGCGGAAATTGATACTAAAGCACCGTACTACACTACTGTTACGGTTTTGGCTGATAAAGAGGAAATCGGTTCCTACGGCAACACTGGCCTGAATTCTGATTTCGTGCTGCACTATCTGGAGGATTTGGCAGCAACTCAGGGTGCGAACATCCGCAAGCTGCTGCGCAATACTACCGCACTTTCCTCCGATGTTAACGGTGCCTATGACCCGAGCTTTGCTTCCGTATACGAAGAGCGCAACAGCTGCTTTGTCAACAAAGGTCCTGTGTTGACAAAATATACCGGTGCTCGCGGCAAATCCGGCTCCAACGATGCCAGTGCCGAAACGATGGCCAAGGTTATCAGCATTATGGATGAGGCTGATGTTTTCTGGCAGATTGGCGAGCTGGGCGCTGTTGATGAAGGCGGCGGCGGTACCGTTGCATTGTATGTTGCTGCTATGGATATGGACGTAGTCGATCTTGGTGTGCCTATTCTGTGCATGCATTCTCCGTTCGAGCTGAGCTCTAAGCTGGATGTTTATTACACCTATAAAGCATTTGCTGCTTTCCTGGAGAGCGACAAATGAATACAGCAGCTGTAACAGCTTTGCTTGCAGGCAAGGAGCCTGTGCGCGTACTTGTTCTGGCCTCTGAAAAAGAAGCAGCAGAGCTGGCGGATTTGGGACTTCCTGTAAATACTGTTGACAGCAGCTTATCGATGCAGCATCTGGCAAGTGCAAAACTTGCTGCCGAGCGTATGCTTGGCAAGGCCGGCAGGCTGCAGGTAATGACAGTGACGCGTGAGGAGCCACAGGCTACGGAAGCAGAGCGGGCGCTGATTTATGCGATGCTTGTGCGTTGCCGTAAGGTTATCAGCTGCCGTGACAAGCTGGAGGATATGCTGAAATTTGACGACCGCGAGGGCTGGAATGAATATAAGGCTGCTTATGAAAATAAGGTGCTGGATATTTTTAAGGCTACCTGGCGGGCGAAGGATGTCTATCCCTATAACATTATTGACAATATCAAAGAGTACAACAAAAATGAAAGCTATATTTTAAAGCAGCTGTATTGGCATCTGGCAGAGCGTACTCCGGGCAGGATTAATGACGGTGACGCCAGGATGATTAACGAGCTGCGGCAGATGTTCAGCGATATCAGCATCAGCCTGCTGGCACCGGATGCGGTGCTTGTGGGTGATGTGGCGCAGGACGCGCAGCTTGCTGCGTTGGCGGAAATGTTTGTCGGTAAAGCCGAAATTATCAGGCTGTAAAGTTAAGCCGTCCGGCGGGATGCTCCTGTCGGGCGGTTTTTGCGTTTTGTCACAGATTTTTCCTTGCATATTAAACTTGCTTATAGTAGACTATAATATGTAGGATTAGGCAAGGCCGCATGCTTCTTGAAGAGAAGCACAAGATATATAAGTAAGGACGGTGACTGTAAGATGGCTGATATCGTAGAAAGTCTGGCAGGAAATAAAATGCTGATGCTGAAGCAGGATATAGCTTTTTTGCGCAAGCGTCTGGCGGAATGTGCTGATGAGGATGCTAAAAAGGCTATCCGCAGGGAATTAATGGAGAAGGAAACCTATTATAATATTTTAGCAGACCGCCAACGGGTGAATTTCTGAGCCGGAAGCAGTGCCGGCTTTTTCTTATAAGGTCGGGCGAAATGTGCCTGTGGCAAAATTTTCCGGCTTTTTATTAAGTCTTGAAAAGAGCCTGTGTTTGATGATAAAATATTTGTTACGGAAAAATTTTTCCGACTTCGCATATGCAGGAGGGTTATTTTGGAAAAACTAATTGTGAAGGGCGGAAACCGCCTCGTTGGTGCAGTTAAAACCAGCGGTGCGAAAAACGCTGTACTGCCGATTATTGCAGCTTCTATCCTGGGAACTACCCCAAGTCATCTTGATGAAGTTCCGATGCTGGAAGATGTGCATACTATAAGTGAAGTTTTAAAATGTCTGGGACTGTCTGTAGAATGCAGTCCGGAAAAGAATGTGCTGGATATCGACAGCACTGAGATAACCTCGTATGAAGCACCGTATGAGCTGGTGCGTACCATGCGTGCGTCCTTTCTGGTAATGGGACCTCTGCTGGCGCGTATCGGTAAAGCGCGTATTTCTATGCCCGGCGGCTGCGCTATCGGTGCTCGTCCGATTGATATTCATCTCAAGGGCTTTGAGGCTCTGGGTGTAAAAATCGAACAGGGACATGGCTATATTGAAGCAAGTGCTCCCGAGGGACTGAAGGGTACCAGCATTTATTTTGATTTCCCGAGCGTAGGTGCTACCGAAAATATTATGATGGTAGCTTCTCTTGCTGAGGGTACTACTATTTTGGAAAATGCTGCCGAAGAACCGGAGATTGTCGATCTGGCCAACTATCTGAATAAGATGGGTGCCAAAATCCGCGGTGCCGGTACCGATACTATCCGCATTGAGGGTGTAGACAAGTTGCATGGTGCAGATTATACCATTATTCCGGACCGTATTGAGGCAGGCACTTATATGATTGCTGCTGCTATGACCGGCGGTGATATTGTTGTGGAAAATGTTCTGCCGGAGCACCAGAAGCCGCTGATTGCCAAGCTGCGCGAGGCAGGTGCCGTGGTAGAAGAGGATATTGATAAGGTGCGCGTTATCGGCAAGAATCAGCTGAAGGCCGTATCTATCAAAACTCTGCCTTATCCGGGCTTCCCGACTGATATGCAGGCGCAGATGATGGCGATGATGGTTATTGCCGAGGGCCGCAGCAAGGTTACGGAAACTGTTTTTGAAAATCGTTTCATGCATGTGGTTGAGCTGAACCGCATGGGTGCACAGATTTCTACCGAAGGCCGCAGTGCCGTTATCGACGGTCCCTGCAAGCTGACAGGCTGTGATGTGCGCGCAACCGATTTGCGTGCCGGTGCAGCTATGATTCTGGCAGGCCTTGTGGCCGAAGGTACGACACGTATCGGCGATTTGCACCATATTGACCGTGGCTACGAGAACATTGTTGCTAAGCTGAAAAATCTGGGTGCGGATATTGAACGCGTAGATGTAGATTAAGGAGATATGACTAATGTTTAAAAGTATGGATATCGGTATTGATTTGGGTACCGCTAACATTCTTGTTTATGTCAAGGGCAAGGGCGTTGTCCTGAAGGAGCCTTCTGTTGTGGCTATTGACAAGGTGCGCAACAAGGTGCTGGCTGTGGGCGATGATGCCAGAGAAATGCTGGGACGTGCTCCCGGCAGTATCGTTGCTATCCGTCCGCTGAAGGAAGGCGTTATTGCGAATTATACGGTAACGCAGAAGCTGCTGGCTTACGTTATTGAGAAGGTTGCGGGCAAGAGCCTGTTTTTCAAACCGCGTGTTATGACTTGTGTGCCTATCGGCATTACTTCTGTAGAAAAGCGTGCTGTTATGGAGGCTACTACCCAGGGCGGTGCGTCTAAGACTTATCTGATTGAGGAGCCGCTGGCTGCTGCTCTTGGCGCCGGTATTGATATTTCTGTACCGCGCGGCAACATGGTTGTTGATATCGGCGGCGGTACTACCGATATAGCTGTGCTGAGCCTTGGCGGTATTGTTGTGGATTCTTCTATCCGTATCGGCGGCGATCATTTTGATGAGGCTATTGTGCGCCATGTGAAGAAGGTACATAATGTGCTTATCGGTGAACGTACTGCTGAGGAAATCAAGATGAATGTTGCTACTGTTATTACTGATGGTCGTCATGAGTCTATTACTGTGCGTGGCCGTGATATGGTTACCGGTCTGCCGACTACCTTCAGCGTAAGTTCTGAGGATTGCCGTGTGGCGCTGGAGGATGCTGTTGCTTCCTTGATTGCTACTGTGCGTGGTGTTCTGGAAAAATGCCCGCCTGAGCTGGCTGCGGATATTGTTGATAACGGTATTTATCTGACCGGCGGCGGTGCGCTGCTCGACGGTCTGGCTGAGATTATGCAGCGTGAAACCGGTATTACTACGCATATTGCCGATGATCCGTTGGAGTGTGTGGCTCTTGGCACTGGCAAGGCGCTGGAGAATCTGGATAAGCTGCATCCTGGTACTGTTTATACTGCGTCTAATCTGGTTGATTAATTTTGGGGAGGAGCTGCCTTTGGCAGCTCCTTTTGTGTAGATGTGAAGAAGAATCTTGGGCGTTCCGCCAGCCTTCTAGCCTCTCCTTGGGGAGAGGTGGCATCGCGCAGCGATGACGGAGAGGGGACTGCGAGCGTCGCAATTAAATATCGTTCCAGTCAGCAGCAATTTTCCCGTGCCATAGGGCACAACGCAAATTTCGTGTGGAACCAGGACGAAGCTTCGGTAAAATTTGACAGACAGTAACAGAAAGTTACGTACCCTTGCTTCTATGGTTCCAGACACTCATTTGCTAAAATTGCTATTCCTTACACGATATATAAATTGCTCGTTAGAGCGTTCTGCTAACTTTCTTGCCTGCCCCTTGGGGAAGGTGCCGAGCGAAGCGAGGCGGAAGGGGGTAGTGCTGCGTAATTGACATATCGTTCCAGTCAGCAGCAATTTTCCCGTGCCATAGGGCACAACGCAAATTTCGTGTGGAACCAGTACGAAACGTGCGGCGCCGATTTTGTTCGCAAGTAACTTTTAGTTTTCGGTTGCCTTGTTTCTATGGTTCCAGACACTCATTTGCTAAAATTGCTATTCCTTACACGATATGTTAATTGCTCGTTAGAGCGCTCTGCTAACTTTCTTGCCTGCCCCTTGGGGAAGGTGCCGAGCGTAGCGAGGCGGAAGGGGGCTGTGTGCTGCGTAATTGACATATCGTTACGCTCAGGAAAAATTTTTCCGTGCCCACAGGGCACAACGCAAATTTCGTGTGGAACCAGTACGAAACGTGCGGCGCCGATTTTGTTCGCAAGTAACTTTTAGTTTTCGGTTGCCTTGTTTCTATGGTTCCGGACACTCATTTGCTAAAATTTTTATTCGCTGCACGGTATATCAATTACTTGCTTTGGTGTTCTGCTGTCCTTCTTGCCTGCCCCTTTGGGGAAGGTGCCGAGCGTAGCGAGGTGGAAGGGGGCTCACAACGCTCTAACGCATTCTTCTTCCTTCTGCCTTTGTTTTTCTTTTAAGAGGTCCTGAATATGAATTTCAAAAAACTGATATGTTCTGTTCTTATGTTGGCTGCGCTGTGTGCCGCTCCGCTCGCGGCGAGCGCCGCTCCCGTTACAGCGGTACGCAGCAGCGTTAGTCCTGCGCGAGTACGTCTGGTGTTCGACAGCAGGGAGCCTGTTAAATATACTGCCGAAAAAAACGGCTTGCAGCTGGTGGTTACCTTGCCTGATGGCACGGCGCTGGCGCAGAATCCTGTGTTTAAGCAGGATACGGTGATTAAAAATATCACTGTACCTGTCAAAAAGAAGAAAAAGGCCCAGGTTGTTATAGATTTAACGAAGGATTGCCAGTACAAGCTGTATAACCTGAAAAATCCTGACCGTCTGGTGCTGGATATTTACCGCATTCCTATCAGCAAAACAACGACGCAGCTGGCTGGTGGCGTTACCTATACCTATGCGCAGGAGGAGCTGAACGGAAGGCCTATAGTAAGCTATTTGGTGAGCGTTGCGCCTTCGGCACGCCTGGAGCTGAGGCCGTTTTCTGCCGCAGGCATGTATAACGGACGCGGCAGCCTGGCTAAGCAGGCAGCACAAAGAGGTCTTGTGGCTGCCATTAACGCGTCGTATTTTGACACCGACGGCTGGGTTATCGGCAATGTTAAGGACAAGGGCAATTTTGTCGCTATGGATGCTACGCCGCGCAGCGGTTATGTAGTGCAGGGCAACGAGCAGAAGATTGTGCGCGACATTGCCTACACCGGCAGCGTAACCCTTCCTGACGGCAGAGCGCTGCAGCTGAAGGGCATGAACCGTGCGCGCATTGCCAATGATTTGGTGCTGTTTAATTCCTATTACGCTACATCGACCAAAACGAATCAGTACGGGCGTGAGGTGAAAATCAAAAACGGTCGCGTTGTTGCTGTTTCCACAGCAGGCAATATGCCTTTGGAGCCAGGATGCGCAGTGCTTTCCGGTCATGGCACAAATGCGGCTGCTTTGGCAGGCCTGCGCCTGGGCGACCATGTAATGCTTACTCAGAGCCTGGGCAGCAGCATTGCGGATGCGGCAACAACTGTTGTGAGCGGTGGTCCGCTGTTGGTAGAAAACGGCAGGGTGAATGTGCGCACTGCGGAGGAGCAGATGGCTCCCGATATTGCGCGTGGCAGAGCACCCCGTACTGCAATCGGTCTGAAACCGGACGGCACGCTTTTAATGCTTGTTGTTGACGGCAGAAGCAGTGCTTCCGCAGGTATGACGCTCGCGGAGCTGGCACAGTATTTTGTGAAGCTGGGTGCGGTGAGCGCTGTCAATTATGATGGCGGCGGCAGCAGCGAAATGGTCATCAACGGCAAAATCGTCAACAAGCCTTCGGACGGACGCGAGCGTTTGGTGAGCATCGGTCTGGGATTGTTCATCAAATAAGCTGGTTATATAGGTAAAATAAAAAACAAGGGGCGGTCACGCGTTAGCTGTGACAGCTCCTTGTTTTGTTGTTGCGGGTTATAGCTTAATCCTCGGTGATGATTACGCCGGTGCCGATGCCGCCGTTATCGCTGCAGACGAGCTCCTTAAGGCTTTGGATATCCGCATTGCGCAGGCGGATGCAGCCTTCGGAGGCCATGGTGCCGATAGAGGCGGGGTCGTGCGTACCGTGAATGCCGATGCCTATCCAGCCGGTGTCCAGCGAAAGGAACCAGGGACCGTAGGCACCTTCGATTACGCCCTTGCCGTCACCGAAATCATGTGTCCAGTAATGTGCCGGGCAAACCTCCTCGATGCGGAAGGGAACCAGCGCTGAAGGCACGCCGACTGCCGCACCTGTGTAGTAGGAGGGGATAGCTGCTGCACTGCCCCAGGAGGTGGGGGTGCGGTTGTCGCCGGTGTATTGCTTGTCACCGGGATTTTTGGCAACAGCGATAGGATAGCTGCAGACTGCTTGCTCTACGCCCTGCTGATAGACGTCAAGGCGGTAGCTTTGCTTGTGGATGCAGATGAGATATCTGGCGTTGCCGAACAGGGAAGACGCAGGCGCCGCAGCTGCTAAGCCGCAGCTTAGCAGCAGGCAGACGCTAAATATTAAACCTAAAAGTTTTTTGAGCATTGCTGATACTTCCTTAATGCTTATTTAGCAGGCTACGCGTACAAAATCTGCACTTACATAGCCAACCTCGCCTTGAGCGTTAATAGCCTTCCACCATTGGCGTCCCTCGGCTTCGAATGCGCCTTCTAACGGTGCTATTTCTTCGCCGGACATCAGCGAATCAATTACATTGCTGTCCGTGGAGGGGGCGGTGCGGAAGTTTACATAGTCGCCGGTTAAAACCAGTCTTACGCCGGGAGCCCAATAGCTGTCCATGTTTTCAAATTTGCTGTAGAGGTTGGATATTCTTTGATTGGAGTATTGCAAACTTTCGGCAGACATGCTGTCCCCGTATTGAGCATAGCTTTTGCTGGCAGGGATAGAGTGTGCATTTTCGGTGCGGAGCTCATCGTAGGTACTGATAAAGGCATTGATATATTTTTTGTTGTCATAAATAGTAGTCAGCCAGTAATCACCGTCACCGGAATCGGCTTCGCCCTTGGCGCTGAAGCTTACTGTGGCGCCGTTGCTGTTTTGCTGCACATCATACATCTGCAAGGCGGCAAAGGCAATAGCTTTGGCCTCCATATCACTGATGTAGATGCCTTTGCGGCTGAAGCAGGGAGCGACATATTCCTCGGCATAGTTTACGGTCATGGTATGCTTTACATCAAAGCGGGTATTTTTCAGCAGAAAGGCTTCTGTTCTGCCGCAGCGGGAGTCAATCTTAGTAGGGAGTCTGCTTGCAGAGGTATTATATATTGCTGCCTCCATAACAGATGTGCCGGTGAAGAGCATTGCTGCTGCCAGTGCTCCGATAGCAAAATTTTTGATTTTCATAACAACATCTCCTTTCCGGATGTGGAAATTATATTCTTTGATGCTTATATTATAGCTAAAAAAACGCTTTTGCACCCTACCCCAAAGGGTGATTTCGGGTAGGATAGGCAAAAAAAGCGTAAAAAATTATGTGCCGGTAATTTTTTAACTGCAGATGATTTTCATAATGTTTTATTTAAGAGCTGTTTACAGTCTGTTCACTTGTCAAAATATTGCTGAGGCTGTATAATTTATGTTAGAGAAATATATCTGAAATGAGGTGAGTCACATGGGTAAAAAGTTAATAGTGATTTTGACTATTGCCGCTTTAGGCATCTTTACACTTGCTGCCGTTGGCTGTGCTGCTGTGACTGACCAGCGCGCCGCTGTCAGCGGTATTGTAGTTGCCGATGGACTGGTACAGGAGGGCACCCAGGTTAAGCAGGGTGACATTCTGGTAAAGGTAAAATCTATAGCTGGCGGCAGTATTGCTGCTGCACGTGCTACAACTGCAGGTAAGGTTAGCCAGGTACTGGTTAAACCCGGTGATAAGATTGAGGCACAGCAGGTTGTAGCTAAGGTTAGTGAATAACGGTAAAGAAAACCGGCGAGCTTCTTAGCCGCCGGTTTTTGTAGTATTATAGAGCAAAATACCGGAAGTGGACCGGTAAATATTTTATTTTTAGGAGCGAGTATGAGAGTATTTTTATTAGCATTATTGTTTTGCTGCCAGCTGCTGACGGCAGCTGCCGCCAATGTTCCTCTGATGCCGGTGCGTGACCTGCGCGCAGGTATGCAGGGCATAGGCAAAACCGTTATCAGCGGTGATACTATTGAAACCTTCAATGTAGAAATTTTAGGTGTCAACGGCAGTGAAGCTATGGGATATAATATTTTTGTGCGCCTTTACGGCGATCTGATTGAAAAGACAGGCGGTGTTGCTCAGGGCATGAGCGGCAGTCCTGTTTATGTAGACGGCAGACTTGTCGGTGCTGTGGCCTTCGGCAAGACCTTCAACGACCCGCATTACTGCTTCCTGACACCAATCGGTAAAATGCTGCCGCTGCTGGACGAGCCGAGAGAGCTGCCGGCAGACTGGATTCCTAAGGGAACGGCGCTGATGGCAGGCGGTTTTACGGAATACGGTATGGAATATCTGCAGGAGAAGCTGCAGCCCTTCGGCCTGACTGCCGTAAACAGCGGCGGCACAGGAGCTTCCAGCGATAAGCCGCTGGAGCCCGGCAGCAGTGTCGGTGTTGCTCTGATGCAGGGTGATATGACTTTGGGTGCTCTCGGTACTGTTACCTGGACCGATGACAGCGGTAAGATTCTGGCCTTCGGACATCCCTTTATGCAGCGCGGCAGCAGCAATTTCTTTATGAATAAGGTGTGGGTGCTGGGCGTAGTTCCTAACCTGCAGAGCAGCTATAAGGTAGGCAATCTGGGTGAAGCTATCGGCAGCATTACGCAGGACCGTTCCAGCGGTATCGGCGGCGTGGTCGGCAAACAGCCTGCTTCTATTCCGATGTTTGTTACGGTCAACGACAGCAGCCGCGGACAGGCCAACAGCATGCGCATGCGTCTGATTGACGATGAGCAGCTGGTGCCTTCGATGGTGGATGCAGCCGTAGTAAATACTGTGAGCAAGACTGTGGACCGCAATGGCGGCGGTACGGCCAAGCTGCATTTTACCATTACCGGCGTGGACAGCAAGAAGGAAATGCTGACGATTGACCGCGAAAATATGTATTATTCTAATGACGCGCTGTTGAAAAATCTGGATGCGGAGCTGACGGAGGCTGTAACGATTCTGATGCAGAACAAGTTTGAGCCTGTGCAGATTTACGGCATTAATGTAGAGGCAGAGGTCAGCAATGCGGTGCAGGTGGCGGAAATTCTTAACGTGCGCACCAAGAACGCCAAGGTTAAGCCCGGTGATAAGGTAGCCATTGATGTTACAATGAAGCCTTATCGCGGCGAAGAATTTACCAAGACAGTTTATTTCAAGGTGCCCAAGGATCATCCCGGCGGCAAGCTGGCGCTTAACGTGCGTGGCGGCAGCAGCATGGCATGGGCTATCGAATTGCTGCGCAAGCAGCAGTCCGAGGGTGTTCCCGCTGCCAAGAAAAAGGAAACACGCCACAAGCTCAGCGATTATATCAAGAGCGTGAATACGGCCGACAAGAATAATGAGCTGATTATTGATGTGGCGATGGGACAAATGCAGCCGCCGAATCCGGAGGCTGCTGCGAACGATGCAGGCCTTGCGGGTATGCTGCAGGGCTCTCCGTTCAAGCAGAAGTATCCCTTTGACTTTATTATTGATGGCGAGAGCGAAATCGTTCTTACCGTTGACAAGTAATTTTGTCGAGTGATATTTTCTTTCGCTTAACAAAATTTTTCATATTACTGTATCTGTATGGCTGTTTTGTGTCATACATTCGCCATAATTTGGCGGTATAATGATTATGTAGAAAAAGCTGAAGATAAGGATGTAAAAATGCTGAAATCTATCTGTGAAGCAATGGGCAACAGAATATTGGCCTTCTGTGCTGCCAGCGGTAAGCTGACGCTGCTGCTGTTGGCAACGCTGCGACGTCTGAAGGATGCCAACGCTAAGGAGGTTGTGCGTCAGATGGCACTTTTGGGAGCGGATTCGCTGCCGATTGTGATGATGACGATTCTCTGTACCGGTATGGTTTTTTCCGTACAGACAGCCAAGGAGTTTGTGCGTCTGGGTGCGTCCTCTTCCGTAGGCGGCATTGTAGCTATCGCTATGGCGCGTGAGCTGGTGCCGGTGCTGACAGGCGTTGTTGTTGCCGGCCGCATAGGCGCGGCGATTGCGGCGGAGCTTGGCACGATGAAGGTTACCGAGCAGATTGACGCGCTGCGTGTTATGGCTGCCAATCCGGTGAGCTATCTGGTGGTGCCGCGCTTTATTGCGCTGGTGCTGATGATGCCCGTGCTGGTTGTTTTTGCCAACTTTATCGGTAATATCGGCGGCTGGGTTGTGGCGCATTATTACGCCGGCATCGGCAGCTTTACTTATGAAAATTCTATCAGGACACTGGCAGAGTTCTATGACGTATTTGGCGGTATGGTCAAAAGCTGTGTCTTTGGTGCGATAATTGCTATCGTGGGCTGCTATAAGGGCCTGAACGCTCCGAACGGCGCTGAGGGCGTTGGTCTGGCGACCACTGCCTCGGTAGTGCTTTCGATTATTCTGGTGTTTATCACCAACTATTTTCTTTCTATCGTTTTGTATGTGTAAGGAGTCGGCAGAATGTCAAACGAAGCTATGATTCAGCTCCGACAACTTAAAATGGCCTTCGGCAGCAAGGTGATTCTTGATAATCTTGATTTGGATGTACGTCAGGGTGAAACGCTGGCGGTTATCGGTCCCTCGGGAACCGGCAAGAGTACCATCATCAAGCTGCTGACAGGACTGCTGCCACCTACTTTCGGCAGCATTGTTATCGACGGGCAGGAGGTAAGCGCCTTCACCGAGGATGAATGGGATGGCCTGCGCCAGCATATGGGCGTAGTTTTTCAATATTCCGCTTTGTTCGATTTTTTGAGCGTAGGCGAGAATGTAGCCTTTGGCCTGCGGCGGCACTTTAAGCTGCCGGAGGAGGAAATACAGGAGCGTGTCGGCAAACTGCTGGAGATGGTAGGCATGCCGAATACGCAGCACATGCTGCCGGCAGAGCTTTCCGGCGGTATGAAAAAGCGCGTTGGTCTGGCGCGGGCGCTGGCTATGCAGCCGCAGATGGTTTTTTATGACGAGCCGACCTCAGGTCTGGACCCGGTAATGACGATGACCATCAGCAGGCTGATACGCAAAACTCAGCAGACGCTGGGAGTAACATCGGTTTTGGTAACACACGATATGGAATCTGCCTATTACGCCGCAGACCGTATCGCTATGCTATATAATGGACGCATTGTGCAGATAGGCACGGTTGCGGAGATAAAAAACAGCACTAATCCTGTCGTTAAAGCATTTATTAACGGTACGGAATTGAAAGAGGAGGAGAAGGATGAGCAGCAGTGAGGTTAAGGTAGGTGCCTTTGCATTAGGCGGCGCGGTGGTGCTGGCCGGCATTATTACCTTTATGGGTGCTTTCAGCTTTGGCAAAAAAGGCTATGAGCTGCGCATTAACTATCCTCAGGTAAGCGGACTGATGCCTGGGCATGTTGTGCGCTATGCGGGCGTGCAGGTAGGCACGGTCAAAAAAATCAATGTGGCACCGGATAAGGTAGAGGTTATCACAGAAATCAACGATGATATCAAAATACCGCAGGGAGCAACCTTTACGATTTCTTCCGACGGTATTATGGGCGAAAAATTTGTCAGCGTTATTCCTCCTGCTAAGCAGGGTAACGGCTATGTAGCCGAAGGCAGCACGATTAACGGTGTTGCCGGCGGCGGTATGGATGAATTCTTTGCTTCCTCCGGTGATCTGGTAAAGCGTATGGAAAATATCGCCAATGCCTTTGAAAATGTTTTTGGCGACAAGGAAGTACAGCAGTCCATGAAATCCGGCTTTAAGAATATGAATGATATCGCCGAGAACATGAATACCTTCACGAAGGTCATGGCTGATGTGGCAGTAGCCAACCAACAGGATATTACTTCGATGATTCATCAGATTAATGAGCTGAGCCATCGCATGAACGGCACGGCGGCGCATATCGAAAGCATTATGGCCGGTGTGGACAATAACGGCAAGACAGGCCAGAATGTGGCTGCAATTGCCCAGAATATGGCAGACACCAGCCAGCGTATGGAAAATATTGTCGAGGTTCTGGAAACAGTAGCTAAGGATCCTGTTACGCAAAAATCGCTGAAGGAAACGCTGGTCAACGTCAAGGAAACGAGCGAGCGTGCCAACAGGATTTTGGGAACCCTCACCGAGGCGAAGGTTTCGACTGACGCCGGCTTTGCCGCCAAGGGCGGCGACTGGCGCGGCAGCTTAGGCGTAACGCTGCATCCTGCGGATGATACCTTCCTTTATATGGGCGGTTATGACATCGGCAATGCCAATAAATTCGATTTTCTCGTAGGCCGTCAGTATGGCAACGCAGCCTTCAGCATGGGTGCGATGCAGGGTGACTTCGGGGTCGGCGCCAGCTACGATTTAGGCAGGGACTTCAGATTGTATTCCCAATTATACGATTTTGATGATCTCAAGGTGCGTCTGGGCGGCGAATTCCGTTTGCATGATAACCTGTCGCTTTACGGCGAAACCATGGATGTACGCGGTAATAAAGCTAATACTTATATGGGTGTGCGCACTTATTTCTAAAAAATATTTGACAAACAGCCCTAAAAAAATATATAATTTTACTGCTGACTGGTTAGTCAGTTCTAGAAAATGGAGGTTTTTCGGATGAATAGAAATAAATTAACAAAACGTTTCTTGCTTTTATCTGCAGCGCTGACCATGGCACTGAGCCAAAGTGCTTTTGCCGGCGAAACCGTTGCTTTAAATCTGGACGACGCTATGCTGCGTGCTTTCCAGACCAACCCGACCGTAAGCATTGCCCAATACGAGCTTGACAGCGCACGTGCCAGCTACAATGCTGCCCGCCAGAGCCGCGGTATCAGCATCAGTGCCAGCCATACTACTCAACGCGGCGATGATGATGCTCAGCAAGCTGCTCCCGGCATTTGGACCAAGGGTATCGGCAACAATCATGCCAACAGCCTGAGTGCTTCTTTGCCGATTTTTACCGGCGGTAAATTAAGCGGTACTATTAAACAGGCAAAGGCTAACTATCAATACAATGAGGTTGGCGTACAGCGTACCTATAACGAAATGCGTTCTACCGTTACCGACGGTTATTTTAATATGCTGCAGGCAGATAATATCCAAAAGCTCAGCGCGGAATCCGTTACCCGTCTGGAGGATCATCTGAAAAATGTTCAGGCACAATATAACGTTGGCGTGGTAGCCAAGGTTGACGTGCTGCGCTCTCAGGTTGAGCTGGCAAACGCTAAACAGACACTGATTCAGGCTGAAAATGCCTATCAGGTTGCCGAAGCGAACATGAACAAAATCGTTGGCCTGCCGATGGATACCAATCTGAAGCTCGATAATCTGCTTGTTTATAATGCTTATGATAAAAACATGGATGACTGCCTGGCTTATGCTGCCGAGCACCGTCCTGAGCTGATGCAGGCTAAATATGGCGTGGATGCTGCCAAGGGTGCTTTGATGGTTGCCCGCAGCGGTCATATGCCGCAGGTTGCTGCCAGCGCTACTCAGCAATGGAGTGACAGCAGCTGGCCCGGTGATGACAACGGAAAATGGGGTGTCGGCGTAAATGTCAGTATGAATGTGTTCGATACCGGCGTAACTCTGTCCAAGATTCACGGTGCCGAGGCTGATTTGAAAAAGGCTGAGGAAACCTACCGTAATACCGTGGACTCTGTAAATCTGGACGTCCGCAGCAATTATCTGGGACTGCGCGAAGCAGAAAAACGTATCAGCACCACTAAGCTGGCTGTAGAGCAGGCTGATGAGGATTACCGTATCGCTCAGCTGCGTTATATGTCCGGCGTTGGCACCAACACTGATGTACTCGATGCTCAGGTTGCGCTGACTCAGGCTAAGACCAACTATACGCAGGCTTTGTATGATTACAATACCTCCAAGACAGCACTGGAAACCTCTATCGGCGTACCGATGAGCAATCCTGCTACTGCCGTAAAGGTGCAGGCTGTCAAAACTGCAAAAGCTGTTAAAGCAACCGAAGAAAAAACCGAAGAGGCTGCCAAATAATTAAGGCGTAAATTTAATAAACAGTGACACAATCAGGCCGGTGGGGCATAAATCTCACCGGCTTTTTTATGCGGCTTTAGCCGAGATTTCAGCGGATAAAAGAAATTTCTTCTCAATAAGAGGATGTTTTCTGCTAATGTCGAATAAATAAAAGTCGAAGTATATAAAAAACAGTCTTGTCATATTTTTGTCATAGAATTTTGTTAAACTATTGAATGGTGAAGTGTCATGAAAAAATATCTACAATTTGTTGGAGCGTTAATCATACTGCTTGCGGCAGGCTATATCTTTTTAGTTCATACGGTGATGCCTAAGTATATTAAGCAGGCGATACCGCAAATGCAGCAGCTGGCAGCGGAATACATCAACGGCAGTGTTTCTATTGGCGGTCTGAAATGGGAAGGCGGCCTGACGGCCGAGCTGACGGACGTTGTCGTAAAGGATGCCAAGGGCGAGAAGGTGGCCGAGCTGCCGCGTACTGTGCTTACGCTGCGACCCTGGCTGGCAATGCAGAAGCCTGAGCGTGCGCTGAGCAGGATTGATGTGATGCGCCCGAAAATATATCTCACAATGAATGACAAAAATAAATGGAATATGCAGAATCTGCTGAAGCCGTCGGATTCTGAGGAAACGCCTTTTTACGGTACGCTGGCGGTAGACAAGGGCGAGCTGTTGGTAACTATGCCGCAGGGCAAGTGGCAGTTTGGTGTAGAAGGCAATATCAACGGCGGTGCCAATCCTGATTTTGCCGTGGATTTGGCTGTAACAAGCGGCGCCGATAAGCTGAAGCTGGCCGGCACGATGACTACCAAGGGCGAGGGCCGCATGAAGCTGACCGGCGACAAGCTGGCGCTGGCACCCTATGCTGCTTTGGCCAAGCAATACGGTAATGTTGATGAGCTGCAGGGCGGCTTAGGCAAGCTTGCTCTGATTTATGTGAATAAGAACGGCAAGCAGCGCTTTAGCGGTGAAGTGAAGCTGGCAGCACTCAGCGGCAAGCTGAGTCTGGCAGGCGAGCAGCACAGCCTGCAGCTTGACGGCCTGGTATGCGCGGATGAAAACCTTGTCAGCGTCAGCAGTATTGACGCTCTGGTTGATGGGCAGAAGCTGCACCTGGAGGGTGAAGCGGATTTGCGCAACACCGATTCTCCTTCAGGCTTTGGCGTGCTGAGCAGTGATACCTTGGCCTATAAAGGCTATAAGGCGGAAAAGCTGCGTGTGCCGTTTGATGTGTCTAAGGACGTGGTGCAGCTGCATGATGTGAGCGCGCAATACGGCGGCGGTACGATTACCGCTAACGGTACCTATGACCTTAAGGAGCAGGTGCTGACGGCAGATGCCCAGCTGCAGCAGATTACGCAGAGCCTGCCCGGCAAACAGCAGGAGCAGGTACATATTAACGGTAAGCTGGCTGTTTTGGCCAAGCAGGTACAGGATAAGCTGGTGCTGCATGCTGCTGCCGATACAATGGATATCAGCTGGCGCAGCCTGAAGCTTAACCGTCTGGCTTTTGACGGCAGCTATGACAGCAAGGGCTTAGTTATTGATGACCTCAGCTTTTTTGCCGAAGGCGGCGGTACCTTGGCTGCTAAGGGACGTGTTGCCAAGGATGGCGCTTTGTCCGTTCACGGACGTATGGCAGATTTCCCGATTGATTCCGTGCTGGCTGCGGCAGGTCAGGACGGACGCGGACTGTGTTCCACCGGATTTGATGTCGGCGGTACGCTAAATGCTCCCGAGTTTTCTGGTATGGTACAGCTGACGCAGGCAGAATTTATGTCGCAGAAGCTTAATGAAGCGCATGGCATTATCAGCATGAAGGATAATATCCTGGGCTTTAAGGATTTTACCGCACATATGGATCAGGGACAGCATATTCTTAACGGTACCGTTAACCTGCAGGGTGCAGAGCCTGTGGCAGATCTTACGCTGACAACGAAGAATGTGCGCATTGAGCCGCTGATGGTGCTTGTGGGCAAGCCTGATATAGTTACCGGTAATCTTGATAATACTATGCAGATAAAGGGCAGCCTCAGCCATCCTTATATTCATGGCGAGGTGCATGCTGCCGACGGCAGTGCCGCCAAGCAGCTGTTTAATAATATCAGCGGTCATTATGCTTATGAGGACGGCCTGCTGAGATTGCAGGATTTTGTAGTCAATGCCTTCTACGGCAACCTGACCTTGGATGGCACCATGACAGCCGACCGCAGACTGAACTTTGTTATGGATGCCAAGAATGTTGATCTGGAGCATTTGCCGATAAGTGATGATACGATTGATTTAGGCGGCAAGGTCAATGCCAAGGGACATTTGAGCGGTACGCTCACAGCCCCCTTCTTTGACGGCGAAGTCAGCAGTGAAAAGATAACTGTCAATGGTGAAGCTTTGACGGAGCTGGAAGGAACGCTTGCCAGCAACGGACGTGATAAGAACAAGCTGAATGCTTCCTTTAAGCAGCCTTATCGTGATGACCCTGTCAATTACGGCTTATACAGTGCAGACCTTAATTTTAACCTTGTACAGCATTATATTGAGGGCAAGGTGGAAAATATTTGGGGCGATATCGGCGGCCTGCTGCGTATGGCACGTCAGGATTACGATATTAACGGCCTGATGCAGGGACAGCTGCTGTTCAGCTACAAAGGCCACGGTGAAGGCGTCAAGATTACAGCTGCAGCCGATAATGTAAAAATTCATGATCTTAATTATGCCCACATGCGTTTTGAAGGACGCATTGATAAGGGCGGCGTACTGCATTTTGACAATGTCAGACTGCAGGAGCAGGACGGCGTAAGCGATAAGGGAATTATTGCCGTCGGCGGTTCTGTTGACTTTAAGAAAAAGCAGCTGGATGTAGAGGTTGCCGCAGTAAAGGCCAATCCGGCCGTTGTGACGGCAGTCATGAAGGATCCGCCGGAAATTAAAGGCGAAACGGATATGCTGGTACAGGTGCATGGCAGCTTTGATAATCCGCAGGGAACAGGCTCTCTGGAAATAGCAAACGGCTCTGTTGCCGGTGTAAGTGTGGACGAGCTTACCGCAATGCTGGCGCTGGCCGACGATAATATTAAGCTGCAGCAGCTGATTGCCACTAAGGATGCTTACGGCGTCAGCGCCTCCGGTGATATTCCGCTGGATTTGTTCCGCGATAAAAAGCAACGCCGTAATCCTGATGCACAGATGAATATCGTGATGGACCTTGATAAGGCGCGCCTGGGAATTTTGCCGGCGCTTACTAAAATGGTTGAATGGGGCGTAGGCGATACTCAGGGCAAAATTCGTCTGGCCGGTACACTGGAGGAGCCGCTGCTTTTCGGTTCTGTTAAAATAGACGGCGGCAGCGTTAAGGTAAAATATATAAATACAGTTTTTGATGATATTAATCTTGATGTGCTGTTTAACGGCAATACTGTACAGCTGAAGAATCTTTCCGCTAAATTAGGCAAGGGCACGCTCAGTGCCGAAGGCAGCTATGCACTGCATACCGATGCTGATACAGCCTACAGTCTGCATATCAAGGCAGATAAGGCACAGATGGCCTCCAAGATTTTCACCGGTACGATTACGAGTGATGTAACCTTGCAGCCAGAGCAATATCCCGATATGAAAAACCGTAAGGCCAATGGTGAGCCGCCGACAGCTTTCCGTCCGCGTCTTGCTGGCAGTCTTCGTCTGGATGATGTGCTGATTAATATGCCGACGGTGCCTGAGCTGGGCGAGGGTGACAGCAATATAGGCCTCGATATGAAGCTGGTACTGGGACCGAAGGTACATCTGTACAACAGTTATCTTTATGATATCTGGCTTAAGGGCGGCATCGATATCAAGGGAAGCACAGTATTCCCGATGATTGACGGCACGATTAAAGCCGATAAGGGCACTGTAAAATATCTGCGGACTGACTTTAAGCTGAATCAGGCAGGCTTGGTATGGGTTGACCCGGGCAGCTTCCTGCCGAACGTAAATCTGGACAGCACAGCGCGCTTCAGCCGTTATAATATCTTTATGAAGATTAACGGCCCTGTAAGCGAAATGGATTTGCAGCTGACAAGTGATCCGCCGCTGACACAAAATACGATTGTACGTATGCTGACGCTGCAGCGCGAAAGTGCAGGCAGTAACGAGGTTACCAGTGATGATATGGCAAATCTGATGACTGTCGGCCTGCAGATGACAGTGCTGGGTGACGTGGAGATGTTTGTCAAACAGACATTGGGACTTGACCAGTTCCGTATCTACACCGGCAAAACACGCTCCGGTATCGGCTTTGAAAGCGCTTATGACCGTAATAAAGAGTTGACGGCAGATGAGAAAAACCAGTATAATGTTTTAGTAAGCAAATATCTTAATAATAATTTTATGCTTGGTTATACAACAAGCTTTGATGCTGTTGACAGAAGCATTTTCGGACAGTACGATATCAGTAAGCACATGAATATCACTTATTCACGCAGCTACGATATGTCGAAGGAACCGAAGGACTGGTATGGCTTGGAATATAAGATTTCGTTCTAAGCAAAGAATACTTTACGAGAGGAGGTGAACAGATGCTGCAAGGATATCTGGAAGAGCTGCGCAAGACTTCGCTGCTGGAGCCGGAAGAAGAGCTGGAGCTTTGGCGGCGTGACGCTGCCGGTGACGAAGCAGCGCATCAGCGCCTGATGACAGCTTACCAGCCGTTGGTTTTCAAAATTGCGTCGAGCTTCAGGCTGCCTGAGGCCGATACAATGGAGCTGATTCAGGAAGGCATGGTGGGACTGCTGGAAGCGGCGGAAAGCTATGATTATAAGCGGCAGGTAGCCTTCAGCCTGTTTGCCTCATACCGTATCAGAGGAAGCATGGTAGATTATCTGCGGCACAGCACGGATAAGGGCATGCTTTATCTGGACAGTGAGCTGTCCAAGGGCTTTACCTTAAGTGATGCTCTGCCTTCGGAGCTGGCATCTCCCAGCGAGGTGACGGAACAGCATCTGCTCTGCGAAAAGGTGGCGCAGGCTATGGACCGTCTGCCGCTCAAAGAACAGCAGGTGCTGCAGGGAATGTATCTGGAGGACAGGCCGGCGCAGGCAGTTGCCGATGCGATTGATGTAAGCCTAGGCCATGTTTACCGTCTGCAGAAGCAGGGGGTGCGCCGTATCCGCGGTATGCTTTCCCGCTTTATACATGAATTTAATAAGGAATAGTATTTAGGCTGATAAATAACGAAAAAAAGCGAAAACGCAAGTTAGCTTTACTAAATCTGTTGTAATCATCTGAAATGACTTGTGAAAACTCAAGGCGGCAGACGATTATATAAGACATAGTTATTAAAAACAATTATGCACAGAAAGGGGTAAAAGCATGACGCAGTCAAGCCGTACATTGTTTCAACGCATCCGCTGCATAAAGAGCAGTCTGGATAAGGCAGAGCAAAGCTTTATGGATAATAAGGATATACGGGGCGAGCTTGATTTGATGCTGGCGGAGGCTGAGCTGAAAAATCTGCGTCGGAAGAAGGACCGCCCCTGGAGCTGGAACCGGCAGGTTCTGGCAGGCTGTGCAGCTGTTTTGCTGGTAGTTGCAGGTTTTGGCGGCTGGTGCTTTGCCAGAAACCATTACCGCGCGAAGGCGCAGGCCGCGTTGCCGCCGCCTGTGGCAGCACCTGTGGTCAAGCCGGAGCAGAAAATGCCGGTGCAGGCTGTGGTGCCTAAGACTGCAGTTATACAGAAGCAGCAAGCTAAGGATACACCGGTACAGGAGAAACAAGGCACTCCCGACCGTGTTACTATATCTAAAGCCGATATGCACAAATTAGTGCAGTCAGCGCGAGTTGAGTTGAGTAACTCTAAATGAAATATGAGGAGGAATATCAATTGAAGAAACAAAAATTATGGCGGCCTCTGACAGTAGGCCTGACAGCAATGATGCTGGCCGCACCTGTCTATGCCCAAGAAATTCAGACACCTGTTATGGGTGCTGATACCTCTGTAACGCAGACTGCACCGTCACAACATCAGGAGGAAAACAAGCTGGCTCCTTACATTGGCAAGACCATTACCAAGCAGATTATTGAGGGTAATGTTACTGTGCCTGAGGCTGAAATTGCCGCTGCTTTGAAAACCAAACCCGGCATGCAGTTTACCGAAGCAGGCCTGAGCGAGGACTTGAGCGCTATTTATGATCTGGGCTGGTTCTATGACCTGCGTCCGGAATTCAAGATGGTACCGGAAGGTGTACAGGTAATTTACCATGTTATGGAAAACCCTGTATACCAAAAAACAGATGTTGAAGGCAACACTGTATTGAACAAGCAAAGGGTTGCAAGCTTCTTTGATCTGGAGCAGGGCAAGATTGCCAACCTGAAGGATATTAATAAATGCGTACAGAAGCTGGAAGAGGAATACCGTTCCAACGGCTACATCTTGGCGCGTGTTACCGACGTGCATATGGAAAAGGACGGTACTCTGAAGGTTGCTGTCAACGAAGGTATTGTTGAAGGCTTCAAGGTTAAGGGCAACGTAAAAACCAAGGATTATGTTGTTACCCGTGAAATGAAGCTGAAAAAAGGCGAGCCCTTCAATGCCAAGGCTGCCCGCCGCAGCATGCAGCGCGTATATAACCTGGGCTATTTTGAAGACGTTAATATTAAGCTGAACCCGGGCCGTGAGCCTAACGGTGTTGAAGTAGAAATTTCCGTAGTTGAAATGAACACCGGTACCTTCGGTATCGGCGCAGGCTACAGCAATGCCGACGGCTTTGTAGGCATGGTTTCCATCGGCGATAAGAACTTCCGTGGTATTGGTGACAAGATTAACCTGCGCTGGGAGTTCGGCGGCGAGGATAACAAGAACTATGACTTCAGCTATACCCGCCCCTGGCTGGATGATAAAGAAACCAGTGCTACCATTAACCTTTACGATATCACCAACGAATATGCCGACTACAATATTGACGGTGACGAAATTGCCCGCTACGACAAAAAACGTCGCGGTCAGGAAATTACCTTCAGCCGCAGAACCCATAATGAATTTATCAGCAACTACATTACGATTAAAAACCGTGATGATATTTATAAGGGCGAAGCTGACGGCTACGAAGGCGATGAGAATCAATACTACGAGGATAAATTCAATCAAAGTAGTAAATATGAATCCTGGATGCCTAAGACTGCTGCAGAGCGCCGTAAGGAAAACTTTGGTGTTACCCGCAGTATTACCTTCGGCCGCGTATATGATTCCCGCGATAACATCTATGATCCGCATGAAGGCAAGCGCATCGGCTACAGCGTAGAATGGGCCGGCGGCATGGGCGGTGACTTTGACTTCACCAAATGGACCGCTGACTGGCGCTACTACTTCCGTGCAGGCGGCGAAAGCGTTTGGGCACTGAACCTGGGTGCAGGCTATGCCAGCGGCGATATGCCGTTGTCTCAACGCTTCACTATGGGCGGCAGCGACACCCTGCGTGGCTATGAGGATGACCAGTTCCGCGGCAACAGCATGCTGAAGGCAACTCTGGAATACCGCTTCCCGATTGTCAAGAAAGTTCAGGGCGTACTCTTTACCGATAACGGTTATGCATGGGATAAACGCCATGAGGATGAATTTGATATGGGACTGCTCAAGAACAGCTACGGCGTAGGTCTGCGTATCAACTCTCCGCTGGGACCGGTTAAGCTGGACTATGGCTACGGCGAGGATGGTGGCAAGTTCCACTTCAGCTTTGGTGGACAGTTCTGATTTTACGGAGAATATTTAGGCTATGAAGCTGAATAAGATTCTGTTCTGTGCTGCAATGACAAGCATCTTGCCATTGCAGCATGCTTTTTCTGCACCGGTTAACAGTGTAGAAGTACAAGTTATAGATACTAACGGCGGCACCAGCCAGCTGCTGCTGCAGAAGATGAGCGGCAGTATGCAGGTGGTGGCGGACCAGCTGTTTATTGATAAGGATACGGCGATGATTGCCGCGGCCGGGGAGGACTATGCCCGCCTGCTGACGGAAATCGGCGACAGGGTATTCACCGGCTACGAGCTTACCGATGTTAAGCTGGATGTAGGCGAAACTACACAGGTGAAGCTGTACGCACGTCCTTGGAATAAGGTTATCGAAAAGCCGCTTATCGATTTGCAGTTTTCCGGAGTAGAGCCACAGACGGCGGCGCTGCTCGAGCAGCGTATTCCTGCGCTGCATGCTCAGCTGGAGCAGGCTATCAGCGGCGCTTCGGTGGATGCCGGTGACTGGGCCGGCGGCGTACTGCGCAAGCTGGTACGCAGCGAGGTGCAGGCACAGCTGCCGGAATTTAAGCCGGCGGTGGATGTGCTGCAGGAGGACGGACGCACGGTAGTGCAGGTAGTTATCTATCCCGTAGGCCAGCTGGTGCGTAATATCCGCTACGAGTTGCGCAGCGAGGCTATTCCTAATGTGCTTTTGATGCAGATGAAGTATAAATATGCCGGCGAATGCGACAAGCTACGCGGACTGCCTGTTGCTTATGTGCAAAGGCATCGCCAGGAGCTGGAGCAGCAGCTTTTAGAGAAGCTCATGACTGAGCCGGAGGTTAAAAATTATCAGCTGCGCCCGGAGGTTAAAATTACGCCCGGTGCTGATTTGGGCGTAAATATTATGATTGAATCGGATGATTATAAAATCTGGTTTGAGGGCTATGGCGACATCGGCCGCAATAAGGAAAACCTTTCCGGAAAGGCCCATCTTGGTAAAATGATTTCGCCGCGCGATGAGATTTTCGGCGAGGCGGAGGTTATCCTGGATGACGTCCAATGGCGCTTCGGCACCGGATATACGCATTATTGGGGCAAGAGCGGCTGGAGCTACGTACGGCGGATACCGATAGGCGACAACAATTATCGCCTGGAGTACAGCCTGAGTCCTAAATGGCGTTTGCGGGCCGAGCATTTTTCAGGTGATAACCGTAATGAATTTGCGGTGCGCTACCGCATTCATGAGTTCCTCAGCGCGGAATATGTTTACGGCGGCAGTGAATTTTACCTGCGTCTTATAGGAAATCTCTAGCAATTCTTGAAAGAATTAGCGCAGGCTGATATAATAAGATATATTATTGCAACAGACAGTACAAAAACGGATGACGGCAGCTTGCTGCTGTTTTCTGCTGTTGTAGCTTCTGAATTTTTATATGAGGAAAAGAAGGTAGGGATTTAGATTATGATGCAGAAATTGCGTAACCCTAAAAATGTAAAGCTGATCTCCTTGTTTATTGCAGCTATTTTCGTACTGGGCTGCTTTGCGCTTTCCGTAACGCAGAGTGGTGTAGGCAAGAGTGCTTTTGCCGCTTCCAGCGAATCCGCTATCGGTGTAGTTAACTATCAGATGCTGGTAGCACAAAGCCCGGATCTGAGCAAAGTTAACGAAGCTATGAACAAAGAAATCGAATCTGCCCAAAAGGATTTCAATGAGAAAAGCAAGACCATGAACGAGGCAGAAAAGAGAAAGTATTATACTCAGACTCAGGAACGTCTGGCCAACAAACAAAAAGAGCTGATGGACCCTGTGCTGAAGAAAATCGAAGCCAGCATCAAAAAGATTGCCGACAAAAAAGGTCTGGCAGTTGTAGTAGATAAGAACACTGTTGTTTTCGGCGGTGTAGATATTACTGACGAGGTTGCCAAGTCTATGCAGGCAGGCAAATAACAGCTTCTGCAGCGTTGCTGCTCTGAAGTTGGCAGCTTGCCTTGTGTAATGTCAATTTAATCGCGGTATTTACGGATGTACAGCAATGTTATTGGAGGCAGGCATGAAGAAGAACAAGCTGGTAAAAATAAGTGCTATTATTGCAGCTGCTCTGCTGATTTCGGCATGCAGTACCAATGTCCGGGGACCGCAGGAAAAAATTGCTGTTATCAACTGGGAGCAGGCGGTAAGCGCCCATCCTCAGTATGCTAAGCTGGAGCAGGGTGAAAAGATTCTGCAGGATCTGCTTAATAAGCGTAAAGGTCAGGAAGAGCTGGCCAAGGCGCAGCTAAGCAGCCTGAATAAGCTGCGCAGCTTGCGGCAGCTCAGCCAGCAAAGCTTTATGGAGGCTGATTTCAATACCCATATGGTAGAACAGAGGGAGATTGAAAATGCCAAGCTGCAGAAGTTTGCGGCCCAGGCCGAGGCGGAAGCTGACAATCAGCTGGCAGAACGCAAAAAGAATGTTGAAGAAGCCTATAAGCTGAAAATATTTAATCTGCGTGCTATACTGGAGACTGTTAAAATGAAGCCTGATGAACGTCAGGCCGTTGAAAAACAGCTGCAGGAGCTGCAGAAGGAGCGCGGTGCGCAGATTGCCGAGCTGCAGGCGGAAAAACGCCGTCTGGTTGATGCCAAGGTACTGCCGTACAAGGCAGAGGCCGAGCAGCGGATGCGCGATATGGCGCAGCAGCAGCATGCTCAGGCTATGCAGCAGCTTAAATCACCGGAGGAACGCGACAAGGAAATGCTTGACGCGGCACCGAAGGCTTTAAATAATGCACTGAGTATTATAGACAGAGAAATTGATAAGCAGCAGGAAAAGAACGATAGCCTGAAGAAGCAAATCAATCAGGATATCGAAAGCCAGGCTGTGAAGCTGGCGCATGAGCGCGGCTATACTATTGTTTTCAATAAGTTTAGAGTTAATATGAAGGCAGAGGATATTACCGCTGCTATAATCAAGGCCTTGAAAAAGGCATGACATTGTTAAGTGCCCGGGCCTGATATGAGCTATAATTAAGTGAGGTTAAAAATTATGAAAAAAATTATTGCCGGTCTGATGATTGCAGCATCTATGTTTACTTTCGGCTGCAGCGGACGTAATTCCGATTTTGGTACTGTTGATATGAGCAAGATTGAAGCTGAAGCTCCTATCGTAAAAACCACTCAGGAAGATGTAACTAAAAAAATGACCGATCTGAAAACCCAGATGGATAAGGATATGGCAGGTAAAACCGGCGATGATGCCAAAAAGGTTGCCGAAGATTACGGCGCTAAAGCCAAGCTGATTCAAAGCGAGGCTCAAAATAAGCTGAAGGCAAGTCTGGATACTGCTCTGAAGCAAGTTGCCGACGAGAAAAAGCTGGGCGCTATTTTAGACAAGCGTGCCGTTCCTCAGGGCGGTACCGATGTTACCGGTGACGTAATTGCAAAAATGAAATAAGCAGCACCCTGAAGCGGGCGGATAGTCCGTCCGCTTTTTGCGTAAGCGGCTTTATGGTGGAGGTATGAAATGGAGAAGAGTGTACAAGAATTAGCAGAATTTTTAAAAGGCACGGTAGAGCATGATAACCCCGAATTGCGCATTACCGGCGTTAACGGACTGGTTGAGGCAGGACCGAAGGATATTTCCTTTGCGGTGCCGCCGCATGTAGAGCACTGTCATCTCAGCAAGGCCGGCGTAATGGTTCTCAGTCCCGAGGATCCGGAGCTTGACGGACGCCCTGTTATCAGAGTTGCCAACCCGCGTGCAGCCTTTGCAGCACTGCTGGAGCTGTTCCGTCCGCAGGAAGAGGTTGAGCGTGTTATCAGTCCTTATGCTTATGTATCCAAGAAGGCAAAAATTGGCAGCAATGTTGCTATTCAGCCCTTTGCTGTTGTTGAGGATGATGCAGAAATCGGCGACGGCTGCGTAATCTATCCGCATGCTTATGTCGGCAAGCGCGTAAAAATGGGCAAGGATTGTACTATTTATCCTAATACCACTATCCGTGAGGACTGTGTACTGGGCGACAGAGTTATTCTGCAGTCCGGTTCTGTAATCGGCGGCGACGGCTTTGGCTATATTACCCAAAACGGCAAGCACAGCAAGGTGCTGCAGACCGGTAATGTAGTGCTGCAGGATGATGTAGAAATCGGCAACAACACCTGTATCGACCGTGCTACCGTTGACAGCACTATTGTTGGCAAGGGCACCAAGATTGATAACCTGGTACATCTCGGCCACAACGATATCTTAGGTGAAAACTGCCTGGTTGTTGCTCATGTAGGTATTTCCGGCAGCGTAACCGTAGGCAACAATGTTACCTTTGCCGGTCAGGTAGGTACTGTCGGTCATATTACCATCGGCAGCAACTGCGTCTTTGGCGGCAAAACGGGTATTACCAATAACGTTCCTGACAATTCCGTTATGGGCGGCTTCCCTGCAATGCCTATGAAGGAATGGCTGCGTCAGGAAGCAAATCTGCGTAAGGTGGGCGACATGCTCAAGCGCGTCAAAGCTCTGGAAAAGGAATTGGCAGAGCTGAAAAAATAATAGGGTGGTGAAAGCTTGTTAGGTTATTATATAGTCAAGCTTTTTAGTAAATTTATGTGCATCTCCCCCATGTGGCTGCGCAAGCTGGTGGCAAAATTTCTGGGCAGCGTAGCAGTGGCGGTTGTACCGCGCTGGCGTATGCAGATGGCAGAGGCCAATATCCGCGAATGCCTGGGGGTTGACGAAGCAAGAGCTGCGGAAATCGCTGCAGAAAGTCTGCACCGCTTCGGCCGCATGGTCGTCGAGGTTATGCGTTTTCCGCTGCTGAATAAGGATAATATTGACAAGAAGGTAAGGGTAGAAGGTCTGGAATATCTGGAGGCTGCTTATGCTCAGGGCAAAGGCGTCATTATGGCTACAGGTCACTACGGCAACTGGGAGCTTTTGGGCGCTACCGTAGCGCTGCACGGTTACCCGATGCTTTCTATTACCCGTAAGCAGAACAACGGTCATATGGATAAGCTTATCAATGAATTCCGCCAGATGGTGGGACAGAAGGTTACCTATAACCGTGGCGAGCATGGCCTGCTGGCTATCAGCCGTATGCTGCGCGAAAAAAATCTTCTGGGCATCCTTTATGACCAGGATACGAACGATGATGGCGTACGCATTGACCTGTTCGGCAAGGATTCTGTTATCCCTATGGGACCGGCGGCGCTTTCGCGTATTTACGGTTCGCCGATTTTACCAATCTTTTTGCACAATAATACAGATGGCACCTGTACGGCTAAAATCTATCCTCCCTTGTACACCCCGAAAACAAAAAACAAGGAGCAGGATTTTTATGCGGTAACCCGTGAGCTGGTGACAATACTGGAGCATGAGATTATTGCGCATCCGGAAATGTGGTTCTGGGTGCATGACCGTTGGAAAGACGGACGCCAACGTTTTGGCAGAAAAAAATAAATTTGATAAAGGAGGAGCAAAATGACCGAGCAAAAAAAGGAATACCAGCATACAATTGCTAAAGAGGTATCCTATTCAGGCATTGGTCTGCATTCCGGCAAGGATGTACTGATGACACTGAAGCCTGCAGAGGCTGACACAGGCATTGTCTTCGTCCGTACCGATTTACCGGGCAGACCGGAAATAAAAGCTTTGCCGGAGAATGTAAGCTCCACGGTAAAGGCAACAACACTTAGTGCAAACGGTGCTGAGGTTTTTACAGTTGAGCATCTTATGGGTGCGCTGTCTATGATGGCGATTGACAATATCCGTATTGAAATGTCTTCCCCGGAACCGCCGGTAACCGACGGCAGTGCTAAGGTTTTCTGCGAGCTGATTGAAAAAGCAGAACCGGTGCAGCAGGAGGCAGAACGTCATATATATGCCGTTGATAAAGCATTTTCCGTTTATGACAATGACCGTTATATCGTTATTTTACCTTATGACGGCTACAGAATTTCTTTTACATCCATCAACAGTCATCCGATGCTGGGAACCCAGTATTTCGATATCCTGCTCGATAAGGAGAGCTTTAAAAAGGATATTATGGCTGCCAGAACAGTTGCTTTTACTTCCGAGCTGGAAATGCTTCGTAAGATGGGACTGGGCCTTGGCGGTTCGTTAGAGAATGTAGTTGTTTTTGATGATGAAAAAATTCTTTCTGTGCCGCGTTTTGACGATGAACTGATCAGACATAAGATACTTGATGCCATTGGCGATTTGTATCTGCTGGGACCGATTAAAGCGCATGTTATTGCCGTAAAAACCGGTCATGCTTTTAACTCGCAAATCGCTAAGCAAATTCAGGCTTACAGAACAAAGGGGGAGTAATAAATGACAGTATTAGATATTAACGAAATTAAAAAGATTCTGCCGCATCGTTATCCGATGCTTTTGGTTGACCGCATTCTGGAAGTTGAGCCTATGAAGCGCGCAGTAGGTATTAAAAATATTACCGCTAATGAAATGCAGTTCTTAGGTCATTTCCCTAATGAACCGATTATGCCCGGCGTTCTGCTGATTGAGGCTATGGCTCAGGTTGGCGGCGTTGCTATGCTGTATCCGGAAGAAAACCGCGGCAAGATTGCTGTTTTCGCTAAAATAGACAATGTACGCTTCCGCAAGCAGGTTGTGCCCGGCGACCAGGTTGTAACCACCGCTGAGGTAACTAAAATTATGCGCGGCAGCATGGGTATAATTCATTGCGAGGGTAAGGTTGACGGCAAGGTTGCCTGCGAATGCGATTGCACCTTTGCTATTATGGACCCGAAAGAAAATTAATCAGCAAAATACAAAAAAGCTGTAATTGGTAGAATAAGCGAGCAATACAGCTAAAATTAATGCTAAATTCATTTAACTGTGATTTTTGTAGTGTTAAAAATCGTGGATACCTGTGATTATAGTATTATATTTATATTTAATTGCTTGATTAATATCTTATTTGGGGAGTGAAAATAATGAGTTCGGTTATTATGCCAACTAGTGGTATCCATGAAACTGCAATCATTCATCCGTCTGCTAAAATCGGCAAGGACGTAAGCGTAGGTCCTTATGCTGTCATCGACGAAGATACGGAGATTGGCGACGGCTGCGTGATTGGTGCGCATGTGACTATCCATCCATATACTAAAATCGGCAAGAATTGCCACTTTTTCCCGGGCTGCTCTATTGGTGCGGTACCGCAGGATTTAAAATTTGTAGGTGAAAAAAGCTATACTATTATCGGTGACGGCGGCAGCTTCCGTGAATGCTGCACTGTTCACCGTGCATGCGGTGAAGGCAACGAAACCCGTATCGGTAATAACATCCTGATGATGGCCTATACTCACGTTGCACATAACTGCATCGTGGGCAATAATGTTATTATGTCTAACGTTGCAACACTTGCAGGTCACGTTATCGTTGAGGACCGTGCTGTTATCGGCGGTTTATCTGCGGTACACCAGTTCTGCAAGATTGGTCGTAACGTAATGATCGGCGGTATGGCACGTGTAACCCAGGATGTTCCTCCGTTCATGATCTGCGCCGGTGATCCTGCTTTTGTTTCCGGTCTGAACAGCGTAGGTCTTTCCCGCGCAGGTATGCCGGTTGAAGAACGCAGTGAGCTGAAAAAGGCTTTCCGCATTCTTTATCGCAGCGGTCTGCCGCTGCAGGAAGCAATCAGCACTATGGAGCAGGAGCTGACAAGCTCCGAACCCATGGAACATCTGATGCGTTTCCTGCGTAATGTAGAACGCGGCATCATCCGTACACGCAGAGGCTAAGGCTATGGAGGTGCTGGGCGTACTTTCAGGTGTCGGACATCTGCCGGTAGAGGTAGCACGCTCAGCGAAAGAGCTGGGTTACCATGTTGTCGCTGTAGGTGTTGTTCCCGGTATTGACGAGGAGCTGCCAGGCAGTGTTGATGTTTATTACGATATCAACATCGGCAAAATCGGCAAGATTATTTCTACGCTGAAAAAAAATAAGGTTACCAAGGTCACCATGATCGGCAAGGTAACAAAGGAAGTTTTGTACAAAGCAGGCAGGATTGTTCCTGATCTGCGGGCGATAAAAATTTTGGCTACCATTCCGGACCGCAAGGATGATACTATCATGAATGCGATTGTCAAGGAGCTGGAGGACGAAGGCATTGAGGTTATGGATCAGACCTTGCTGATTAAACCGTTGCTGCCGCCGCCCGGTGTCCTGACCAAGCGTAAGCCTACGGAGGCAGAGCTTGCGGATATGGAATTCGGCTTTGAGATGGCCAAAGCCATTGGCGGACTGGATATCGGTCAGACCGTTGTTGTAAAAAATCGTGCCGTTATGGCGGTAGAAGCGATTGAAGGCACCGATGCCTGCATTCTGCGCGGCGGTTTTTTAGGCAAGGGCGGCGTTATCGTAGCCAAGGCTGCCAAGCCGAAGCAGGACCAACGCTTTGATATTCCCGGTTTCGGTACGACAACGATTGAATCAATGATTCACGCCGGTGCTACCGGAGCGATTATTGAAGCAGGTAATACTATCATTCCGGAGCGCGAAAAGGTGATTGCGCTGGCAGATGAGCATAATATTACCATTCTTGTAAAATAAATATCGGAAAAATTTCGTATTTCTTAGCGGCTGATAGCTTATGTCAGCCGCTTTTTGTGTTATAATATATACTGAATATATATAGGTAAATGCAAGGAGACATCATGGCGAAAATATTAATATCTGCCGGAGAAGCCTCTGGCGATATCCATGCAGCTGCTGTGACTGCTGCTATAAAAAAACTTGACAGCAAGGCCGAGGTCTTTGGTATGGGCGGCGATGCTCTGCGCCAGGCCGGCGGCGAGGTGCTGTGGGATATTAAGGATCACGGCGTAATGGGCTTTGTGGAGGTTATCCGCAAACTGCCTGATTTATTCCGTCTGCGCAGTGATTTTGCGCGCATTATGGACGAATGCAAGCCGGACTGTCTGGTAGTTGTCGATTACCCCGGTTTTAATATGAAGCTGGCAAAGCTGGCTCACGATAAAGGAATTCCCGTTGTATCATATATTGCTCCGTCGGCATGGGCCTGGAATAAGGGCCGTGCCAAAAAGGTTGCGAAGATAGTGGATAAGGTTGCCTGCATCTTTCCTTTTGAATACGATGTGTACAAGGAAGCAGGTGCTCCCGTAGAGTTTGTAGGTCATCCGCTGCTGGATATTGTGCACCCTGCGATGACTAAGGCTGAGGCTGAAGCCTGGGCCGGCAAGCAGCCCGGTAAAAAGCTGGTACTGCTGATGCCCGGCAGCCGTCTGATGGAAATTGAAAAAATGCTGCCGACGCTGTTGGCAGGTGCAAAGCTTTTAAAGCAGCAGCTGCCGGATGTGCAGTTTGTTATGCCGCGCGCCAATACCATTCCGCTTGCTATGCTGCAGGAAAAAATTGCGGCGTATGGCATTGAGGTAAAAATTACCGAAGGCCATAACTATGATTTGTTCAGTGTAGCGGACCTGGCGCTGGCTACCAGCGGTACGGTAACGCTGGAGGCTGCTTTGTGCGGACTGCCGAGTGTTATTGTTTACCGTACTTCCGCACTGAATGCTTTTATCGCGCGTTTGGTAATCAACATCCCCAATATCGGTCTGCCGAATATTGTTGCGGGCAAAACGATTATGCCGGAGCTTCTGCAGGAGGACTTCACCCCGGAAAAATTAGCAAAAACTGCAGTAGAGCTTTTGCAGCCAGAGCGTCAGGCACAGCTGCAAAGCGATTTGGCATATATGAAGCACAGACTGGGTGAGCCAGGTGCGGTAAACCGCGTTGCTCAATTAATCTTAAAAATGACTGAGGAGAGAAAATGAATTTATACCTTCGAGCACTGAAATATGTAAAAGCCTATTGGATGCGTGCGCTGGCAGCACTTATCTGCACCGGCATTGCCTCCGGCTGTACTGCCTATCTGCCCTGGGTTATCAAGGACATGGTAGACCAGGTTCTGCGTGATAAGGATACATCCATGCTGAACTATATCGTTATCAGCATCGTGGTTGTTTTTATTATCCGCGGTGTTTCCTATTACGGACAAAGCTACCTGATGAACTATGTCGGTCAGCGTGTGATTATTGATATCCGCAGGGATGTTTTTGAAAAGCTGCAGCGTCTGAGCATGAGCTTTTATGATAAGCATAAAACCGGTACCATTATGAGTTATGTTACCAACGACGTTAATGCGTTGCAGTCCGCTATGGTGGAAAACGTTGTGGAAATGTTTACCGAGAGCGTTATCCTTATCGTATCTATCGCTATGATGCTGTATCTGGATTGGAAGCTGTTCCTCGTAACCTTTGCAACCTTCCCGGTTGTACTGTTCTTTATCGACAGCTTCGGTAAACGCATCCGTAAATCCGGCAGCCGTATTCAGGAGGCTGCTGCGGATATTACCTCTGTGCTGCAGGAGGTTGCTTCCTCTCCGCGCGTTATCAAATCCTTCGTGCGCGAGGGCTATGAGGTAGAGCGCTTCGACAAGGAAAACATGAACAACTTCCGCGCCAACATGAAGTATGCGCAGCTTTCTTCAACGCTCACCCCGACGATTGAGTTTGTTGCAGCTGTCGGCGTATCTATTATTCTCTGGTACGGCGGCAACAGTGTTATTAACGGCAGCATTACCGCAGGCTCTCTGGTAGCCTTTCTTACCTATGCCGTTAATATTTCTAACCCGATTAAACGTTTAAGCCGTGTTATCGGCAATATCCAGAAGGCATTGGCTGCAGCGCAGCGTGTTTTCGACGTATTGGATTTGCCGGAGGTTATTAAAAATGCACCTGATGCCAAGGCTCTGCCGAAGGTGAAGGGCGATGTACGCTTCAATGATGTAAGCTTTGCTTACAATGAGAACGAAGAGGTGCTCAGCCATGTTTCCTTCGAGGTTAAGCCCGGCGAAATGATTGCCTTTGTCGGTCCTTCCGGTGCTGGTAAGTCTACCGTAGCCAGCCTGTTGCCGCGTTTCTATGATGCGACTAACGGCAGTATTACGATTGATGGCCAGGATATCCGAAAGGTTACGCTGGACTCTCTGCGTGAGCAGGTTGGTATTGTACCGCAGGAAACAGTGCTGTTCAACGGTTCTGTTTATGATAACATTCTTTACGGACGTCTTGATGCGACACGTGAAGAGGTAGAGGCTGCAGCGAAGGCTGCGAATGCCCATGACTTTATTATGCAATTGCCTGATGGCTATGAAACAATGCTGGGTGACCGCGGTATGAATATTTCCGGTGGTCAGCGTCAGCGCATTTCTATTGCCCGGGCAATATTGAAGAACCCGCAGATTCTGATTCTCGACGAGGCAACCTCTGCACTCGATACGGAAAGCGAGCGCGTGGTACAGGAGGCTCTGGACCGCCTGATGGTAGGCAGAACATCCTTTGTTATTGCGCATCGTCTTTCGACGATTAAAAATGCTGATAAGATTATGGTTTTGGAAAAGGGCCAGCTTATCGAGCAGGGTAACCATGATGAGCTGATGGCTATGGACGGGCTGTACGCGCATCTGTATAAGATTCAGTATCGCAGCAAGGAAGCCAAGTAAGGCGAAAAGAGGTTAGTAAATGTATATACTCTACAATATTCTTATTTTAATAGTGCTGGTAATTTTTATTGTCCCCTATTACACTTACCGCCTGTTTACAGAAAAAGGCTTCGCCTTGCGCTTTAAGCAGAGCCTCGGTTGTGTAGATGAAGAGGATATCGCCAAGGTTGCCGGCAAGGACTGCGTATGGATTCATGGTGCATCTGTAGGCGAAATTGTTGCCACCAGTCCACTTGTCAAACAAATCCGCAAGGAAATGCCCGAGCGCCCGGTATTGGTATCTGCCTTTACCGTAGGCGGTTATAACATGGCCAAGCAGATTATTCCCGAAGCAGATGCTATTATCTACTTCCCGCTGGATTTACCGTTTGTCGCAGAATCCCTGGTCAAGCGTATTCATCCCGGTGTCTTTATGCCGGTAGAAACAGAGCTGTGGCCTAATTTCCTGCGCGCTATCCGTGAACGCCATATACCTGTAATGATGGTAAATGGCCGTATCTCCGAAAAATCCGTAAAAAATTACAAATATCTTTATGGTATCTGGGATGATATGCTCAATACCGTAACCCGCTTTTGTATGCAGTCCAGCATTGATGCCGATTATATTGCGCATCTCGGTGCCGACCGCAGCAAAATCTTTGTTACCGGCAATACTAAATTTGACCAGACCTATGCGGAGGTTACGCCGGAGGATTTGGCGAAATACCGTTTTGAGCTGGGCTTGAAAGAGGATTATCCTATTATCGTTGCCGGCTCTACGCATCCCGGCGAAGAAAAGGTGCTCTTTGAATCCTTTAAGTGCATCCGTGAAAAATATCCGCATGCGCGTCTGATTATCGCACCGCGTAAAACTGCCAGAGCGGAGGAAATTGCCAAGCTGGCAAGCCATTACGGCTATGAAACAGGCTTCCGTTCCAAGATGCTGGAGGAAAGCGGTGAACGCAAGGAATATCCTTTGCTGATTATTGATACCATCGGTGAGCTGGGACGTATTTATGCTGTAGGCGATGTTGTTTTCGTCGGCGGTTCCTTCAGCAATACCGGCGGTCACAACGTACTGGAGCCTGCTGCCCATGCCAAACCGATTCTCGTCGGCCCGAGCATGCAGAACTTTAAGGATTCCTATGCACTGTTGAGCAAGGTTAAGGCCTGTAAGATGGTTAACAATAATGATGAGCTGACGAAGGAAATGCTGGATATTCTGGGCAATGACGAGCGTCGTGCGCAGATGGGTGCAGCTTCCCTGCAGGTTATCAAAGAGAACCGCGGCGCAGATGTACGCAGCATCCATTATCTCAAGGAGCTGCTTGATTTAACTGCTGTGCCTGCACGTGAATATAAAAGCTATCCGATTAATACGCGTAACCTGACGGATGAAGGCGGCGGACGCCTGCGTCACGGTGATGCGATTATCCAATATGTTATGCAGGTTGCCTATGGTCCGGAAACTCCGTTCTTCGGCTGGCTGCTGCTGGCAGTTCTGCGTGGCATGTCTTATTTATATGAATTCGGTGTCTGCTGCAAGCTGTCTATGTATAATTGCGGCCTGCTGCACAGAGAAAAGCTGAACTGCTGCGTTATCTCTATCGGTAATATTACCGTCGGCGGCACCGGTAAAACTCCTACCGCCCAAAAGATGGCGGCAATTATCAAGTCTATGGGCTATCGCGTTGTTATCCTGAACCGCGGCTACCGTTCGCATTGGGGCAAGGAGCTGGGCGTAGTTTCCGACGGCAATAAGATTTTCATGACTGCCTATGAAGCAGGTGACGAAGCTTACCTGATGGCCAAGACTTTGCCGGGTATTCCGGTAATCATCGGCAAAAACCGTGCCGTTACCGGCCGTTATGCCGTTGAAAAGCTGAATGCCGAGGTTATCATTATGGACGATGGCTATCAGCACTGGCAGCTGGAGCGCGACCTGGATGTCGTCTTGGTAGATACGCTGAATATGTTCGGCAACGGCTGTGTACTGCCGCGCGGTACTCTGCGTGAGCCGCTCGAAAACCTGAGCCGCGGCGATTTGTTCCTGCTGACCAAAACCGACCAGAGCAGCAAGCTGAGCCGCATTCAGCTGCGTCATACTATTGCCAAATATAATGACAAGGCACCGGTAGTAGAAAGTATTCACCATCCGAAAAACTTTGTGGAAATTGCCGACTGGTACAAGGGTATTTCCGAAAATATCAAGGATCTGGAAGAGCTGCGCGGTAAGGATGTTATGGTCTTTTCCGCAATCGGCAACCCGTCCTCCTTTGAACAGACACTCTCCAGTATCGGTTTGAATATAATGGAGGCTGTACGCTATCCCGACCATCACGATTACGGTATGCTGGAAATGCAGTACATCAACGAGCGTGCCAGCAGCCTAAAGGCTGTAGCAATGGTTACTACAGCGAAGGATGCTGTTAAGATACCGACTGAATTTATTTATTCTGCCCGCGAAATTCCTTTGTATATCCTGAATATGGATATCTGCATTACCGAGGGCATGGATAAGTTCAAAGAATATATTGATCATGCCATTAAAAAGGAGCTTGATAAAAAATGAAAGTTTTATGCGTAATTCCCGCACGTTATGCTTCTACCCGTCTTCCGGGCAAACCGCTTTCCCTGATTGCAGGTAAGCCGATGATTCAGCACGTTTATGAGCGTGCCTGCCAGGCTAAGCTGCCGGATGAGGTAGTTGTAGCTACCGATAATGAGCTTGTCAAAAAGGCTGTAGACGGCTTCGGCGGCAAAGCAATGATGACATCTCCCGACCATCCGAGCGGTACCGACCGTTTGGCCGAAGTAGCGCTGAACTATCCTGATGTTGACGTTATTGTTAACGTACAGGGTGATGAGCCGATGATTCCGCCTGAGGTTATTGACCGTCTGGCTGAATGCTTTACCGGTGACAGCGAGCTGCAGATGGCAACATTGAAGGTTGCTATGAACGAGGAGGATTACAACAATCCTGCTGCCGTAAAGGTTGTAACCGACCTTAACGGCTATGCACTGTACTTCTCACGCAGCCTGATGCCGTATCCGCGCAATAAGCCAGAGGGCTACAAGGTTTATAAGCATGTAGGCATTTATGCTTACCGCCGCAGCTTCCTGCTGAAATATGCAGCACTGCAGCCGACACCGCTGGAAAGAGCGGAAAGCCTGGAGCAGCTGCGTGCACTGGAAAATGGTTATAAGATTAAAGTTCTGGAAAGCGATTTCCAGGGCATCGGTGTTGATACCCCCGAGGATTTGGCAGCAGTCAATGAGCTGTTTGCTAAAATGAATAAATAAGCTGGAGGATACTTATGCAAATCGTTAAAGTTGGTAATTATGAAGTAGGTCAGGGCCATCCCCTGATGCTGATGGCAGGTCCCTGCGTGCTCGAAGGCTATGAGCGCAGCCTGATGATTGGTCAGCGTACAAAAGCAATCTGCGACAAGCTGGGCATTCCCTATGTATTTAAGGCTTCCTTTGATAAGGCTAACCGTTCCTCTTATGCTTCCTTCCGCGGACCCGGCATTGAAGAGGGCTTAAAGCTTTTGGCTCAGATTAAAAAGGATCTGGGCGTTCCTGTAGTAACCGATATCCACGAGCCCTGGCAGGCTGAAAAGGCTGCCGAGGTTGTAGATATTCTGCAAATCCCGGCTTTCCTGTGCCGTCAGACCGATTTGGTTTATGCAGCTGCCAAAACCGGCAAGACTGTTAATGTAAAAAAAGGTCAGTTCCTGGCACCTTGGGACATGAAAAATGTTATCAAAAAGGTTGAGGAAGCAGGCAATCATAACATTATGCTGACAGAGCGTGGTGCAAGCTTCGGCTACAATACACTGGTAACCGATATGCGCGGTCTGGCTATTATGCGTGAGCTTGGTTATCCCGTAGTTATGGATGCTACTCACAGCGTACAGATTCCCGGCGGTCAGGGTACCTCCAGCGGCGGCCAGAGCCAATATGTTCCGCATATGGCACGTGCTGCTGCGGCTGTCGGCATTGATGCACTGTTCTTAGAGGTGCATGATAATCCGGCAGAAGCACTGAGCGACGGCCCGAATATGGTTAAGCTGGATAATCTGGAAAAATTATTGACCGACGTGCTGGCAATCGACAAGATTGTACGTGGCTAAAGGTAGGGTGAGAATATGGAAGCAATGCTAAAGCATGCACAGGATGTTCTGCGCATGGAGGCAGAAGCGATTTTAGAGCTGGTGCCGCGTGTAGATGAAAATTTTGCTGCGGCAGTAAAATTGATTTTAGACTGTCAGGGCCGTACCGTTATTACCGGTATGGGTAAATCCGGTCTTATCGGCCGCAAAATGGCTGCAACCTTTGCCAGCACCGGCACACCATCCTTTTATCTGCATCCTGCAGAGGGTATTCACGGTGACCTAGGCATGGTTACGGAAAGCGATGTTGTTATTGCTCTCTCCAACAGCGGTGAAACTGGTGAGGTTTTGAATATCCTGCCGTCCTTGCGCCGCATCGGTGCCAAGATTATCGCTATGGTTGGCAAGCCTGATTCAACACTTGGCAAGAATGCCGACGTTGTACTTAATGTTGGTGTAAGCAAGGAGGCCTGCCCGCTTGGTCTTGCTCCGACAAGCAGCACGACTGCAGCGCTGGCCTATGGTGATGCGCTGGCTTTGGCGCTGCTCAAAAAGCATAACTTTACCGCAAGTCAGTTTGCTATCTTCCATCCGGGCGGCAGCCTGGGCCGCAAGCTGCTTTTGACCGTAGGCAGCATTATGCATAAGGGCGAGGAGAACCCGACTGTACTGGCTGATACCAAGGTACAGGACGCTTTGTTTGTTATTACCGACAAAGGTCTGGGTGCTGTATCCGTTGTTGATGCGGAAGGTGTTATGCAGGGCGTGCTTACCGACGGTGATATCCGCCGCGGTCTGAGCAAGGGTGTTGATTTCCTGCAGCGTCCTGTTTGCGAGCTGATGACGAAGTCTCCGAAAACTATTACCGAAGACAAGCTGGCAGCACAGGCTCTGCATCTTATGGAAAGCAACAAGCCGAAACCGATTACAGTATTGCCTGTTATTGACAAAGACAATAAGGTTATCGGCCTGCTGCATATGACCGACCTTGTAAGGCAAGGAGTGGTATAATGATCAGCTGGTTCGACGATGCGCAGGATGAAGATGACGAATTTATAGAAGCAGCTAAAGCAATCAGACTGCTGGCTTTAGATGTTGACGGTGTACTGACCGACGGAACTATCTATATTGCGGCAGACGGAGAATGCTTTAAGGGCTTTAACGCAAAGGATGGCATGGGCATCAGCTGTGCTTTGCGTAATGGTCTTGACGTAGCGATTATTACCGGACGCAAAAGCGAAATTATTCACCGCAGAGCCGAAGAGCTGGGCATAACAACCATTATCGAAGGCGCGAAGGATAAGCGTGAAGCGCTGCGTTCCTTAAGAAGGCTGCGTGGGCTGTCGGTAGAAGAGGTTGCTTATGTCGGCGATGACCTCAATGATTTGCCGGCATTTGCCGAGAGCGGTCTTACCTTTGCTCCCGATGATGCTGCAGAGGATGTGTATGATGCAGCTGATATAGGCTTGGATAATCCTGGGGGCAGAGGTGCTGTCCGCGAGGCAATAGAGTATATTTTAGCTGCTCAGGACAAATGGGAAAAAATTGTTGCTTCATATGAGCAAGCTGGACAAGGAGATAGACAATAATGTGGCTTTATTATTTATTAAAAACAATGAGTACCGTAATTTCCTGGCTGCCCTATAAGGCAGTTGTGGTTATCGGTAAGGGTATGGGCCACCTCTATCATAAAATTGCCAAAAAGCAGCGTGTGCGTGCAGAGGAAACTATCCGCGAGCGCTTAGGCTATAGTCAGGAGCAGGCCGAGGCTACAATCAAATCGCTGTTTGTGAAGCTTGGCATAACCTTTATGGAAATTATGTATATGCCGGCGTTGAACAAGGATAATATCCGCGGTCTGGTAACCTTTGACCGTCCGGAGGTTCTGTGGGATGCGCTCAAGGAGAAGCATGGCGTTGTTATGCTTGCCTGCCATATGGATAACTGGGAATGGCTGGGAGCTGCACTGGCGCTGAACGGCTTTCCGCTGAGTGCGGTAGAAAAACCGCAGCCTAACCGTGTTTACAGCGATTTTATGAATGAGCTGCGCAAGGGCGTAGGCCAGGAAATTTTTTCGCGTGGTACAAGTGAAATCCTTGGCTGTGCGCGTGCTATGAAGAAGGGCCGTATGCTGGGCCTGATAGCTGACCAGGACGGCGGCTATGACGGCATCTTCGTTCCTTTTTTGGGCAAGATGGCATCAACGCCTAACGGACCGGCATATTTTTCCCGTAAATTCAAAGCACCTATTGTGCCGATTTTTATAGTACGTAAGCCTGACGGCTATGGCCATAAAGCGATTGTACGCGACCCTATCCATTATGAATTCACCGGCGACCAAAAGCTGGATGATTATAATGTTACCCTGAAAATGACTCAGGAAGTTGAAAAAATAATCAAGGAATATCCTGATAACTGGTTGTGGTTCCAGCATCGCTGGAATACACCATACACCCCACCGGAGGAGGAAAAGCAGCCAGATGAAAAATAAGAAAGTAATTCTGTCAGTATTGGCAGGCATTGTAATTGCCGGTGCAATTATTGCCTGGCTGATGCTGAGCGGCGATAAACCTATAACTGTAAAACCGGGTGATGGTGTTACAGCGCAGATTAATGCTTCCTTAAAAAACAGTATGGTTAAAAGGGAAAAGGATGGCAAAAAGCTGTGGGAGTTTACAGTAGAAGAGGTTGTTAACGATAAGGCTAAAAACACAGCCTATCTGAAGGGCATCAAAGGCAAAGTTTATCGTGCGGACGGCAGCTTTATTGATATTTCTGCCGATAAAGGCAGTGCCGGCATGAAGAGCAATGACTTTTTCCTGGAGGGTAATATTAAGGGTGTACTGAATACCGGCGGCGAGCTTTATGCCGATAAAATAAGCTGGAATCAGGAAAAAGAGCTTATTACGGCAACAGGACATTTTAAAATGCATAAGGATGCCTATACCGCAACTGCGGATAGTGCTGTAACTACCAGTGCTTTTAAGCATATTAAGCTTAAGGGTAATGCTAAAGTGGAGAAAGGCGGCGAATAAGATGGCTTACAAAAATAGATTACTGCTGACACTGGCTGCAGCCGTGCTGGCAGCAGGCGTAACAGCAACTGCTTTTGCGGCTCCCGGCAATTTCAGCGTTCAGGCTGATGAACTGGAGTATGACCTGGCCAGCGGTGAAGCTGTAGCAAAAGGAAATGTTGTACTGATGCAGGATGGCGGCAGAGCTACTGCCGATTATGCCAAATTCAACAGCAAAAGCAAAAGCGGTGTTTTAACCGGCAATGTTATTGCCGACCGTGATGATGCACATATTGTGTGCAATGAGTTTATAGTGCATAATGAAAATGATTTGTCTGCTGTAGGCGGTGCCATGATTACCAAGGGCGGCAAAAGCCTGAGCTCTGACAGAGTTGATTATTACAAGGCGCGCGAATTTGCCGAAACAATCGGCGGCTGGGCACGTCTTACCGACAGCGACGGCAGTGTGCTGAATGCGGCAAAGATTGATTATAATATGGCACAGGGAGTTGCCAATGCATACGGTGGTGTTGATATCCGCAGTGATGCACGCAGCCTGACTGCTTCTGCTGACAGCGCTGTCTATAAAACCGATAACAGCGGTTATGTAGAGCTTATCGGCAATGCCAAAGCAACTCAGAACGGCAACAGCGTTGCCGGTGATAAACTGCGTCTTACCAATACCAACGTGGCTATTGCTGACGGTAATGTAGATATTATCTATATTCCGGAAAAGCAGCCTGCGCTGCCCGGTAAAGAAAAACAGGGCGCAGATGATAAAGCTTTAGCCTAAGAAGCGGAGGGCAAAGTTTTGGTTATAACAACAGATAATCTGGTAAAAATTTATAATACCCGTCACGTTGTTGACGGAGTAAGCATCAGCGTAGAGCAGGGCAGCGTAGTAGGACTTCTCGGTCCTAACGGTGCCGGCAAGACGACAACCTTCTATATGATTGTCGGTATTGAAAAGCCTGATGCAGGTACCGTGATGCTCGACGGCAAGGATATTTCCTCAATGCCCATGTACGAAAGAGCGCGTGCAGGTATCGGCTATCTGCCGCAGGAGGCTTCTATTTTCAGCAAAATGACGGTAGAAGATAACATCATGGCGATTCTGGAAACAACTGATCTGAATGCATCCGAGCGAGAAGCGAAGATGAACGCTCTGCTGGATGAGTTCCGTCTGAACCATGTGCGCAAGAGCGAGGGCAAGGCGCTTTCCGGCGGTGAACGCCGCCGCGTAGAGATCGCCCGTGCGCTGGCTACCGACCCGGCCTTCATTCTGCTGGATGAACCGTTTGCCGGCATTGACCCCATTGCCGTAGCGGATATCCAGGGCATGATTGCGCATTTGGCACAGCGCGGCATCGGTGTGCTGATTACAGACCATAACGTCCGTGAAACACTGAGCATCGTTGATAAGGCCTATATTTTGGCTGAAGGTCATATTTTGCTGCATGGTGACAGTGAAACAATTGCCAATGACCCCGTTGCCCGTAAATATTACCTTGGCGATAACTTTAGCATGTAACAGGAGGAAGAAAAGTGCGCTTACGATTATTAGACCGTTATGTACTGAAGGAGCTGTTATACCCCTTCGTTTTCGGCATCGCTGCTTTCTCCAGTATTTTTATTGCCAGCACGATGCTGTTTAAAATTACCCAATACATGACTAAATACGGTGCTCCGCTGGAGACTGTAGCCCGTTTGTTTATGTATAATCTGCCGGAGGTTATCAACTATACCTTCCCGATGTCTATGCTGCTGGCAGCGCTGATGGCTTTTGGCAAGCTTTCCGGTTCCAGTGAGATTACGGCAATGAAGGCCGGCGGTGTCAGCTACTACCGTATTGTTGCGCCGGTGCTGGTTGTTGGCTTCTTTGTCAGCATGTTTTCCATGGTGTGGGCAGAAAAGGTAGTGCCTACCTCCAAAGCGAAGGCGTCGATAATCCTGAATGAGGAAATCCGCCACAATACGCGCCCCACAACTCAGAATCATATTATCATCAAAACTATCAGCGGTGATACCCAACGTGTTACCTATGCTAATAAGTTTGATGAAAAGCTTGGCAAGATGACCGATATCACTATCGAAGAGTTTAATAAAGGCAAAATTGCCCGTATTCAGACCGCCAAGGAAGGCTATTGGGAAAACGGCAGCTGGCGTATCGTAGACGGCAATGTTTTTGCGCTGGACGATAAGGACGGCGTACAAAGCAGTGCCAAATTCAAGGAGCAGATTATTCCCTTGAATTTCTCGCCGAAGCAGATTTCCTGGGAGCAAAAGGAGCCTGAGGAAATGACTATCCGCGAATTACGCGAATATATCAGCATGCTGGAAGAACAGCATACCTCGGCAGCACGTCAGTGGTGCGAAATCTTTATGAGAATCAATATTCCGCTGGCAAGCTTCTTCTTTGCAATGATCGGTGCTTGTCTGGGCACTCAGAAGCAGCGTACCAGCTCTTCTATCGGTCTGGGCATCAGCATCATCGTAATATTTATTTATTATGCAATAATGACCTTCACCACCGGTTTGGGCAAGGGTGGCGCAATGCCGCCGCTGCTGGCCTGCGCATTGCCTAACATTCTTTGCTTGGGTGTCGGCGTTTATCTGATGAAAAAGAAAAATGCCTAAAAGACTTGGATGAGTAAGTCATGGAGGTGAGTACTTGGTAGGTATAAGATTAATTATCATTATGGCCATTGTAGGTGGCCTGATTGCCTATCTGGCCGATAAAATGGGCAGTAAAATAGGCAAAAAAAGAATGTCGGTATTTGGCTTGCGTCCAAAGCATACGTCCATATTACTTACGGTACTCGGCGGTACTATTATTGCTGTTCTGACTATCAGTGTTATGGCAATAGCATCACAGAGTGCACGCACAGCTTTGTTCGGCATGGAAAAAATTCAGCAGGAGCTTAAGCTTTTAAACCAAGAAAAGGCAGATACAACTGCTGCACTTGAACAGGCTAAAGGCAAGGTTAACGAGCAGAACAAAAAAATCAGTGAGCTTGATGCTAAAATTCAGGAAGCAGTTGCCGAAAATGATGCAATGGAAATCAAGCTGGCCCAGGTTAATGACATGTACAGCCAGGCACAGAATGAGGTAAATTCGCTTACACATTCCAAGCTGCAGCTGACGAATGAAATTGACGAGCTGGAAAAAACTACCGAGGCTCTGCGTAAGGGTATCATCAATATGCGTGAAGGCCAGGTATATTACCGCGCCGGTGAGGTTGTCTTTGCCGGTATTATGCGTGGCGGTCTGAAGCATGAAGAAAATATGATTCAGATGAACTGGCTGCTGCAAAATGCTAATGAAGCAGCATTGCAGCGCTTGGGTGTCATTCACGATGAGCAAAAGCCTCTGCAGGCTATCTGGATTGGCAAAAATGTTGTCGATAATGCTGTAGCAAGGCTGGATAAAAGCAAGGGTAATATGCTGTTCCGTATCCGTGCCGTTGCCAATATCATAGTTGGCGAGCTGGCAGTATGCGATATTGAAATGGTAGATAATCAGTTCATTTATCCTGACGGAACCTTGATTTTCAGTGAGCAGTATAATCTTGGTAATAACGGCCCGAGCTATGAAAGCGTGCTTATGGAATTCTTGGCGCAGATTAACCATAATGCGGTAAAGGCCGGTGTGCTGCCTGATCCGATGACGGGTAAGGTTGGCAGTATGGATGCTGCTACTATGATTGAAGCAGCTAATTCAATGCGTCGCACCAGAGGCAGCTTTATTCTGCGTGCTTATGCTAAAGGCGATATTACGACAGCTGGACCTGTAAGGGTAAGGCTGGAGGTGGTTCCGGTCAATGAGTAATTATCTTGGCGTAGATCCGGGGCGCAGCAAAACAGGATTGGCATTAGTTGCCGCTGATGGCAAAATCCTGAGCCTGCATATTGCGATGACGGATAATCTTGCTGCAGAGCTGCGACAGTTCGTCGGTTCAGCTAAGCTGCAGGGAATTATTATGGGCAACGGCACAAATAATAAGGCTATAGGCGCAGTTTTGCGTGAGCTTTATCCGGATTTGGTACCGGAGCTTGTCGGTGAAGCATACAGTACGGAAGAAGCTCGTAGCCTGTATTGGCAGGAAAATCCTCCTAAGGGCTGGCGTAAGCTGGTGCCGTTAGGTCTTTTGGTGCCGCCTGAGCCGCTTGATGCATATGCTGCTGTTGTGCAGGTGCGCAGATGGTTGAAGAAAAATGAGGAAATGGATTAATGAATAAGCTTGGCGATTTAAGCTGTAAGGAATTTTTAACTGAGCTTGCAAGCGCTGCGCCCGCCCCCGGTGGCGGCGGCGGCGCTGCAATGGCCGGAGCTTTGGCGGCGGCGCTTGCTTCTATGGTTGCTAATCTGACGATTGGCAAGGAAAAGTTCGCCGAACGCGAACCGGAGGTCAAAGAGCTGCTGAAGCAGGCGGAAGCAGAACGCGTACGTCTTTTGACGCTTGTAGATGAGGATGCGGCTGTATTCAACAGCTTTATGAGTTGTTATAAGCTGCCTAAGACTACTGATGAAGAAAAGGCAGCACGTACAGCGGCAATCCGCGCTGCAGCAAAGCAGGCGGCAACCGTACCGCTGAACATTGCCCGCAGCTCTTTTGCTGTACTGAAGCTGGCAGACAGGTTGGTAGTATCAGGAAACCCAGGCGTGATTACGGATGGTGCCTGCAGCGGTTTGCTGGCGCGTGCGGCGCTGCGCTGTGCGGAGTACAACGTGCGCATTAACATGGGACTGACCAAGGATGAGGCGTGGAACGCGCAGGCTGCAGCAGATCTGAAGCAGCTTTTGGCAGATGCCGAAGCGTTGGAAACACGTTTGCTTGCAGTAACGGATAAAGCGTTGTAATAAGGCTTTATTGCTTGGTGCTTTGTAAGTACTTGACGTAAGCGTGTTTTTAAAGTATAATAAAATTCTAATGGAAAGGTGGCCGAGTGGTTGAAGGCTCTAGTCTTGAAAACTAGCGAAGGTGCAAGCCTTCCGTGGGTTCGAATCCCACCCTTTCCGCCATTAAAAAATTATAATAGGGTCTTGCAATTTAGATAAGAATCTGTTATAATAAACAAGTAGTCTAATGGAGTGGTACTCAAGCTGGCTGAAGAGGACGGTTTGCTAAATCGTTAGACGGTTTACCCCGTGCGTGGGTTCGAATCCCACCCACTCCGCCAACTATGGCAATCGGCTCTTGGAGAAATCCAAGAGCTTTTTTGTTTTTGAAAAGCCTGCATCATCGTGAAAACTTTATTGACAAGCATCCTTAAAAGTGTTATAAATTTATATTTGTTAGATGTTTTATGTACATGAGAGGATGAATATTTATGAGAAAAAATACTGTAATTTCCCTGACGGCTGCGCTGTTGGCTGCGAATATATCTTTTGCGGTACCGGCATTTGCCGATGATTTACAGACATACAATCTTGATACCATGGTTGTTACAGCGCAGCGTGAAAGCAAGCGTGATGTTGATACACCTGCTTCCGTTACAACCGTTTCCCAAAAGCAGCTTGTGGAAACCGGTGCTTCTAATCTTTTTGATGCCTTGCGTTTGCAAAGCGGCGTAACTACCTATTCCTATGGCGGCAGCCAGTCCCTTGGCGGTATGAACGCAAAAATCATGATGCGCGGTGCGAATAAAGGCACTGTGGTAATGATTGACGGTGTTCCTGCCAACATCAATGAAACCTATTATCTGGATTCCATTCCTGTAGAATCTATTGCACGCGTAGAAATTGTTAAGGGCGCTGCTTCTACTCTTTACGGTTCCGAGGCTTCTACCGGTGTTATCAATATCATCACGAAAAAGAAAATGCCCAACACCTTATCTCTGACTAAGGGTGAATACGGTAGGGAGAAGGCAGCACTGACATTGAATGCCGACAAGCTGAATTTTGCAGTAGCGCTGGAGCAGAGTGACCCGATGAAGGGATACAGCAGTAATTATAAGCAGATTAATGATTTAAACAAAAAGTCCTTTACCGCAAGCTATAAGTTTGATGATAATTGGAGTTTTTCACATCAGCACAATGACAGCAAGTATTCCTATGATCAGTATGACAAAACCTGGAGCAAGCTTACCGAGGATGCGAATTACCACTATATTGATGATTTTTCACGCTTACAATATAAGGATGACAGCGTGAGTGCCAATTTGTTTTATAACCGCAGCAACCGCAGAAATCAGACTTACAATGTTAAGGGCTCTAAATGGACCAAGTCCGATCATTTACGCTTTGATACCATAGGCCTTGATCTGCAAAAGCAGATTACCGGTAAATTCGGTGATGTTATTGTTGGTACGACGGTTTCCCGTGATTCCTATAAAAATGATATTACCGTAGCAAAAAACATTAAACCCGGTACGAAGATTAATGAATTCAGAACAAATTATGCTGTGTTTGCACAGCTGTCCAAAGATCTTGGCGCAGGCTATACTGCTACCGTAGGTGCCCGTGAAACTGTTGTAGAGGCCAATAAGCGTTACAATGCTTTTACTCCGCAGTTTGCTTTGCTGAAGAAGCTGGATAACAACAGCAGCTTATATGCAAATGCGGCAAAATCTTTTAAGATGCCTACATTTACCCAGATTTACGGCGGCGGCGGTGCCAACTTTGCGGCTAATCCTTTACTGGAGCCTGAAGAAGGCTGGACCTATGAGTTCGGTTACAAAAAGACATCTAATACAAGCATGTTCAAAGCTGCTTTGTATTATATGGATTTGGATACTATTGAGTACGAAGGCAAGGGAACCAGCTCCAATCCGTATGTGACACGTAATATGTCCTTTAAAAACAAAGGTCTGGAAATGACCTATGAGAAGGATTTCGGCAGCAAATACAGCTATTCTCTGGGCGCTAATTTCTGCAATCCTATGGGTAAAAATAAAAAAGGCGTATGGGAGCGTAAATTTGCACGCGAGCAATACAATGCCGGCATTAAATACCATGATGCTAAGTTCAATGCTGCGCTGACAGGCATGTTTACTACAGACAGAGCCAGCGGCTGGGGCGATTTGCTGCCGGTAAACTTTATTGCCGGCTATAAGTTCGATAAGAGCAGCAGTGTAGAGCTTGGCGTGGAAAATATCTTCGACAGGGATGATATCGTAAGCAATCCGGGCTCCGCTACCAAGTATTACTGCCTGCCGCGCATGGTGCATGTGACCTATACTTATACATTCTAAACATAAATAGGTTGCTATGTTTCTAGGGCGTTTTGTTTGCAAAGCTTTTATCTGACTATATTAAATATCCATAAATTGAGCTTATTCATATGCCAGTCGATAGGTTATAATGATTACATTATTAAAGTGAAGGAGTGTGTCTTATGACCTTGATGAATAAAGCATTGACAATTGCCGGCAGCGATACAAGCGGCGGCGCCGGTATGGAAGCGGATATTAAAACTATGGAGGAGCTGGGCGTTTATGGTATGCCTGCGTTGACTTGCATTGTTACTATGCATCCTACTACTTGGGAGCACAGCGTATTTCCGTTGCCGTTGGATTTGGTAGAAAAGCAGCTGGTGACAGCGATTGAAGGCGTTGGCATCAATGCGATGAAAACCGGTATGCTGGGAAGTGCTGAGCTGGTAGAACTGGTTGCAGCTACGATTGATAAGTACAATTTGCAGAACGTTGTTATTGATCCGGTTATGGTCTGCAAGGGCTGTGACCTGATTCTGGTGCCGGATGCGGCAGAATCTATCAAAAAGCTGCTGATGCCGCGCTGCGATGTTATTACCCCGAATACCGTGGAAGCTGCTTATCTTGCAGATATGCCTGAGGTTACTACCGTAGAGCAGATTAAGGAAGCAGCAGAGAAGATTGTTGCTGCCGGTGCGAAGAGCGTTGTTATCAAGGGCGGCGAGCGTCTGAGCGACAATTCCGCAATTGATATTTTTTACGATGGCAAGGAATTCACAGAAATGGCTGTGCCGAAGATTTATCCTTCCTACAACCATGGCGCAGGCTGCACCTTCTCGGCAGCAATCACTGCAGGTCTGGCAGACGGCCTGAGCATGAAGGAAGCTGTGCTGCAGGCGAAGAAGTTCGTTACCGCTGCGCTTAAGCATGGCTTTGCTATCAATAACATTGTCGGCTGCACCAATCATACCGCGTATAGAAAATATAGCGAATAAAAGAAATAAAACCGTCATTTCCTCAGATTATTGGGGAAATGACGGTTTTATTGTATGCAAAAATGCTTATTACAGAGTAGTGGAATCCATAGTGCAGTCTTCCAGCAGCTTTTTGGCATCAACGTATTGTGCAATGCCTGCAGCTACCTTCTTCGATTCCTTCATTGCCAGCACGACGGTAGCAGGACCATGTACCACATCGCCGCTGCTGAAGACACCGGCGCGGGTAGTCATGCCGTAGGGACGGTCACGGGTGATAACAAAGCCCTGCTTATCAACCTGAATGCCTTTGGTACTGGAAACAATGCGTGCTGCCGGTTTTTGGCCTACTGCGAGAATTACGCAATCGCAGGGGATAAGCTCCTGGCCACCTTCCGCGATAAACTCACCATTTTCGGTTTTGGTGATGTTTTGCAGCAATAAGCCGGCTAATTCGGTTTCGTCCGCTGCCGTAGCCTGTCGGCGGATATTCTTTAAGGCGCGCATCTGCTTCTTGTTGAAGTAGGCGATAGGCTGCTTCAGGAAGCGGAACTGTACACCTTCGGCAACAGCGGCTTCATATTCGGATGGAAAAGCAGAAATTTCAGCTTCAGTTTTGTGGTAGACGATGGTAACATTTTTTGCGCCGCGGCGGATAGAGGTGCGGGCCGCATCCATAGCCACGTTGCCTGCGCCAACAACGATAACGTTGTCACCGGTGTGCAGCAGTGTTTCGCTGGCATCCAGCTTGCCTCCGTCAGCCAGTACAACCATACGCAGGAAGTAGGTTGCTGTCAAAATACCGGACAGCTCCTTGCCGGGGATGTCCAATGTGCGCGGCAGAGAGGTACCTGTGCCCATGAAAATTGCATCATAGCCTTGGGCAAAAAGGTCATCTACGGTAAAATCTACGCCGGCAAGCTGCTTGGTGCGGATTTCCACACCGATATGTTGCAGCTCGCTGATTTCACGGCGGACAACATCTTTTTGCAGACGGAATTCCGGAATGCCGAAAAGCAGTACGCCGCCCGGTTCGCTTTGTGCTTCGAAAATAGTAACATCAAAGTCCATTTTTGCCAAATCACCGGCAACGGTAAGACCTGCAGGGCCGGAGCCGATTACGGCAACCTTACCGCGCAGCTTGCTTGAAGGCTGCGTGGGCTTCAAATCATTGTTGTGGGCAAAGTCGGCAATGAACATTTCCAGACTGCCGATTTCGATACCGCATTTCTTTTTTGTCAGCACGCAATGTGCTTCGCACTGACGCTCATGCGGGCAGACACGTCCGCAGATAGCGGGCAGATTGCTGCGTTCGGAAATAATCTCGTAGGCCATACCGATATTACCTTCGCTTAAGGCACGGATAAAGCCGGGAATATTGTTTTCAATCGGACAGCCGGTGCGGCACGTAGGGCGCGCACAGTTCAGGCAGCGGCGTGCTTCCTGAATGGCTTCTGCTGTGGTCATTGTTCTGCTCATTTTTCTACCTCTTTTTAGTCAGAATGCTTACTTTGAGTGTCATAAATAAGATTTTCCAATTCTTTGAGGCGGCCATTTATTTCTTCCATGTGCTTGGCAAGCAGCTCTTCATAATCTGCTACCGGATCAGGCAGCTTATCATGGTTCAGGTCAATCATGCTTTCGGCATCATTGTTGGAGGCAATACGTACACCATTGCGTGTTACAACACGTCCGGGTACACCAACAACGACGGAATTTGGCGGAACCTCTTTAAGAACTACGCTGCCGCTGCCAATTTTGGAATTGTCGCCTACCTTGAAGGAACCGAGCACCTTCGCACCGCTGGAAACAACAACATTGTTGCCGATGGTGGGATGGCGCTTGCCCTTTTCCTTGCCGGTACCGCCGAGAGTAACTCCCTGATAGAGCGTGACGTTGCTGCCAAGCTCAGCGGTTTCGCCGATAACAAGTCCCATACCATGGTCAATAAAAAGACCGGGGCCCAGTTTAGCACCGGGATGGATGTCTATACCGGTAAGAAAGCGGGAAAATGTATTAAGCAGGCGTGGGAATACTACCCAGCCTTTCAGATAAAAGTGATGCGCTATACGATGGAGCCAGATGGCATGTAGCCCGGGATAACACAGTGCGGCCTCCAGTCTTGTTTTTGCGGCCGGGTCGCGCAGCATAATGGCATCAATATCTTTTTTCATCTGAGCAAACATGTCAAGACTCCTTTCCTTATATTATATCAACATGTGCTGTAGTTGTCAGCAGTCAACTGTTTTAAGTCGGATTCTTTCTGCCGACAAATACCATTTTTATATTTTAGCACAGATGTCGGTAAAAGGTAAACAGAAAAACTGTAAAACTTAGCAAAAAAGTAGGGAGTAAACATTTTAGAGCATGTATTTAGTGGACAATATTCTGAAAACTAGCTGATATTGCATCAAATTGCACATTATGAGGCAACGATTTTTTTAGCGGATATTCTTATTTGACTTTACCTATAAGTATGATATAATTGAGTCAAATACTTAATTTTTTTTATTAATGTACGTGTCAAATAGACAGGTACGTTGGAGGCGCACTGAAATGACAAAAGAAATTTTAAAAGAAAAGGCATGTGCGGCAATTGACGCATATGCGGACAAGATAAAGGCTATTTGTGCCGGCATCAACGATGAACCGGAATTAGGCTTTAAGGAAGTCAAGACTGCTGCCAAGGTTGCGGAATTTATGCATGACTTAGGCTTGGAGCCGCAGACAGGCTTGGCAATCAATGGCGTTAAGGGACGTGCCAAGGGCGGCAAGCCCGGTCCGACGGCAGCAGTTCTGGGTGAGCTGGACGCGGTTGGCTGCCCGACAAGTCCGAAGGCAGACCCGGCCACAGGCGCAGCGCATGCCTGTGGCCATAACCTGCAGATTTCCGCCATGCTTGGTGCTGCTTGCGGTATCGTAAAATCCGGCGTGCTGCCGGAGCTTGCAGGTGACGTTGTGTTCTTCGGCGTTCCTGCTGAGGAATATATCGAAATTGCGTACCGCAAAAAATTAGTGGAGTCTGGCAAGCTGCATTTTATGAGCGGTAAGGGCGAACTGATTTATGAAGGTGCTTTTGATGATATTGATATGGCCATGCAGATGCATGCCGATAAAAATATGCCGAAGCCTACGGTTTCTATCGGCGAAAGCAGCAACGGCTTTGTAGGTAAAACCGTTCGCTATATCGGCAAAACCGCTCATGCAGCCGACGCTCCGCATGAAGGTGTCAACGCGCTGAATGCTGCCTGCCTGGGCCTGATGGGCATCAACGCTTTGCGTGAAACCTTCCGTGAGCAGGATGTTGTGCGTGTACACCCTATTATTACTAAGGGTGGTGACTTTGTAAATTCCGTGCCTGATGATGTACGCCTGGAGCTGTATGTGCGTGCGAAAACCATGGATGCTATTGATTCCACACATACACGCGTTGACGCAGCACTCAAGGCTGGCGGCGATGCTGTCGGTGCCAAGACTGTTATCGAAACACTGCCCGGCATGTTCCCGTTGAGTTGCAACAAGCGTATGAATGAGCTGTTTGCAGCCAATGCTAAAATTGCTTATCCGGATGTAGAGATAAAGGATGCCGGTCATTTCAGCGCCTCTACCGATATGGGTGACGTATCACATCTGATGCCTGTTATCCATCCGTTTATCGGCGGTACGGACGGCCTGCTGCATACACCTGACTTCCATATGGTAGATTTTAATGCTGCTGTACTGCTTCCTGCCAAAGCCTTTGCCATGATGTTGATAGATTTGCTGTATGATGACGCTAAGGAGGCTAAGGCTATCTTGGCGGATTTTAAGCCGATTCTTACCAAGGAAGAGTACATTGCAAAATTGGAGAGCTATTTTAATAAGTAAAATAGAAATAATTTGTGGGAGGGAATGTAATGAAGAACATTAAATTACATGCCATAATTCTGGCGCTGATTATAGTTTCCGAGCTAATCGGCACTCATACCCTGAAGTTCGGTATCGGACGCATCGTGCTGCTGCCGATGCTGTACGCTCTGCTTCTGGGCATTTTGACAACACCTAAGTTTTTGAACTTGTCCGGTAAAAAGGAAATGCTGGATGCCAGCAGTCTGGTTGGCGTAACGCTGATGCTTTTGATGGCACGCTACGGTACGCTGGTAGGTCCGACTCTGCCGAAGATTCTGGCTGCTTCTCCGGCGCTGATTCTGCAGGAGTTCGGTAACCTCGGTACTGTGCTTTTGGGCGTACCGATTGCTGTTTACCTGGGCCTGAAGCGTGAAACCATCGGTGCGGCGCATTCTATCGCCCGTGAGCCTAACGTTGCGCTTATCGGCGAAAAGTTTGGCCTGGACAGCAGTGAAGGCCGCGGCGTTATGGGCGTTTATATTGCCGGCACTGTTTTCGGTACTATTTTCTTCGGCCTGATGGCCAGCGTTGCTGCTTCCGTATTGCCGATTCATCCGTATGCATTGGCTATGGCCTCCGGTGTAGGCTCTGCCAGCATGATGACGGCTGCTGTAGGCTCTTTGGTTGCTATGTATCCTGATATGGCTGACCAGCTGGCAGCCTTCGGCGCAGCAAGTAATATGCTTTCCGGTCTTGACGGTCTGTATATGTCCGTATGGCTGGGCCTGCCGATGACCGAATGGCTCTATAAGAGATGCTATAAGATAAAATATGGCGTACTGCCAGAAGCTGATAAGAAAGGAGAGGAAGCATAATGAAAATTAAAGATACAATTATCATTTTGGCTATTGTAACCTTCATGAGCTTGTTCTCCAACGTATTGGGAACCAAGGCTGATATTATCCAGTCTATTCCCGGCCTGCTTATTTTGGCGGTTATTGCTTTTGTCGGTATGCTGATGTCCAAATATATCCCCGGCGGTATTCCTGCAGCAGCATGGGTTGTAACCTTGGGCTGTATTCTGACTATCCCCGGCGTTCCGGGCAGTGATATTGTCAATGGTTATGTAAAAAATGTTGGCTTTGTGGCTCTGTGTACGCCTATTTTGGCTTATGCCGGTGTATCCATAGGCAAGGATCTTGACGACTTTGCCAAGACCGGCTGGCGCATTGTTATTCTGGCAATCGTTGTCTTTGTAGGCACCTATATTGCCAGCGCGATTATCGCTCAATGCATTTTGAAGGCTTTGGGACAAATTTAAAAGAATTGCTTTTGAACCGGCATCTGCTTGATGCCGGTTTTTTTAAAGCTTGCTGCTTATTGTATACATGCTTTTTTGTTGAAATAATCTGCAAGTTAGAGTAAAATATGACTATAAACCATGAGGAGGTATCACTATGTCTGAAATCTTAGCGGAAGCAACTTTTCCGAGTGTAATCCATAATAATGAAGTTTGCGAAGAAATCGTTAAATGGGGCAATAAAAATGGTTTCCCCCTGCAAAAAGCAAAATTATATAATAAAATGGATGGTTATGTAGGCTTTTCTCCAGATAATTATTTCATTAAGGCAACCCGTCTGCCGCCTGTTCCCGGCGGTTGGAAAGTTGTTGTAGAAAAATATGAGGCTGAAAGCCGCATTATTCCTTTGAATGTTAAGCCCGGCACCAATGAGGTTAACCGTTTTATCCTGAAAATGATGGATGAATATGTTAAGGAAGGCCTGAAAATGGAGCTGAGTGACGAGGTTTATGAATCCTACGGTACTTACCTGCGTGATTTGAAGGTTACCGGTCACACCGTATTGATCAACACCTTTGAAGATTTTATCGAAAACATGCGTTAAGCTATGGCCGGTGTTTTGGAAAAACAGCTGGCGCGGGCGCTGGATATACGCCTTGCGGTTTTCGCATCCAAGGCAGCAAGCGGCAGCCTGCTGCATGATGAAATGTCTTTGCGCGCTGCTGCCTATATGGCCAGCGAAATCATTATGCCCTGCTGCTGCATGATGTGCAACAAGGCTAAGCTGGAAGCATTGCTGTCACAGACGAAGTTATGTGCGGAGAACAAAGAATTGACGCAGCGTCTGGCGGCGCTTGTCTATGATGATTTGGCGCGTTGTAATGGGTTAGGATAGGGCTGAGAAAAAAGTTGAAAAAAATCTCAACTTTTTTCAAAAAGGTGTTGACAAAAACACGGTAATGCCTTATACTTATATTCGTTGCTGATGCATGCGGAAATAGCTCAGTGGTAGAGCACCTCCTTGCCAAGGAGGGGGTCGCGAGTTCGAATCTCGTTTTCCGCTCCAATTAAAAATTTGCCCGACAGATTGAGTCTGTCGGGTTTTTTGGTATTGTCAAGAAGCGAGCATTGTGATATGATATTATGAGCGATTTATGTCAGCACATTTTCGCTAAGGAAGGCTGACAGTTTAATCCGATTATATTATTTTTTACCCACATAAATTTAAGGGAGGATTTTATTAATGAACGTTACTGTTGAAAGAGTAGAAAATGAGGCAACTTTAAAAATTACCGCTCCGGCTGCTGAGGTAAACGCAGGCTATAAAAAGGCTGTACAAAAAATTTCTGACCAGGCAAATATCCCTGGCTTCCGTAAAGGCAAAGCTCCGCGTGCTATCATTGAAATGCACTATGGCAAAGAAGCTGTAAAACAAGAAGCTTTTGAAATTGTTGCTAACAAAGCATACAGCGAAGCTCTGGACCAGGAAAAACTGATCCCTGTATCCGATCCTAAAGTTGAAGAATCTACCTTCGAAGAAGGCAAAGATATGGAACTGACCATTAAAGTAACCCTGAAACCGGAACCGGAACTGGGCGAATACAAAGGTCTGCATGTAGAGAAAAAAGAAGTTGAAGTAACCGACGAGCAGGTTGACGCTCAAATTAAAGACATGATGGGCCGCGACGCTAAAATGGTAGTTGCTGAAGAAGGCGCTGTAATTGAAAAAGGCGACTTCGCTATCATCGACTTTGCTGGTACCGTTGACGGTGAACCGTTCAGCGGCGGCGAAGGCAAAGGCTATCCTCTGGAAGTTGGCTCCAACTCCTTCATCCCCGGCTTCGAAGATCAACTGGTTGGCCTGTCCAAAGGCGATTCCACTGACGTAGAAGTAACCTTCCCGGAAGATTACTTTGTTAAAGACCTGGCTGGCAAAGAAGCTATCTTCAAAGTAAACATCCAAGACGTAAAACGCAAAGAGCTGCCGGAACTGAACGACGAATATGTTGCTTCCAAGACCGACTTCAAAACTGTAGAAGAGCTGCGTGCTAACTACAAAGAGCGTATGCAAAAAGCTGCTGAAGCTAACGCTAAAGCTGAATACGAACATGAACTGATTGACCTGGCTGTAGCTAACGCTAAATTCAGCGTTCCGGAAATCATGATCGAAGACAAAATCAGCCAAATGGTTGAAGAAATGAAAATGAGCCTGGAAAGCCGTAAAATGAGCCTGGACATGTACATGCAATACACCGGTTTGGACATGGCTAAAATCCGTGAAAACCAACGCCCGGTTGCTGAAGAAAACGTTAAGACCGACCTTGTTCTGGACGCTATCGCTAAAGCTGAAGACATTCAGGTTGACATGGCTGACGTTGATGCAGAAATCGCTGCTATTTCCGCACAACACGGCGCTTCTCCTGAAGAAGTTAAGAAAATCATCAAAGGCAACGGCACCATGGGCCTGCTGCTGGCTAACATCCTGCGCCGCAAAGCTGCTCACGTTGTTATCGACAGCGCAAAATAATTTTGGGTTATACTTACAGTAAAGGAGTGTGACAAAATGAATTATGTGCCTATCGTTGTTGAACAATCTAGTCGTGGAGAACGTTCCTATGATATTTATTCACGTCTTTTGAAGGATAGGATTGTTTTCGTTACCGGTCCGATTGATGACAATATGGCAAATGTTGTCATTGCTCAGTTATTGTTCCTTGAGTCCGAGGATCCGGACAAAGACATCCATCTGTATATTAACAGCCCCGGCGGAAGCGTAAGCGCCGGCATGGCTATTTATGATACGATGCAGTATATTAAGCCTGACGTTTCTACTATCTGCATGGGCATGGCTGCCAGCATGGCATCTGTGCTCCTGGCAGCAGGCGCGCCGGGCAAGCGTTTTGCATTGCCGTATTCCCGTGTTATGATTCATCAGCCCTTGGGCGGTGCACAGGGCCAGGCAACGGAGATTGAAATCCATGCCCGTGAAATCCTGCGTATCCGTGAAGAAATGAACCAGGTACTGGCAAAGCATACCGGTCAGACAGTGGAAAAAATTGCTGTCGATACCGAGCGCGATCATTATCTGACAAGCAAAGAAGCTAAGGAATATGGCCTGATTGATGAGGTTGTTTCCCGTAGTAAATCTGCAGAGTAAGATATACTATAAGGAGATTTAAAATATGAATTTTGATGAAGGACATGATGGAAAACCATGCTGTTCCTTTTGCGGCAAGCGTGAAGGTCAGGTAAAAAGACTGATTTCCGGTCGTGGTGTATTTATCTGCGATGAGTGTGTCGACTTCTGCAAATCCATGCTTGACGAGGAAAAAGAAAGCGATGCTGCCGAGCAGTTGGCTAATGCAGCTGATCTGCCGAAGCCTCAGGAAATCAAGGCAATCTTAGATGAGTATGTTATTGGTCAGGATGAGGCTAAAAAAACCTTGTCCGTAGCAGTATATAATCATTACAAGAGAATCAACTACGAAATTCAAAATCCGGAGTCCAAACGCGACTTGGAGCTGCAGAAATCCAATATTCTGATGCTCGGCCCTACCGGCAGCGGCAAAACACTGCTCGCCCAGACTCTGGCAAAGATTCTGCAGGTTCCCTTTGCTATTGCTGATGCTACTACCTTAACGGAAGCAGGCTATGTAGGCGAGGATGTTGAAAACATTCTGCTTAAGCTTATCAGCAATGCCGATTATGACATTGAAGCTGCTCAACGCGGCATTATCTATATCGACGAGATTGATAAAATTGCCCGTAAATCTGAAAACGTTTCCATTACCCGTGATGTTTCCGGTGAAGGTGTTCAGCAGGCTCTGCTGAAAATCCTTGAAGGTACTGTTGCCAGCGTTCCGCCTAAGGGCGGACGTAAGCATCCGCATCAGGAGTTTATCAATATTGATACAACTAATATCCTGTTTATCTGCGGTGGTGCCTTTGCAGGACTGGAGCATATCATCAATGCCCGTGTTGGTAAGAAAAACTTGGGCTTTGGTGCTGATATCCGCCGTAAGGAAGAGGTTGATAATGAGGCTGTATTTGCCAAGGTATTGCCTGAGGATATCATGAAGTTCGGTATTATTCCGGAATTTGCAGGACGTATGCCGGTAGTAGTAACACTCAATCCGCTGGATGAGGCTGCACTGGTACAAATACTGACTGAGCCGCGTAATGCGTTGGTTAAACAATACCAGCGTTTCCTGGAAATGGATGGCGTGGATTTGGAGTTTGAGCCGGGTGCTCTGACTGCTATTGCTGAGGAAGCATTGAAACGTAATGCCGGAGCGCGTGGCCTGAGATCTATTATTGAATCCACCATGCGTAACGTAATGTATGATGTTCCTTCCCGTGATGATGTAACAAAGTGCATTGTTACTGAAGCTACTATACGCCAGCATTGCGAGCCGCAAATGCTTACAAAATAACAAAATATCTAAGGGGGAAGGATTAATATACCTTCTCCCTTATTTTATCGCTGTGGCAAGTATGCCTGTAAGCGTACTGCCGATAAATTTCTCTCTTGTTTTGGGAGCTTAAGGAGGGATTATATGGCTAATTTGATAATTACCAAGCCCCTGCTGGCTTTGAGGGGCGTTTTGATTTTTCCGGGCATGATTGCCAATTTGGACGTCGGCCGAGAAAAATCTATAGCTGCTATTGACGCAGCCGAAGCTACAGACAAGCAAATTATTCTGGTCGGGCAAAAACAGCCTGAGCAGGAAAATGTTGCTGCTGATGATTTATATGAATGGGGCGTTCTGGCTAATATCAAGCAAAAGCTGCAGCTTCCTAACGGCGCAGTGCGTTTGTTGGTAGAAGGCCTGGAGCGCGTACATGTACTGAATGCGGCAGAGGTTCATGAGAATGAGCAGGAGTTCTTTGTCGGTGAGGTAGAAGTAGTGCCTGCTGACGATGCTGTAGATGCAGAAGCAGAAGGCCTGCGCCGTCTGCTTCTGGATGCCTTTGAGCAATGGGTACTGCTTACGAAAAAGGTTAATCCTGATACGGTGCAGTCGCTTAAATCGCGTACTGATTTAAGCAAGGTGCCTGATATTATTGTCGGTTATCTGCCGCTGTCTTTGACCGAAAAGGAAGAGCTGTTGGAAATGGCGCCGCTGAAGTTGCGTCTGCGTAAATTATACGAGATTCTGGTGCGTGAGCAGGAAATTGCCGATGTAGCAAAAAATATTTCCGAACAGGTACACCAGCAGGTGGAGCAGAATCAGAAGGAATATTATCTGCGTGAACAGATTAAGGCTATCAGCAAGGAGCTTGGCGAAAACGAAGACGTACAGGCAGAAATCGCTGAGTACAAGGAGCAGATGTCCAAGCTGAAAATGCCGCAAAATGTAGCGGAAAAAATCAACAAGGAGCTGGGACGTCTGGCGAAAATGCCGCCGATGACGCCGGAGGGAGCGGTAATCCGCACCTATATTGATTCTTTGCTGGCATTGCCTTGGGGCAAATTCACTAAGGATAATTTTGATTTGGATAAGGCGCAGGCTGTTCTTGATAATGACCACTACGGCCTGAAGAAGGTTAAGGAGCGCATTCTGGAATATCTGGCAGTGCGTGCGTTGTCCAAAAGCACACGCGGACCGATTCTGTGTCTGGTAGGACCTCCGGGTGTAGGCAAAACAAGCTTGGCGAGCAGCATTGCCAAGGCTATTAAGCGTAAATTTACCCGCGTTTCTTTGGGCGGTGTGCGTGATGAAGCGGAAATCCGCGGTCATCGCCGTACCTATATCGGTTCTATGCCGGGCCGTATTATTCACGGTATGCAGACTTGCGGCTGCATGAACCCGGTATTCCTGTTGGACGAGATTGATAAAATGGCTTCTGATTTTCGCGGAGATCCGGCTTCAGCGCTTTTGGAGGTGCTTGATCCGGAGCAGAACAACAGCTTCAGTGATCACTTTATTGAATTCCCGTTTGATTTGTCGCATGTATTCTGGATTGTAACGGCAAATGCTGTAGATACTATTCCGCCGGCTCTGTTGGACCGTCTGGAGATTATCCAGCTGAGCAGCTATACTGACGAAGAAAAGGTTAAGATTGCTCAGCTGCATTTGCTGCCTAAGGAGCTGAAGCTGAACGGCCTGGAAAAATACAAGGTCAGCGTCAGCGAAAAGGCTATCCGCCGTGTAATTCACGACTATACCAGGGAAGCAGGCGTGCGTAATCTGGAACGCAAGCTGGCAGGTATCTGCCGCAAGGTTGCCTTCAAGATTGTCAAGGGCAAGGGTAAGGGTGCTCAGGTAACAGAAAAAAATCTGGAAAAATATCTGGGACCGGTTATTTATCTTGATGATGATATCAGTCTGAAATCCAGTGTTGGCGTTGCTAATGGTCTGGCGTGGACCAGCGTCGGCGGCGAGCTGTTGAAGGTAGAGGTGCTGGCGTTTAAGGGCAAAGGCAACCTCACGCTTACCGGTCAGCTGGGCGATGTAATGAAGGAGTCGGCTCAGGCTGGCTACACTTATATTCGCAGTCGCGCGGAAGCGCTGGGGATTGCCGCCAACTTTGGCGAAACGATGGATATCCATATCCACCTGCCTGAGGGCGCTGTGCCGAAGGACGGTCCGTCTGCCGGTGTAACTATGGTTACTGCCATGGTATCGGCGTTGACAGGTAAAAAGGTTAAAGGCAAGCTGGCGATGACCGGCGAAATTTCCCTGTCCGGCAAGGTATGGCCTGTCGGCGGTATTAAGGAAAAAATGCTGGCGGCTTATCGCTATGGCGTAAAGACAGTACTGCTGCCAAAGCGCAATATGCAGGATCTGGACGAGCTGCCGGAAAATATTCGCAAGGAAATGCAGTTTATACCTGTTGAGCATCTTGATGATGTTTTGAAGCTGGCATTGGAGGATAAAAATGAGTAAAGATAATTGGGATATTATCCGTGCTAAATATGTGGCCTCCGCAGTACGCGCAGACCAATATCCGCAGCCTGCTCTTATTGAGGCTGCCTTTATCGGCCGCAGTAATGTCGGCAAATCGTCGCTTATCAATTCACTCTGCCGCCGCAACGGCCTGGCACGCGTAAGCTCTACTCCCGGTAAAACTCAGACCATCAATTTTTACGAGCTGGAGGCTAAGCGCGTAGTTGAGGGTGAGGATGAAAGAGCCTCTTTTTATCTGGTAGATTTACCCGGTTATGGCTTTGCTAAAACAAACCATAATAATAAGGATCAATGGTCCGGCTTTATTAGCAAATATTTATCCGGCAGCGAAAACCTCGGTGTAGTCTGCCAGCTGATTGATATTCGCCATAAGCCTATGGACAGCGATATGGAATGCTTTAACTGGCTGCGCAGCTGCGGCCTGAAGGTACAGGTTGTACTGACAAAATCCGATAAGCTTTCTAAAAATGCGGCCATGTCTCAAAAGGCACTCTTTAAGCGTGAAATGGGCCTGAAGGAGCATGAGATTATCACTTATTCCTCCTCACAGCATACAATGCGCGGCGAGCTGATTGAACGCATTATGAATGCTTTATCCGCTAACGGTGTAGAGCAGGAGTAGAAGCTATGTTTTTAAACCGCTTATTGCTTTTTATCATGGCGCTTTGCCTGGGAAGTCTGTTGGTACGCATGCATCTGCCGATACCGTTTTTACTGGGCGGCTTGATGACTGCTCTGCTTTGCAAAACACTGACGCATCGCAGCGATGTGAGCTGGCCCAAGCAATGGCGCGAATATGCATTGATGGTTGCGGGCTACGGTATCGGTTCTACCTTTACCTCGGATACTTGGAATAACTTTTTGGCTGAGCTGGTTGGTGTAGCGGAAGCAACGATAGTTATTTTGGCTGCCAGTATTGCCTTGGCCTTTATTACGGCAAAGCTGGCGCGGGAAAACCTCAAAAGCTGCATTATGGGTATGCTTCCCGGAGGCATGACGCTGACGATGCTGCTTTGCGAGGACGACAAGGAGGTCAACCCCAACGTTGTCATGGTGATGCAAGTGCTGCGTCTGCTGGGCGTAGTTATTACTGTGCCGTTTCTTGTAATCTGGCTTTTGCATGCGCAGGTGACAGGCAGCAGCGTAGCATTGCCCAACCATGGCGGAGTACATTGGCTTGTTGTAGTGCCATTGTCTATATTGGGCAGCTTTATAGCAACGAAAATACATATGCCGACACCGAAACTGTTAGGACCGATTTTGGCGACGGCTGCATTTTCCGTCTTTGACGGCGGTGTGCAGCCTGTGCCTTTTTGGCTCATGGCAGCGGCGCAGGCCAGCATCGGTCTGTTTATGGGTATGCAGCTTGATGCGGACCGCATCGTAAAATCAGAAAAAATGGTGCCTTATATTCTTATCGGTACGGCGATACTCATTGTTGTGAGCATCGGTATGGCTAATGTGCTTTCCGCACGCTACGGCTTTTCGCTGGTAACGGCGTTCCTGGCGATGGCGCCGGGAGGTATAGCCGAAATGTCTTTAGCCGGTATGAGTATGGGTGAGAATGTTTCAATTATCCTGACCTATCAGCTGGTGCGAGTGTTGGTGATAAATATCTTTATCCCGCCGCTGCTGGCGTGGTGGTTTAAGGCTAAGCAGGCATAATTTTAGAGGATTGCAGAAAAATTTTTTATGATTTAAGAAAAATTTTTCTTGCAGTCCTCTTTGCTTTTGTTTGTAAAATCCTTGTAAAAGCGCATGGTGCAAGGCTTTGAAGCATTACAAACATTTATCGGGACATAAAAAGTCCATAGTGGACAAAAACGTCATAAGGTGTTATACTTAATGCATGTTAAGGCAAGACCTTAAAATAAAGCAGAAGGGATGATATAAAAATGACTTTTGAAAAATTTGTTGAAACTCTGTGCAACTTTAAATGGTATATGATTCACTGATTTCAGGAGGTGAGAATAATGCTGGAAAAATTTGTCAAAGCTCTGTATGAAATGAATTTTTACTTTATCCATTAACAGGTGGTATAAAAATGAAGATTGTTAAATCTTAAGAACGCTTGCAGCTGAAGCCGCAGGCGTTTTTTTGTTGCATGAAATCCGGATTTTGCCTGATATAACAGATTTTATTGTATTATATGTAAACGAAACACAAAGAACAGTTAATCAAAAATGGAGCTGGCAACACATGAGAACGTTCTATACATGCAACAGAAAGGCAAAAATAAATATCCGCGAAAAAGGTTGACAATATAAATAGTAACTGCTATAATTAAGACAACAAGTTGATATTGATATTACAGGTGCGAAAGCTCAATAGAGAAGCCGGTGAAAGTCCGGCACGGTCCCGCCGCTGTGACGTGGAGCGTGTTTTGTTTATACCACTGGAGGGGTCCTCTGGGAAGGTGAAACACGTGAAGAAGCGAAGCCAGAAGAACTGCCTGTAAGATGCATCGTCGTTTGACCTGCGAGAGACGGGGAGAGATGTCGTAGAGCTGTAGTATAGGTTTGTGCACCTAGTAGCTTTTGATATTTCGCCGTTTTTCAAAAGTCCCGCCCGTATTGGGTGAAGGATTCTTTTTGAGAAACGGTTTTCTGTTTCTTATGCCATTGAAGGTCACGTGATGGCTGTGACCTTTTGGAGAGTGGCCGGGCCATCGATGTTATCTGTCATACTTGTCCGCGATACTGGACATATCGTGTTTTTCAAATCCCATTCTCAAATTTTTCTTTTAGCTGAGAACATTTCCTTTCTCCTCTCAAGTACGACAGCGTAGGGGTGCGCTGTCGTGCTGACAATCCAGCCATCACAAATGTGGTGGCTTTATTTTTTGCTGTTTAAAGGGAGGTTATTGATATGAAAGAATTATATTTGGCAGGCAAAATTGCTGAACTGCTTGCGGCCTTTGAAGGTATGAAAGGCGTTGAAGAAGTTGTTGCCGGACGTGCTAAAGCCAGCGGTGAGCTGGAAGTAAAGTGCGTACGTGTGCAATATAACCCCAAAAAGACAGATATCTGCGAGCTTTTGAAAAAATACTTTAATGAAGGTGTAAATCCCTATATCATCGCAGAAGATCCTTTGGAACAGGCTGCTGTTATTTACAAGGCTGCCGAAGATGTTCCGCAGATTGAATACTATGCCCGTTTTATGCAGAACCGCGGCGCAGAGCCGGGTGCTGCTTTAGGCAACATGATTCTTAATGATACTATGCCTGAAGAAAACGAGCTGCGCAGAGTTCAGATTAATTACGGACGTCTGCAGGAGTTCTTGGCAGATTAAACTGCCTGTTATTTTGTTATATACGGCCTGGACAACCGTGACCGTGTATATAAATGCTGTTTGCTTCTTAAAATCTATCCAAGCAAGGATGCGGCACATGTCCCCTGATGACCGGGTGAGAGCGGTCGGATAGCAGCTGCATCAGCAGACGAGATTGGCTGGAGGTGATATGCGTTTCAGCTTGGTGCTGTGAGCTTTTTCACAGTAATGATTAAATTATTAAAGGAGGATTATTTGAATGGCTGATGAACAACAAAAAACTGCAGCAGTCGTTGATGGCGAAAGACCGTTGACAGACAAAGAACTGGAAGCCATGTTGCGTAAGTCAGAGAAAGTAACCGAATTCCCGGAGGTAACTTTTGATGAATTTACCGAACCCACCTGGGATGAATGGGTGGAGGCATGTAATGCACTGTTGAAGGGCAAACCCTTTGACAAGATCATGTATACCAAAAACTACGAGGGCATTACCTTTGACCCGATTTATACTCGTAAAGGCACTGATGCAATTCTGCCGACCAACGATTATCCCGGTATGGGCGATTTCCTGCGCGGCGCAACTGTTAACGGTTATGTACACGAGCCCTGGGGCATTGCACAAGCTTGCGATGAAACCCTGCCGGCTGAAAACAACGAGCTGCTGAAGGAAGAAATTTCCAAGGGCTCCACTGTTTACAATATCAAACTGGATACTGCAACCAAAAACGGCGTAGACGTTAAAGATGCAGAAAAACCCGGCGATATTGGCGTGAACGTTACTACTGTTGAAGATATGAGCGTTCTGCTGAATGGTCTGAAACTTGACAAATATCCTATTATGATGTACACCGGTGCCGGCGCTAAAAACCTGCTGGCTCTGACTGTTGCTGCTCTGAAGGGTGCCGGTCATGATGTTAAAACCATGCGCGGTGTTATCGGCGGCGACCCGATCGGCGAGTTGGTAAAAACCGGTAAAACAGAAACTTCTCTGGATGCTTTGTATGATGAAATGGCTGAAACCATTAAATTTGCTAAAGCTAATACTCCGGAGCTGCGCACTGTTTTCATCAACAGTGATGCTTACACCGATGGCGGTGCGGAAGCAGTACAAGAGGTTGCTTACACCTTCGCTACTGCTGTTGAATATGTACGTCAAATGCAAAAACGCGGTGTTGAACTGCATGACATTGCTAACTCCCTGTACTTCTGCTTCAACCAAGGTGCTAACTTCTTCATGGAAATCGCAAAACTGCGTTCCCTGCGTATGATTTGGGCAGCTATTATGGAAGCATTCGGTGCTGAAGAAGCAGACCGTGCTATTAAAGTTCATGGCCGTTGCGCTCGCTTCACCAAAACCGTTGTTGACCCGTATGTAAACATGCTGCGTAACTGCACCCAAACCTTCTCCAGCGTTGTAGGCGGCGTTTGCACTTATGACAACCCGCCGTTTGACGAGCTGATCCGTAAAGGCGACGTATTCTCCCGTCGTATCGCTCGTAACCTGCATGTAATGCTGCAAGAAGAATTTGGTATGCTGAGCCCGATTGATGCTGCCGGCGGTTCCTGGGGCGTTGAAACCCTGACCAAGCAGATCACCGAAAAAATCTGGGCTGAGTTCCAAAAGGTTGAGGAAATGGGCGGCATCATTAAAGCTCTGGAAGCCGGCTATCCGCAAGCACAAGTTGCTGACGTTCTGGCTAAGCGCTTCAAAGCTCTGGAAATGCGCAGCGACCGTGCTGTTGGCGTAAACATGTACCCGAACATGACCGAAGAACCGCTGGAGCGCCGCGAAGAGGACACTCCGAAACTGAAGAAAGAACGCGAAGCTGCTGTTGCTGCTTACGTTGCTGACATCGACACCAACTACCTGGCCGGCAAGCTGGCTGCTGTTGAAACTGTTGAAGGCGCAATCGAAGCATTCAGCAATGGTGCTACTATCGGCCAGGTTGCTGCTGCATCCTGCAAGGCTGAAGCTCCGGAAACCGTTGAAGCAATCGCTGCTCATCACTGGACCGAGCGCTATGAAGCACTGCGTTTCGAAACTGAAGACTATGTTAAGAAAACCGGCAAAAATGTTGAAGTATTCCTGTGCAACATGGGACCGATTCCTCAACATAAAGCTCGTGCCGACTTCTCCACCTCTTTCCTGCAGGTTGGTGAATTCAACGTTCATCTGAACGATGGTTTCCAAGACGGCGAAGATGGCGATCAATACGAAAAATGCCTCAAAGCTTTCAAAGAAGGCGACTACGATGTTGCAGTTATCTGCTCCACCGATGCTACCTATCCGGAAATCGTTCCGAAACTGGCTCCGATGATTAAAGCAGCTATGAAACCGTCCGCTACTCTGTTCCTGGCCGGCGCTGCTCCGAAAGACATGGAACAAGTTTACAAAGATGCTGGCGTTGACGATTTCATCAGCGTAAAAGCTAACTGCTTCCAAACTCTGAAGATGCTGCAAAAGAAGAAAGGGATGATTGAATAATGAGCATTAATCCGGATTTCACTAAAGTAGCCCTTCCTGATCATCCTTCTTGTTCTTATGACGAATGGAAGAAAAATCTGGAAGAAAAAATGGGCGAAAATTATGATGCCCTTTATGATACTACCTTGGAACGTATTCCTAAAGCTCCGCTGTACACCAAGGATATCTATGATAAATGTAACCATTTGGACTTCATGAGCGGTATTCCTCCGTTCCTGCGTGGTCCTTACTCCACAATGTATGTATTCCGTCCGTGGACTGTACGTCAATATGCAGGTTTCTCCACTGCGGAAGAATCCAACGCATTCTATCGTCGTAACCTGGCTGCAGGCCAAAAAGGTCTGTCCATCGCGTTCGACTTGCCGACTCACCGCGGCTATGACGCTGATAACCCGCGTGTAGTTGGTGACGTTGGTAAAGCAGGCGTATCTGTTTGCTCCATGCTCGATATGAACATCCTGTTCTCCGGTATTCCTCTGGATCAGATGTCCGTATCCATGACCATGAACGGCGCAGTACTGCCTGTACTGGCATTCTTCATCGTATCCGGTGAAGAACAAGGCGTTGATAAATCTATCATGGCTGGTACCATTCAGAACGATATTCTGAAAGAGTTCATGGTACGTAACACCTACATTTATCCGCCTGCTATGTCCATGCGTATCATCGGTGATATTTTCGAATATACCACCAAATATATGCCTAAATTCAACAGTATTTCCATTTCCGGTTACCATATTCAAGAGTGCGGTGCAACCTGCGACCTTGAATTAGGCTACACTCTGGCCGATGGTATGGAATATATCCGTACCGGTGAAGCTGCAGGCCTGCCTGTAGACGCATTCGCAAAACGTCTGTCCTTCTTCTGGGATATGGGCAAAAACTACTTCATGGAAGTTGCTAAAATGCGTGCTGCTCGTGTTCTGTGGGCTAAGATTCTTAAGAGCTTCGGCGCTAAGAACCCGAAATCCATGGCACTGCGTACTCACAGCCAGACTTCCGGCTGGTCTCTGACCGAACAGGATCCGTTCAACAACATCTCCCGTACTTGTATGGAAGCTATGTCTGCTGCTCTGGGCCATACCCAATCCCTGCATACAAACGCATTGGACGAAGCTATCGCACTGCCGACCGACTTCTCCGCTCGTCTTGCTCGTAACACCCAGCTGTACATCCAGGATGAAACCAAAGTCTGCAAGATTATCGATCCGTGGGGCGGTTCCTACTATGTTGAATACCTCACCAACGAAATCATTCGCCGTGCTTGGGCTCATATCCAGGAAGTTGAAGCACTCGGTGGTATGGCAAAAGCTATTGCAACCGGCCTGCCGAAGATGCGTATCGAAGAGTGCGCAGCTCGTCGTCAAGCTAACATCGATAGCGGTAAAGAAACCATCGTTGGCCTGAACAAATATCGTCTGGCTAAGGAAGATCCTCTGAACGTACTGTCCATCGATAACACCGCTGTACGTAACGCTCAGATTAAACGTCTGGAAAAACTGAGAGCAGAACGCGACAACGACGCTGTTGCACGCGATCTGGAAGCTATTACCCGCGCAGCAGAAACCCGTGACAACGGCAACCTGCTGGAAATGGCTGTACAAGCTGCTCGCGACCGTGCTTCCCTCGGTGAAATTTCTGACGCAGTTGAAAAAGTATCCGGTCGTTTCAATGCTGTAATCCACACTGTATCCGGTGTATACTCCAGTGAATTCAGCGGCAACGATGACATGGAAAAAGCTACCAAACTGGCTGATGAGTTTGAAAAACTTGAAGGCCGTCGTCCTCGTATCTTCCTGGCTAAAATGGGCCAAGACGGTCATGACCGCGGACAAAAAGTTCTGGCAACCTCCTTCGCTGATATGGGCTGGACCGTCGACGTTGGTCCTCTGTTCCAGACTCCGGAAGAATCTGCACAAGACGCTGTAGATAACGACGTTGATATGGTTGGCTTCTCTTCTCTGGCTGCAGGTCATAAAACCTTGCTGCCGGCAATCGTTGAAGAACTGAAGAAACGTGGCCGTGAAGATATCATGGTATGTATCGGCGGCGTAATTCCTGCACAGGATTACGACTACCTGTATGAACATGGTGCAGCAGGCATCTTTGGACCTGGTACCAACATTCCTAAGTGCTGCATCCAATTACTGCAAATGTTGGTTGACCGTGCAAAAGCTGAACACGCTGAAGACTGAGGTGATATAAATGCCTGAAACTGGTGAAAAAGATATTAGGCCGAGTTGGGTACCCCTGAAAAAAGATCCTAACTTTGCCTGCTCTGTAATGGGCGGGATTGACAGTGCCGTAAACGCTGTCAGCGAGGAGAAGTATAACCCTGTGGATAAAATTAGGAAATTCCCCTTGAGGAAAAAGCCTAGTCCGGAAGAGTTAATAAAAGGAGTCAGTGAAGGCGATCGTAAAACCTTATCTCAAGCTATTACTCTTATAGAAAGCAATGCACCGAGGGATTTTGATAAAGCACAGCGTGTCCTGCAGGCTCTTCTGCCGCGTACAGGCAAAGCTTTGCGCATCGGCATTTCCGGTGTACCGGGTGCCGGCAAAAGTACCTTTATCGAGTCCTTTGGTCAGATGCTGTGTCATCAGGGCTACAAGGTCGCAGTTCTTGCTGTCGATCCTACAAGCTCTATTACCGGTGGCTCTATTTTGGGTGATAAAACGCGTATGCAGATGTTATCGCGTGAACCTAATTGCTTTATTCGTCCGTCCCCTGCAAAGGGTACCTTGGGCGGCGTTGCCCGTAAAAGCCGTGAAACCATGCTGCTTTGCGAGGCTGCAGGCTGTGACGTTATCTTAGTAGAAACCGTAGGTGTAGGCCAGTCCGAAATCACCGTCCGTTCGATGGTTGACTTCTTTATGCTGGTAGTACTGACCGGTGCCGGTGATGATCTGCAAGGCATCAAGAAAGGCATCATGGAGGTTGCCGACGCTATCGTTGTCAACAAAGCCGATGGTGACAATCTGCCGAAAGCTATCGTTACCCAGGGTGAGTATGAGCGTATGATTGAATTCATCCGTCCTGCTACCGAAGGCTGGAAAACTCACGCTTACAGATGCTCTGCTTTGACTAAGGAAGGCCTGCTTGAGCTTTGGGCAGTAATGCGCAAGTTCGAAAAGGTTACCAAGGAATGCGGTTCCTTCGACAAACGTCGTAAATCGCAGACTATTTCTTGGGTTAACAGCATGATTGACGAGCATTTACATAACCTGTTCTTTGAAGACCCGATGATTAAAGGACGCTTACCGGCAGTAATGGAAGCAGCTGTTAATGGCGTGGTATCCCCAAGTCAGGCTGTTACCGAACTGATTAACGCCTTTGATATTGATCGTGCTTCAATGAGGCATCGCAATCAAAACAAATAAAGTCCGGCAAGAAAGCACCCTGTGGTGATTTTTGACCGGCAAGCTAAAGGCTGTCATTGATGAAGCTTCATCGGTGACAGCCTTTTTGTTTTTATAATGGCTTATAGATACTGCAAAACATTAATATAAAAGTGTAAAAACACAATGTAAAACAAAGCGGGGCGTGAGAATTTTTAACCTAAAAAGAGTAAGAGATGCTAATTCTTTTATTGTCAACAAATAAGTACCTCTTTAGTGATATAAGTTCTTACAATATTTTTTTCGAGAACTTTTTCGCTAAAGTCTTGACATTCTTAATCGGACTTAGTATAATTAAAAGCAACAAATCAATATTTCGTATAAAGCACTAATTGGTGAAAATCCACACGGTCCCGCCGCTGTAACAGGCTTGCCTGGAGTCAGCAAAGTACTTTGTACAAGCATATGCTTGACCTGCGAGCGACAGGAGAAGATGTTAACAGACAAGATACTGTTTATGTGAGAGTGGCAGCTATCTTAATTGTGCGCATTAACCGTCTTTGCTTGCAAAGACGGTTTTTTTCAACTATCAAATGTGGGTCGAAATATTGATTTCCCAAACATTAGAACAAACTAAGCAAATCGGACAATTTGCTGTTCTGTTACGTAAAGATTTTTCAAATTCTCCTTCTCCTCCAATTTTATCGTGTGTAGCTTGTTACAGGGGTGTGGCAATGCAACAATAAAAAAACCGCCGGGTAAGGCGGCTTTTTTATTGCTTTCGCAAGGAAAGATAAGCTTAGTATAATAAAAAAACCGCCGTGAGGCGGTTTTTGTTTTATAAAGAAGAATTCTTCAGAACATCGTCCAGATTGCATACCTGCTGTGAATTACGTGTCTTGGAATAGAATTTGAGGAAATGCTGGGCAACGACGGAAAGCGGTCTGTCCTTAACCTTTACTACGGTCTTGTAAACGTCGGCCTTGATGTCGGATATAGGACGGGTGATAAACTCTTCACCAAGGTCCTCTCCAGACTCTACAGGCACGATAGAAACTGCTGCCTTGACGCGTGTCCATTCCAAAGTAGTGCTGCGGGTTGTGCTGGTGCAGGTGATACGCGGCACGATGGAGGCTTGAGCACAGGCCTTGAGGAAGATTTCAGAGCAGCCGGAGCTGATGCTCAGAGGTACATCCTCTAATTCCTTAAGGGTGACAACCTTTTTGCTGTCATCCAGAAAAACAGAGTTTTTATGGAAAACGGCTGTCAGTTCTTCATCGCGACGGAAGAGAACCTCAAAGTTATCCTGATGCTCTACCGGTACGCTCAAAATTCCCAGTTCGGTAATACCGTTAAGCATTTGCTGTGTCTGTTCGTTTATGCTTGCTTCAAACAGCTCACATTTGATATTAGGATAAAGAGCACAGAAATCCTTGAGGGAGGATTTGATGAATAAAGCACTGCGGGAGTTGGCAATGCTGAAACGCAGCGTACCTACAACACCGCCCATGATGTTTTCGATTTCGCTTTTGGCAAGATCCTCCAAAGCACACATGTACTTTGCTTTTTGATAGAGGACGCGTCCTGCCTCGGTCAGGAGAATCTGACGGCTGCCGCGGGTGGTAATTATCAGCTTGGTGCCGAAATAGTTTTCCAGGGCACGCAGCTGCTTGCTGAGGGCCGGCTGAGCGATATGTACGTAATCAGCCGCACCGGTAAAACTACCGGCTTCGATAATTGCCAAAAAGTTTCTGTAATTGTCTAATTCCATGTTTTGCAGACCTCCAACTAATACTAAACTTATGTAAAATAGAAACAGTAATAGATTCTAAATATAGGTATAATATAATTAGTTTATCATATTGCTAGTGTATTTTCAAGAATTACAACGATTAAGGCTATTATAGAACAGAAGAAAGCTAAAAAGCAATAATAAAATGTCATATCTATAATTCCTATTAGCTATTTTTCTTATTAAGCAATATCTGTTATACTAAATGCGTATAAAGCAGAGGCCTTATACAGAGCAAATTGACAAATTGACTTATTCAAAGCAAAGGAGAGAACAATCATGGCTGAAACAAAAATGGCAGTCGAAAAAGAAATCGGTTTATTCGCACACCTGTGCCGTCAACGCAACGGTGCAGCAAAAGTATTCCCGCATTGTGGTGAAAAAGGCTTTGCCTTCAGCAGAAGAGTACAGGGCTTCAAACTGAGCGAAGCATCCCTGAAAGCATTAAAAAGAGGTTAAGAAGAAAGATGAGCTTTGTACTGAACTATCTCAAAGAGTTGGACAGAGAATACTATAGTAAATGGTTTAAGAATATTTTGCTTTAAGCTTTAAACAGCAGTATTATATATGCCAGTCCGCGAGCGATGACGTTATAGCCTACCTCCTTGTACGTCGTTGGCAGACTGGCTTTTTGTTTGCCTAAAATATTCCTGACGGATATATGAATAATGCTACATAGGTATTTTTATTCCGGCGATAATTGTCGTATAATATAAAACTGCCTGCTATAAAAAACAAGTGGAAATTAGTTTCAAAATACATTTAATTACTTTCTAAAATATACTTAATTCATATAACTTCTATTCCAACTAGGTATTTTTATTATTTTGGAATATGTTGTATAATCTCTAACAGTGAAAGGCACTCTCCAAAAAGAACAAGAAAGGAGCTGATAAGTTTTGGACATTGCACTTATCATGAATGATGAAAAAGAAGATTCTAAGATTCGGGAGTACCTGAAACAGGTAGACAAGAAGTTTTACTATCGAGCTATCGAGAACAGGAAAAAGGAAGGTAAAGTCTTCCCGCATCGAGGCGAAGATGGCAAGCTCTTTGTAAACACTTTTCAATATGTAAACCTATTTAAGAAGAAATAAGTGGAGGGAAATTTTTATGACACCAGCAATTAAATGCTTGATTTTGTTAGCAGTAGTTGCACTGTTATTCGTTACCGAAATGATTCCGCTGGCAATGACCGCGGTTCTGGCTGCTATAGCCTGCAGTGCATTGGGCCTGGTTCCTGAGAACCAAATCTTCCTTGGCCTGGCAGATTCTACTGTAGTTCTTTTTGGCGGTATGTTCGTCGTTGGCGCTGCAATGTTTTACACCGGCCTCGCTCAAAAGGTTGGCGGCGCTGTAGTAAAGCTGTTTGGTACCAATGAAAACAGCCTGATGTTTGGTCTTATGGTTATTGCAGCTGTTATGTCTGCGTTCTTGTCTAACACCGGTACCACCGCTTGCCTGATTCCTGTAGTTATGGGTATCTGCGCACAAGCAAAGCTTTCCGCTTCCCGTCAGCTGATGCCGTTGGCTTTCGCTGCCGGCCTTGGCGGTACCTGCACCCTGATTGGTACCCCGCCGAACATTCTGGCAAACGTTGCTCTGAAAGCAGCTGGTATGCCGGAGCTGCAATTTGGCTTCTTTGAATATGCCTACATCGGTATTCCTATTACTGTTGCCGGCATCGTTTACATGATGTTCCTTGGCAAATACATCCTGCCGGAAGCTAAAACCGACGAGGTTGCAGATGTAGAGCAAGAGATTGATGCTACTAACACTACTCCTAAAAAACAGATGATCTGTGGTATCATCATGGTTGGCGTTATTGGTTCTATGGCAACCAGCATCGTTCCTCTGGAACTGGCTGCTGTTGTCGGAGCGGTACTGTGCGTACTGACAGGCTGCATCACTGAAAAACAAGCCTATAACTCCATCGATTGGATTACCATCTTCCTGTTTGCAGGCATGATTCCTGTTGCAACAGCTATGAACACCAGCGGCGCTGGCAAGCTGATTGCTGAATTCACCGTAAGCCTGATGGGCGGTAACCCGTCTCCGTACCTGGTAACTGCAGTACTCTTCGGTCTGGCAGTTGTCCTGACTCAGTTTATGAGCAACACCGCTTCTAAAGCTCTGCTGTGCCCGGTTGGCATCGCACTGTCCGCACAAATGGGTGCATCTCCGAAAGCTGTACTGATGGCAATCCTGATTGCTTCCAGCTGTGCATTCGCTTCTCCGGTAGGTACTCCTCCGAACACCCTGGTACTTGGCCCTGGCAAGTACAAATTCATGGATTATGTTAAATGCGGCGGCGGTCTGGTAGCAGTCAGCATGATTGTTGCAATCATCGTTATTCCTATCGTATGGCCGTTCTTCCCGACTGCAGCATAATTAACTAAAGACTCAGGTCTTACCACCTTTCTTAAAATGTCTGCAACGCTCCCAAATGGGAGCGGTCAGCAGACGCAAATTGGATAGAGAACAATTTATTATAGACGGGGCGGAAGCTGCCCTGACGCACAAAGCTTCAAAGATGCTTACAATTACAAATTCCTTCTTTCTGTATATATTTGCTTAGGGGACATTGGCAGTATATATAGGATATAAATGAAAAGACTACCCTTCGTCATGTTGGACAGAGCATGGCGGAGGGTAGTTTTAATTTTGTACGGCAGATAAAAAACATTCCCCTATACTATATATAATAGTAGAAAATTAATTTACCATTATATATATGGGGAATATTATCTTCCGTATTACAGCTTTGCTGATATCTTTGTGCTTGCTTTCGAACATTCTTTACGCAAACACATATTGCACCAGCAGCATATAGCCTATAGTGCCTGCTGCTATCGTCAGCAGCAGATTACGCAGGGTTGCCTGCAATATGACTATCAGCGCTACGGCTATGGCTTCAGGCAGGCCGTGACTGCCGGTCATAATTTGCGTATCCTTGAGGGAGTAGACCACAAGCATGCCCATAACGGCCGCAGGCAGCATTTTGCCTAAAAACGCTACTAATGGCGGCGTTTTTTTGTTGGCCGGAAACAGGATGAAGGGCAGAAAGCGCGTCAGCATAGTGCCTGCGACAACGGCGGCAATGGTTATGATTTGTTCGGTAAAGGTCATAATTTAATGCCTCCTTTGTAATATGCTGTGATAAATACCAGCAGCAGAAGCAGCATAGCCGGCGGAATAAAGCTTTGCGGACCGATGAGCACCAGGCAAAGCAACGGAATGACAATGCCTAAAACAGCAGGAGTGTGATTTTCTGTCGATTGCCATTGGCTGACGAAAATTGCCGTGAAGAGGGCGACGAGGGCAAAATCCAGGCCTTTGGTATTGATTTGCAGACTGTTGCCTAAAAGACCGCCGATGGTTGCGCCCGCTACCCAGTAGATTTGGTTCAGCAGATTTACGCAGACCATAAAGCAGCCCTTGTCGATGCCTTCGGGGATAACTGTATTACAGTTGATGGCAAAGGATTCGTCGCACATACCGAAAATCAGATAAAATTTTTTCAGACCGGTATTCTTATATTTTTCCAGCATGCTCAGACCGTAGAACAGATGGCGAGAGTTAATCATTAGTGCCATAAAAAAGCAGTACAAAGGATTGAAGGGACTAAGCAGCATTGTGACCAGAACGAATTCCATGCTGCCGGCAAAGACGAGAGCACTGGTAAAAAACGGATACCAGAGAGAAAAGCCCTTGCTGCAGATATAAAAGCCGTAGGAGATGCCTAAAAAAAGAAACGCTGCGCAAATTGGCAGCGTTAGTGGAAAAGCAGCTTTGAGTGCTTTGCTATATTTGTTGTTCATAATGAAAACCTGCACAATTCTTTAATTCATAGAAACTATGTAGGCTTTATTGTACAGTATCCTGCGGTAATTGTCAACGCATGGGAGCAGTGCCGCTGCTGGAGCGGGCAACAAGACGACATTTGTATTCTACATGGGTAATAGGCTCAAATTTGCCGTGGTGCTCGTAGCTGGCTATTTCCTCCTGCAGCAGCTTGAAGGCACTTTTGCCGCACTCTGTCAGCGAGTTGTCGATAGTTGTAAGGCTGATGCCGCGAAGATGCGAGGGGAAGATGTTGTCGAAACCGCAAAGGCTGATATCCTCGGGAATCTTCAGGCCTCTGTCGATAATAGCATTATATGCACCATAGGCAACCATATCATTGATAGCGACCATGGCTGTTGTTTCCGGCGCTGCTTCAAGACAGCGTTTCGCAAGCTCATAGCCTGTACTGTATTCTACTTCAACGTGCGAAAGCTCATAGTCAGAAGTAATCTCTTGAGTGAAGAGGGAAAGCTTGGCACCTGCTGTCTTGCAGGCATCCTCCAGACCCTGATAGCGACGCACACGTGAGGTGTGCTGGTCATTGAGCGTTGTAGAAAGATAGGCAACCTGCTTATGTCCCAAATCCGTAAGATGCTTGCCGATGAGCTGGCCTGCAGTAAAGTTGTTCATGTCAACAGTAGCCAGCTCCAGATCACTGCGTCTGTCACCGATGGCAACAACGGGCAGATATTTGCTGAGCTTGTACGCCAGCTGCGGCTGTTGGGGGATCATGGCAAAGATGACACCGGCAACATTGAATTTGCGAGCCTGCTCCATGATAAATTTTTCTGTATCCGTATCCCAATAGGTGGTGCGGACGGAGGTGACAAAGCCCTGCTTACGGGCAGCGATTTCAATACCCTGGATAATAGTAGTATAGAAAGGATTAAATAATGAAGGACAGATAATAATGATTAGTGTATCTGAGGGCCTGACGAGGGCGTAGGCTTTTTCCTTGCTGCTTTTGTAGCCGAGCTCGGTAGCGATAGCGTAGACCTGCTCAACAGTTTCCGCGTTGAAGCGGTCAATACTGCGCCTGTTGAGAATCATCGATACGCTGGCAGGCGAAAGACCTGCCTTGGCAGCAATATCCTTCAGGGTAACCTTCTTAGGCATAAACACAATCCTTTCTGATTTAATTATGTATCGGGTGGCTGATATAAATTATCTGCCTAAAACCTTTGCGGCAATGTCAGGATAATTGGTAATCAGAACGTCAACACCGGCATCAACCAGCTCCTGCATCATTTCAGCATCGTTAGGAGTCCATGCCTGCAGAGCGATGTTGTGCGCGTGCAGATCAGCAGCAACGCCTTCCTTAGCACAGAAATAGGTGCGGGCGTTAACACTTGCAGCGCCTTGGGAAGCAGCGTATTCACCGATGTTCATCAGCCAGGTGTCGGTTAAAAGACCGTATTTTGCTTCCGGCATCAGTTTTTTGATTCTGGCAACAGTGTAATGGTTGAAGGAAGAATACCAGATCTGGTCTTCCAGACCGAATTCCTTGACCATAGCAATGAGCTTTTCTTCAATGCCTTCATATTCAAAATAGCTGGTTTTGAGCTCGATATTGGTAATCAGCTTGGTGGTTTTCAGCCAAGTGAAATATTCGCGTAATGTAGGAATGGTTTGGCGAGGGAAGAAGCCTTTGACATTAACGCCTACAGAAAGCATTTTCAGCTCTTCCAGGGTATGGTCCTTCAGCCAGCCGCTGCCGTTAGTGGTGCGGTCAAGCATTTCGTCATGCATGATAACGATTTCACCATCTTTGGTGAGCTGGATATCCAGTTCAATGCCGTCAACAACAGTTTCTTCTGCTACCTTTTGGAAAGCAAGCATAGTATTTTCAGGATAATAGCCGCTGAAGCCGCGGTGCGCAAAAATTTGAACCATTTCTATTCCTCCTTGAAATTTTCAACAATGTTCAACACTATCTTAGCATAAGATAAGCAAAAAAACAAGTGGGACATAATAAGACCAATAGGGATAAAAAACGGCCAAAAGCTAGACTGTAAGTAGATTTGCTAAATATGCGTAAAATTATTGACAATTCTGTGTCACTCTGTTAATATGGTATCAGATTCAAAACGGGAATCTCTATTACAACAAATTTCAACAAAATTCAACAAGGGATTTAGGAGGATGAACATGAAAAAGATCGTAGCTCTTCTGTTAATGTCTGTTATGATGTTGGCGCTGACCGGTTGCGGCGGTTCTGACAAAAAGGATGAAAAGGCAGCAGGTTCTGACAAAAAGGTTGTTTTGAAGCTGAGCCATGTATTTTCTCCCGATGAGCAGCTGTACAAATCCATGGAATTGGTTGCTGAACGTATTAACAAGAAAACCAATGGCCGTGTAGAAATTCAATGCTTTGGTCAAAACCAGCTGGCTTGCTACAAGGATGGTCTGGAGCAGGTTGCTAACGGTGCTAACTTTATTTCTGTGGAAGACCCGTCTTATCTGGGCGACTATGTACCTGATTTCAAACCTTTGGTTGGTCCGATGCTGTATCAATCCTATGACGAATATGAGAAGATGATTGAAACTCCGTTGGTTAAGGATATGGAAAAGAAAGCTGAAGAAAAAGGTATTAAGGTTCTGGCTCTGGACTACATCTTCGGCTTCCGTAATGTTATGACCAACAAAGTTATCACCAAACCGGAAGATATGAAAGGTCTGAAACTGCGTACTCCCGGCAGCAAGCTGTTCATTGACACCATCAATGCTATGGGCGCTACCGCTACCAGCCTGCCGTTCTCCGAAACTCTGTCCGGTGTTTCCCAAGGCGTTGTAGATGGTTTGGAAGGCTCTGAATTCACCAACATCGGCACCAAATGCTATGAGCACGTTAAAAACGTAGCTACAACCAAGCATTTCTTGGGCACCTGCGGCGTATACATTTCCACCAAAGTATTCAACAGCCTGTCTCCGGAAGATCAGAAGATTGTAGCTGAAGAATTTGCTTACGGCGGTAAAGAAATGACCAAGATTTCCACCGAATCCTATAACAAGGTTTATAAGGAACTGGAAAGCAAGGGCGTAAAATTCAACGATGTTGACCATGCTGCTTTCGAAAAAGCTACCGAGCCTGTATTCAAACAGATGGAAGAAAAAGAAGGCGCAACTCCTGGTATCTATGAAAAGCTGAAAGCTGAGCTGGCAAAAATCCGCGCTGCAAAATAAGCTGTAGATTTTTTCAACATTACTAAACAGTTATAATGAAACACTAAGGAGCTACCACGCTGCATGCATGCGGCGTGACAGCTCCTTCCTTTGCATAAGTATTACTATAAAAAATGGAGGTAAAATTTTGGGTAAAAACCTGAGCTTTGTGCTAAATAATCTGGAAGATTTAGTTGCTGCATTTTTCATCAGCATTACTACTATCCTTGTTGTCATCAATATTGTTCTGCGTTATGTTTTTAACTCCGGCCTTGTTTGGTCTGAAGAGGTTGCTACCGGCTGCTTTGTCTGGTCGGTATTCATCGGCGCTGTTGCCGTATTCAAGCATCGCGGTCACGTTGGCGTTGATATCATCGTTAAAAGAATGCCCCAAGGTATGCAGAAGGCTATCGGCCTGATTACCGACATTATTCTTGTAGCGCTCAACGGCTACATGTCTTATCTTTCTATTATCTATATTTCCAAATCCTATACGAAAATGACCCCGGTACTGGGTATTTCTTCTGTTTATATCAGTTCTTCCGTACTGATTGCGTTTGTACTCATGACCGTGTATTCTATTAAATTTGTTTGGCAGGATGTTACCGGTTCCGGAAAGGAGGAAAAATAATGGCTTATTTGCCCGTCATCATCGTTTTTGTGCTTTATTTTTCCAGTATTCCAATCGCTTATGCCCTGTTCGGTGCAACGATTTCTTACTTTACCTTTTTGGATGCGACTTCTCCTGCGCATCTGGTATTCCAACGTATTATTACCAGCACGCAGTCCTTCCCGCTGCTGGCAATTCCCTTCTTTATTATGGCAGGCTCCATCATGAACTATGCCGGTATCAGCGATAAGCTGATGAAATTTACCGACGTACTCATGGGTCATATGACCGGCGGTCTGGCTCAGGTTAACGTACTGCTCAGCCTGTTGATGGGTGGCGTTTCCGGCAGTGCTAACGCTGACGCTGCTATGCAGAGTAAAATGCTTGTTCCGGAAATGGAAAAGCGCGGTTACGGCAGAGCCTTCAGTGCCGCTGTAACAGCTGCGTCCTCTGCGAGCACGCCTGTAATTCCTCCCGGAATTAACCTGATTATTTATGCACTGATTGCCAGCGTATCCGTAACCAAAATGTTTATGGCAGGCTATGTGCCCGGCATTCTCATGGCAGTATCTATGATGATTGTTGTTGCCATTGTTTCCAAAAAGCGTGGCTATAAGCCTTCACGTGAAAAGGCTGCTACCTTCGGTGAAATTATGACTCAGCTTAAGGAATCTATCTGGGCGCTGCTTTTCCCGTTCGGTATTATTGCCGGCCTGCGCATGGGTATGTTCACTCCGTCCGAGGCAGGCGCTGTAGCTGTAGTTTACTGCATCCTGGTAGGCGCCTTCATCTATAAGGAGCTGAAGTGGGAATACGCATGGCCGATTATGAAGGAAACTATTTACGGTACCAGCTCTGTTGTACTGATTATCGTAGCAGCTTCTTTCTTTGGCTATTATCTGAACTGGGAGCGTATTCCGCAGCATATCACCTCCGCAATGCTTGACTTTACCCGCAATCCGTACATGATGCTGATGCTGGTAAATATCCTGCTGCTGATTCTTGGTATGTTCTTGGAGGGTGGCGCCGCACTGATTATTCTGGCTCCGCTGCTTGTTCCTGTTGTAACCAAACTGGGTGTAGACCCTGTACACTTCGGTATTATCTGTATTGTTAATATTATGATCGGCGGTCTGACGCCACCGTTCGGTTCGATGATGTTTACGGTTTGTGCTATAACGGAAACGCCGCTCGGCGAATTCTTCAAGGAGGTTTGGCCGTTTATCGTAGCGTTGTTAGTAGCATTACTTATTGTCACCTATGTGCCGGGGTTGGTAATGTTCTTGCCTAATTTATGAGACGTGCGATAAGGCACCGTATACTTCATCAGGATTCCTAGACGTACTAAAAGTACGCCGTCGTCACCCTTCTTCGTCTCCGTCACCTTCTCCCACGTCTTTGGCGAAGGTTTGCGGACGTGCGATAAGGCAGCGTATACTTAGCCAGGATTCCTAGATGTACTGGAAATGCCGTCGTCACCCTTCTTCGTCTCCGTCACCTTCTCCCACGTCTTTGGCGAAGGTTTGCGGACGTGCGATAAGGCGCCGTATACATCATCAGGATTCCCAATCACATATAATTAAATATGCTTTTTCAGGAGCTGCTACGAAAGTGGCGGCTCCTTATGTTTTGTGTTATACTTAAAAATATCAAGGAAAGGTCGTGAAAGCATGAAAAATAAATATATCATGGCACTGGATTTGGGAACTACCAGCTGCCGTTGTATTTTGTTTGACAAGCATGGAGAAATCTGCAGCGTAGCACAAAAGGAGTTTACGCAGTATTATCCGCAGGCAGGCTGGGTGGAGCACGATGCCGAGGAAATCTGGGCTACCCAGGTAGGCCTGATGTACGAGGCAATGAGCAAGCTGAATGTTACTCCGGCTGATATTGCCGGCATCGGTATTACGAATCAGCGCGAAACTACCGTAGTGTGGGACAAGAACACCGGTCGTCCTATCTGCAAGGCGATTGTCTGGCAGTGCCGTCGTACCGCAGAATACTGTGATCTGCTGAAAATCCGTGGCTATGCCAATATGTTCCGTGAAAAGACAGGCCTGGTTCTGGATGCTTATTTCTCCGGTACCAAGCTGCACTGGATTCTGGAAAACGTACCTCATGCACGCGAGCGTGCGGAAGCAGGCCAGCTGCTGTTCGGTACTATTGACAGCTGGATTATCTGGAAGCTGACCGGCGGTAAGGTTCATGTTACGGATTATTCCAATGCTTCGCGTACATTGATGTTTAATATTCATACTCTGCAGTGGGATGACGAAATCCTGACTGTTTTGGGCATTCCGCGCCAAATGCTGCCGGAGGTTAAGCCCTCCAGTTGCATATACGGCTCCACCGATGCCAAGCTGTTTGAGGCATCGATTCCTATTGCCGGCGCTGCAGGTGATCAGCAATGTGCGCTGTTCGGACAGACCTGCTTTGCACCCGGCGAAGCAAAAAATACCTACGGTACGGGCGGCTTTATGCTGATGAATACCGGCGAAAAGCCTGTAGACAGCAAAAACGGTCTTGTTACAACTATCGCCTGGGGTGTAGACGGCAAGGTAGAATATGCGCTTGAAGGCTCTATTTTCGTTGCCGGTGCTGCTATCCAATGGCTGCGTGATGAGCTGGGCCTTATTCGCAATGCTGCCGAATCCGAAGCTATGGCGAAATCTGTGCCCGATTCCAACGGCTGCTACATGGTTCCTGCTTTTGTAGGCTTGGGTGCGCCGCATTGGAACCAATATGCGCGCGGTGCGATTGTCGGCCTGACGCGCGGTGTTAACCGTAATCATATTGTGCGTGCAACGCTCGAAGCCATTGCTTATCAGGTGTACGATGTACTGAAGGCTATGGAGGAGGACAGCGGTATTAAGCTGAGCTCGCTGCAGGTTGATGGCGGTGCCTGTGCCAACAGCTTCCTGATGCAGACGCAGGCGGACATCATCAATGTTAAAGTGGAACGCCCGAGCTGCATTGAAACAACGGCTATGGGCGCTGCTTATCTTGCAGGTCTGGCAGTAGGCTATTGGGATGACAAGGAAATGATTAAGGGCAATCACGTTATTGAGCAGACGTTTACGCCTGCTATGGATGAAGAAACGCGTAATCATCTGCTGCGCGGCTGGCACAGGGCTGTGCGTGCGTCCTGCATTAAGCTGCATCCGGAAGATTAAACTGAATATAAAAATACAGCAAAAAGCCTTGCAGTTTGGACTTACTGCAAGGCTTTTCTGCTTTTTGATGAGTTGAGTGTTTGTTAGCCGGCTTTAGGAGTGCCGGCTGATAAGGAGTATTATAAAAAGAGTATTGTAAGGGGTGTGATATATATAAGCTATTAGCTTTTAGCTGAGTTAGGGGTGTATCAGGACTGTTTTTCGATATCGCCGAAGTAGAATTTGATGAGTCGTTTGTATTCGCCGCTCTTTTTATAGTCGCTCAAAGCAACGTTAAACTTTTTAATCAGCTCTTCATTTCCTTTTTCAGCATAGACAACAAGATCATCCTGGCGTTCGGAATGTCCTACTACCTCAAGGCATTTGTCGCTGTCGGAGTGAGTCATGTAATAAGCAGTAGTCAGGTTACCGCAGATAGCGTAATCAGCTTCGCCGGTTTCTACTGCATGTAAAGCGCTGGCATTTTCCGGATATTCAACAATGATGCTGCCGGGGAAGGATTTTGCAACGCGTTCAGCAGATGCACCTTTTTTTATAGCAACCTTACGGCCGTTCATGCTGTCGATGTCTGCTTTAAGGTTACTGCCTTTTTTGGCAACGATGGAGAAAGCAGCTTTAGCATAGGAATCACTTGCAGCATAATCAATGGAACGTGCCTTGGTTTTACTGAAGTTGTTCATGGCAATATCATATTTCTTATGATTCAGACCGGGCAGAAGTTCGTCGAACGGGGTATTGATAAATTCAACTTTGTCATAGCCCTGCTACATCGTTGATTAAATCAATATCAAAGCCGGTAAATTTGTTTTGCTCCTTAAGATAAAGCTCAAAGGGCGGAGAAGCAGGTGATGTTGCCACACGCAACACCTTGTCGGCAGCAGGTGCTTGCGCTGCCTGTTTATCGCTGCCGCAGCCGACTGATAAAAGCAGGCACAGCATGCTGACAAGAATAAATAACATCTTTTTCATTAGCAGATACCTCCATACATTTATTGGTGAATACCACAATATACATGAGCAATCATTCATTAATTAATTGCCTAAATTATATATCCCCTTAAGAGTTCTTGTCAAGAGGGTGTATCGAGAAAAATTTTAAAAATTTATTTTGCATGAAGTAAGCGGTTTTTGCTTAATCATTCTGATTGTGCGGACGCAAGTCCGGAGGCAGCATAGTGCAGGCTTCATGGCTGTCCTCGCTCAAAGGGTTGACATGCACCATGCAGTGCTTTACCAGCGGGAAGTTGGCTTCAACGGCAGTGTGGACCATTTCAGCGATGTGATGTGCCTGCAGCAGGGTAAGGTTATCCTTGACGCTGATTTCAATATCAACGTAGATACGGCTGCCGAAAAGACGGCTGTGCAGACTGTCGAGATGCTCTACGCCGGGAACGCGGGAAACAAGCTCTTCTATAGCGGTTGCCGTTTCTTCATCACAGCTGCGGTCAACCATCTTGTCCATAGAGTCCTTGAATACCTCATAAGCAGCATATAAAATCATAACGCAGATTACCAGGCTGGCGATGGGGTCTAAAATAGGATAGCCCATGCGTGCGCCAAGAATACCGATGAAAGCGCCTACGGAGCTCATAGCGTCACTGCGATGATGCCATGCTTCCGCCATCAGGGCGCCGGAATTGATTTTTTGTGCGGCGTTGCGGGTGTACCAGAACATTGCTTCTTTAGCAACAATGGAAATAATTGCTGCCCACAGAGCAAGCTGGCCGGGAACCTCCAACTCAGCCGGGTCGCCTACGATTTTTTCGTAACCGCTGTAACCGATAAGCAGGGCGATAATCGTCAGAATTATTGCCAGAAGAATAGCTGCAATGCATTCGATACGCTCGTGGCCGTAAGGATGCTCTTCATCCGAAGCCTTGTTGGAAAATTTTACGCCGGCCATAACAATGAGGGTACCGAAAACATCGGACGCAGAGTGGATACCGTCAGAAACCATAGCGGCGGATTGGGCGACGAAACCGGCAATCAGTTTACCAAGCGACAAGAGCAGATTACCGATAATACTGTTGATGGAAACAATCATAGCGATTCTTTCAGCATCGTTTTCAAATTTCATAATAAAACCTCCTAAAGTGGTCTTTGCATTTGTGCAGGCCTTTTACATATAAAAAACGCCTGCGAGATAGTAGTTAACTGTCCCGCAGACGTTGAGTCAAGGTCTGCTGCCCAGAGGGCCCGGCTGCAAAAACCCGGAAGAAGGTTTACCGCCTGATCAGTTTGTACTGTAGCTAAATTGCAGTGCAAAGAGATTATCTGAATTATAAGCGGTTAGCAAAGGCTTTGTCAAGCGGTTTTTGCAAAATATTTTACAGTTTTTAGAGAAAAAATTCCTGCATAGAGATTAAGTGCTAACTTAAGCAGGAGGATACCTATGGCTAATCGATAAAGGCCATCAAGCAATTTTTATTCTTCGTCATCAAATTCCTTGATGGTGCCGTAGGCTACAAGAATAGTACCCTTGGGAGATGCCAGTGCCGGGCAGACGTAAAGGATTACACCTGTCTGCTCTGCGTAATAGGTTGTCAGCGTGTTGCCGAAAACGTCGGTGATGCGTCCCAAAACCTGGCCTTCCTCAACAAAGTCGCCGCTGTGAATATGGTGCAGCCAGCAGCCTGTTTCCAACGCTTCCAAATAAATAAGGTTTTCTACATCACGCGGAGAGTGATGGCGTGGCTTTACAGGTAGGGAGAACATTTTCAGTTTGCGCAGGATATTGCGGATATCATCCTTGTAGGCTTCGATATCCTCGTGCAGGCAGAGGCCGGCACCGCCGCGTTCAATAAGAATAGAAGGAAGTCCGGTGCTGGCGGCGTAGTTATAGGCACCGCCCGTTGCCAACGAGCGTACCATATATTCCAGATCGAGTACGCGTGCCACGGAGCGTGATTTCTTTTCTACTTCGGCAGTAGGCTGGCCGGGATAGTAAACGTAGGGATGCAGGCTTTCGTGGATATCACCGCTGTGCATGTCTACATAAAAATCAGCAATCGGGAAAAAGTTGTTGCTGATTAAATATGCAGTTTTATCGGCAAGCGTTCCCGTGGGATCGCCCGGGAAAACGCGGTTCAGGTTTTTGCCGTCTTCGGGCACAATCATTTCGCGGCGTGCCCAAAAGCCTTGGATATTGACAGGGTGCATCATAATCAGGCGGCCGGTAACGTGCTCGGGCTCAATATCGCGGCCCAGCTCCATTGCTGCTGCGATACCGGGATATTCGCCGCCATGGATGCCTGCGGTAATAAGCAGTGTAGGGCCATCGTTTTCGCCGTTGATAATAGTAAGGGGAATTTTTACATTGGTGTCCGGTACGGGCAGGTATGTGCGCAGCTTAGTGCCGCGTTCGATAGTCAGTCCGCATATATTTAGTGTTTCAGACATGTGCTCACTCCTTTGATATATTTCTCATACTTTTTAAAATAATTTTTCTATTAGCGTCAGCTAACTGAAGCCTAAAAAATTAAGCAATAGCGTATAAATTTTTCTTTTGCGAAGAATGGCAAATTTTCCGCAGAAATATTTTTGGCAATTGCTGCTTTTTTACTTGCAATAAATTATAACATATGATAAGCTATTCACACAAGATGTTTTTTAAAAATAAAATTTAGTGCGAATAAACAAGGGGGACAGATAAAGTGAGCCTGCTGACTGATAGGGAATACTTGGGACTGACAGTACCATTTATGCTGTCGACAATGACACAGCCGCTGATGGGTGCGGTGAATACGGCAGTTATGGGACAGCTTCCGGACCCTAAATATATTGCAGCAGTTTCTCTTGGAGCTATCTTGTTCAACAATTTATATTGGTTATTTGGTTTTTTACGTGTGAGTACTACCGGTTATGCGGCACAGGCCTTTGGCGCTGCCGATAAAAGACTTGGTATGCTCGCCTTTTTTAAGCCCTTGGTTCTGGCAATGCTGATAAGTGCCTGCTGTATTTTGTTTCAAAAGCCCATATTAGAGCTGTATTTGGCTATGATTGGTGCTGCTCCCGAGGTCAACGAGCTGTGCCGCGATTATTATTACATTCTTATCTGGGGTGCGCCGCTTGTTTTGGGTAATTATGTAGCCCTTGGTTGGCTCATGGGCCAGACGCGGGTGCGGGCGAGTGTGTTTATGCAGGTTTCCATGAACGTGCTGAACATGGCGCTGAGTATCTGGTTTGTTTTTTGGCTGCATATGGATATTACGGGCGTGGCTTTTGCTACTTTGCTAAGTCAGCTTTACGGCGGTATCTTGAGCGTAGTACTGATGTACTATTACGGTGATTTTGATTACAAGGCGTTGCCTTGGAGCGAGCTGCTGGATTGGCGTGAGTTTATCGGCATGTTGCAGGTGAATGTCAACCTGATGATTCGCACAGCCTGCCTTCTGACTGTAAATAACATTATTGCGGCAGTCGGAGCTTCCTTCGGTACTGTGGTGCTGGCAGCCAACGCTGTACTGCTGCAGCTCAAGGATATAATGAGCTACCTGATTGATGGTATGGCGAACGGCGCGGCGATTTTCAGCGGCCGTGCGGTAGGTGCAAAGAACGGCAAGCTGTTTGCCGCTACCATAAAAATGACCTTCAAATGGCTGGTAGTGCTGGCCGCTATCCTGATGCTTGGTTACCATTTGAGCAATGAATTCTTTATCCGCCTGTTTACCAATATCGAAGAGGTTGTAGCGATGGCTATGACCTACAATGTTTTCGTTTTGTTCTATCCTGTCTGCGCCGGTATCGGCATGGTACTTTACGGAGTTTTCTGCGGAGCTACTCAAACCGCACCGGTACGCAACATGATGCTGATGGCACTCTTAGTATTTTACCTTTTGCAGTGGCAGCTGGTGCCCATTTGGGGCAACAGCGGACTGTGGCTGGCCTTGCTGGGCTTTATGCTGTCTCAGTCAATAATACTTTTATTCTATTTGTCTTCTTTGAAAAGAAGGTTTGCCTAAGCAACCATTTTGCAACAAATTTGTTGCAAATTATGAGAACTAGTGTTATTATAAATTTATAAGTGTTAGCTTATTCTTTTTTGCCGATATAAGGAACTTTTACAAATCTATACTCTTCTGAGGTGCCTGCCTATGCAGGTAATAATCGGAATACGGTGCAAATCCGTAGCGGTCAAGCCACTGTGATGCCGCAAGGCTAAGTCAGGTTGATTTCCTCAGTTGATATATTCCTGCTAGCGACGGAAATATATATAATTACAATTGTGCACATTGTAAGTATGTACCCTTTCTGCGCTCTTTTGCAGGAAGGGTAATTTTTTTTGATGGAGATGATGTGCTTTGACGAAAAAGCAGCTTCTGTCCCGTTTGGGACAGATCATCCTTGTTCTGCTGGGTATCAGTTTTATTACCTTTGCTTTGGTAATGCTGGCCCCCGGTGACGTTGTTCGCCAAATGATTGCAGGTAACGAGGATATTATTGTAAGCCAGGCTGAAATTGATGCACTGCGTGCTGAATTAGGTCTGGACAAGCCCTTCTTCTTCCAATACCTTGACTGGTTAGGAAGAGCTTTACAGGGCAATCTCGGCTTCTCTTACATGGTTAAAAAGCCTGTAGTTGAAGCACTTATGGAGGGCCTTCCCGGTACTATCGTACTTTCTTTGGCTTCTCTGATTATGATGATGGTGGTAGCAATTCCTGCCGGCATCTACTCTGCCGTAAAGCGTGGCAGCATGGTTGATAATATCGTGCGCGGCTTCACTTTTATGGGCGTATCTATGCCCGGCTTCTGGGTAGGCCTGATGCTGCTGTGGTTTTTTGGTCTGAAGCTGGACCTGCTTCCCATCGTTGGTGGTGAAATCGGTATTGATACCTTGATTCTGCCGTCCCTGACACTGGCTATCGCTATGGCCTCCAAGTATACCCGTCAGGTACGCACGGCAATTCTGGAGGAGCTGCATCAGGACTATGTTGTCGGTGCACGTGCTCGCGGTATGAGCGAAAGCCATATCCTTTGGAAAGAGGTTCTGCCGAACGCTCTGTTGCCGCTGATTACTTTGCTTGGTTTGTCTTTAGGTAACCTTCTGGGTGGTGCTGCGGTTATCGAGATGGTTTTCCAATGGCCCGGTCTTGGCCGTATGGCTATTGAAGCTATCACCTACCGTGACTTCCAGTTGGTACAGGGTGTAGTTGTGTGGATTGCGTTGATGTATATGGTTATCAACCTCATTGTTGATATCTCTTACAACTATCTTGATCCGCGTCTGAGAAAGGTAAGGTAAAAGCAGATGGAAACAATTATTAATGGTTTTAAAACCAACCGTGCTTTTGCCGTAACCTCTGTTCTGGTGCTTTGCCTGCTGCTGATAGCAATCGCAGCTCCGGTAATTGCTCCTTATGACCCGACTCATGCTGCTATGAAAGATGCCTTTTTGGAACCCGGTGCACAACATCTTTTTGGTACAGATAAGTTAGGCCGTGACTGCTTCAGCCGTGTGCTGTACGGCGCACGTGCTTCTTTGACAGGCGTATTGGTTCTGGTAGCTAGCGTATTTGTCGTAGGTACTACGATGGGTGTTGTTTCCGGCTACTTTGGCGGTAAGGTTGATATGGTTATCATGCGTATCTCTGATATGATGATTTCCTTCCCCGGTATGATTTTGGCGATTGCAATCGCCGGTATTATGGGCGGCAGCCTAGTTAATGCAGTATTTGCGCTGACAATTGTCAGCTGGACCAAATATGCACGATTGGCCCGCAGTATGGTTTTAAAGGTAAAACGTCGTGACTTCGTAGAAGCAGCCATCGTTAACGGCGGTACCTCGCCGCATATTCTGTGGGTACATATCCTGCCCAATATTTTGCCGATGATGGTTATTACCGCAGCAGCAGATATTGGTGCTCTGATGATGGAGCTTGCAGGTTTGTCCTTCCTGGGCTTTGGCAGCCAGCCGCCTGCTCCTGAATGGGGCCTGATGCTGAACGAGGGCCGTCAGCAGCTGCAGACTGCTCCGTGGCTGATGTTCTTCCCTGGTCTGGCAATTTTTGTTACCGTAGTAGTGTTCAACCTGTGGGGTGATAATCTGCGTGATGTGCTTGACCCGCGTGGTGATGTTGAAGATTAAGGCTTACTTGGTGAAGCTTTGATTTTCAGATATGTTTTACGTTTTTTGTTTAACTTGAGTATAAGAAATGGAGAGATGTACAATGAAAAAATCCTTAAAATTTACCGCAGCAGCGGCTATGATCGGCTTAATGGCATTTGCAGCAGCAGGCTGTGGCGGCGACAAAAAAGCAGCTGTATCCAACGAAGTAGTAAAATTTGGTGTAACCAACTTTGCTGATAACCTGGATCCTGCTGATAATTTCTTCAGCTGGGTTGTAATGCGTTACGGCCTTGGCGAATGCTTGGTTAAATTCGACGAAAAAATGAATGCTGTTCCTTGGCTGGCTGATAAATGGACCATTTCTGATGATAAGCTGACTTGGACCTTCCACATCAATGATAAGGTTTGCTTCTCCAATGGCGATAAGCTGACTGCTGAAATTGCAAAAGAATCCATTGAAAGAACCTTCAAGCTGAACACCCGTGCTCAGTCCATCTTCCAATATGATGAAATTAAGGCTGATGGTCAGAACCTGATTATCAAAACCAAAAAACCGACCCCGACTCTGCCGGGCATGCTGGCTGATCCTCTGTTTATCATGATTGATACCAAGGTAACCGGCCGTGACATCAAAAAAGAAGGTCCTATCTGCACCGGTCCTTATGTTGTAAAATCCTACAGCAAGGCTAAAGCAGTAATGGTTGCTAACGAAAAATACTGGAATGGCAAGGTTCCGTTCAAAAATGCTGAAATCCCGACTATCGACGATCCTAATACCCGTGCTATGGCACTGCAAAAAGGTGAAATCGACTTCGCTATCAACATTGCAGCAGGTGACCTGCAGCTGTTCAAAGACAAAGCTAAATATAACATTTCCGAAATTGCTTCCCTGCGTACCGTATTGGCTCAAATCAATATGAACGAAGGCAAACCGCTGCATGATCCTAAGGTTCGTGCTGCTCTGATTCAGTGCCTGGACCGCGAAACCTATAACAAGGTTCTGCTGAAAGACACCTTTATTCCCGGTAAAGCACCTGTTCCGCCTTCCTTGGACTATGGCTTTGACCAACTGAAGGATCCGAATGCTTACAATCCGGAAAATGCTAAGAAGCTGCTGGCTGAAGCAGGCTGGAAGGATACCAACGGCGACGGCTATGTTGATAAAAACGGCAAGAACCTGGAAATCGACTTCGTATTCTACAGCGGCCGTGCCGAGCTGCCTCTGTATGCAGAAGCTACCCAGGCTGACGCTAAGAAAATCGGTATTAAGGTTAACATGAAGAACGTTGACTATAACGTACTTGACCCGATGCGCCGCAACGGTGAATTCGACCTGATTATCTCCAACATTCTGACTGCTAACACCGGTGACCCGGAAGTTTACCTGAACTGGTACTGGAAGAGCAATATCAACGGCAGCCAGCCGCAAAACTCCACCGGCTACAGCAATCCGCAATACGATGCACTGTCTGATAAGCTGGCTGTAGAATTTGATCCTGCTAAACGTCGCGATTACATGATTCAAATGCAGCAAATCCTGCTGGATGACGGCGCAGCTCTGTTCTTTGGCTATCCGAAGACCAACATGGTATCCAAAGCAGGCCTGGCTAACGCTAACATCTTCCCGGCTGACTACTACTGGCTGACTAAAGATGTTTGCCCGAAACAATAATTAATAAAGAAATAAAGAGGTAATTGTTCAATGCTTCTTGAAGTAAAAGATTTAGACATCAGCTACGGTGACAAGCTCACCGTAACCGGTGCCAGCTTAGAATTGGATAAGGGTGAGATTATGTCCATCGTCGGCGAGTCCGGCAGCGGCAAAACCACCGTTATCCGCGCTATTATGGGCTGCCTGCCCGGTGCCGGCCGTGTTAGCCGTGGCAGCATCATCTTTGACGGCAAGGATGTATTGCAAAATACTCCTGAAGAGTGGCGCAAAATGTATGGCAGCGAGATGTCCATGATTTTCCAGGACAGCGGCAACATGATTAATCCTATCCGCCGCATCGGCCAACAGTTCATTGACTACGTTCAGGCGCATCAGCCGGACAAGTCTAAGGACCAGGCTTATAAGATGTGCTGTGATATGCTGACTAATGTGCGTCTGCCGAACCCGGAAAATATTATGAACAGTTTCCCGTTTGAGCTGTCCGGCGGTATGCGTCAGCGTGTAGGTATCGCTATGGCCATGATTTTCAGCCCGAAAATCCTCCTGGCTGACGAACCTACCAGTGCGTTGGACGTAACTACTCAGGCACAGATTATCCGTCAGATTGTTGATATTCGTGACGAATACGGCGTTGCCGTTATTATGGTTACGCATAACTTGGGCGTTGCTTCCTACGTATCCAACAAGCTGATGGTTATGAAGGGCGGTCATGTTGTGGAATATGGTAAGCGTGAGGACGTTATTGCTAATCCGCAGGATGATTATACAAAACAACTGCTTAATGCAGTTCCGGTCATAGGAGGTAAGACGTATTATGAGCAATAATGAAAGACCAGCCTATGAACGTGCTAAACTGGTACTGGAGATTAACCATCTTACCAAAAAATTCGCAGTTGACGGCGGCAAATTCCTGACTGCCTGCAATGACATCAACCTGCGTGCATACGAAGGCCGTACCCTGGGCATCATCGGTGAATCCGGCTGCGGTAAGAGTACACTGGTGCGTACTCTGCTGCGTATTCACCCTGCTACCAGCGGTGAAGCAATTTTCGAAGGCCATGATTTGATGCAGTCCAAGGGTGAACAGCTGCGTCAGGACAGAAAGAACATCCAGATGGTGTTCCAGGATCCTACTGCTGCTTTCAACCCGAAAATGCTTGTTAAGGATATCCTCACCGAGCCTTTGAAAAACTTCGGCCTGATTAAAAACAGCGAGGTAGACGCCAAAGCAGCAGAGCTGCTGGAAATGGTTGAGCTGCCTGCTGAATTCAAGGACCGCTATCCGCACAGCATGTCCGGCGGTCAGCGTCAGCGTCTGGGCATTGCCCGCGCTCTGGTACTGGAACCGAAGATTATCGTGTGCGATGAAGCGACCAGTGCGCTGGACGTTTCCGTACAGGAAAAAATCTGCGAGCTGCTGTGCCGCATTCAAAAAGAAAAAAATATTACCTACCTGTTCATTGCCCATGACCTCGGTCTGGTAGACCTGATGTGCCATCAGGTTGCGGTAATGTACTTGGGTAACGTAGTAGAATGGCTGGAGCACGGCCGCATTGCAGAACAATGCAAGCATCCGTACACTAAGGCGCTTATGGGCGCTGTATTTAAGGTAGACTTCAAGCCGGGCGAAAAGATTGAGCCTTTGGAAGGCGAAATCCCGAGTCCGCTGGACCTGCCGCCTGGATGCCCCTTTGCCAGCCGCTGCGAGCACTGCACCGAGCATTGCGTGCAGGTTAAGCCTGAGCTGAAAGAGGTTGAGCACGGCCATTGGGTTGCCTGCCATCTGTTTGACTAATATAGTCATAAAGCGATATGCGTAAGCATAGAGCTTCTTTAAAAGTAATTTTCTCCATCAATTTTTATAGTGGGTACAGCGAATGCTGTACCCATTTTTTTCTTAGGAATTTTTATCACTAATTTTACGAGTGAGTATTGACTCATACGTTATTTGTGTTATAATATAGGTATCAAAGAGTTTACTGAAAGGTGTTATCACCTTTCCTATTATTTTTTACACTATATATGAATAGATACTCATATGAAGAGTGAGACAACCTGAAAAGAAAGGTGGTAGATACAATGAAGAAAGATTTGGAAGATATCCGTAACGGTTCCGGCGATGTAAGAGCATTTCGTCATATTGACGGTCATATCAATAGCGTAGAGGATTACAGCAAGCATCCGGAAGGCTGCACCTGCGGTCACTGCGGCAAGGACCATGATCATAAAACTATGGGACATGTGCCTAAGCATACTCATGGTGATGCTTGTGGTTGCGGACACGATCATGAACATGACCATAAAGAGCATTCCCATGAGCATGGCGATGATTGCTGCTGTGGTAATGAACATGAGCATGAAGATGAAGAACACGCTCACGCACACGCGCACGGCGACGCATGCGGTTGCGGACATGACCATGAGCACGAGCATGCTCACGAACATTCCCATACACACGGCGAAGAGTGTGGTTGCGGACATGATCATGAGCACGAAGAACACGCTCACGCACATGGCGACGAGTGTGGCTGCGGACACGACCACGGCCACGAGCACGAGCACGCACACGCACATGGTGACGAATGCGGTTGCGGTCACGACCACGGCCACGAACACGAACATGCTCACGCACATAGTGACGAATGCGGTTGCGGTCACGACCATGGCCACGAACATGCTCATGTACACGGACACCACGTTCCCGGTCATCCTGCTGACTGTAATTGTGAAATCTGCCATCCGCATGAGGAGTACTGCGATGTATGCGGCGAGAGCCTGGCTAATTGCACCTGCCGTATGCCGGATGCCGATAAGGTAAAACGCGTATATATTTTACAAAATCTTGGCTGTGCTAACTGCGCTGCTAAAATGGAATATAAAATCAAAGAGCTGCCGGGCGTAACCTATGCCAACGTAAGCTTTGCTACCAAGCAGCTGCGCCTCAGCGCTGCCGACCACGAGGCTTTGCTGCCGGAAATTCAAAAAATCTGCACATCTATTGAATCCGACGTATTGGTAGTACCGCGTGACCGCCGTCCGCAATTAGGCGGCAAGAGCAGAGTATATTTGGTGAAAAATCTGGATTGCGCTAACTGCGGTGCCAAGATTGAACGTGCGCTGAACGCTATGCCTGAGATTGATGAAGCAATCCTGACATTTACTACGAAAAAGCTGCGCGTAAGTGCAAAAAATTACAATGGTCTGCTGGAGAAAATGCAGGCTGTAACCGATAAGACAGAAGAGGGCGTTGTGCTGCTGGAGGCTGAAAGCAAGCCTTCTCTGGCGCCCGAGCTGGAGGAGCGCAAAAAATCCGGCGGTATCCTTTCCGAGCTGAGCGAAAAGCAGACGATTATCGAAATCGTGCTGGGCGGTGCTGTGTTCATCATCACAGAATGGCTGGGACTGGTGCCGGAAGCGTACCATATGTACTTCCTGATTTTTGCATATATTCTGCTTGGCGGACGCATTGTGCTGACTGCCTTGAAGAATATTGCTAAGGGTAATGTTTTTGACGAAAACTTCCTCATGACCGTTGCAACATTGGGTGCGTTTGCAATTCAGGCTTGGGAAGAGGCTGTTGGCGTTATGTTCTTCTATCGTGTGGGCGAATATTTTGAGCAGCGTGCGGTAGAAAAGAGCCGTGGCCAGATTATGGACGCTGTTGACATGCGTCCGGAGGTTGTCAACCTGCTGGTAGGCGAAGAGGTGAAGGTTATTCCTGCCGCTGACGCACATGTAGGCGACATTCTGCTGGTGCGCGTAGGCGACCGTATTCCTCTGGATGGTGTTGTTATCGACGGCGAAAGCTTGGTAGATACCTCCCCGGTAACCGGTGAACCTGTGCCTGTAAAACGCAAATATGGCGATGAGGTTGTTTCCGGTTGCGTAAATACCTCCGGTATGCTGAAAATCCGTGTAGAAAAGGTTCTGGAGGAGTCCATGGTTACCCGCATTCTGGACAGCGTGGAGAACGCTGCTGCCAGCAAGCCGACCATCGACCGCTTCATTACCCGTTTCGCACGTATCTATACTCCGTTTGTTGTTGCTGCCGCAGTACTGACTGCCGTGATTCCGTCCCTGATTACCGGCGACTGGAATAAATGGATTTATACTGCGCTGACCTTCCTCGTTATCAGCTGCCCCTGCGCATTGGTGCTGAGCGTGCCGCTGGCTTTCTTCTCCGGCATCGGCGCCGGCTCCAAGTACGGCATTCTCTTTAAGGGCGGCGTTGCTATGGAGGCTTTGAAAAACATTGCTGCCGTAGTTATGGATAAAACCGGTACCGTTACCAAGGGTAACTTTGTACTGCAGAAGGTTAATGCTGCCGAAGGCATGAAAGCTGACGAGCTGCTGCGCCTGTGTGCAAGTGCTGAGCTTGTTTCTACCCACCCGATTGCCGTAAGCATCGTAGAGGCTGCCAAGGCTGAAAAGCTGGAGATGGTACGCCCCGATAAGTTTGAAGAAATTGCCGGCGAAGGCCTGGTTGCGTACTTTGGCGCACGCAAAGTCCTGTGCGGCAATACAAAGCTGCTGCAACGCTTTAACGTTGAATACGGCGGCTATACTCCTACCGAAAGCGGCAGCGAGGTGCTTGTTGCCGACAATGGCTTATACATGGGCCAGCTGCTGATTAACGATACTCTGAAGGAAGATGCCAAGGAAGCAATTGCTTCTTTGAAGGCACAAGGCCTGGTAACCGCTATGCTCACCGGCGATGCGCAGAAGGAAGCGCAGGCTGTGGCTAAGGCAGCAGGTATTGATGAGGTACGCGCTCAGCTGCTGCCGCAGGATAAGCTCAGCGAGCTGAATATGCTGCGCAACAAGTACGGCCCGGTTATGTTCGTTGGTGACGGCATTAACGATGCGCCTGTATTAGCCGGTGCGGATGCCGGCGCTGCTATGGGCAGCGGTGCAGATGCAGCGATTGAGGCTGCTGATGTTGTCTTCATGAATTCCGAAGTGAAGGCTATTCCGCAGGCGATTGCTATTGCGCGTGCAACCGGTGCGATTGCCTGGCAGAACGTAATTTTCGCTCTGACTGTTAAGGTTATCATTATGATTGCAGGTCTCATGGGCTATGCTTCTATGTGGGCAGCAGTCTTTGCGGATACCGGTGTATCTTTGCTGTGCGTGCTGAATTCTATCCGTATTCTCTACAAAAAGATATAATAAAAAGCTATAGCTAATATGCTAATTTGGTTTACGTCGGCTGACTATAAAGTCAGCCGATATTTTTTGTAAACATAACAGCATAAGCTAACCAATTTTGTAAATTAGCGTAGGATTTTACAAAAAATGCTTGACAAAAATTTATAGCTGACGTAAACTTTCAATAGTAGTTAGGAATGCCTAACTGCTAAAAAAATCGTGTCAAGTTAGTATCTGCTAACAAATTCTTTGGAGGGAATTATGATGCCTTTATTAATGGCCCGTCGCGGCGAGACTAACAAAATCAGCGCTGTTCGCGGCAAGGATGAAATCAAACGCTTTCTGGCTAACCTGGGCTTTGTAGAAGGCTCAGCTGTAACTGTTATTTCTGAAATTGACGGTAATCTTATCGTCAATGTGAAGGATGCCCGCATTGCCCTGAGCAAGCAGATGGCAGCCAAAATATTTATCTGATGCAAGTGGAGGATGTTATGAAAACATTAAAAGAAGTTCCTGTTGGTGAAACAGTTACCGTTGCTAAGCTCGTTGGCGAGGGTGCGGTAAAAAGACGTATTATGGATATGGGCGTGACTAAAGGTGTGAGCGTATTCGTACGTAAGGTTGCACCGCTGGGTGACCCGGTGGAGGTAACTGTGCGTGGTTATGAGCTGACACTGCGTAACGGCGAGGCTGAACACATCGTTGTAGAATAATTTGGAGGGAAAAGATGAAACAGATCAAGATTGCCCTGATTGGTAACCCTAACTGCGGCAAAACAACAATGTTTAATGATTTGACCGGTTCTAACCAATATGTTGGTAACTGGCCTGGCGTAACTGTAGAGAAAAAAGAAGGCAGCCTTAAAGGTCACGATGATGTAATTATTACCGACCTGCCCGGTATTTATTCCTTGTCTCCGTACACTTTGGAGGAGGTTGTTTCCCGTAACTATCTGCTGCAAAATGATGTTGACGGTGTACTGAATCTGGTTGATGGCTCCAACATTGAACGTAACCTGTACCTGACTACTCAGGTTATGGAGATGGGTTATCCGGTAACGATTGCGTTGAATATGATTGATATTGTGCGCAAGAACGGCGATAAGATTAATACTGCTAAGCTGGCTGCCGAGCTTGGCTGCGAGATTGTGGAAACCTCCGCACTGCAGGGTGAAGGTACCGGTGAGGCTGCCGAAAAAGCAATTAAAGCTGTCGGCGGTGCTGCACCAAAATATATGCGCTTTAGCAGCGAGGTAGAGGCTGCTCTGACTGCGATTGCCCGCGAAGCCGGCAACAAGGTGCACGGTATGAGCGAGCGCTGGCTGCTGGTAAAGCTGTTTGAGCGTGATAAGAAGATTGCTGATGCTTTGGGCCTGAGTGAAGGCGAGCAGGCTAAGATTGAAGAAATCGTTGCAGCCTGCGAGGAAGCGCTGGATGATGATGCCGAAAGCATTATTACCAACGAGCGTTATAACTACATTGGCGAGCTGATGAGCAATGCAGTTGTCAAAGGCCATACCGGTCTGACTATTTCCGATAAAATCGACAGCATTGTAACGAACCGCTTCCTGGCTCTGCCGATTTTCGCAATTATCATGTTCCTGGTTTACTACATTGCTGTAGAAACCGTAGGTACTGTTGTAACCGATTTCACCAATGATACACTGTTCGGCGAATGGATTCAGCCTTGGGTGCAGGAGCACATGGAGGCTGCCGAATGTGAGGATTGGCTGGTATCTCTTGTTGTTGACGGTATTATCGGCGGCATTGGTGCACCGATTGGTTTTGCTCCGCAGATGGCGATTGTCTTCCTGTTGCTGAGCTTTTTGGAGGACTGCGGTTATATGGCACGTGTAGCCTTTATTATGGACCGTTTCTTCCGTCAGTTCGGCATGAGCGGCAAGAGCTTCATTCCTCTGCTGATTTCTGCAGGCTGCGGTGTACCGGGTATTATGGCTTCCCGTACTATTGAAAATGAAACCGACCGTCGTCTGACTATCATGACGACTACCTTTATCCCCTGTGGTGCTAAGCTGCCTGTTATTGCTTTGCTTTCCGGCGCAATTATGGGCGGTGACTGGTACATGGCACCGATTATGTACTTTGTCGGCTTCTTCGCTGTAATTACTGCTTGCATCATTCTGAAAAAGACTGAGCTGTTTGCCGGCGATCCTGCTCCGTTTGTTATGGAGCTGCCGCCGTACCATCTGCCTGCTGCTAAGAACGTGCTGCTGCATACCTGGGAGCGTGTTGCAGGCTTCCTGAAAAAAGCCGGTACTATTATCTTCCTGTGCTGCGTTGTTATGTGGTTCCTGGCAAGCTTTGGTATTGATGAAGGCTCTGTTGTTATGGTTGATACTGAAAAGAGCTTTGTTGCCTACATCGGTAACGGTCTTGCTCCTATCTTCGCTCCTCTGGGCTTTGACAGCTGGCAGGCTGTGGCTGCTGCTTTCTCCGGCTTTGTGGCTAAGGAATCTATCGTCAGCACGATGGCTATTCTTTCCGGTCTGGCTGATGCAGCTGAGGATGAGCCTGATTTGTGGACTGCTGTTATGGCGTTCTTCCCGAGTGCTGTTGCAGCGTTCTCCTTCCTGGTGTTCAACCTGCTGGATTCTCCCTGCCTGGCAGCGATTTCCACTATGAGCCAGGAGATGAACAGCAAGAAGTGGACCTGGGCAACTATCCTCTTCCAAAACCTGTATGCTTATAGCATGTGCCTGATGGTTTACCAGTTCGGCAGAGTATTTGTCGGCGGTGAAGCATTCAGCTTCGGTACTGCTGTAGCTGTTGTTTTCCTGATTGCGTTCCTGTATCTGCTCTTCCGTCCCGCTAAAAAGTATGATAAAGAGACTGTTATGAGCGTTGATGCAAAATAAAAGAGGTGTTTCGTATGGCAACCTGGATTATTGGTCTGATTATTGTTGGTTGTGTGTATTTGGCATCCAAGCAGGTCATCAAGGCACATAAAACCGGTGGCTGCATTGGTTGTGATGCCGGTGGCGGTAAGGGTTGCTGCCCGCATTGCAAGCATACGACAACTGTAAATCTTCGTAAGAAATAAATTTAGCTTGATGAGTATTAAAGGGCCGCGCGTTCGCGCGGCTCTTTTTGTGCTTGTGTGAGCTTTAGCTCAGCCTTCTTGCCTGCCCCATAAGGGAAGGTGCCGAACGAAGTGAGGCGGAAGGGGGGCGTATGTGTCGCAATTAAATATCGCAACCCTTCCGTCTGCTCGCAAAGCTCGCAGCCACCTTCCCTTTCAGGGAAGATATAATGATATATTGAAACTCTAACTTTCTATATGCTCCCTGCAAGGGAGCTGGCATCGCCGTAGGCGATGACTGAGGGTTGTGCCCCATAGGGGAAGGTGCCGAGCGAAGTGAGGCGGAAGGGAAAATTCTCTACACTATATAGTATTAAAATATTAACAAAACACTATATGTTGACAATTGCGTAATTTTGTGTATAATAGAGTCATAACCTAATGCAGTCTGCTTCCTGACGGATGAGTGGAATTGACCACGTGGAGGCAGATGAATGTATGCGCCGACCGTCTGGGCAAAATCGCCCAGACGTTTTTTCTTTATAAGGAGCAAAAGGAAAACCCGGGTGACTAGGTAATACTTGTAAAGAGAGGTATTCATAATGCAACAGACAAAAAACAGATGGCTGATCGTGCTGGCAGCCATCGGCATTCACATCAGCATTGGCAGCGTATACGCATGGAGTGTACTGACTAAGCCTATTATGCAGGCTATGGGGTTTTCGCTGAAGGAGGTTACCTGGACCTTTTCACTGGCGATTTTGTTCCTGGGTACTTCCGCAGGCTTTTTGGGAACGTATGTTGAAAAATACGGTCCGCGCCGCAGCGGTCTGATATCCATGTGCTTTTTCGTAAGCGGCTTGCTGGGTACAGCCTATGCACTGACGCAGCACAGCCTGATGCTGTTATATCTTTTTTACGGCGTTATCGGCGGTATCGGTCTGGGAACAGGCTATATTACGCCGGTGTCTACACTGGTGAAGTGGTTCCCCAATAATCGCGGTCTCGCAACCGGCCTGGCGATTATGGGTTTTGGCTTTGCTAGTCTCGTTGCAGGTCCTTTGATGCAGATTTTGATTGCTAAATACGGCCTGATTGAAAACTTTGTGATTCTGGCCTGCATTTATGCAGTAGTTATGACTGCTTCCGCGCTTTATCTGGAGCCGCCTAAGCAGGAAACTGCAGCAGGCAAGGGACAGTTTAAGGCAAATATGCCTGAGCATGTGCAGTACACTGTGAAGGAGGCTATGCACACCTGGCAGTTCTATGCTTTGTGGTGGATTTTCTTTACGAACATCACCTGCGGTATCGGTCTTTTGGCTGTAGCTTCGCCCATGGCACAGGAGGTTATCGGTATGTCTCCGATTGCGGCGGCGTCTATGGTTGGTATCATCGGCCTGCTGAACGGCGGCGGCCGTATTGTGTGGTCCACTATTTCCGACTATATTGGCCGTGCGAATACCTATCTGGCATTTTTCGTGATTGAGATTGTGGCCTTCTACCTTTTGGGTGGCGTAAATGAAAGCTTTATGTTCCAACTGCTGGTTTTCATTATCATCACCTGCTACGGCGGCGGCTTCTCCTGCATGCCGGCATATCTGAGCGATTTGTTTGGCACGAAGCAGCTGAGCGCAATCCACGGACGTATTTTAACAGCGTGGGGTCTGGCAGGTATTGCCGGACCGCTGCTTTTATCCGTAATTTACGAGCGCACACACAGCTACAGCTTTACCCTGTACTTTTTCAGCGCCTGCTTTGTAGTAAGCCTGCTGCTGGCAGCAGTGCTCAAGCTGAAGGGCAAAACTGCCTGAGCTTTTGCCTGAAGAAGCAAGTTCCACTGAAAAATAACTTTTTTAGCTAAAAAAACGAAAAATTTTAAGCGTCCTACCCTAAAACTGCTTTTGGGGTGGGGCGCTTTTTCGCTCCCTGGCATATAATAAGCGTAGAGAAAAGCAAAAAGCTTAAGCAGATGTAAAAAAGGGGGCGTAGATTATGAAAAAGCATTTTAAGTATCTGGCAACGGCAGGCTTGATTGCAGCGCTGTTTTTGTCGGCGGGCTGCGGCGATGATGCCAAGGACAAAAAGCCTGCGCCTGAGCCGGAGAAGAAGGTGGAGAATATTGTAGTAAAACCTCAGGACGGAAAATATTACAGATATCCAGATTACATTAAGGATGTGACCAAAACACCGAAGATGACACCGGAAATAGTTAAGTACATTGATGATTTTGCTTCGACGCTTAAATTCCATCCGGATTCCAAGGGAAAATTCACCAATAACTCCCTGATAAAGAATCCGGAAGAAAAAATTCACTATATCAATATGTCTGCTCTTGGTCCAAATCATAACAATAAGATCAAGTTTAAAAATTCCAAAGGTAAGGAAGTTTATCAGCAGGAGGTTTACAGCATCAATATGACGATAGATGCCGCTACCGATAAATTAAAGTCTGTAAGATGCTCTATTTTCGAACAGAATCCGGATATTCCTGATGGCAAAACTACATATGTTGTGAAAAAAAGATTTGATTGAGCTGTTTTACTAAAATCATCTTGACAATCCCACCTCTTCCTTGCTAAGATATAGAGTATAACAAAATATCTACAGGCAAGGAACGAGAGGCTTATCTCCGTAAAGCCACTAAAGAGAAGCAGCGGTTGGTGCAAGCTGTGTGGCGGTGAGGTGAGTGTAGCTCGGGAGCTGTTTTGCTGAACATTGCAGTAGGCAAAAACGTGCGCACACGTTACGTGCATTGAGTGCCTTGTGCAAAAAGCATAAGGAAGATAGGTGGTACCACGATTATTCGCCCTGTCCGTAAAGGACAGGGCTTGTTTATTTTAAGGAGGAATTTTTTTATGTGTGAAGAGCATAATATCCCTAAGGTTTATGATCCTGCTTCCGTAGAGAAGAAATGGTATAAATTCTGGGAAGAGCATCGTTATTTTCATGCCGAAGTAGAAGAGGGCAAGGAAGCCTTCAGTATTGTTATCCCCCCACCGAATATCACCGGTCAGCTGCATATGGGCCATGCACTGGATAATACCCTGCAGGATATCCTGATCCGCTGGCACCGCATGATGGGCCACAACACTCTGTGGATGCCCGGCTATGACCATGCAGGTCTGGCAACCCAGATTAAGGTTGAAGAGGTTATCAAAAAAGAGGAAGGCAAGACTCGTTATGACCTGGGCCGCGAAGAGTTCCTGAAACGCGTTTGGAAATGGAAGGAGCAATATGGCGACCGCATTATCAACCAGCTGAAGCATCTGGGCGTTTCCTGCGACTGGGAGCGTAAGCGCTTTACTATGGATGAAGGCTGCTCCAAGGCTGTTCGCGAGGTTTTCTGCACTCTGTTTGAAAAGGGCCTGATTTACAAAGGCACCCGTATCACCAACTGGTGCGTAAACTGCAACACCGCACTGAGCGATATCGAGGTTGAGCATAAGGATGACCCGGGCCATCTCTGGTACATCAACTACCCCGTAGTTGAAGAAGAAGGCCGCAGCCTGATGATTGCAACCACCCGTCCGGAAACTCTGCCCGGCGATACTGCAGTAGCAGTTAATCCGGAGGACCCGCGTTATGGCGACCTGGTTGGCAAAACCCTGCGTTTGCCAACTACCGACAGAATTATTCCTATTATCGCCGACAGCTATGTTGATACCAAATTTGGTACCGGCGCTGTAAAAATTACTCCGTCCCATGATCCTAACGACTATGAGATGGGTATCCGCCACAACCTGCCGAGCATCGTTGTTATCGGCATGGATGGCATTATGACTAAGGAAGCAGGCAAATACGAAGGCATGACCCGTGAGGAATGCCGTAAGGCTATCGTTGCCGACCTGAAGGCTGACGGCTATCTGGTTAAGGTTGAAGAGCATTCCCATGCTGTAGGCCACTGCCAACGCTGCGGCCATGCTGTTGAATCCCAGGTTTCCACCCAATGGTTCGTTAAGATGGAGCCTTTGGTTAAGGCTGCTGTGGACTGCGTTGAAGACGGCCGTACTCAGTTCGTACCGGAACGCTTCACCAAAACCTATACCGGCTGGATGGATAACATCCGCGACTGGTGTATTTCCCGTCAGATCTGGTGGGGCCACCGCATTCCTGTATGGTACTGCGATGACTGCGGCGAAATGAGCGCCAGCCGCACCGATTTGACTGTCTGCCCGAAATGCGGCAGCGCACATATCCATCAGGACGAGGACGCACTGGACACCTGGTTCAGCTCCGCTCTGTGGCCGTTCTCTACCATGGGCTGGCCGGATAAAACTCCGCTGCTGAAGCAATTCTATCCGACAAGCGTGCTCGTAACCGGTTACGATATCATCTTCTTCTGGGTTGCACGTATGCTGATTATGGGTATGGAATTCATGCATGAGATTCCGTTCGACAAGGTATTCATCCATGGTCTGGTTCGCGACAGCCAAGGCCGTAAGATGTCCAAATCCTTGGGCAACGGCATCGACCCGCTGGAGGTTATTGATCAATACGGCGCCGATACATTGCGCTTCATGCTGATTACCGGCAACACCCCGGGCAACGATATGCGCTTCTACTGGGAGCGCGTTGAGGCAACCCGTAACTTTGCCAACAAAATCTGGAACGCTTCCCGTTTCGCTCTGATGAACATGGAAGGTTACGATGCCAACGCTAAGCTGGCTCCGTATACCTTGGCTGATAAATGGATTCTGTCCCGTCTGCAGTACACCGCTAAGAGCGTTACCGAAATGCTGGAGAAGTTCGAGCTGGGCGAAGCTGGCCGCATGATTTACGACTTCATCTGGGGCGAGGTCTGCGACTGGTATATCGAGCTGGCTAAACCGCGTCTGTATAATAAAGAAAACGCTGAAGAGCGTGCAACCGCACAGCATGTTCTGGCAACCGTACTGACCAGCGCTATGCAGCTGCTGCATCCGTACATGCCGTTCATCACCGAGGAAATTTACCAATGCCTGCCGCATGAAGCAGAAAGCATTATGATTTCCAAGTGGCCTGAGGCTGACGAGGCTCTGATGGACGACGAGGCTGAACGTCTGATGGGCGCTATTATGGAAAGCATCAAGGCTATCCGTAACATGCGTGCAGAGGTTAACGTACCGCCCGGAAAGAAGGTTCCGGCAACCATGCTGGCTGCTGCCGACCTGAAGGACGGCATTGAGGCTAACGCTGACTACATCCATCTGATGGGCGCTATCAGCGAGCTGACTGTGCTGGCTGACAATGCTGCTAAACCGGAAAATGCTATGGCTGCAGTTGTAGCAGGCATTGAGGTTTATCTGCCGCTGGCAGGCCTGATTGATGTCGAGAAGGAAAATGCCCGCCTAAACAAGGAGCTGGCTGCTATCGACAAGGAGCTGAGCCGTGTTGAAGGCAAGCTGGGCAACGCCGGCTTCCTGGCTAAAGCACCCGAGGCTGTTATCGAAAAAGAGAAGGCTAAGGCTGAAGAGCTGAATGGTAAAAAGGCTGCGATTAACGAGCGCCTGGAATACCTGAAGACTCTATAAGACTGACTGAAGTGATTTTTGTTACATTTTAGACAGTTTAGGAGAGCTACCGTAAAATTTGCGGTAGCTCTCTTTTTTTGCAGAAAGGGTGTGTTATAATAAAGTTAATAAATATAGGGAGGCGTGAACATGAAAAAGGTATTAGCTTTAGGTGCGAGTGTAGCAATGCTGCTGAGCTTTACGCTGCAGGCAGAGGCTGGTTTTAACTTGGGTAATATTGCCAACAAGATTGCCAATAAGGCTGTGGACAGTGCAATGCATTCCGGTAGTAAGAAGACGGATAGCAGTGCTGCTAAAAAGAAGAGCGAACAAGGCATGACTAAAGAAGAGCGTGCAGATGCAGCTGCGGCAAAGCAGGGCGTTAAAATTACCAGAACTAAGGTTGATGGTTCCGTGCCGACTGCTTTTTATGGCGAGCTGGACCCGCTGCCTCCTGATGCGTTTGAGGAGCGCCCGGGTTGGTTTGATAACCGTACCAACATTTATGTGATGACGAACGCGCGCCTCATAGCGGAATATGAAAATATGGATAAATGGCGTACTCATGCCAAGGAGACTGGCATTGGCTGGGTAGAGCCTGATATGTGCCGTTATGAGGAGCTGGGTGATGAAATTCAGCACCGCATAACTGCTCTGGAGCGTTATGGCCATAATGTTGACGCGGGCTGGCTGGATATGGCCAATGACAGTGCGAGAAATGAAACCTATAAGCGTGCTGTGGCAAGCAACATTGAACCGCTGCGCAAGTATGGTTTAGGGCTGAAAACATCGGCATTGCCCGGTTATCATCCGGAGAGAAATTAAAGACTTTGGTAAAAAGCGGTAAGCGAACAATAAAAAAGCACGGCGAAAGCCGTGCGGAATTTGTGAAATAAGCTAGGTTAGCTTGTCAAAAGCGCTTATCTGTGTTATTATAAGTGTAGAAAAGGTGCCGACGATAGACGGTTAACCATTGAAAAGTTTTATCTACAAAAAGTAACCGCTTGTTTTCTCAGGACAGGGCGGTTATTTTTTTGCGTTTTTGTTGATTTCCATACCTAGTTTAATGCAGGCTATGCATAAGCTCAGCAAAGCAATAACTTCGAGTATATCCATCAGCAACACCTCCCTCTTGTGGGATTTTCAGTGAAACTGAATTTATCACGTCAGAGGGTTAACCGCCTACCGTTATGGAAGCACCATAAGAATATTCTACCACAAGAATGGAGAGCGTAAAACGAACAAGCTGTGAAGGTTTAGTGGTGTACGCTTTTTGCCCTGCAGACAGCACTCCCTAAAAACCGTACAAAAGCGTACAAACCGTACAATCCCTTGCCATATGCGGCTTTGGGGCTGTACGGTTTTTTGCATGTGTACGGTATTGAGCTGGCGAATTTTAAAATATTCTCATGAAATTGTAGTCGACACTTCAAAATAGGCTCATGAAATTGTTGTCAATACCCAAAAATATCCTCATGAAATTGTAATGAACCCCTAAAAATAGACTCATTTTTTTGTTGAAGGAGTATTGCATACGTTGTATAATAGAAAAAGAGCACAAAAGGAGGGTGAAGGCATGACTTATCTGGAGAGAAAAATAGATACCTATCTGATGCAGTGGAAGCAGGAAAAAGAGCATAAGCCGCTGATTGTTAAAGGTCCTCGCCAGGTAGGCAAAACTGAATCTGTCAGACGTTTTGCTGAAGCAAATTACGAGCATGTTATTTACATAAATTTTGTTGAAGAACCCAAGTACAAGATGATTACTGCTGATGGTTATAATACAGATGCGATTATAAAAAATATTTCCTTGCTGGATACAAGTAAAATATTCGAGCCGCAGAAAACAATAATCTTCTTTGATGAATTACAGGATTTTCCTGAAATTGCTACAGCGTTAAAATTTTTTAAGCTTGATGGACGTTTTGATGTTATCTGCAGTGGTTCCATGCTTGGTATCAATTACAAAAGGATTGAAAGCAACAGTGTAGGCTATAAAACAGATTACGAAATGTATTCCCTGGATTTTGAGGAATTTTTGTGGGCCAAGGGACATCAAAAATCGGTGCGCGACAGTTTCTTAGAGCATATGCGCACGCTTAAGCCTTTCAGTGAGGTTGAAATGCAGGTGTTCATGCAATTATTTACCGAGTACTGCATTTTAGGCGGCATGCCTGCTGTGGTGCGCGAATACATAGAGAAGGGAACCTTTGCAGGTTCTCTGGAAACACAAAGGCAGCTGTTGGCGGATTATGAAGAGGATATACGTAAGTATGCAGATGGCATGGACCAGACACGTATTCTGAATGTATTCAAGCATATACCTGTACAGCTGGCGAAGGATAATAAAAAGTTTCAGATAACGAAGGTAGCTAGGGGGGCACGCTTTAAGGATTATCGCGGTTGCATAGAATGGCTGTGTGATGCAGGGATTATTAATGCTTGCTACTGTCTGTCTTTTCCTGAGCTGCCGCTTAAGGGCAATTATGATGAGACGAAATATAAGCTGTATATGGCTGATACCGGTCTGTTGGTGGCCATGCTTGACGATGAGGCGCAGGAGGATTTGCGTGCCTATAAAAATTTAGGTGTCTATAAGGGGGCGTTGTACGAAAATATTGCAGCAGAGGCGTTGAAAAAAGCCGGCTGTGGTTTGTATTATTATAAAAAGGATGATTCTACGCTGGAAGAAGACTTCTTTATGCGTACTGCTGACAATCTTGTGCCGGTTGAGGTTAAAGCGACTAATAACATGGCCCGCTCCTTGAATACCTTGATTAATAGCGATAAGTATCCTGATATAAGATTCGGGATTAAGGTTGTAGGTGGTAATATAGGCTACAATAATAATGTCTATACGTTTCCTTATTTCTGCACCTTTTTGTTGAAGGAGTATTTGCGCAGCTTTGGCAGGTAGGCCTGCCTAAACTTGCCAAAAGCTTGTATCTGTGCTATTATAAATATAGAAAAGGTGCTTCCGATAGACGGTTGCCCTTAAAAACTTTTAGTTATGAAAAATAACCGTCAGTTTGCGAGGCTGGGCGGTTATTTTTTTGCGTTCTTGTTGATTTCCATACCTAATTTAATGCAAGCAATGCATAAGCTCAGCAAAGCAATAACTTCGAGTATATCCATCAGTAACACCTCCCTCTTGCGGGATTTTCAGTGAAACTGAATTTATCACGTCAGAGGGCAACCGCCTACCGTTATGGAAGCACCATAAAAATATTTTAACATATATAAAGGAAAGTGTACAACGAACAAGCTGTGAAGGTTTGGCACTGTAAGCTTTTTACTCTCTTGAATTGCAGTGCTTCTTGGGTTACAATAAAAGAAAAAGGGGGCGATGAAAATGGCTAAATTCTGTACTAATTGCGGAAGTGAAATTAAACCAGGTGCCAAATTTTGCGAGAATTGCGGACAAAAGCTGGAGCAGGAGCAAAAGCCGCAGGAGGGAGCAGGCGGAATTGCCGCGGCTGCCGGAGCTGTTGGTGCAGCCGGTTCTGCTTCCGGTGCCGATACAAGCTATAAAAAAAGCATTGGCGACAGCCACGATAATTTTGAGTCGGGAGCTAAGGCTGATGCTGCGCAGGTAAATCATAATACCGATAGTCAGGAAAATTCCTATAATAATTTTACTGCCGATAATCAGCAAAAGTTTGCGGAGGAACGTTTTGGCAGCAAGGATGATAACGGTTCTGCCGCTTATAATACACCGCCGGGAGCAGGTAAGAAGTTTTTGAATCTTGGCGAGGGCCTGAATCTGCTGTTTAAGGACAGCAGTGCGGATAAGGAAGCGGTTTTCAAGGAACTGTTCTTTACGTCTGAAGGACGCTTGAACCGCAAGTCATATATTTACAGAAGCTTTTTCCTGTCAGTGGTGCTTTGTGTGGTGCAGGGGATTTTGACCTTTGCAGCCGATACTTTCGGCGCTCTTGATCTTCTCTTTTCGATTATTGCCTTTGTGCTAGGAATCTTCCAGTTGGCAGCTAATATTATGATGGGCGTGCGCCGCTTGCATGATTTGGATAAATGTGGCTGGTGGATGCTGCTTTTGATTGTGCCGCTGGTTAATCTTTTCTTCTGCCTTTATCTTTTATTTTTCAAAGGAACAGAAGGACCGAACCAATATGGCGAGGATCCCTTGCAGCAGTAGGACTGCTTTGGCAGCTGAAAGCTATTATATATAATATGTAAGTATTTCGCTTAACAAAATAGTCGCTCGTTCTTGTGACGCAGTGGCTATTTTTGTGCTTTTTCGCAAGACGCGGCGCGCGAAACTATGTTATAATAAACTGTTAGTTAATTATTGATGGAGGCGTAAGCACAATGAATTATACAGAAAGCCTGGCATATTTAGACAGCCTGGGCAAATTTGGCATTAAGCTCGGTATGGAGCGTATTGAAGGACTTTTGCGGGAGTTGGGAAACCCGGAGCAAAAGATTAAAACAGTGCATGTAACCGGTACTAACGGTAAAGGCTCTGTTACCAGCATGATTACGAATATTCTGCTGGCAGCAAACCTGAAGGTGGGCAAGTTCACTTCCCCACATCTGGTGAAGTACAACGAACGCATCAACCTCAACGGCAAGGATATCAGCGACGAGGATTTTGCTACGGCGATTACTGCGGTAAAGGTTGCTGCCGATAGCGTTGTCAAAAAGGGCGTGTGCGAGCAGCCGACGCAGTTTGAGATTCTGACGGCGGCAGCATTTTTATATTTTTATCTGCAGAAGGTGGATTATGCTGTTATTGAGGTAGGCATGGGCGGCCTGTGGGATTCCACCAACGTGATTACGCCTGTAGTTAGCGTTATTACCAATGTTGCGCTGGACCATACAGACCGCTGCGGCAAAACTTTGGAGCGCATTGCTATGCAGAAGGCAGGCATTATCAAGGAGAAGGTGCCTCTGGTTACCGCTGCCGAAGGCAATGAAGCTCTTGGTCCTATTGTAAGCCTGGCTATGTTTAAGGAAGCGCCTGTTTATCTTTACGGCAAGGCTTTTCACGGCACGGAGGTAAAAAGCTCGATGGAGGGCCAGACCTTTACGCTGCATGCAGGTGATTTTTATCATTCCGATTACGAAATCAAGCTGCCGGGCGAGCATCAGATTAAGAATACCAGCGTAGCGATTGTTGCTGCCAAGCTGGTGAGCAAGCAGGATGACCGCATTAACGAGCTGGCGCTGCATGTGGGTGTAGCGAATACCGTTTGGCCGGGACGTTTGGAGCGTATTCATAAGAATCCGGATATTATTCTGGACGGTGCGCACAATCCTGACGGTGCCAAGGCTCTGCGTAATGCTTTGGATAAATACTATCCCGGCAAGCAGGTGCAGTTTGTCTTTGGCATGATGGGTGACAAGGATATGAGCGGTGTTATCAAAACACTGATTAAGCAGGATGATGTTGTTTACACCGTGCGTGCCGATGAGGGTGCGCGTGCTGCGGAGGCTGCGGATTTGGCGAAGCTGGTGGGTAGCAATGCTGTGGCGGAGGCTGATCTTGCTACGGCGTATGATGCTGCTATCAGCGGAGCAGGCACTGACGGTGTTGTGTGCGTTTGCGGCAGCCTGTATCTGGTGGGCGAGTTTAAGAAGATGCTGCTGGCATATAAGCGTGGGATGAACTGAAGGCGATATTGAGGTTTATTGACTTCGGTAACGAGTATCTGCATCGCAATTAAATATCGTTTCAGTCAGAAGCAATTTTCCCGTGCCTTAGGGCACAACGCAAATTTCGTGTGGAACCAGGACGAAGCTTCGGTAAAATTTGTCAGACGGTAAGAGAAAGTTACGTACCCTTGCTTCTATGGTTCCGGACACTCATTTGCTAAAATTGCTATTCCTTACACGATATATTAATTGCTCGCTAAGGCTGTTTGCTAACCTTCTTGCCTGCCCCTCGGGGAAGGTGCCGAGCGAAGCGAGGCGGAAGGGGGCGTATCTGCGTCGCAATTAAATGTTGCGCTGCGATATATTAATTGCTCGTTTAGAAAATAGAATTTTTTGTTAGGGTGTATCATGACAAAACTGGCAAATTATCTCGAAAATAAAATATGGTATATGCTGCTGTTTACTGTGGCGGTTATTCCTCTGGAGCAGGAGTTCACCTCCTTCTGTGTGGCGATGACCTTTATCGGTGCAGTGATTGTGTCGCATGTTAAGGGGCGCCCGCAGCAGGAGAATGTGCTGAAGCCGTGGCAGCAGGGAGCGTTTTATCTTCTTTTGCTGATTGCGGTTGTTTCGGTATATTTTTCCTTGGACAGATTTTTGTCCTTCTGGAATTTGGTGTATGTTGTAGGCCAGTATGCGGCGCTGTTTTTTGTGCTGCTGCGTTACGGCCGCAGCAGTGAGCAGGACAGGGCAAGTCTGACTGCCTGTGAGGCTGAGCCGCTGACGCAAAGTGAGGCTTGGAAAAATGCTGACGCTAAGCAAAAATTTGCGCTTGAGTGGCAGCGCTTCGGCATACTGCCGCGCCCGCTGCAGCTTATCGGTGCCTTTTTAGGCGTATCGCTGCTGGTGAGTGCAATCGGTATTGCGCAGAAGATTTTCGGCGTTACGGCTGAGGGCATCTGGGTGGACCCGGCGCAGTTCCCTGATTTGAAGGTGCGCGTTTTCTCTACGCTGGTTAACCCCAATATCCTGGCAGGCTATCTTGTGCTGGTTGTTGCTTACAGTACAGCCTTTTTCAATCAGACGAAGGCGTATAAAAAATGGCGTCTGGCGTTTCTTGTTACGGGACTTTTGGCAGCAGTCTGCCTGCTTTATACATATTCACGCGGTAACTGGGTAGCCTGCGCTGTGATGCTGCTGGCGTTCTGCGTGCTGTTCTGCCGTAAGGCTTTTATTCCTGTCCTTGGCGGCGGTGCGGCGGCTCTGGCGCTTGGCGGGCAGGCAGTGCTGCAGCGTCTGGAATCTATTCGCGGTGGCTATGGTGGTGACACCTCTATTGCTTTGCGCATGGCTTATTTGAAGAGCACCAAGTGGATTATTGAGGAATTCCCGTTTGGTGTAGGCTGGTATGGCTATCGTTTTGTATATCCGACGTATAATTTCTATTTGGCGGACAAGAACGTTATCATGTACCACTGTCACAATATCTTCTTGAATATCTGGGCGGAGCTTGGAGCGCATGGTTTGCTGGCCTTTCTTGTTATCTGGTTCGGCATTTTTCTGCCTGCAGGCTGGAAGCTGGCATATCATGGACGCAGCTTGTGGCTGAAGGCTATGGGACGCGGTTATGTGCTGGCAACAGTAGGCATTATTATTGGCGGGTTGACGGACCATGTTTATTTTAATACTCAGATGGGATTATTGTTTTGGACCTTGGGTGGTTTGACTTTGCTTTGTGCCGGAATAAATGAGCGCTCCGATAAAGAAGCAAAGAATCGATAAACAGTTTTAATAAGAATAAATCTAGTACTGATATAAAAGATAATTAGAGGTAAAATAAAACTCGGATTAATTTTTAAAAAATACTAGACAAAAATAATGCGGTATAGTATAATTATGCATATAAAAACTAGTTAATAAAACAGCTCTGGGAACGGAATCTTTACTACGGCTATTTGTGATTCGTGAAGCTCATCAAATAGCCGTAAAAAATAGCGATGAATTTTACGAATAAAGAAAAGAATCTAAATATAGAGAATTTTTTAATTATGATAGACGGGTAAGCAAAAATATAGTGTTTCTATAATCTGGGAAAGGAGAACAGCCTTGAAGGGCATGGGAGAAGTCAGGTAAACAATTAATTTGATTAAGGAAGGGATGATGCAATGTATAAGTGCAGAGAAGCAAGCACTAAGGAAATCATTGCTTTTCAAAAAGAGTTTTGCGAGAATTTGTCAGCAGCTATAGGAATGAATAATAAACATCGCGTTCAGGTAGAATCTTATGAGGAACTGCCGCCATGGAGTTTTGTTTATAATGCTGATGGCAGCGATCGCTTTTTGAAGGATGATATTATTATGCTCAAAGTGTGCGATTTGGAAAAAAGAGTTGTCTATTATCCGGTTTTTCCGGAAAAAAGAGGACTCAAGCTGCTCCAATGCTGGGATATGGCAGTTCCGCCGAAGCTGACTGCATTTGAACAGGAAGGTAAACAGGAAGGCAATGTACATCGTGCCAACCAAAGCTTGCGTAATCTTATCGCCTTTGCCCGTCTGTTTATGCTGTCGCAAAGCCGTTGGCATAAACCTATGGCCTACAGCTTCAATAATATTATTTCGCAATCATATCTCGTGCCGGAGGCAGACGTTGCTCCGGAAACGATTAAGCTTATAAATGATGTAATCGGCAAATATATCAGGGATGATTCCCAAGAGCATTATATTAAATGTGACAATTTACAGGATTTTATAGATTATATTAAAACCAAGTATTCTCTGGTGATGTTTAAGTCGGATGATTTTTCGCTTTTAAGGAAAATACTGCATGACTATTATCCGGCAGAAAAAATATATTTTTAAGCAGTAGCTCAGCGCAGAACACGGCATGCGGACAGTTCTGCGCTTTTGTATTGCATGGATATCAATGCGGCAGCATAAGCCGAAGTTTGCCCTTTCTTACATTTTAGTTACATATTTTCTTGCCTCGCTATGATATAATAATTACATTAATGTTTATTCTATGTGAGCGGCATAGAGGAGGAGCAGTTATGGCAGATAAATTTTTAGTAATAGATGGCAGCAGCTTAATACATAGAGCGTTTTTTGCTTTGCCGCCGCTGACTACGCGTCATGGTATCCATACGGGAGCAGTGTACGGACTGTGCAACATGCTGCTGAAGCTTTTGGATGAGGTGAAGCCGCGTTATATGGCGGTTGCCTTTGATAAATCGCGCAAAACCTTCCGCAGCAAGCTGTATGCGGAGTATAAGGCGCAGCGTAAGCCTACTCCGAGCGAGCTGAGCGAGCAGTTTCCTTTGGCGATGAAGGTTTTGGAATGCATGGGAATCCGCACGTTGGAGCTGGATGATTATGAGGCCGATGATATTATCGGTACCTTTGCTGTGCAGGCACCGCCGGAGGTTGAGGTTATCATTGTTACCGGTGACCGTGATGAGCTGCAGCTTATTGATAAGCGTACCAAGGTTTTTTACACCAAGCGCGGCATCAGCGATATTCAAGTTTTTGATGAGGCGGAATTTGCTGCCAATTATGAGGGCCTGCAGCCTAAGCAGCTTATCGAGTTGAAAGGCCTGATGGGTGATACCTCGGATAATATTCCCGGCGTGCCCGGCGTAGGTCCTAAAACAGCTATGAAGCTGATTAAGGAATACGGTAATGTTGAAACGGTGCTGGAGAATATCGAGAAGGTTTCCGGCAAATCGTTAAAGACGAAGCTGACGGACAATAAGGAATCTGCACTGCTGTCGAAGCAGCTGGCAACAATCTGCACGCAAGCACCGGTTGATACCGCTGTGCAGAACTACGAGCTGCAGCCGATGAAGGAGGAGGCACGCACCCTGCTGCAGGATTTGGAGTTCCGCAATATGTACGAGCGCTTTGCCGCGGTACTTGGCGGTGCGCAGGACAGCTTTGACCTTTTCGGAGAAGCTGTTGAGCAGGAAGGCCTGCCGCAGATTGCTGTAAATACGCCGCAGCTGGCAGAGGAGCTTTTTGGTGCATTGGCTAAAGCAAAGCAGCCTGTTGCTGTGCATGCTCAGGTAGCAGGACAGCTGCCTGAGCTGTATTTCAGCAGTGCCGAAATTTTGGCTGATGATAAAATTTATGTGCTGGGAGCGCAAAGCGGCTGTTGGGATAAATTCGACGCTTGGCTGGCAGACGCGGACAGCAAAAAGATAACGATAGACAGCAAGGAGCTTTATAAATGCTGCCTGTGCCGCAAGGTGAAGGTACAGGGAATAGTTGATGATGTTGCCCTGGCAGGCTATGTTGCCGACCCCGGCCACAGCTCTTACAGCCTGGAGGATTTGAGCCGCCGCAATCTGCCGGGAGTACTGGCAACGCCTTGCGAAAATCTGCAGCAGCTCGCATCTAAGCTGCGCGGACTGTTGGCTGAGCAGCAGCAGCTCAAGCTGTACGAAGAATTTGAGCTGCCGTTGGCACCGGTGCTGGCGCAGATGGAGTTTGCCGGTATTACTCCGGACAAGGAGCTTTTGCTGCAGCTGAACGAAGATATGGGGCACCGTATTGCCAAGCTGGAGGCATTGGCACAGGAGCAGGCGGGCGAAGAATTTAACCTGAAATCTCCCAAGCAGCTGGGCGTGATTTTATTTGAACGCTTGCAGCTGCCGGTAATCAAAAAGACGAAAACAGGCTATTCTACCGATGCCAAGGTATTGGAAGCACTGGAGGGCAAGCATCCGCTGATTGCTACCATTCTGGAGCATCGCAAGCTGGCGAAGCTGCAATCTACCTATCTGGAAGGCCTGCAGCCGTTGATTAATCCTAAAACGGGACGCATTCATACGCACTTCCAGCAGACGGTGACGGTAACAGGACGCTTGTCCAGCACTGATCCTAACCTGCAGAACATTCCTGCACGCACGGAGGAGGGGAGACAGATTCGCCGTATTTTTGTTCCGGGAGCAGGCTATGATCTGCTGATGAGCTGTGATTATTCGCAGGTTGAGCTGCGTATTCTGGCCTGCATTGCGCAGGATGAGCTGCTTTTGGAGGCCTTCCGTCATGGTCAGGATATCCATGCGCGTACAGCTGCCGAGGTTTTCGATGTGCCGCTTGAAGAAGTAACGCCCCAAATGCGCAGCCGTGCGAAGGCTGTTAACTTCGGCATTGTTTACGGTATCAGCGATTTTGGTCTGGCCAAACAGCTTGATGTCGGCCGCAAGGAGGCAGCAGGCTATATTGACAGCTACTTTGAACGCTATACCGGTGTAAAAAAATATATGGAAGATATTGTAGCCAAGGCACGTGAGCAAGGCTATGTCAGCACGCTGATGGGACGCAGACGTTATCTGCCGGAAATCCGCAGCAGTAATTTTAATCTGCGCAGCTTTGCGGAGCGTACCGCTATCAACACCCCGATTCAGGGAACTGCCGCAGATATTATGAAGAAGGCTATGATTGCCGTGCAGCGCGAGCTGGATAAGGCGCAGTGCAAGAGCAGAATCCTGCTGCAGGTACACGATGAGCTGGTGCTGGAAGTTACTGAGGATGAGAAGGAGCAGGCAGCGCAGCTGGTGCGAACAGCCATGGAAGGTGCTGCGTCACTGGATATTCCGCTGCTGGCCGACGTTAATTGCGGTCGTGACTGGGCGGAAACAAAATAACGGATACTTTATGGAAAGAGGGGAAGACCTGTGCCGGAAATGCCTGAGGTGGAGCAGGTGCGCAAAACACTTGCGCCTCATATAGAAGGAAAGAAAATTTTAGCAGTAGAAATATATTTGGAGCGATTGATAAAATATCCTCAGCCTGATGCCTTTATCAAAGGACTGGTGGGCAAAACTATCAGCAGCGTGGGCCGACGCGGTAAATATCTTGTGCTGCATACAGCACCGAAGCAGCAGCTGATAGTGCATCTGCGCATGACAGGCGCGCTGTTGGCGCAGCCGTCAGACGCACCTGCACCGGCTTATGCTAAAATCAAGTTCACGCTTTCTGATGACGTGACGATGTGGTTTACGGATATCCGTACTTTCGGTACGCTGTATCTGGTAACTGATAATGATACATATATTGAAGGCTTTGAAACGCTGGGACCGGAGCCGCTGAGCGAGGGCTTTACTGCCGAGTATCTGCTGCCGTTGGCGCAAAAAAGCAAGAAGGCTATCAAAAGCTTTATTCTGGACCAGCAGATTATTGCCGGCCTTGGCAATATCTATGCCGATGAATGTCTGGCTCTGTCCGGAATTCTGCCTATGCGCAAAGCCTGCAGCCTGAGTGCTGCTGAGGTAGGCAGCTTGTGTGAGGCAGTCAATGCGGTAATCGCGCAGGGCATCAAAAATCGCGGTACAACCTTCCGTGATTATAAGGACGGCGAAGGAAATAAGGGCGATAACCAGAATCATCTGCTGGTATACGGCCGAGGCGGCAAGCCATGTAAAAAATGCGGTACGCTGCTGCAGACAACCAAGGTAGGCGGCAGAGGCACGGTTTATTGTGAGCATTGCCAAAAGTAGGAGTGGAGAATAATGATAACAATAGGTTTGACGGGAGGCATTGCTTCCGGTAAAAGTACAGTTTCGGCAGAGCTGCGCAGCTTAGGCCTGCCTGTTTTTGATGCGGATGCCGAAGCACGTCTGGCAGTAGCTGCAGGCAGCGAAGGACTGGCGCAGGTGATTGCCGTATTGGGCAAGGAATATCTGAGCGAGGAAGGAACACTTGACAGAGCCAAGGTTGCCGAGCGCATTTTTCATGACAAAGAAGCGCTGAAGGCAGTGGAGGCGATTATCCATAAAATAGTCTGGCAGCAGGCAGAAAGCTTTTTGGCTGCAAGCAGCAAACAGGGACATAAGGCAGCGGTGCTGGATGTGCCTCTGCTGATTGAATGCGGCTGGCATAAGAATGTGGACAGCGTATGGCTGGTATCCGTCAGCCGTCAGCAGCAGGTTGAAAGAGCAATGCTGCGCAGCGGTATGACAGCAGATGAGGTGAATGCGCGCATTGAAGCGCAGATGTCCTTGGCAGAAAAGAAAAAATATGCCGATGTAGTATTGGACAACAGTGGCAGTCAGGCGGAAACCATGCAGGCTGTGCGTTCGCAGCTGGAGCTGCTTTTGGGTGGCGTCGGTGAAGAGTAAGCGCAAAGTCCGCAGCAAACGGACTAAGACACACGGAAGGTTGTACAGCTGGCTGCTGCTTCTTGGCGTGTTGCTTGTCATAGGCTTCGGCGGCTGGAAAATCTGGAGCAGCGATACTGTACAGATGCGCTTCGTTTATATGTGGGATTATCAGCAGGATATTGTGACCTACAGTAAGAAAAATAATGTAGATCCTTTTCTGGTTGCTGCCATTATCAAAAATGAAAGCAACTTCAAGCATGATGCTGTTTCCAAAGTCGGAGCAGTAGGCCTGATGCAGATTATGCCGGAAACAGGTCGTTGGATTGCCGAGCAGATGGGCCTGGAGAATTATCAGGACAGTGATTTGTACCAGACTAGAAAAAATATCCGCATGGGCTGCTGGTATGTAGGCGAGCTGGAGCACGAATTTCAGCATAACCTGGTACTGCTGATGGTGGCCTACAATGCGGGGCGCGGACAGACGCATGAATGGATGCAGGAAAACGGCTGGGACTATAATTTCAATGATATAAAATCTATTCCTTACCCTGATACCCGTGAATATGTAGCTAAGGTTATGCAGGATAGGGATAAATATTATCTGCTTTATAAGGATAAGATCAAATAATAGCAAAAGAAGATTTTATAAATTTTTTCGCAAGGTTACTTGACGAACGCGTCAGAGTATGCTATTATATCTATGTTGCTTATGACAGCAACGAAGTGAATAAAGCATGCGGTAGTGGCGGAACGGCAGACGCGCTAGCCTCAGGAGCTAGTGGGGGAGACCCCGTGGAGGTTCAAATCCTCTCTACCGCACCATTTTTATTTATGAACTTTATCCCAAAGACGCGGTCGTGGTGGAACGGCAGACACGCCACTTTGAGGGGGTGGTGGGAGAAATCCCGTGTGGGTTCAAATCCCACCGACCGCACCAACATTGAATTAATGAGGACTTGTGTTAACGCATGAGTCTTTTCTTGTTTTGTGATTTTACGATATTGTAAGAATGTAGCTGCAATATGCAGAAGTCAGCTTTGTTAGGTTTGCTTAAGTATAAAGCATTTATTCGGCGAATAAAGTCTGCTGCTGGCGCTAAATGGTATGGTTCAAAGGAATGCCTCTTACATTCAAATGCTGTCTTCGGATTTAATTTAAATTTTTGCAGAAAAAAATTAAAAATAGTGTTGACATGACATGCCGTTTGTGGTATTATATCTATGTTGCTTATGACGGCAACGAACTGAATACAGTATGCGGTAGTGGCGGAACGGCAGACGCGCTAGCCTCAGGAGCTAGTGGGGGAGACCCCGTGGAGGTTCAAATCCTCTCTACCGCACCATTTAAATCTCAGGTCTAAGAGCATGGCTCTTGGGCTTTTTTGTTGGCATTGGTCCAAATTTTGGGGTTGGGCTGTTACATGAGTGTGGGTGGACCTAGT